>NC_017924.1 GCF_000262715.1 Blattabacterium sp. (Blaberus giganteus) | reverse complement strand
AAATTTAAAATTTAAAAATTGAGTTAAAATTTTTATCTTTCAAAAAGAAACTCAATATATTATTTTATTCAATCTACAAAACATATAAAAATCTAAAAAATTATTTATTAAAAATAACTCAAAATACAGTTAATTATTCCATTTTCATAGTAGAAAGAATTTTGTTTTATGTGTTGTAAAGTTTTTATTGAAAAAATAATAATAATTATTTTTCAAATTCAAGGAATTTATGATTCCGTACATAATATGGACCTTAAAAAATGGGGGACTATAACTATTATTATAATTGGTAAAATGTTATTTTTTACTATATTTTTAATAATTCTAGAATTCATTTTTAATAGAGGTGTTCGTTTTATAGGCAGGAGAATCGTTAGTTCTACTCATTTTATATGGGATAATATTTTATATGAAAATAAAGTGTTTGATAGTTTAGCACATTTTTTTCCATTATCTATTGGGTTAATATTAATTGAACCATTTTTTAAAAGCTATCATACTATTATCATTTATTTAGAAAAAATATTTGATATATTATTTGTTTTAATTGTTTTACAATTTTTAATTCGAGTAGTGAACTCTATTATGAGAATTGCTACAAGTGAAAACAATCATCAAACTATAGCAGTCCGTTCTTTTTCACAGTTACTGAAAATTATATCTATCATATTCTGTTTTTTAGTTATTATTGCGATTATAACAAAAAATGATCTTATTACTGTTTTAACCAGTTTAGGAGCAATAACTGCATTTGTGATATTAGTATTTAGAGATACAATATTAGGATTTGTTTCAGGAGTACAAATGGCTTCCACAAAAATGATAAAAGTAGGAGATTGGATTAGAATTCCTAAATATAATATAGAAGGAACGGTTACTGAAATCAATTTAACTTCAGCAAAAATAGAAAATTTTGATAAAACTATTACTAGTGTTCCTACTTATGATTTAATTTCTACAGCTGTTACTAATTTTGAATTTATGCGTCAAAAAAATATACGTAGAATCAAAAGATCTATCTTGTTCAATATTCAATCTTTCCATTTTTATAATTCAGATAGTTTAAAGAAATTTCAACATGTTTATTTAATAAACAATTATATACAAAAAAAACAAAAAGAAATAGATATTTTTAATAAAGAAAAAAATATTGACATAAGTGTAAATATTAATGGAAGAAGATTAACAAATATTGGTCTTTTTCGTCAGTATGCGTTGGAATATTTGTCTCGACATCCAAAAATATCACAATCAGAAACTTTAATGGTTAGACATTTAGAGCCGACTCCTTATGGTTTACCAATAGAATTATATTGTTTCACAAATACTTCTGAATCCATTAAATATGAAAAGATACAAGCGAGCGTTTTCGATCATTTATTAACAGCGGCCAAAGAATTTGATTTAGAAGTAACACAAGTGACTAAAAAAGAAATTTTAAAAAAATGGTAAAATTAAGTGTGAATTTAAATAAAATAGCAACATTAAGAAATGCAAGAGGAGGGAATATTCCCAATGTTTTGCAGGTAGCAATAGATGTTCAAAGTTTTGGTAGTCATGGAATTACTGTACATCCACGTCCTGATGAAAGACATATTACATATAAAGATGTTTATGATATCAGTTCTGTAATTTCTACAGAATTAAACGTAGAAGGAAATCCTACTGAAAAATTTATGAAATTAGTATTGGATGTGAAACCAGCACAAGTGACTTTAGTTCCTGATCCTTATGAAGCTATAACATCTAATTCTGGATGGAACACTTTTTTATATCAAGATTTTTTAACAAATAAAATTAAAAAATTAAAAAATTGTGGAATTCGTACTTCTATTTTTTTAGATCCAAAACCGGAATTAGTTTCATATGCAGCTAAAACAGGATCAGATAGAATAGAGTTATATACTGGATATTTTGCTACAGGATATGCTAATAAAAAATGGAATTGCATTGATCCTTATATTAATACAGCGAAAGCTATTGTAGCTCACCATATGTTTATTAATGCAGGACATGATTTAAATCTAGATAATATTTCTTTTTTAATTGAAAAAATACCAAATATATCAGAGGTGTCAATTGGACATGCTTTAATTCATGAATCTATATACATGGGATTAGAAAATACAATACAAAGTTATTTGAAAAAAATTATAAAGAATAAACAAAATGATACTATATTCTAAGATTTACGGATCTGGTTATCCTATTTTGGTTCTTCATGGTTTATTTGGAAACGGAGAAAATTGGACTTCTTTTGCTAAAGAATTTTATAAATTTTATCAAATTCATTTATTAGATATTAGAAATCATGGGAATAGTTTTTTTTCAGAAAAAATGAATTATGATATTATATCAAAAGATATATTAGAATATATCTCTTATTATGAATTAGATCATCCTATACTATTAGGACATTCTATGGGAGGAAGAGCTGTTATGAAGTTTTCTATAAAATACCCTATGATTCCAAAAAAATTGATAATTGTGGATATTAGTCCTAAAGCTAATAATATTACTAATAGAAATCAAAAAAAATTAATACATTTTTTGAAAAAGATAGATTTTAATATTATTAATACTAGGAAAGATCTAGACGGTTTTTTAAAAACATGGATCTCTGATATAAAAATCAGATCATTTTTTTCTAAATGTACCAAAAGACAAAAAAATGGGAAATTATGTTTTTCTTTTTCTTTATCAAACATTGAAAAAAATTATGATTCTTTAATTTATCAAGATATAAAAAATGGGTTATACCATGGTCCTACACTATTTTTGCGAGGAGAATATTCAAATTATATTCTTTATAAAGATTATAATTATATAGAAAAATTATTTCCGAAATCTAAAATTTGTACTGTTAAAAAATCTGATCATTGGATTCATGTCGATAATCCTACTGAATTTTATAAAAAAATAAGTGTTTTTTTAAACAAAACGTAATTTATATATGTATATTTTAAAATAAAAATTTATGGTTTTTGATCTTGATATAATTCGATATTTTTATACAAATTTTTTATATAGAATTGAAAAAATTCGAAATGTCATAGATCATCCTATGACTTATTCGGAAAAAATATTGTATTCTCATTTATGTGAAAAAAGTATAAAAGACAATTTGAAATGTATTAGAAGATTTAGAGATAAATATTATATGGATTTTTTACCAGATCGTATTGTAATGCAAGATGCTACAGCTCAAATGACATTACTTCAATTTATGCAAACCCAAAAGTATGAAACATGTATTCCTACTTCTATTCATTGTGATCATCTCATATCTGCTAAATATGGATCAGATTTAGATTTAAAAAATGCTATAGAAAAAAATAAAGAAATCTACGATTTTTTGAGATCTGCATCTCATAAATATGGAATAGATTTTTGGGGACCTGGATCAGGAATCATTCATCAGGTCGTTTTAGAAAATTATGCATTTCCTGGAGGTATGATTATAGGAACGGATTCTCATACTCCTAATGCAGGAGGATTAGGTATGCTGGCAATAGGAGTTGGAGGGTCTGATGCTGCAGAAGTGATGTCTGGATCGCTTTTAGAATTGAAATTTCCTAAAATAATTGGAGTTCATTTGATCGGAAAAATTAATGGATGGACTTCTCCTAAAGATGTGATATTAAAATTATCTGGAATGATTGGAGTTTCAGGAGCTACAAATCATATTATTGAATATTTTGGAAAAGGAATTGATAGCATTTCTTGTGTTGGAAAAGCGACTATATGTAATATGGGAGCAGAAATCGGAGCTACCGCATCTTTATTTCCTTATGATGCTAGTATGAGAGATTTTTTGAATAAAAACGGTAGAGATCAGATCTCTATAATGTCAGAAAAAATAAAATATTTTTTAAAAGCAGATCCAGAAGTTTATCAAAACCCATATAATTATTATGATAAGGTAATAAAAATAGATTTAAATGTTTTAGAACCACATATAAATGGTCCTTTCACTCCAGATATAGCAACTCCTATTTCTAAAATGAAAAAGGAAGCAGCTAAAAATCATTGGCCTACCAAAATTGAAGTAGGATTAATCGGTTCATGCACAAATTCTTCTTATGAAGACTTTTCAAAAGTCATATCAATCATTCAGCAAGCAAAAAAGAAAAAATTGAAAACTTATTCAGAATATATGGTATCTCCGGGTTCAAAAAAAGTTTATTCTCTTATGAAAGAGAAAGGATTTTTATCTATTTTAAAAAATATTGGAGCCAAAATATTTTCTAATGCTTGTGGTCCTTGTATTGGACAATGGGTTAGAAAAGGAAATCAAAAAAATGTTAAAAATACAATTATTCATACTTTTAATAGAAATTTTGCGTCTCGAAATGATGGAAATCCAAAAACACATGCTTTTATAGCTTCTCCAGAAATTGTAACTGCTTTAATTTTTTCTGGAGATTTAACATTTGATCCTAGAACAGATATGTTAAAAAATGAAATAGGGGAGTATGTAAGATTTGAAGAACCTAAATCAATAGAAATTATTGAAAAGAATTTTAATATAGAAGAATTAGGATATGAAATTTTTTCAAAAAAAAAAAATAGAAAAAATTTATCTGTGGTGATAGAAAAAAATTCTAAAAGGTTACAGATTTTATCTCCATTTTTAGCATGGAATGGAAATCATTTTCTTAATATCAAACTTTTAATTAAAATTAAAGGAAAATGTACGACAGATCATATTTCAATGGCTGGCCCATGGTTAAAATATAGAGGTCATCTTGAGAAGATTTCCGAAAATTTATTAATGGGAGCCATAAACGCTTTCAATCATGAAAAAAATAAAATAAAAAATGTTATAAAAAACAGTTATGAAACTGTTTATGATGTTGCTAAATTCTATAAATATAGAAATATACAAACCTTGATTGTAGGAGAAGACAATTATGGAGAAGGATCTTCAAGAGAACATGCGGCGATGGAACCTCGTTTTTTAGGAGTACGTGTAGTTCTTGTGAAATCTTTCTCCAGAATTCATGAAACTAATTTGAAAAAACAAGGAATTTTAGCTTTAACTTTTTTAAATTCTGATGACTATAACAAAATTCAAGAAGAAGATGTGTTTCATTTTTATATAAAAAATATATGTTCTAACAATAAAAATATTGAAGTAGAGTTAATCCATAAAAATGGATATAAAGAAAAAATTATAGTTCATCATTCTTATAATGAAAAACAACTTCAATGGTTTAAAGCAGGTTCTTCCTTAAATTTCATTAAAAACCAATAGATATCATAATGAAAATCATAAGAACTTTTTTTATAAAAATTATTAGATTATATCAAATAGGGATCTCTCCATGGATAGGAAATAATTGCAGATATGTACCAACTTGTTCAAATTACATGATTTTAGCTTTAAAAAAATTTCATTTTTTTAAAGCTATCTTCATAAGTATAATAAGAATCATTAAATGTAATCCTTGGGGCCCATATGGCTATGATGGAACAAAATAAAATAATATTTGCTATGAAAATATTAGGATATATTAACTGGGATCCCGTTCACAAATTTAGTTTGTGGAAAGGGTTTTTTATCCATATTTATAGTCTAATGTTTGTGATTTCTTTTTCATTTGGATGGTATATTATGAAATATATTTATCAAAATGATAATATACATAAAAAATATTTGGATCCTTTATTTATATATACTTTTTTTGGAACTCTTTTGGGTGCAAGATTAGGTCAAGTTTTATTTTATGATTTATCATATTTTTCAGATCATTGGATTGAAGCTTTCCTCCCTATTAAAGAAAATAACCATAATTTTTTATTAGGATTTATAAAAGGTTATGAATTTATTGGTTATAGAGGTTTATCTAGCCATGGTGCCACTATAGGAATTATTTTATCTAGTTTTTTTTATAGTAAAACAATCCTAAATGAAAAATCTTTTATTTGGCTATGTGATAGATTATGTCTTCCTGTATCAATATCTGCTGTTTTTATTAGAATAGGAAATTTTTTTAATTCTGAAATAGTAGGAAAACCATGTAATGAAAAATTACCTTGGGCGGTAAAATTTTTGCAAATGGATACAGAATATGGAGAAATAATTCCCAGACATCCTGCACAAATTTATGAATCTATTAGTTATCTAATAATTTTTTTATTTCTTTGGTATTTGTATAGAATAGGTAAAAATTATGATGGATTTTTATCCGGAATTTTTTTTATTATACTTTGGTCTGTTCGTTTTTTACTAGAATTTATAAAAGAACCACAAGGAGAAGAATTTATTAACTTTTTATCTCTTAATACAGGACAATGGCTCAGTCTTCCTTTCATTCTTTTTGGATTTTTTCTTCTTAATTTATCAAGAATTAAAAAGTATTTTTTTTCATTATGAATATGAAAATAAGAAAAATAAATATTTTTTTTTATTTTATGGTAATAGTAATATGTTTTTTTATAAAATCTTCTGAAAAAATTTGTTACGATTCTGATATGTTTTTAGATATTGGAAATATGTTGGAAATAGAGTTTATTAAAGATGGAGAACTATATATGAAAAATAACAATCATATCATAAAAAAAATAGATGTTGAATTAGCGTATAGAGATACAGAAAAAATAAATGGATTAAAATATAGGTCTTCTTTGAAAGAAAATAAAGGCATGTTATTTTTATTGAAAAATCAAGAGGAGTATAAACAAATAGATATGAGAGATGTACGGATTCCTTTAGATATTGTGTATATAAATCAATTTGATACTATAGTTTTCGTGAATCAAAATGTAAGTCCTATGAAAGATATAGAGACTATAAACTTACCTTCAAATACAATAAAATATATTTTAGAAATTAATGCAGGAATGGTTAGTAAATGGGGAATAAAAAAAGGAATAACAAAAATTACTTTTAAAATTTAAAAATTAATCATGTAAAAAAAAATTATCTTTATCTTGTCTTTGTATGATTACAAAATTATAAACGTTATGGTTTTTATATCTGAAAAAGCTAAAAATAAATTAATTTCTATTATGAAAAAAGAAGGCCTTTCTCATGATGTTTCTTTCGTTAGATTGGGAGTGAAACATGGAGGGTGTTCAGGTATGTCTTATGAATTAACTTTTGATAAAGAAAAACAAAAAGGAGATCAACTTTTTAAACATAAAGAAATGAAAATACTTGTTAATCAAAATAGTATTCCTTATTTGGAAGGAACTACATTAGAATATTCAGATGGATTAGATGGAAAAGGGTTTTATTTTAATAATCCTAAAGCAAAACATACTTGTGGATGTGGAAAAAGTTTTTCATCATAAATGAAAAAAAGTAATAAAATACTGAAAAATTTTACAAAATCTGAATACAAGTACGGATTTTATACTCCAATAGAATCATATAAAATCCCAGTGGGATTAAATGAAGACGTTATTCGTAAAATAACAGAAGAAAAAAAGGAACCTGGATGGATGTTGGACTGGAGATTAGAATCTTATAACATATGGAAAAAAATGACCCCTCCTAAATGGGCTAATATAAAATACCAGGTTCCAGATTTTCAAAATATAAGTTATTATTCTGCTCCCAAAAAAAAAATAGATTTAAATAATTTCGAAAAAATAGATCCAGAATTAATAAATACGTTCAATAAATTAGGAGTCCCTATAGAAGAAAGGAAAATTCTTTCAGGTGTTGCAACAGATATCGTATTAGATTCCGTTTCTTTAGTAACTACGTTTCAGAAAAAATTGAAAGATAAAGGGATTATATTTTGTTCTATTAATGAAGCTTTAAAAAAATATCCAGATATTGTAAAAAAATATTTAGGTTCAGTTGTTTCAAAAAAAGATAATTTTTATGCGGCTCTGAACTCAGCTGTATTTTCAGATGGTTCTTTCTGTTATATCCCAAAGGGAGTCCGTTGTCCCATGGAATTATCCACATATTTTCGTATTAATGAAAATCAAACGGGTCAATTTGAAAGGACCTTAATTATTGCAGATCAAGATTCCTATGTCAGTTATTTGGAAGGATGCACGGCTCCACAAAGAAAAGAAAATCAATTACACGCAGCTGTAGTAGAAATTATAGCCTTGGAAAAAGCTGAAATTAAATATTCTACTGTTCAAAATTGGTTTCCTGGAAATCAAAGAGGAGAAGGTGGAATTTTTAATTTTGTAACAAAACGTGGATTATGTGAAAAAGAAGCAAAAATATCTTGGATCCAAGTGGAAACTGGTTCTTCAATTACCTGGAAATATCCATCTTGTATTCTTAAAGGAGATTTTTCCATGGGAAATTTTTATTCTTTAGCTTTAACTAAAGATTATCAACAAGCAGATACGGGAACTAAAATGATACATATAGGAAAACATACTAAAAGTATTATTATATCAAAAGGGATATCCGCTGGAAAAGCTCAAAATAACTATAGAGGATTGGTGAAAATAGTTCCTCAAGCAATTTGTTCTCGAAATTTTTCTCAATGTGATTCTTTATTAATTGGTAATCAATGTGGGGCACACACATTTCCATATATTCATGTATATAATTCGACTTCTAAAGTCGAACATGAGGCGACTACTTCAAAAATTGGAGAGGATCAAATTTTTTACTGTAATCAAAGAGGAATAAATGTAGAAAAAGCCATTTCTATAATTGTACATGGTTTTAGCAATGAAGTTTTGAAAAAACTTCCCATGGAATTTGCAGTAGAAGCTCAAAAACTTTTGGAAATTTCTTTGGAAGGATCTGTAGGTTAAGATTAATTGTATATGGATGGATAAGGATAATAATAAAAATTATGTTATATATAGAAAACTTACATGCTTCTATAGAAAACAAAAAGGTTCTTAAAGGAATTAATTTAAAAATAAATGCAGGAGAAAGTCATGTTATTATGGGACCTAATGGTTCTGGAAAAAGTACTCTTGCTTCTATAATAGCAGGAAAAAAAGAGTATAAAATAACTGAAGGGAATATTTATTTTATGAATAAAAATTTAAAAAATTTTTCACCAGAAGAAAGAGCTCATTTAGGTATTTTTCTTTCTTTTCAACATCCAATAGAAATACCAGGAGTTTCCATTGTTAATTTTATTAAAACAGCGGTTAATTCTATTCTTGAAGCAAGAAATGTAAAAAAAATGTCGGCTAAAGATATTTTATTTAAAATAAAAGAAAAGTCTTCTTTATTAAACATTGAAAAAAATTTTTTTTATCGTTCTTTGAACGAAGGGTTTTCGGGAGGAGAAAAAAAACGTAATGAAATATTTCAAATGATGATGTTGAATCCTTTATTATCTATTTTAGATGAAGTTGATTCAGGGTTAGATATAGATGCTTTACGTATAGTAGCTAAAGGAATTAATGCTTTTAGAAATGATAAAAATTCTGTTTTAATTATTACTCATTATAAAAGATTATTAGATCATATTTTTTCAGACTATATTATACATGTTCTATACAATGGAAAAATTGTTCAATCAGGAAATCAAAAATTAGCTGAAAAATTAGAACAAAAAGGATATGATTGGATAGTGAAAAAATAAAGTGTAAAAGAATTATTTATAAATGCAATTAAAAGAAAAAATAACTTTATTGATTAATAATTTTAAAAAAAAAGAAAACTCTTACATATCTTTTTTGCAACAGCAACATACTGACTTTTTCCATAAAAAAGGATTTCCTTATTCCATAAACGAAGAATGGAAAAATACGGACATTGAATCAATTATTAACCAAGATTATGATCTTATTTACAATAATGTAAAAATAGAAAGTATAGAACGTGAAAAAGTAGAAGAATTAACTTTTCTTAAAAAAGAAAAATCTTTGATTTTAATTTTTATAGATGGAAAATATAATCCTGATCTTTCTTATGTTCATGCAGAAAATATTATTTTATCAAATATAGCATCACTAAAAGATAATGAAATTAGAAATTTTTATGGAAAATTGTCATGTAAATATGATGCATTTTATACGTTAAATACAATTTTCTCAAAAGATGGAGCATATATTTATATTCCTAATAATGTTATTTTAGAAAATCCTATAGAAATATTGCATATTTCTACAGGTATTGAATCTAAAATTATGTTAAATAACAGAAATTTGATTGTGATAGGAGAACATTCTTCTGTTAAAATTATAGAACATTATAAGTGTTTAAGGAAACATTTCGCTTTTATTAATTCTGTTAGCGAAATTTATGCTATGGATTGTAGTGTAATTGATTACTATAAAATACAAAATGATTTAGTAGAAACTTCTATAATAGATAATACATTTTTAAAACAAAAAAATAATAGTAAATGTACCGTTTATACTTTTTCTCTTCAAGGAAATTTTATAAGAAATAATTTGAATTTTTATTCTAATGGAAAAAAAACTTATTCTTATTTATATGGAATTTCTATTTTATCAGGAAAACAATTAGTGGATCATCATACTTTGATAGATCATTTATGTTCAGATTCTTATAGTTTTCAATTGTACAAAAATATTTTATGTGAAAAATCTAAGGGAATTTTTAATGGAAAAATAATAGTTAATGAATTTATAAAAGAAATAAATGCTTTTCAAAAAAATCATAATATTATTCTTTCTAACGAAGCATGTATATATACCAAACCTCAATTAAAAATATATTCTGAATATGTAAAATGTTCACATGGTTGTACCGTAGGTAATATTCAAGAATCTGAATTATTTTATCTTCAATCAAGAGGAATTTCTGAAAAAAAAGCTAAAATGTTATTGTTATTTTCTTTTTTAGAGGAAATGTTAGTTCCAATTCATATTTTTGAATTGAAAAAATTTATACATAAAAAAATCAGGGAAAAATTAAATAAACATTTATAAAATATATGTTTTCAGAAAAAGAAATACAGGAAATAAGAAATCAATTTCCTATTTTAAAAGAAAAAATATATTCTAATCCTTTAGTTTACGTAGATAATGCGGCTACAACTCAAAAACCTTTACAGGTTATTCAAGCTTCCCAGAACTATTACTATACCATAAATTCTAATGTTCATAGAGGGGTTCATTATCTTAGTAATAAAGCGACTCTATATGTAGAAAATGTCAGAAAAAAAATTCAAGAGTTTATTCATGCAAGACATTCTTATGAAATTATATTTACGAAAGGAACTACAGAATCGATTAATTTGGTCGTTTCTAGTATGGACGATTTTATAAAAAAAGGAGATGAAATTATTATTTCTTGTATTGAACATCATTCAAACATTGTTCCATGGCAGATTCTTTGTAAAAAAAAAGGAGCTATTTTAAAAATAATATCCATTTATAAAAATGGTTTTTTAAAATTACAAGACTTTGAATCTTTAATTTCAAAAAGAACAAAAATAGTATCTATTAGTCATATATCTAATGTTTTAGGTATTATTAATCCTGTTAAATATATTATTGAAAAAGCTCATGAATATGGGTCTTTAGTTCTAATTGATGGAGCTCAAGTTCCTTCAAACTTAGATTTGAACGTTCAAAAATTAAATGTTGATTTTTATGTTTTTTCTGCTCATAAAATGTATGGACCTACTGGCATTGGTATATTATATGGAAAAAAAAAAATATTAGAAAAGTTAAATCCTTATCAATTTGGAGGAGAAATGATTAAAAATGTAAGTTTTGATAATACAACTTATTCAGATTTACCGTTTAAATTTGAAGCAGGTACTCCAAATATAGAAGGAATTATTGTATGGGGATCTGCTATAGATTTCGTAAAAAAAATAGGTATATCAAATATTCAATCTTATAAAAAAAAACTTTTGAAATACGCAATTCAACGTTTAAGTTCTATAGATGGAATTCAATTATATGGAAACATCAGTGATTTATCTAAAAAATCTAGTATTATTTCTTTTAACTTAGATGAGTTACATTGTTTTGATGTAGGTAGTGTTTTAGATCGTTTAGGAATTGCGGTTAGAACTGGACATTTATGTGCACAACCTCTTATGAATTTTTTTAAAGTGTCAGGAATGATTCGTATTAGTTTTTCTGTATATAATACTTTTAAAGAAATAGATTACTTATTTGAATGTATTTTAAAGGCAAAAAAAATATTGTTAAAGAATTAAGATTATTATGACATATGCTATTGCTAATATAAAAAATAAACAATTTAAACTTATTGAAAATCAATATATTTATGTTCCTCATGTTTCTTCAAATGTGGGAGAAATAATATTATTGGATCAAGTTTTTTTGTTTCATAAAGAAGGAGAACTTTTTTTAGGAAATCCTTTTTTAGAAGAAATAAACGTAAAAATAGAAGTTTTACAACATGTAAAAGGAAAAAAGATTATTATTTTTAAGAAAAAAAGAAGAAAAGGATATCAGGTAAAAAATGGATTTAGACCTTTATTTTCAAAAATCAAAATAATATCTTTTTTAGAAAAAAAACAAGAAAAAAAATAATATGGCTCATAAAAAAGGTTCTGGAAGTTCTAGAAATGGAAGAGATTCAATAGGAAGAAGATTAGGTATTAAAATATATGGGGACCAATACGTAAATTCTGGGAATATCATAGTTCGTCAGCGAGGAACGAAACATCATCCTGGAAGAAATGTAGGAATAGGAAAAGATCATACTTTATACGCTATAAAAAATGGCTATGTTTCTTTTAAAAAGGGAAAAAAAAATAAATCAATTGTTTCTGTAAATAATACGAAAACTGGATAGTTCAATCAGGATAGAACGACAGTTTCCTAAACTGTAAGTTGTGGGTTCAAATCCCACTCCGGTTACAAAAAAAAATAAATGGTCCCAGCTGGATTTGAACCAGCGACCCCCTGATTATGAGTCAGGTGCTCTAACCAATTGAGCTATGGGACCCAAATAAAAACGTAAACTGTGCAATTTTACAACATTATTTTTCCTGTTACAAATTTTTTTTTCATTTTATATTTTTAAATTATGATGAAAGAAATGAGTTTGATTAGAAATGAGAAATTATCTTCAATATTTTTTATGGAAATAGCAGAAATACTTAATGAGGAAATTTTTTATAGTCAAAGTGAAAATAAATTTTTAGTGACTTTGATGAAGATATGTATTACTCCTGATATGAATTTAATAAAAGTATATATTAGTATTTATCCTTTTTTAGATAAAAATATATTGAAATCTATCCGTTCTAAATCTAGATTTTATAGAAAGTTGCTTTCTAAGAGATTAAGATATCGTGTAAAAAAAATTCCAAAATTGGATTTTTTTCCAGCTATACAAATAATTTAGTTTTTGACAACTTCTTTTTATATATCTATACGTTATTTTTTTTCTAAAAAAAAAATAAACATCGTTAATATTATTGTTTTTTTATCAATTTTATCAATTGGAGTATCTACATTTTCTTTGTCTACAATTTTATTTGTTTTTTCTGGATTAGAGTACTTAAATAAAAAATTTTATCAAATTCATTATTCTGATATTACAATTTCCTGTTTAAATGAAAAAGATTTTTTTATTGATGATAATATTTTAACA
Source organism: Blattabacterium sp. (Blaberus giganteus) (assembly GCF_000262715.1). Taxonomy (NCBI): domain Bacteria; kingdom Pseudomonadati; phylum Bacteroidota; class Flavobacteriia; order Flavobacteriales; family Blattabacteriaceae; genus Blattabacterium; species Blattabacterium sp. (Blaberus giganteus). Next base: position 615,667 of record NC_017924.1, on the reverse strand, counting down.
AAAAAAATAAAATCTATACAAGGAATTTTAGCTTGTTCTAAAATTATGGAAAAACAAGTTTTTCTGTATTATAATAATCATGAATATTTTATTACTTTAAAAGGAGTAGATATGGAATATGAAAAAGTAATGAATAAATTCAAAAAAATAAATTTAAAAAATAATAAATCTGATTTTTTATCTATATATGTAGGGTGGTCTTCTATGATTTCATATTTTCCAATGTTATTCTCCTCTATAAAAAATAATCCTTTACAAATCCTTATTTTAGATTATCAAAAAAATGCTTTTGATTCATTTCTTATGAAAAAAAAAGTTTTTATCAAAGGAGTCTTTCATTTCAGTCCTAAAATGGATAAAAAATATTTATTTTGTAATCTACATGAACTTCAGAATACAATAAAAAAAAAAGTTTTCCATACATTGGAAATTAAAATTCATGATAAAGCCGATATCCATAATTTGAAAAATATTTTAATAAAAAAATTAGGACCAAAATTTAAAATCATTACACGTACAGAAAAAGAAATAATTTTACATAAAGTTATAAATACAGAAAAAATATTTATTTATTTTTTATTTACATTAATAACACTAATCACTGGATTTAATTTATTTAGTGCTATTTTCATTTTACAATTAGATAAAATTAAGGAACTTTTTACATTATGGAGTATAGGTTTTTCTTTATATAGAATTAAAATGATATTTTTTTATATGGGATTAATCATTACTATTTTTGGTTGTTTAAGTGGCTTGTTTATATCTTATATTATTTCTTTTATACAAGAAAAATATAAAATATTTAAAATAGCAAAAATAATCCCTTTTCCCATTAAAATAACAATAGAAGATTCTTATATGGTTATATGTATTATTATAATAATAGGATTGATCATATCTTTTTTTTCTTTAAAAAGAATCAATAACATGATTTATTATAGATAATACGTTTTTAGAGGTTCTGATGCTTCTACATTAAAGAATATTTTTTTTGCTTCTTTTTCAAATTCTTTAATATTAGGAAATCTGTTTGAATAGTGTCCTAACAATAATTTTTTTACTTTAGCTTCTTTAGCTATGTGTGCGGCTTGATTTGCTGTAGAATGACCTGTATTAATTGCTCTTTTTTCTTCTGTTTTTAAAAAAGTAGATTCATGATACAATAAGTCTACATATTTTATATGATCAATTATAGGTAAATAAAAGGAAGTATCTGAACAAAAAGCGTAAGACAATATTTTGGGTGGATCAAATGTTAATTTATAATTAGGAATAATTCTCCCATCATAAGTTTTAAAATCTTTTCCTAATTTTAAATCAGGATAATCCACGATTTTAATATCGGGTATTTTTTTAATTTCTTCCATGTTTAATTTTCTATTACTAGGTTTTTCTTTAAAAAGAAATCCATTTGCATAAATTCTATGTTTTAATGGAATGGAAAAAACTTCTATTTTGTCATTTTCCATGATTTTTTCTAATTTTTTAGATGATAATTCTATATGATCTATACAATATTTAAGTTTAGTGTAAGACCATTTAAAATGGACATCTATAATTTCTTTCAATCCTTTTGGAGCGTAAATACTAACTGAATTTTCTCTTCCCAATAAATGGAATGTAGATAACAATCCAATTAACCCAAAAAAATGATCTCCATGTAAATGAGATATGAATATGTGTATTATTCTATTAAATTTTATTTTTGCTTTTCTTAATTGAACTTGAGTTCCTTCTCCACAATCAATAAGAAAAGAAAAGCCTTTTATTTCCAACACTTGAGCAGTGGGGTGAAACCTATTTGTAGGGATAGAAGAATGACATCCCAAAATAGTTAATGAAGGTTTTTTCATCATGAAAGGTTTTTCAATAAATTTTTATATAATAATTCAATTCATGTGTAATAGTTAGATTTTTTTCTTCTTTCTTAAAAGAAAGATACCGCCACTAATTATTATCATGAAAGATATTATTAAGATTAATCCAATATTCATATTAACCTTTTTTGATAAAATAGGATCTTTCATATTCATAAAAAAAAACATAGTGAATATAGCAAAAGCATTATTAAAAATATGTAGTAATATACAATCTATTATAGAAGAAGTTATAAAATAAATGAATCCTATAAAACTTCCAATGATAATCCCTCCTACAAATTGCCATGGATTCATATGAGTTAATCCAAATAAAAATGAAGAAAATAAAATAGCTTTAATAGGATGAATTTTATTTTTTAACATTCCATTTAAAATAATTCCTCTAAAAAGAACTTCTTCGCATATAGGAGCTAACAATACTGTAGTAGAGAAAAAAGGAATGGGATTCTTCATTTCTTCTTTTAAAAATTCTTCAATTTCTTTGTACAGATTCCCTAATATGGGCCCTTCTTTTGGAACTAGTGAAGAAATATATTCATTGATAATGATCATACAAAACATCATACAAAAGATAATAAAATAAATATACCATGGAGAGAATTTCATGGTTAAATCTATGATCATATTTTTTTTTTGAACTTGATGAGATATAAAAATGAATAAAAAAATGAAAGGAAGAGTATATGATATAGAAAACATCATACTTTCAGGTAAACTAATATAAATCAATACTTTTCTAAGTATTACATTGAAAAAATTTAAAGCAGTAAATGCTCCTATTAATAAAATTGATTCTATATAATTTATTTTAAAATAATTCTTCATAATAAATGTTAAAAATTCATCTTTTCTTTTTTTTCTTCATGATTTCGTTTTATAAAAATCTTTTAATTTAGTAAAAGTTTATTTTATCTTTTTGAAAGATAATAACAATTTTGTTCTTGATCATGAACAGTAGAATTTTCTGTAATATAAAGTTATTATGTTGTTTTTTGATATTTTGTCTATATTTCATAATTATGAATTTTTTAAAGATAGGAGCATTGGTTATTCAAAAATTTTTAGATACTCTGACTTATTGCAAGTTATAAATAAGTATAAAAATATATGCTCTATTGTTCCTATAGGATGGTCTATAGAAAAAAGGAAAATTTTCAAAATGAAGTGGGGAATAGGAAAAATCAAAATATTGATATGGTCTCAAATGCATGGAAATGAAAGTACAGGAACAAAATCCATGTTTGATATTTTTCATTTTTTTTTAAAAGAAAAAAATTGTGATTTAGTTAAATTTTTAAAAAAAAATTTAACTATTTTATTTATTCCTATGTTAAATCCTGATGGATCTGAAATATTTAAAAGAAGAAACGCTATAAATGTAGACTTAAATAGAGATGCTATTCGTTTACAATCTCCAGAAATACAAATTTTATTTCAGGAAGTAAAAAAAAGTAATCCTAATATATTATTTAATTTACATGATCAAAGAAGTATTTACAATGTTGGGAATAAAAACTTTAATCCTGCTCTTTTGTCTTTTTTATCTCCTTCTATTTCTATAAAAAAAAATATTTATTCTATAAGTAGAAAGAAATCTATGGGAGTGATAAATTTTATTGTAAAAGAACTTTATAAAATTTTACCTGATATAGGATCAATAGGTAGATTTTCTGATGAATTATATCCTACAGCGACTGGAGATAGGCTACAAAAATTAGGCTATCCTTGTGTTTTAATTGAATCAGGAAATTATCCTAAAGATTTAAAAAAAGAAATCATTAGAAAATATAGTGCATTATCTATTTTTGCGGGTATTTATTTTATTTCTTATAAAAGAGAAAATATTGAGAAAAATTATGAATCTTATTTATCCATTCCAGAAAATAAAAACATATTATTAGATAAGATTTATAGAAAGGTAGAGATACAAAAAAATAAAAATAAATTTTTAGTAGACATAGGACTAATGAATTTTGAAAAATTTGATTTTACAAAAAAAAATCTTTCCATTTTTACAAAAATAGTAGACATAGGAGATTTATCCAATTTTTTTGCCTATGAGGAATCTATAGTTATGGGTAAAAAATTTTATGGAGAAAAGGGAGAAAGTTTTCCTGAAATTGGAAATATAGAACGTTTCAAAATTTTGTGATTTTATTTTTTGAAATTAGACACTGTAAGTTTTTTTCTTCCTTTTTTTCTTCTTCTATATATAATTATACGACCTGTTTTTGTATTCATTCTTTTCATGAATCCATGAACATTTACTTTTTTTCTATTTGATGGTTGATAAGTTCTTTTCATATTTTTTTCCGTTTGTTTTTTTAGAAAAATATTTTTCGTCTTTTTTTTCTACTATTTTTTTCTTTTTTATATTCAGTAATCTTTTTTTAAAAGTGTAAGAAAAAAAAAGTAATATCAAAACACCAACGATAAAACCTGTAAAAAAGAAAATCATACGTTTTGAAAAACTCATGACATAAAAAAATAACAAGCATAGAACATAAATTACATAAAGTTTTTATTTTTCTCGTATTTTTTTTTCAAAAAATTTATATCTAGTATGATTTTAAATTTATTAAGTTATTAAGTAATAAAGAATAAAGTATTAATATATGCTTGAAAAGCAAAAAACTATTGCAGGAAAAATTTCTTTACAAGGATTGGGTTTATATACTAAAGAAAAAGTAACTATTACTTTTAAACCTGCTCAAATCCATACAGGATTTATTTTTATTAGAACAGATATAAAAGAAAAACCTTGTATTGAAGCTCATTATTCTTTTTTCATAAAGGAAAGTATAGATAAAGGTATCATTTTGGAGAAAAATGGATTCAAAATTTATACGACTGAACATGTTTTAGCAGCTTTAACAGGTATGGATTTAGATAATGTGATCATAGAATTAGATAATATTGAAATTCCTATAATGGATGGTTCTTCTAAATTTTTTGTAGAAGCAATTAAGAAAGTAGGAATTATAGAACAGAGCGAAATAAGAAAATATTATTCAATAACGAAAATCATTTCTTATAAAAATAAAAAAGAAACAGGAGGAGAAATTATAGTTTTACCTGATAGTAAACTTGAAATCATGACCGTTATAGATTTAAATTATAAATATACACAAAACGCTATTTTTAAACATTTATATCAATTTCAAAAAATTGCAAGTTCAAGAATTTTTTGTCTTCTTTACAAAGAAAAAAAACAAAAAAAAGAAGTTGATTTTTTGAAAAAAAAATTTCAAAAAATGAAAGAAAATTCCACGTATTCTTTTTTGCATAATACATTTTTTTATCAAGATCAACAAGTATTTAAATTTAATGAAATAGCTGAACATTTTCTTTTAGATATTATAGGTTTTATAACTTTATTGGGAACTAAATTAAAAGGTAAATTCATTTTTTATAATCCAGATAATTATATCATTATGCAATTTTTAAAGGAATTAATGAATAAGATTCAAATATTTAAAAAAAATGATATTCCTGAATTTGATTTAAAAAAGAAACCTATTTTAGACATAAGAAATATTATGAAAATTTTACCTCATAAACCTCCATTTCTTTTAGTAGATAAAATTATAGATTTAACAGAAAATAGTATTGTAGGAATTAAAAATGTAACAATGAATGAATCTTTTTTTATAGGACATTTTCCTAGAGAACCAATTATGCCTGGAGTCTTACAAATAGAAGCGATTGCACAAGTTGGAGGGATCCTTGTGTTAAATAAATTAAATCATCCTGAATTATATTCTACCTATTTTTTAAAAATAGATAAAGTAAAATTTAAACATAAAATAGTTCCTGGAGATATAATTATTCTTCAAGTTTGTTTGTTAGAAACTATGAAAAGAGGAATTGTTTTTATGAAAGGAAAAGGTTTTGTTAACAACAAACTTGTAGTAGAAGCAGAAGTTGTTGCAAAAATAGTTAAGAATTATGACAAATTTTAATTCAATGAATATTAGAAAAGGTTTGTATATACAATGGAATGAAGAAATCTATAAAATTATTGATTTTCTTCATGTAAAACCAGGAAAAGGATATGCTTTTTTTAGAACAAAGTTGAAAAATTTGATAACAGGTCATGTTTTAGAAAACAATTTTTCAGCAAAACATAAATTGAAAAAAGTTCAAATAGAATTTGATTCATATAGATATTTATATAAAGAAATAAATATTTTTTATTTTATGAATGAGAGAACTTATGATCAAATACAAATAGAAATAAAATTAATAAAAAATACAAATATAGAGTTTTTAAAAGAAGGAATGAAAGTAAAGATTTTTTTTCATGTGAAGAATGAAAAAGAAAAGATTTTCTTATTTTTAAAAATGCCTTCCACAGTTATTTTTAAAGTGGAACATACAGAATCAGTTAAAAAAGGAGATACTATTAATAATAGTAATAAAATAGCCGTTTTAGAAACAGGAACTAGATTATTAGTCCCTTCTTTTATCGACATAGGAGAATTTGTTAAAATAAATATAGAAAATAAATCTTATATAGAAAGAGTTAGAAAAATTATTTGTAATAAAAAAAATTAGTTAATTATCATGAGTATTTTGATAGATGAAAACATAAAAGTCCTTGTACAAGGATTAACTGGAAAAGAAGGATTATTTCATACTGAACAAATGATAAATTATGGTACTTCCATAGTGGGAGGAATAACACCAGGGAAAGGAGGTCATATGTATTTAGGTGTTCCAATTTTTAATACTATTGAAGAAGCAGTAAATCAAACAGGAGGAAATGTTAGCGTAATTTTTGTTCCTTCTGCTTTTGCTTCTGATGCTATTTTAGAATCTATTTACATGAATATACAAGTTATTGTTTGTATAACAGAAGGAATTCCTGTTTCAGATATGATTCGAGTCAAGCATTTTTTAAAAGGAAAAAAATCTTGTTTAATAGGACCAAATTGTCCTGGAATTATTTCTCCAGAAAAATCAAAAGTAGGAATAATGCCTAATTCAATTTTTAAAAAAAAAGGAAATGTAGGTATTATTTCTAGATCAGGAACTCTAACTTATGAAGCAGCAGATCAAATTGTAAAATTAGGGTGTGGTATTTCCACTGCTATTGGGATAGGAGGAGATTCTATTATTGGAATGAATATAAAAGAAGTTATGAAACTATTTTTGCATGATTCAGAAACAGAATGTATTGTTATGATTGGAGAGATAGGAGGGCGATTAGAAGTTGAAGCGGCTGAATGGATGAAAAAATTGAAAAATAAGAAACCTGTGATAGGTTTTATAGCTGGACAAACGGCTCCAAAAGGAAAAACAATGGGACATGCTGGAGCTATTATAGAAAAAGAAATAGAGACAGCACAGGAAAAAATGAAAATCATGGAAAAAAATGGAATACATATTGTAAAATCTCCAGATAATATAGGAAATACCGTGTATGAAGTTCTTCATTCATCAGTATGAGTTATACTCATTCACATAGCATAAAAAAATTTTTGATAATTGGATTAGGAAATCCAGGATATTTATACAAAAGAACTAGACATAATTTAGGATTTATGATTTTGGATCAAATATCTAATAAATATTTTTTTTCTTTTTCAAAAAAAAAACTAGGTTTGATTTCTGAATTCATTTATGATGATAAATTACTTTTTTTTTTAAAACCTTCCACTTATATAAATCATAGTGGTATAGCTGTTAAATATTGGATGATAAAAGAAAAAATTATATTAAAAAATATTCTTATAATATCTGATGATATTTATTTAAATTTTGGTGATTTTCGTTTAAAAGGTAAAGGAGGAAGTGGAGGCCATAATGGATTGAAAAATATTGAAAAAGAAATAGGAACATCTCATTATGCACGTCTTCGTTTTGGTATTAATAAAAGTCATTTTGACAAAAAATCTTATGTATTAGAGAATTGGAAAAATGAAGAAATAGACTTTATATTTTCTAGATTAGATATAGGGATAAAAATAATTTTTTCATTTGTAAAAAATGGACTACAAAAAACGATGAATATGTTTAATCGTACAATAAAATAAAAATAGCCTTGTAGTTTAATAGGATAGAATATAGGATTCCGATTCCTATGGTATGGGTTCGATTCCCTTCAAGGTTATTTATTTGACTATTTTTTTAACTCAATCAATTATGATTCATAACATTCGTAATTTTTGTATTATTGCGCACATAGATCACGGTAAAAGTACGTTGGCTGATCGTTTGTTAGAATTCACAAAAACAGTTTCAGAAGGAAACCGAAATCAGCTATTAGATGATATGGATTTAGAAAGAGAACGTGGAATCACTATTAAAAGTCATGCTGTTCAAATGGAATATAAACATAATAATAAAATATACATTCTTAATTTAATAGATACACCCGGACACGTAGATTTTTCATATGAAGTATCGCGTTCTATTGCTGCTTGTGAAGGAGCTTTACTTGTTGTAGATTGTACAAAAAGTGTGCAAGCACAAACAATATCGAATCTTTCTTTAGCATTAAAGAATCATCTAGTTATTATTCCCGTTTTGAACAAAATTGATTTATGGGATTCCATTCACAAAGACGTAATGAAAGAGATTATAGAATTAGTGGGATGTAAAATAGAAGATATTATTTCTGTTAGTGCAAAAATTGGACTAGGAATTAATAATGTTTTAAATCAAATAATAACACGTATTCCTGCACCAAAAGGAGATCCAAAAGGCCCTTTACAAGCTATGATTTTTGATTCTTCGTATAATCCATTTAAAGGAATTGAAGTATTATTTAGAATAAAAAATGGTTGTATACGAAAAGGACAAAAATTACGATTTATGTCTACAGGGAAAGTATATCATGCTTATGATATAGGGACTTTGAAGATAAAACGTATTTCAAAAAATAAAATTAATACAGGAGATGTTGGATATGTTGTTTCTGGGATAAAAAATACAAATGAAGTAAAAGTAGGTGACACAATAACAGATGCTGATAAACCAGCTACAAAAGCAATACAAAAATTTGAAGAATTTAAACCTATGGTTTTCGCTAGTATTTATCCTGTAAACTCCAATAAATATGAAGAATTACGTTCTTCTATAGAGAAATTGCAATTAAATGATTCCGCACTTTCTTTTAGTCCTGAATCTTCTCCAGCATTAGGATTTGGTTTTCGTTGTGGATTTTTAGGATTTCTTCATATGGAAGTTGTGAGAGATCGTTTAGAACGTGAATATGATATTTCTGTAATACTTACTATTCCTAACGTTTCCTATAGAATTTATATGAAAAATGATAAAAAAGTTTTAATTAATAATCCTTCAGATTTTCCGGAAATGGAACACTTAAAAAAAGTGGAAGAACCATATGTTTTAGTATCTATTATAACTAAAAATATTTACATAGGAAACGTAATGTCATTGTGTATAGAAAGACGAGGCGTTATGATTGGAACTCATAATTATCTAACTTCAGAAAGAGTAAAGATTACATTTGAAATACCTTTGTCTGAAATTATATTTGATTTTTATGATAAGTTAAAAACCATTTCTAATGGGTATGCTTCTTTTGATTATAAATTTATTGATTATAAAAGTTCGGATTTAAAAAAAATTACGGTATTGATTAATCGAGAAAAAATAGAATCTTTCTCTATTTTAGTTCATAAAACTAAAGCTATTTTTTTGGCTAGAAAAATATGTAAAGAGTTATCTGTATTAATTCCAAAACATCAATTTAGTATTCCTATTCAAGTTTCTATATCTGGAAGAATTGTAGCAAGAGAAACTATTAAAGCTTTAAGAAAAAATGTTACAGATAAATGTTATGGAGGGGATATTACCAGAAAAAGAAAACTTTTGGAAAAACAAAAGAAAGGAAAGAAAAAAATGCGTAAAATAGGAAAAGTAGAAATCCCATCATCTACTTTTATAACTTTTTTGAAAGTTAAAAATTAATTTTATAACAATCAAAATTATTGAATATGTCTATAAAAATAGGAATTAATGGAATTGGAAGAATAGGAAAATTGGTTTTATTAACGGCTTTAAATAGAAAGGATATTAAAGTAGTATCTATTAACGATTTAGTTTCTATAGAATATTTAGCTTATATGTTAAAATATGATTCCATTCATGGAAATTTTAAAGGAAATGTTCGTATTGAAGATAATAATTATCTAATATTAAATGAAAAACGAATAAAGGTCACTAATGAAAAATATCCTGAAAAACTAAATTGGGGAAATTTGAATATAGAATATGTTGTTGAATCTACTGGCCTTTTTTTAACAAAAGATTTAGCTAATGCGCATTTAAAATCAGGTGCGAAGAAAGTGATTTTATCAGCTCCTCCTAAAGATAATATTCCTATGTTTGTCATGGGAGTCAATCATGAAAATATGAAAAAAGATCAAAATATTGTATCTAATGCTTCTTGCACAACAAATTGTCTCTCTCCAATTGTTAAAGTTTTAAATGATAATTTTGGAATATCTAAAGGATTTATGACAACTATACATGCCTCTACTGCAACTCAAAAAGTTGTTGATTCTATTTCTGATAAAGATTGGAGGGGAGGAAGATCTTCATTGCTTAATATCATTCCAGCATCAACAGGTGCGGCCAATGCCGTAGGAAAAATTATTCCTAGTTTAAATGGTAAATTGACAGGAATGTCTTTTAGAGTTCCTGTTGCTGATGTGTCTGTTTTGGATTTTACAGTTAATCTAAAAACTAGTACAAATTTTGATAAAGTTAAATGTTGTATGAAAGAAGCTTCTAAAACTACATTAAAAGGTATATTAGGATATACGGAAGATGCTGTTGTTTCATCAGATTTTATAGGAGATGAAAGAATTTCTATTTTTGATGCAAATTCTAGTCTTATGTTAAATTCGAATTTTTTAAAAATTGTATCTTGGTACGATAATGAAGTTGGTTATTCTACCAAATTATTAGATCTTATTGATTATATGCATGATTTGTAAGTATAATAATATGTAGTTATGGAATGTATTTTAAAAATGAAAATTTTTTATTGGACTTATCTACTTGAAAAATGAAATTTTTTATTCCATTACTTATCATTAAAAATGGAGCTTTAATCGTTTTATTATATATAGAAATTTGATCAAAAGTTTTTTGCGTAATAGGAATTTTTGGAGTTTTACATTCAATGAGTATATGTGGTTCTTTGTTAAATTGAACCAAAATATCTAATCGTTTGTTTAATTTATTTATTTTCAAAGGATATTCTACCCATATATTGGAATTTTTATAATTTTTTACTTGTTTTAATAAAAAAATTATATATTGACGTATCATTTCTTCTTGAGTAAAGAGATAAAATCTTTTTCTAATTACGCAAAATACATGAATTCTGTTTTTTACTTTTTTTAAAAGTAAATGTTTTTCTATAAAAAAATTTAAACAATACATAATTTAATTTATGAAATTAGAATAATATTAGTATAGTATTATAGAATTCTTTATTAAGATTAATAAATGTTTTTATGTTATTCAACAAAAAAAAAACACAAAATTGTGTAATTATTGGATCTGGTCCTGCTGGTTACTCTGCGGCTATATATACGGCAAGAGCTGATATGAATCCTCTTCTTTTTACAGGATTTCAACCAGGAGGACAATTGACTACTACTACTGATGTGGATAATTATCTTGGATTTCCTGAAGGAATTAATGGAATCGATTTTATGAAGAATTGTAGAATGCAAGCAGAACGTTTTAATACTAAAATAATCAATGAATCTGTGAATCGTGTTATTTTATCTAATAAAAAAGGAGGAATACATCGCATTTTTTTTGATCAAAAAAAATGTATAGAAAGTAGAGGATTAATTATTGCAACAGGTTCTAGGCCTAAATTTTTAGGAATTAATAAAGAAAAAAAATTTCTTGGATTAGGAGTTTCTTTTTGTGCGACTTGTGATGGTTTTTTTCATAAAGAAAAAGATGTTGCAGTAATAGGAGGTGGAGATTCTGCCTTAGAAGAAGCAAGTTATTTAGCAAAAATTTGTAGAAAAGTATATTTAATAGTTAGAAAAGATTATTTTAAAGCATCTAAAATTTTACAATGTCGTATTTTAAAAAAAAAAAATATCAATATTTTATTTTATTCTAATGTAACAGAAATTATTGGAGGTAATTTCTTGGAAGGGATTAAAATTTTTAATAAAAAAAATAAAAAAAATCGAACTATTTTGATTAGTGGTTTATTTATTGCGATTGGTCATACGCCTAATACAGAAATTTTTAAAAATGAATTAGATTTGAATGAAAAAGGATATATTATTGTAGAAAAAGGGAAAACTATAACTAGTAAACCTGGAGTTTTTGCGGCAGGAGATGTGCAAGATCCTGATTATCGTCAAGCTATAACTTCTGCTGGAACTGGATGTATGGCTGCATTAGATTTGGAAAAATATTATTTATTACAAACATAAATAATATGAAACATTTTTTTGATTTTTTAATTTCTCATGCAAAAATTTACGGTTTTATTTTTCCTTCTAGCGAAATTTATGGAGGATTAAGTGCTATTTATGATTATGGCCCATATGGAGTGGAGTTAAAAAATAATATTAAAGAATTTTGGTGGAAGTCAATGACTCAACTTCATGAAAACATAGTTGGAATAGATTCTTCTATTCTTATGCATTCTGATGTTTGGAAAGCATCTGGTCATGTTGATAAATTTAACGAGTTATTAATTGATAACAAAGATTCTAAAAAAAGATATCGTCCTGAAATTTTAATTCAAGAATATATAGAAAAAAAATTTTTAAATGATCCCGAAAAAAAAAAAGAAATATTATCTCGTTTATATAAATCTTTGAAAAAAAAAGATTTAGCAGATATAAAGGTTTTAATTGATGAATTGAACATTTGTGATCCTGTTTATAAAACAAAAAATTGGACAAAAATTCGTTGTTTCAATATGATGTTTAAAATGAAAAATGAAAAAGATTTATATCTTCGTCCTGAAACAGCTCAAGGCATATTTTCTAATTTTCAGAATATTATAAAATCTAATAGAATGAAAATTCCATTTGGAATCGCACAAATAGGAAAATCGTTTAGAAATGAAATTTTTGCAAGAAAATTTATATTTAGGATGCGGGAGTTTGAACAAATGGAAATGCAATTTTTTATTCTTCCTGAAGAAGAAATCAAGTGGTATGAGTATTGGAAGAAAATACGATTAAAATGGCATTTAGAATTAAATTTAGGAGATGAAAAATATTATAAATTATGTGATCACAATCATTTAGCTCATTATGCTAGTGCAGGATCAGATATAGAATTTTATTTTCCTTTTGGATTTCAAGAAATAGAAGGAATTCATTCTCGTAGAGATTTTGATTTAAAAAATCATGAATTTTTATCAAAAAAAAAATTAAGAATTTTTGAATCAGAAAGAAATTATTTTCCTTATGTTATAGAAACATCTTTAGGACTAGATCGTATTTTCTTAGCTATATTTTCTTCTTCTTTAAAAAAGGAAAAATTAAAAAATGGAAAAACTCGTACAGTGTTAAAACTCCCTTATTATTTATCTCCGATTAAAGCTGCTATATTTCCATTAGTTAAAAAAGATGGATTACCAGAAATTGCAAAAAAAATATTTAATGATATAAAAATCCATCATAGATTAGTTTATGATCAAAAAGAATCTATTGGAAAATTATATAGAAGACAAGACGCTATAGGAACTCCATTTTGTTTTACTGTAGATTACGATACTATAAAAACAGATACAGTAACCATGAGGAACAGAGATAGCATGAAACAAAAAAGAATTCACATAAAAGAAATATCAAAAATTATCGAACAAGAAACTGGATTAAAAAAAGTTTTGAAAAACTTATCTCATTTTATATAATTTTTTTCTTATTTCAGCTTTTAATTCTTTCTTCAAAAAAAATTCAATTTCTTTCATTGAATTATTAATAATTTGATCAGTTAATGTTTCTTTTTTGCTTTCAAAAAAGAAACTTATAGTATAAGATTTTTTTGATGTAGGTAAATTTATCCCTTCATATAAATCATATATTTTAATTTTTTTAATTATATGATTTTCTTTTTTTTTGATTAGTTGATTTATTTTTTCGAATGCAATAGTTTTATCTACTAATAAAGATAAATCTCTCCTTGAAGTAGGATATTTTGAAAATGGAACATAAATTATTTTTTTTTCTTGAATAATAGATATTAAATATTCCCAATCAATTTCTGCATAAAATATTTCATTTCTTGTTAAAATTTTTCTTTTTAAAACATTATTTTGAAATTTTCCTATTTCAACTAAATTTTTATGATTGTACAATATAGAAATGACATTTTCCAATAATGGATGTTTGGAAAGCACTTGAGTATAGTTGAATATACCACTTTTTTGAAAAATTTGTTCTATGATTCCTTTTAAATAAAAAAAAGGTTTATATTCAGTTTTTTCTTTTTGCGAAATCACTATTCCAAGATAGGTTTTTTCTAAAAATTTATTATTTATTTCATAATATATTTTTCCTAATTCAAAAAACTTCATATTATTTTCGATTCTATTATTCTTATAATTATATTCTATGCAATCTATCATACTAGATAATAAACTAGAGCGCATAAATTTGTAACTTTTATTTACTGGATTAAGAACTTTAATTTCTTTTCTTTTAAAAAAAGAATTAAGTAAGAAAGAATATTTCTTTTCATTTATCATAGTAGAAGAAATAATTTCTTGAAACCCATAACAAATTAATTGTTCAAAAAGTGTTTGTTGTATTTTATATTCTGTTTTGTAAGAGAATTTAGGAAGTGTATAAATTTTTATGTTATGATATATCGGAATATTACGAATCCCATAAATTCGTAATATTTCTTCAATTACATCTATTTCTCTTTGAACATCTGTTCGATAAGAAGGGACGCTAATAAATAAATGTTTATCATTTTCGGAATCAATTATAATTTCTAATAATGACAAAATTTTTTTAATTTTTTTTATAGATATTTTTTTTCCTATAATATTAACAATTTTATTATAACGAAGTTTTATTTTTGAAAATAATATAGGATGAGGATAAAAATCAACGACATTAGAACATATTATTTTATTTTTTATGATTTTTCTTATCAAAAAAGCTGTTCTTTGTAAAGCATAGACAGTTTGATTGGGATCCATATCTTTATCAAAAAGATGTTGTGTTTCTATTTTTAGAAAATGTTTTTTTCTAATATTCCGTATAATAGTAGGATTAAAACAAGCACTTCCAATAAAAATATTTTTGGTTCCAATATGGATATTGGATTTTACATGATTCATCATTCCAGCTATAGATAATGGTTTTACAGCATCACAAATAACTAAATCTTCTTCATCAAGTTGTCTTATAATATTATCTGAAGATTTAAAATATGTATTTTTTTCCGCATTTTTTATTATAATTTTTCCATTCTTGATTTGATCCATATCGAAAATATGAATAGGTTGTCCCAATTCATGCATAACAAAATGCATTATGTCTATTATATTATTTATAGATTTTATGCCTATAGATTTTAATCTTGAAATTAACCAATATGGAGATGGTTCTATTTTTATTTCATAAATCAATATACCAGAATATCTTATAATACATTTTTCGTGTTGTGTTTTTACAAAAATTTGAATATGGGATTTATTGTTATTTTCTTCATTTATTATTGGTTTGACCAAATGAACTTTATGTCCTTTAAATTTCAAAACTGCGTATAAATCACGAGCTATTCCATAATGACTCATAGCATCTGTACGATTAGGGGTCACTTCCACATCCAAAATAAAATCCTTATTCACGTTATTGATTCCTTTTACAGGCAGTCCAATATCAGCTAATATGTTTGATATTTCGTTTTCATCCATATTAAGAGGAAATACATATTTATTCAGCCAGTTCAATGATATTTTCATATTTTTATTGTAGACATGATCAATGTAAAAATGGACTCTTCTTTTTCCTTATTATATAAGGAGAAGGGTCTTATAACTCCCATTCTATCATAGAGTTCAAAATAAACAAAATCTTCATTTAAATAAGATAAAATTTCAATTAAAAATTTAGAATTAAAACCTATTTTTAAACTTTTCAAATTGTTTTGAACAATTTGACATTTAATTTCTGAAATAGGAGTATTAATCGTTTTTTGATCGAAAATTTTTAATTTATTATGACTAAAATGAAAATCAATAAAATTTATTCTAAAAATAGAAGCTCTTTTAATAGTATTTAAAAATAAAAATTTGTTGATAACGATAGATGTATTACATTTATGATTATGAGGAATGATAGAATGATAATCTGGATATTCTTCATGAATTTGTTGACATGAAAAAATATAATTTTTAAAACGGAAAATGATATTCTTTTTATCACAATATTCAATAATGATATTACTTTTTTTTTCTTTTTTCAAAATTTCCCTGATGATGTAAAGATATTTTCTAGATATAGTGAATTGTACATTTTGATCTGTTTTAAAATTTTTTACAGTATACTTGACGAGTCTATAAGTATCTGTTGCTATAAAATTGGCTTCATTAGGAAAAAATTTAAAAAATACTCCATTTAGTATAGGCTTCAATTCTAATTCTTCTCTTTCAAGAAGAAATAAAGTTTTGTTTAAGACTCTTAAAAGTATATTAGAATAAATTTTTATAAAAGAATAATTTTTACTTCTCCATATCATAAGGATATTCTTATGATTTTTTGAATCAAAATCATGAATAGGAACTTCATAAGTTCCATGTTGAGAATAAATGTTAAGTGTATTTTCTTTCTTTTTTATGAAAAGTTTTTCATTTGAAAACGTACTTAGAACATCTATCATAAATTTGATAGATACAATTATTTTTTCTTTGGTGTATTTTTTAGTACATATCTTAACATTTGTATAAATTATGTTTTTTGAATCTAATCTCCATATAATTTGTAATTGATTTTTTTTTAAAATTTCAAAAATAATTGAATTTGAGATATTTATATTTATACTTTTATATAAAATATATAACTTCTTTAATAAAGAGCAACTATAAACAGAAAAATACATATTCTGTAGTGTTGTTTTATTTTTTTAGATAGATAGCGTGAGGGGGATTTGAACCCCCGGCCTTTGGGTTATGAATCCAATGCTCTAACCAACTGAGCTATCACGCCGATGTATATTTTTATTATCCATACACTACTATAGGTTTTTTTTATACAATCGATAACTAAAGTTAGTATATTTTTGTTTTATATCAATATTATAATATATGGTCGATTTGAATCGTTTTAGAAAGAATTATGAAAAAAATTCCTTATTGGAATCTGAAGTTCCAAAAAAACCTTTTCATTTATTTGATAATTGGTTTCAACAAGAAAAATCTTTTCATAAAAAAAACGAAGAAATTAACGCTATGTCTATTTCTACTATAGGAGAAGATGGAGGTCCAGAAACTAGAATCGTTTTGTTAAAAGAATACTCAGAAGATGGATTCATTTTTTATACAAATTATTATAGTTTGAAAGGGAGAGCAATTCAAAATATACCAAAAGTATGTATTTCTTTTTATTGGAAAAATATGGAAAGACAAATTATTATTAAAGGAATGACATCAAAAATTAAAAGAAAAAAATCAGATGAATATTTTCATAATAGACCTAGAGGAAATCAAATTGGAAGTTGGGTTTCTAGACAAAGTATGATTATTTCATCTAAAGAATATTTGTTGAAACAATATAAAAAATGGAATAATTTTTTCAATAAAAAAACTATAAAACGTCCTTTTTATTGGGGAGGATATATTGTAAAACCATATAAAATGGAATTTTGGCAAGGGCAACCTAATAGACTTCACGATCGGATTATTTATATTTTAGAAAATAAAAAAAAATGGATCTTTCATCGATTATCTCCATAAAAAAATAAAAGATAAAGTTTGAAGAAAACAAACTTTATCTTTTTAAAATTAAAAGTCACAATTTTGTTAATTCTGCTCCTATTTTAAATTTGGCTACTTTTTTACCTGGAATATGTATTTTTTTTCCTGTTCTAGGATTTACTCCATTTCTAGGATGTCTTTCTACTACAGAAAAGGTTCCGAATCCTACCAAAGTGACCTTATCACCTTTTTTTAAAGATTCAACTACAGTTTCAATGAATGCATCTGTAACGTTTTTAGCTTTTATTTTTGTTATTCCAGTTTTTTCAGCTATTGAATTAACTAATTCTGTTTTGTTCATGAATAATGAAATTTAATTTTAATTAACTATAAAATAATATTATAATTAACAATAGCAATAGAATAGCAAATATATATATAAAGGATAAATCAACAATATTTTTATTGAACAAAAAGATTTTCTCTTATTTTCAATCCATTAATTAAATTTTTAATATGCATTCTTTTTTTTCCCTCTATTTGTCCTTCAATAATAGAGATAAAACCTTCTTTAACGGAAATTTGCATTTCATAAGATGAAATGATGAATATAAAACCAATTGGAAAAGTATGTATTTTTCGTATTTTTTCAACAACAAAGATTTTAAATCTAACAAATTTTTTTTCATTAAAAAATAACAATGTCCATGCAGTAGGATGAGGGCTTAATCCTCTTATTTTATTGTAAATAGATTCTATAGAAGGATTTTCCCATTGTATTCTACAATCATTGGTCGATATTTTTGGAGCATATTTTAATAAAGAAGAATCAATATTTTTTTGAGAAACAAGTTTTATTTTATTAAATAAAATATTTTCTAAAGTTTGAATCACCATAGAACCACTTATAATTTTTAATTTATTCTCCAATTCTCCTGCAGTTTCTTCTTTTCTTATTTTAATTTCTTTTTGTAAAATAATTTCTCCAGAGTCTATTTTTTCTTTTATGAAAAAAGTAGTCAATCCCGTTTTATCTTCTCCATTAATAATTACCCAATTAATAGGAGCTGCTCCTCTATATTGTGGGAGAAGAGATGCGTGTAAATTAAAAGATCCCATTCTAGGCAAATTCCATATTTCTTTAGGTAAAATTCTAAAAGATACAACAATTTGTATATCTGCATTCCATTTTTTTAAATTTTCTAAAAAAGAATAATTCAACAGATTTTTAGGTTGTAAGAAGGGAATATTATTTTGTAATGCGTATATTTTTACAGGAGTAAATGCTTTTTCCCCTTGATTCTTAAAAAATTGATTATCAGGGCTTGTTATAATTCCTATAATATTGTATTGTTTTATACATAATTCTTTTAAAGAATAAAGAGAAAAATGATTTGATCCTATGAATACAATTTTTGGAAACTTTTTCATGTAATTTATTTGTAATTTAAATTCACTAATTTTATCTTGTGATTTTTATTATGAAAAAGTTCATTGATTTTTGAAAATCAAATATATAAAAATAAAATATCATTTTTTATTTTTTAATAATTTAAAATAATATGTATTGGACTTTAGAATTAGCTTCTCATTTAGAAGACGCGCCTTGGCCTGCTACAAAAGAAGAATTGATTGATTTTGCTATTCGTACAGGAGCTCCTTTAGAAGTTGTTGAAAATCTTCAACAATTAGAAAATGGGGAAGGAGAAGTTTTTGAATCTATGGAAGACATATGGGCAGATTATCCACGTGATGACGAAGATTTTTATTGGAATAGAGATGAATATGAACTTTAAATTTTTTTGTATGACCGATTATATTTCTTACTTTAATGAGTTTTATAAGAAAAATTTTAAATAAATTATTAGTAAATAAAAATGATAGAGACCTTAAAGAGGTTAATGAATTTTTAATTCAAATCAAAAAAGAAGAGAAAAAAATATTCTTATTATCTGACGACGAATTAAGAAATAAAACTCAAGATTTAAAAAAAATTATACAAGAATCTACAAAAAAATTTCATGAAGAAGAAAAAAAATTATTAAAAAAAATACAAGATAAATTTTGTTCTATTAGCGTTCTAGAAAAAATATACTCAAGTGTAGAAAATATTCAAGAGGAATGTTATAAAATAGAACAAAAAGTATTAATAAACATTTTACCTCAAGCTTTTTCTATAATTAAAGAAACAGCAAAACGTTTGAAAGAAAAGAAACAACTTATCGTAAAATATACTTCTTTTGATGAAGAATTATCCAAAATAAAGTCTTATGTTCATTTGAACGGAAATCAAGCCATTTGGAAGAATGAGTGGGATGCATATGGAAAAAATATAATTTGGGATATGGTTCATTATGATGTTCAGCTTATGGGAGGAGTGGTCTTACATCAAGGAAAAATATCTGAAATGGCTACAGGAGAAGGAAAAACTTTTGTAGCGACTTTGTCGGCTTATTTAAATGCTTTATCTGGAAGAGGAGTGCATATTGTTACAGTAAATAATTATTTATCTAGAAGAGATACAAGTTGGATGGCTCCTTTAATGGAATTTCATGGATTAAAAGTTGATTGTATTGATAATTATTCATCTTCTGATGTATATATGCGTAAAAAAGCTTATCAAGCAGATATTACTTATGGAACAAACAATGAATTTGTTTTTGATTATTTACGTGATAATATGGCTTGTTCTAAAGAAGAATTAGTCCAGAGAGAATTAAATTATGCTATTATAGATGAAATAGATTCTGTGTTGATAGATGAAGCACGAACTCCTTTAATTATATCAGGCCCTGTTGATCCTAAAAAAGATAATAAGGAAGAATTTGAATTATTTAAAGAAAAAGTAAAAACTTTAGTTAACAAACAAAACGTTATCGTTAATAATTTTTTGCAGGAAGCAAAAAATTTAATCAAAAATGGAGAAAAAAAATTAGGTGGATTTAAATTATTTCAAGCACATCGTGGATTACCCAAAAAAAAATCTTTAATAAAATTTTTGAGTGAAGATAATATGCGTTTAATTCTACAAAAAATCGAAAGCCAGTATTTGCAAGATTATGGAAGAGAAATGTATAAAGTAGATAAAGATCTTTATTTTGTTATTGATGAAAAAAATAATACTGTAGAATTAACAGATAAAGGAATTGAATTTTTATCAAAAAATGTGAAAGATATAGGTTTTTTCGTTTTACCAGATGTGAATCTTGAACTAACGGAGTTAGAGAAAAAAAATTTTTCTAAAGAAAAAGAAACAAAAGAGAAGGAAAAACTTTTGAAAAATTTTTCTATAAAATCACAAAGAATTCATACTATAAATCAGTTACTTAAAGCTTTTACTTTATTTGAAATAGATGTAGATTATGTTGTTTTAGGAGGAAAAGTGAAAATAGTAGATGAACAAACGGGTCGGATTATGGAAGGAAGACGTTATTCTGATGGGTTGCATCAAGCTATAGAAGCGAAAGAAAATGTAGAAATTGAATCTTCAAGTCAGACTTTTGCTACAATCACTTTACAAAATTATTTTAGAATGTATAGGAAAATATCTGGAATGACAGGAACAGCAGAAACAGAATCTGGAGAGTTTTGGCATATATACAAATTAGATGTGGTCGTAATTCCTACACATAAAAAAATACAAAGAAAAGATTTGCAAGATCTTGTTTTTAAAACTAAACGAGAAAAATATAATGCTATTATAGAAAAAATTATTTTTTTATCTAAAAATGAAAAACGTCCCGTTCTTGTTGGAACAACTTCTGTTGAAATTTCAGAGTTTCTAAGTAGAGCTTTAAAATTTATGAAAATACCACATAATGTTTTAAATGCTAAATTACATGAAAAAGAAGCGGAAATCATAGCAAAAGCAGGATATCCTGGATCTGTCACCATAGCAACTAATATGGCAGGTCGCGGAACAGATATTAAACTATCAAGAGAAGTCATTAAAAATGGAGGATTGTCCGTTTTAGGAACTGAAAGACATGATTCCAGAAGAGTAGATAATCAATTAAGAGGAAGATCAGGTCGTCAAGGCGATCCAGGAAGTTCTCAATTTTATGTGTCTTTAGAAGATAATTTGATTCGTTTATTTATTGATTCAGAAAGACTTTCTAAGTTAATGGATCGATTTGGACATAAAGAAGGGGACATAATACAACATCCTTTGTTAACCAAATCTATTGAAAAAGCACAAAAAAAAATAGAGGACAATAATTTCAGTATACGAAAACGTTTATTAGACTATGATGATGTTATTAATAAACAAAGAGAATTTATTTACAAAAAACGAAGAAATGCATTGTGTGGAAATGAATTGAGTTTAGACATTTCTAACATGATCTATATTTTGTTAGATGTGATGATAAATGTTAACAAATCTCTAAATGATTTCAAAAATTTGGAATATGAATTTATTCATATTTTTGGTATTAAATTTCCACTACAAGAAAATGATTTTTTTTCTAATAAAGAACGTAATTCTGTCAACAAACTTCATGATTTAATTATGAATTTTTATGAAAAAAAGAAGATCAAAATGATTGATCACGACATAAAATCTATTATATCTCACATTGTCGATGTTGATAAAAAAAATCATGAATTTTATCAAATACGAATTGTTTTAACAGATGGGTCTAAAAATATAGTTATTGGATCAGATTTGATAGATTTCTATAATACAAAAGGTAAATCTTTATTATCTATATTTGAAAGAAAGACCATATTATGTTTCATGGATGAAAAATGGAAAGAACATTTACGTGAAATGGATAGTTTACGATATTCTGTACAAAATGCTGTTTTTGAACAAAAAGATCCTCTTATTGTTTATAAACAAAATGCTTTTAATTTATTTCAAGAAAGAGTTTATGATATAAACAAAAAAATTGTTTCTTTCTTACTTAAATCCGTTATCATAAGAGGAGATATCTTGTGTTTACCAAAAAAAAATAATAATTTGAAAACAAATCTCAGGAAAGGAAAAGATAAAAAAAAATTAGGGAGAAACAATAGAATTAATATTCGTAATTTAATTACGGGAGAAACTAAAAATATTAAATTCAAACAGATAGAATTTTTTTTAGAAAAAGGAGAATGGGTTATAGAAGATGATTCTTTTTAGTTAGTTAGATTGGACAAATAAAACGTACATTTTTTCTTATTATTTTATTTATTACATTTTGTTATATTGTAATGAGCTATTGGTCTCTAAAAAAAAATTACGATTCAATTAATTATATTCCATATAATACGTTTGGTGTAGTTTTAGGGACTTCTAAATATTTACATGGAGGAGGAATTAACGCTTATTTTAAATATAGAATAGATGCAGCTTATTCACTTTTTATTCATAAAAAAATACGTTATGTCATTGTAAGTGGAGATAATAGAGAAAAAAACTATAATGAACCAAAAATGATGAAAAAGGAATTAATTAAAAAAGGGATTCCTTCTCATTTTATATATGAAGATTTTTATGGAATTAATACTTTACATTCTATTGTTAGAGTTTATAAAATTTTTCACAAAAAAAAATTTACGATTATATCTCAAAAGTTTCACAATGAAAGAGCTATTTTTATTGGAAATTGTTTGGGATTAGATGTAATTGGATTTAATGCCAAAAGCTTCACTTTTGACAGTAAAATACAATTTAGAGAAATTTTTGCAAGGATTAAAGCTTTATGGGATATTATTTCATATTCAGGATCGTAAATATTTTTTCAAAATTTTAGCATTATTTGATTTTTTAGTATTGATTTCCAATAAAAAAGGGTGATTTGATTTTTTCCAAAAAAATGATAAACTATTTTTTAAAGCATGTTGATCGGATACTTTTTTGTATTTCCAATTATGCATTTCGCATATCTTTTTTGCAGAAAAGATATGTTTTGTTTCAAAAAAATTAAATATTTTTTCTGGAAGTTTTTTTTCTGAAATAAATCTAAAAATATTTCCTCCTCCATTATTAATAAGTATAATACGAAAGTTTTTTGGAATATAATTATTCCATAAAGCATTACTGTCGTAAAAAAAACTAATATCTCCAACAATCAATGTAACAGTTTTTTTTATTATCATAGCAGAACCTACAGCCGTTGAAACACATCCATCTATTCCTGAAGTACCTCGATTACAATAAGATTTAATAGAATATTTTTTTTCATCAAAAAGTTGATAATATCTTACAATCATGCTATTTCCTAATTGTAAAACTGTATTATTAGGTATAGCTTTAAATACAGAAAATATAACTTTTAAATCTGAAAAACTTTTTTCTTTTTTTAAAAAAAATTTGTGTTTTTTTATTTTTTCTTTTCTCAATTTTTCCCATTTTTTCCTGTAATCTGAAACAGTATTATTATAATTACAAAAAATTTTTAAAAATAATTCTGGATTGATAGGCCAATAAGTAGTTAACCTATAATAGGTATCCGGATAACATTCGTAATGTTCCCCTATATGCCAATGATATATAGGAGGATATTTTCTTAAAAAAAATTTTATTTTTTTTGATATAATATTTATTCCGATGGTTAATAAAATATGAGGCTTTAAACTCATCCATTTTTTAGGATTCATATTAAAAATCAATTTTTCTATACTGGAGAAAAAAAGTTTTCCATATACATGAGATGTAGTTTCTGTAAAAATGACAATAGAAGGATCCAAGCTTAATTTTCTTAAAATATTTTCCATCTTCTTTTTATTTCCTGGGTAATACAATCCTAATAAGATCATTTTTTTTTCATATTTTTTCCATATATACTGTTCTTTTTTATAATTACAAGTTTCGATATAATTTTTAACAGGTATAGTTTTTATGATTTTAGGTTTTACTTGTAAATAATTTGTGGTATTATAAAGTGGTTCCGAAAATGGAATATTAATATGTATAGGTTTATTTTTTAAAATACACTTATTTATTGATTGATTCATCAATCTATCATTGTACCATATTCCTGATTCAGATTCATCTTCTGTTAATTGAATAGAAGTTTCTACATGTTTTTGAAAAATATTTTCCTGATGAATGGATTGGCCTTCAAATACATCTATAATTCTTTTTGGTCTATCTGCAGTGACTAAAATAAGGGGAATACTTTGATAAAAAGCCTCCGTTATTGCAGAATAACAATTTACAACAGCAGATCCAGAAGTACAACTAATAACTACAGGTTTTCTTATTTGTTGAGCAATTCCTAAAGCAAAAAAAGCAGCACATCGTTCGTCTACGACACTATAAGTTTTAAAATTTTTGTGTTGAGTAAAATGTATAATGATTGGAGCATTTCTAGATCCTGGAGATATAATTATATTAAATATAGATTTTGCTTTTAAAATCTCACCTAAACTTTGTACAATTTTTTTATTTGATAACATTTATAATTTAAATTAATCCTCCGTTTACATTTAACACAGTTCCAGTAATATAATTTGATAAATCTGAAGCGAGAAATAAAGTCGAGTTCGCTACATCTTGAGGAGTTCCTGCTCTTTTTAATGGAATACTTTTTATCCAATTTTCTTTAATTTTAGGTATAAAATGAGAATTCATTTTTGTTACGATATATCCAGGAGCTATGGCATTACAACGGATGTTTTTTTTTCCTAATTCTCTGGCTATTGATTTTGTGAATCCAATAATTCCTGCTTTAGATGCTGCATAATTAGATTGTCCAATATTACCTGTTAATCCTACAACAGAACTCATATTAATAATGCTTCCTTTTTTTTGTTTCATCATAGGATAAATAGCATGTTTAGTTAAATTAAATATAGAATATAGATTAGTTTTAATAACATAATCCCAATCTTTTTTCGAAATTTTAAGCAAAAACTTATCTTTTATAATCCCTGCATTATTCACTAATATATCTATACTCCCATATTTTTTTATAACTTTTTGCACTAAATTTTTTGATGAATTAAAATCTGAAAGATCTATTTTATACGCTTCTACGAGATTTTTGAATTTCAATTCTAATTCTTTTGCTTTCTTTATTGAGGAAAAAAATGTAAAAATAACATTAGCCCCATGTTGTACAAAAGTTTTGACTATAGATTGACCTATATCCCCTGACCCTCCTGTAACTACAGCTATTTTTCCATTTAATAATTTCATATGATGGAGGTCCTTTTATTTATAAATTTAAAAATAAGATTTAATTGTTCTTCTATACTTAGAAATGTATTATCTATTTCTATAGAATCTACAGACTTTTTAAGTGGAGAAATATTTCGTGAAATATCCATCATATCTCTATGAATTAGATTTTTTCTTACTTCTTCATAAGAAACTTTTTCTCCTATTTTTTTTAGATCTTGATATCTTCTGTAAGAACGAATCTCTATAGATCCTTTCATAAATATCTTTAACTCTGATTTAGGAAAAACATAGTGACCTGCATCTCTTCCATCTATAACGATTCCTTTATTTTTTCCAATGTTTCTTTGCATAAGAGTCAATCTTTCTCTAATTTCTGGAATTTGAGCTATTAAACTAACTTTATTTGTTACTTGTTTTGATCTAATCTTATGTTGAATATTTTCCCCATTTAAAAAAATATCTGTTTGACTATATTTTTGATTCCATTTAAATTTTAAGTTTGTTTCTTTCAAAATAGGAATAAAATTTTTTGTATTCCACAAATCACTATAAAAAATTTTTTTTCGAATAGCAAGTAAAGCTACACTTCTATACAGAGCGCCACTATCTATATATTTATATTTTAGTTTTTTAGAAATTTTTTTTGCTAAAGTACTTTTTCCTGATGAAGAATAACCATCTATAGTTATAATGATTTTTTGATTCATATATAATTAATTTACATTTACATGTTTATATGATAATAATTTATAGTAAAGTTTTACAGCTAGAAAATCTGTAGAAGATTCATTTTTATTAGGTAAAAGTTCAACAATATCAAATCCTATTACATTTTTTTTATTAAAAACTTTTTTCAAAAATTTTAAAGTTGTGTACCAAGATAACCCTCCTGGTTCTGGAGTACCTGTAGAAGGGGCGATACTAGGATCAAAAACATCTATATCTATACTGATAAATACATTATTAGATAATTTATGAATAGCATTTTGCATCCATAAATCATTTTGATAAATTTTATGCATATAAAATATATTTTCTTTTTGAATATATTTTTTCTCCATTATATCCATACTACGAATTCCTATTTGTATTAAAGGATATTTTTTGGAAGCTTCATACATGGAACAAGCGTGATTATAAGGACTTCCTTTATACATAGGACGCAAATCTGTATGCGCGTCCATATGAAGAATGCTTAAATTTGTATATTTTTCTCCAAAAGCTCTAATACTTCCTATTGATATAGAATGATCTCCTCCTATAAATGTTATGAATTTCTCTTTAGAAAGAAATTTTTTTGTAACATTATATACTTTTTCAATCATTTTTTTTGTGGAAACTGAAGAATTTATAATATAGGGAACAAGAAAAATTCCTTTTTTATATACTTCTGAATTGGTTTCAATATCATATAATTCCATATGTTCTGCGGCAGATAAAAAAGCTTTAGGTCCTTTCTTAGCCCCTTTTTTCCATGTTTGAGTATAATCATATGGAACTGGAATAAGCACCGTTTTAGATTGATCAAGTGTGGCGTACTTTTTAGGAATTCCCGCAAAAGTTTTTTTTTTATTTCTATAATGAAATTTCAATATCCTAATATTTTTAGAATTTCTTCTGGACTTTGTGATTGACGAAAAATTTTGTATACAAAATTTTCTTTTTCGTCATGATCTATCAATATATGAATAGGTTGAGGAATTAAACAATGATGCACTCCACCATATCCGCTAATTGTATCTTGATAAGCTCCAGTATTAAAAAATCCAATATAAAGCGGTATTTTTTGATGAAAACAAGGAAGATATATTGCATTCATATGTTGTTCTGAATTATAATAATCATCACTATCACATGTTAATCCTCCTAAAAAAACCCTTTCATAACAATCATTCCAACGATTGATTGCCATCATAATAAATCTACGACTTATTGCCCAAGTGTCAGGAAGCGTTGTCATGAAAGAGCTATCTATCATATTCCATTTTTCTCTATCATTTTGACGTTTTTGATTAAGTATTTTATATAAAATTCCTCCACTTTCTCCTACTGTATAAGCTCCAAATTCTGTGTAAATATGAGGTTCTGAAATATTTTCTTCTTGACAAAATTTTTTTATCTGATAAACAATTTCATTGGTCATGTATTCATAATTATACTTAAAAGACATAGATGTTTTAATAGGAAAACCTCCTCCTATGTTCAAAATTTCTAATTCTGGTGCTATTTTTTTTAGTTTAGCATAAATATGTAAGCATTTGAAAAGTTCATTCCAATAATAAGCGGTATCTTTTATTCCTGTATTTATGAAAAAATGTAACATTTTTAATTCCACTTTAGGATTATTTTTTATTTTATTTAAATAAAAAACAATAATATCTTTATATCCAATTCCTAATCTAGAAGTATAAAATTCAAATTTAGGTTCCTCTTCAGAAGCTATACGTATACCTAATTTAAAAGGATAATTAATAACTAAACTTAATTTTTCTAATTCTTCGGAATTGTCTAATATTGGTATTGTATTATAGAACCCGTTATTAATAAGTTCTGATATGTTTTCAATATAATTTTTGGGTTTAAATCCATTGCATATAACTTCAATATTTTTAGTTGTTTTTCCTTTTTTATAAAGATTTTTTACTATTTCTATATCATAAGCATATGAAGTTTCAATACTAATATTATTTTTCAGAGCTTCTTCTAACACAAAAGAAAAATGAGAACTTTTTGTACAATAACAATAAGTATATTTGTTATTATATTGATTGGAATGAATTGCTTTTTCAAACCATTTTCTGGCTTTTCGTATATTTTTAGATATTTTCGGTAAATATGTAAACTTTAATGGAGTTCCATATTTTTTTATAAGATCCATTAATGGAATTCCGTGAAATTCTAAAAAATTATTTTTTATAGAAAATTCCTCATTGGGAAAATCAAAAGTTTGATCTATAAGATCATAATAACGGATTTTCATTGAAAAACTTAAGATAATGAAATTGTATTTTTATTTTCTCTATTATATATTAAAAATTTTTTTAAAAAAATATCTATTTCTCCATCCATAACTGATTGAATTTGTGTGGTTTCATAACCAGTTCTTAAATCTTTTACTAATTTATAAGGATGCAGAATGTAATTTCTGATTTGAGAACCCCATTCAATTTTTTTTTTTGTAGATTCTATTTTTTCTTTTTTTTCATTTCTTTTCATCATTTCCATTTCAAATAATCTAGATTTCAACAACTGTAAAGCTTTTTGTCTATTTTGTATTTGAGAACGGAATTCTGTATTTTCTATGGTAATTCCTGTAGGATGATGACGTAATCTTACTCCTGTTTCTACTTTATTGACATTTTGACCTCCTGATCCACTAGAACGAAAAGTTTCCCATTGTATATCTGACATTTTAATATCTATATTAATATCATCATTTATCATAGGATAAACATATACAGAAGAAAAAGAGGTATGACGTTTTGAATTACTATCAAACGGAGAAATTCGGATCAACCTATGTACTCCATTTTCTCCTTTCAAATAACCAAAAGCATAAATTCCATCTATTTCTAAAGTAATAGATTTAATACCAGTTATATCTCCGGATACATGGTGAATTTTCTTAACTAAAAAATTTTTTTTTTCTGCCCACATGGAATACATTCTCATTAACATAGAAGTCCAATCACAACTTTCAGTCCCTCCAGCTCCAGAAGATATTTGGAGTATAGCATTGAAAGAATCTTCTTTTTCAGAAAGAATATTTTTTAACTCAATATTTGAAAGTAATTTTTTAGTTTTATACAATTGAATTTCAAATTCTTTTTCTAAATTTTCTTCTTTAGAAAGAGAAAATATGATTTCTAATTCTTCAAAAGAATTTTTCAATTCCGTAAAATCTTTTATGCATGTTTTCATATTATGCATATTTTTTATAAATTTTTGAGATTTTTTATAATTTTTCCAATAATTAGGATTTGATGTTTTTTCTTCTATATATTTCTGTATTTTATCTATTTTTAGTATATCATAAATTTTATGAATTTTTTCTGAAATAGATTGTATTTCTTCTTTTTTTATCATAGTGCGAAAATAAATATTTTGAAATAATTAGTTTTAACAACTATGTTGATCAAAAATTTTTTTTATATTATAAAAATATAAACTTCATTTTATAATATTATTATATGAATTATAATAAGTTAACGATCAAGTCACAAGAAGTAATACAAGAAGCGCAACATATTGCCTTAAAAAATAATCAACAATCTATCGAAAATGCTCATATTTTAAAATCAATTTTGAAAATTGAAGAAAATATAATTTCTTTTTTTTTTAAAAAATTGCAAGTAAATTCTCAATCAATAATTTTTGGATTAGATCGGATTATTTCCTCTTATCCAAAAATTATGAGTGATCCTTTTACTCAACATTTCAATTTACATGTAACAAAAATGTTGAATATAGCAGAAAATTATGCGGACACATTAAAAGACGAATTTATTTCTGTAGAGCATATTTTTTATGGAATTTTTATGAGTTTTGATCTTACTTCGCAATTATTGAGAGATCAAGGAATAACAGAAAAGAAAATAAAAAAAGTTATTGAAAACATAAGAAAAAAAAGCGGAAAAGTGATTTCTTCTACAGCAGAAAATATGTATAATGCTTTGGATAAATATGCAAAAAATCTCAATGAATGGGTTTATAAAGGAAAATTAGATCCTGTTATTGGACGTGATGAAGAAATACGTAGAGTTTTACAAATATTATCTAGAAGAACAAAAAATAATCCAATATTGATTGGTGATGCCGGAGTTGGTAAAACAGCTATTGCTGAAGGGTTAGCTCATCGTATTATTAGTGGAGATATTCCTGATAATTTAAAAAATAAAAAAGTATTTTCTTTGGATATGGCTTCTCTAATTGCAGGAGCTAAATATAAAGGAGAATTTGAAGAAAGGCTTAAAGCCGTAATAAAAGAAGTAACATCTTTAGATGGAGAAGTGATTTTATTTATTGATGAAATTCACACTTTAGTTGGGGCAGGAGGTGGGGAAGGAGCTATGGATGCCGCAAACATTTTAAAACCAGCATTAGCTAGAGGAGAACTTAGAGCGATAGGAGCTACCACTTTAAATGAATATCAAAAATACTTTAGAATAGATAAAGCTTTAGAAAGAAGATTTCAACAAGTATACGTAGATGAGCCTTCTATCGATGATGCAATATCTATATTACGTGGAATTAAAGAAAAATATGAAAGTCATCATAAAGTAAGAATAAAAGATGAATCTATTATAGCTGCTGTAGAATTATCTAAACGTTATATTAATGAACGTTTTTTACCAGATAAAGCTATAGATCTTGTGGATGAAGCTGCTTCTAAGTTAAGAATGGAAATCAATTCAAAACCAGAAGAATTGGATGTATTACACAGAAAAATTATGCATATGGAAATACAAATAGAAGCTTTAAAAAGAGAAAATGACGAAAAACAATTAATTCCTTTAAAAAAAGAATTATTTAAATTGAATGAAAAAAAAATGCAGTTGCAAGATCAGTGGCAAAATGAAAAAGATTTAGTTGAAGGGATTCAAAAAGCTAAAGATAAAATAGAAAATTATAAATTTGAAGCAGAACAAGCAGAAAGATCAGGCGATTATGGTAGGGTTGCAGAATTAAGATATGGAAAAATAAAAGAAGAAGAAAAAAAAGTAAAAGCGTTAGAAAATGAGTTAAAAAAACAAGAAGATAAAGGGCATAAAATGATACAAGAAGAAGTTTGTAGAGAAGATATTGCTCAAGTTGTCTCTAAATGGACTGGAATTCCGGTAACTAAAATGTTACAAAGTGAAAGAGAAAAATTATTATTTTTGGAAAAAAAATTACACAGAAGAGTTGTAGGACAAAATCATGCGATTCAATCTATCGCCAATGCTATACGACGTTCTAGGGCAGGAATACAAGATGAAAAAAAACCTATAGGATCTTTTCTGTTTATGGGAAATACAGGGGTAGGAAAAACGGAATTAGCTAAAACTTTAGCAGAATATTTGTTTGATGATGATAATAATATGGTTCGTATAGATATGAGCGAATATCAAGAACGTCATTCTGTAAGCCGATTAATAGGAGCACCTCCCGGATATATAGGTTACGATGAAAGTGGACAGTTAACAGAAGCTATACGTAGACGTCCTTATAGTGTTATTTTGTTAGATGAAATAGAAAAAGCTCATTCAGATGTATTTAATATCCTACTACAAATATTGGATGATGGAAGATTAACTGATAATAAAGGAAGAATAGTTAATTTTACAAACACTATTATTATTATGACTTCGAATATAGGATCAGATGTTCTTCAGGATAATTTGGATAAAAAAATTTCTTATAATAGAATGGAGACTACAAAAAAAACTTTAATAGATTTATTAAAAAATATTGTTAGACCTGAATTTATTAACCGTATAGACGAAATTATCTTGTTTAAACCTCTTTCTAGAAAAGAAATAAGAGACATTGTTAAATTGCAAATGAAAAAATTAGGAGAAATACTATATAATAAAAAAAATATTTGTATAGAATCAACGAATGAAGCTATAGAATATTTGTCTGAAAAAGGATACGATCCTCATTTTGGAGCTAGACCTTTAAAAAGAGTTATTCAACATGATATTTTAAATAATCTTTCTAAGGAAATTATAATAGGTAAAATACAAAAAAATCATAAAATTTTAATAGATTTTTTCAAAGAACAAGGA
This sequence comes from Blattabacterium sp. (Blaberus giganteus), assembly GCF_000262715.1. NCBI lineage: Bacteria > Pseudomonadati > Bacteroidota > Flavobacteriia > Flavobacteriales > Blattabacteriaceae > Blattabacterium > Blattabacterium sp. (Blaberus giganteus). The sequence continues at coordinate 582,997 of NC_017924.1, read as the reverse complement.
ATTGTATTTAGAAAATCAGAAAAAATTGAAAACATTAACATTTAAATCGTAATAAATAAATGATTCATAAGTCCGGTTTTGTTAATATTATAGGATCTCCTAATGTAGGAAAGTCTACTTTAATGAATTCTCTTGTAGGAGAAAGACTTTCTATCATAACACATAAACCACAAACAACTCGTCATAGAATATTGGGAATCATTAATAGATCTGATTTTCAAATTATATTTTCGGATACACCAGGAATAATTGATCCTATTTATCCTATGCAAAAAATTATGATGCAATATGTAGAAAAATCGTTAGAAGATGCAGACATTATTTTATTCATTACAGAGATAGGAAAACCAGAAGATGTTTCAATATTCAATCATATAAAAAAAAAAATAAAAATGTTCCCATTATTATATTGATTAATAAAATAGATAAAATAGGAACACAATGTGGAGAAAACACATTATATTATACCATTAATTATTGGCATAAATTATTTCCTGATTCAGAAATATTACCAATATCTGCATTAAAAAAAATGAATCAAGATCTATTAATGAATAAAATTAGATCTTTATTATCTAAACATCCACCTTTTTATCCAAAAGATTATTTAAGTAATAAATCTGAACGTTTTTTTGTAAATGAAATAATTAGAGAGAAAATATTTTTTTTATATAAAAAAGAAATTCCTTATTCCGTAGAAATATATACGAAATGTTTTAAAGATAAAAATACTTTTATATATATATTATCTTCTATATATGTAGAACGAGATTCTCAAAAAGGAATATTAATAGGAGAGAAAGGACATGCAATTAATAAATTGAAGTTGTTTTCTATAAAAAGCATAGAACTTTTTTTTAAAAAAAATATTGAATTAAAATTCAATGTAGAAGTTTGTAAAAATTGGCGATATAATTATAAAAAATTGAAATATTTTGGATATTAAATTCATTCAATTTTTATAATAAAAAATTCTTTTTTTCCAAATTGGAATAAAATATATTTTTTTCCTATTATGTTTTCTTTTTGAATCATAATATTTTCTTTCACAAGAATTTTATTTAAGTGAATTGAGTTTGCTTTTAAAGCACGATTTGCTTCACTTTTTGAAGAGAAAAAACTACTTCTTTTTAAAAGATCTAATAAAAAAATTCCTTTATCAAATTCATCACAAGATATAAGCATATGTGGAATATGGTTGTATATAGAAATGAAAGTTTTATCATCTAACAATTGAAAGGATTCATTTTTTTTTTCAAATAATATATTTGTGATTTCTATTACTTTTTTTACAATTTCATTTCCATGAATCCATTCAGTTATTTCATTAGCCAATTTTCTCTGTAATAATCTTTTATTTGGATATTTTCTATGTTTATAAATTAAATTTTCAATTTCTTCTTTTGAAAAAAAAGTATATATTTTTATGTATTTTTCAATTTCAAAATCAGAAATATTCATCCAAAACTGATAAAATTTGTATGGAGATGTTTTATTTTTATCTAGCCATATATTTTCTTCTTTTTCACTTTTACCAAATTTAATTCCATTAGGTTTTATTATTAAAGGAAAAGTGATTCCATACGCTTTTTTTCCTGTTTTTTTTCTAATCAATTCAATCCCTGTTGTGATATTTCCCCATTGATCAGATCCTCCTACTTGCAATTGACAATTTTTTACTTGATTTAAATACAAAAAATCATATCCTTGTATAAGAGAATAAGAAAATTCAGTGAAGGATATTCCGTTTTTTTTATTATTAATTCTTTTTTTTACAGAATCTTTAGATATCATATAATTTACAGAAAAATGTTTTCCTATTTCACGAATAAAATCTATGAAATAAATATTTCGAATCCAATCGAAATTATTTAACAATTCTATTTTTTCTGAATAAAACTTTAAAAATCTAGATATTTGATTCTTTATAGATTCCGTATTATTTTGTAGATTTTTTTTACTTAAAAAGATTCTCTTATCTTTCTTATCGGAAGGATCTCCTATAAAACCTGTTGCTTCACCAATTAATGCTAAAGATTTGTGTCCTTTTTTTTGAAAATGAATTAATATAATAATAGGTAAAAGACTTCCTAGGTGCAAAGAATCAGATGTTGGATCAAAACCTATATACATAGTTGTAGGTTTTTTTAATTGATTTTCTATCCCAGGAACTTTGTTTTTAATTAAACCTCTCCATGAGAGTTCATCAATAATATCTTTATTTTTCATATAAAAAAAAAAATAACAATTAGTAATTTTAAATCATTTGGTCATGATAAAAAAAATTGCAATATACAATTTATTCACTTTTTTTTTCAGTTTGATACACATGATTTTTAGTATTTTTTTCTTTAAAATATATTTTATTTTCATATTAAAAATATATGTTTTTTCATTTCCTGTAAATAGTTTGTTTTTTCTTTTTTGTTTATTTACAACAAAAAATAGATGTAAATTCACTACATATATTTATATGTTATGTGATACAATGAGATTATTTTTTAGTGTTCTTATTTTTTTTTATTCAATTTTTGATTCTTATGATCTTTCAAATTTCTCTTCTTCATTTTTATTGAAAGCTTTAATTCATTTTATTTTTTCATATTTTATGACTCTTTTTTTTAGAGTTATATTTTTATTGAATTAAACAATTTTATTTCAATTATTTTTGATTGTTCTTAAAAATTTTTCTTTTATAATTGATTCTACAGATTTATTTTCTATTTTTGAATTTAACCAAGAAATAATATCTAAATATAAAAAAGTCCTTTTTTCATAAGGATGATCGTAATATTTAACTAATTTATCTCTTAATTTTTTAAATTGATTTTTAATTTGATGTGGATATACATTTCCTAAATTCTTAAAAAAATGAATAATTTTTTTTTGCACAATGTACCAATCATCCATTTGAATAAAGAATTTATATGCGGATTGAATTTTCTGATCCATATTTTCATCTAAGCCACTTTCGTAGCAAGCTATTAAGTGTAATAGTCTTGCAAAACATTGTAAATCTTGTCGTAAGTTTTTTTTTTTATTTTCCATAATTTTTGACAAATACCGAATAGTATTTTCATTATCTCCGCTCCCAAAATATAAACAAGCAATTTTATAATAAAGAATCATAATATAATGGGAATCCAAACGATTAAAAATTTTATTAAATTCTATAAATAATGGTGGAATTACTTTTTTAACTCCTTCCGAAAAGCTTCCTTCCATATAATGTTTGTTGATACGATTAGTATATGTATACATAAAAATTAATATTTTCGTGTTTCCATTTATCAGTATTTCTTTATTTTGTACTTCTTGTTCAAATTGTTTAAACACACGAATAAATTTTGAATAATGATTCAAATAAAATAAAGTGTCTAACAAATAATGATATCCTTTTAAATATCGAACAGGAGCTATTTTTTTTGCTTTTGTATGATTTTGAAACAATTCTACCCATTTATAAGAAGATCTGTAACACATAACGAAATCTTGTCGAATATAATGATACCATACTTGAGCCTGATACAAAAATAATTTTTCGTAAAAACTAAGTCGATCAATATCAAATTTTGGAAGGTTTGTACGAAAATATGTTTCTATAAATATTTTATCTTTTTCATTTCTTACATATCCTACTTTTAAATATAAACCATACAATTCTAAAGAAAGGCTTGATAATGCATTATTACATTGGATTTTTTCAATTAATTCATTTGATTCTGCGTATAATTCTCCAGATCTAGAATAAAGACTCCTAGTTATATGTTGGGATTCTATCATTTTTTCAAATTCAACTAATTCTAGTAGAATAGTATTAAATTCATAACATCTAGCAATAATTTTTGCTTTTCCTAATAATTTTAAGCTTTGAAGATACAAGCCTTTGTTATATAAAATTTTAGCAAAATCTAAATATTCACGTATTTGTATATCATGGTTTTCTACAATATGTTGTAGTTTTTTAAGACTAATTAAAATTTGTTTATATAAATGAGCTTTAATATTAGATAGTTGTTCTTTTTTTATAGGTGTGTTTTTTAATATTTTTTCTTCATTGTAAGAATTCATTTTGCTCATGATTTCAAATAATTTTATAAACTTAGCATCTTTATTTTGTTTTATACGATTTGCATAAATTCTAAAATTTCTCTTTTCGGATTTTGATAAAGTTTGAATTAACAAAAAAAGATGATCTGATTTATTATTATAATTAGGCATTGTAATTTTATAATGATGTTTAATTTGATTAATAGAATAATATAAAATAATTTTGTTAATTAGATATTGTAAAGATTCTCACAATTTATTTCTATTTTCTTTTTGGAAAAAATAGTTTTGACGAAAATAATCCAATGAAATGATATGGAAAAAAAGAAAATACAAATTTTTGATACATCTTTGCGAGATGGAGAACAGGCTCCAGGATGTAAATTAAATGCTAAAGAAAAAATAAGAATAGCTAAAAAATTGGAAACTTTAGGAGTAGATGTGATAGAAGCTGGATTCCCTACATCAAGTCCAGGAGATTATCAATCAGTTCAAGATATTGGAAAGGCCGTTTCACGGTCTATAATTTGTGCCTTATCTAGAGCCGTAGAAAAAGATATAGAAACAGCAGGTGTTGCCCTAAAATGGGCTAAAAGACCTAGAATACACACTGGAATTGGAACTTCCAATTGTCATATTCGTTATAAATTTAATAGTACTCCAGAAAAAATTATAGAAAGAGCTGTACATGCGGTAAAATATGCAAAAAAATTTGTAGAAGATGTAGAATTTTATGCTGAAGATGCAGGACGTACAGAAAATGAATTTTTAGCAAAAGTTTGTGAAAATGTGATCAAGTATGGAGCAACAGTCATTAATATTCCTGATACTACAGGATATTGTCTCCCAGAAGAATATGGTAATAAAATCCGTTTTTTAAAGGAAAATGTGAAAGGGATTCATAAAATTATATTATCTACTCACTGTCATAATGACTTAGGATTAGCAACAGCTAATTCATTAGCTGGAATCATAAATGGAGCGGAACAAGTAGAATGTACTATTAATGGAATTGGAGAAAGAGCGGGAAACACTTCTCTAGAAGAAATTGTCATGATTATTAAGCAAAATTCTTATTTAAATTTATTTACTAATATTAATACAAAATTAATTTTTTCTACAAGCGATTTAGTCTCAAAATGTACAGGAATGAAAATACAAGCAAATAAAGCTATAGTAGGGATTAACGCTTTTTCTCATTCTTCTGGAATTCATCAAGATGGAATCATTAAAAAAAGAGAAACTTATGAAAGTATTAATCCAGAAGATGTTGGAATAAATCAATCTTCCATAATTCTTACAGCTAGAAGTGGAAGAGCAGCTTTAGCTTATCGTTATAAAAAATTGGGATATTTTTTAAACAAGAATTCTTTAGATTTGGTTTATTCTATTTTTTTAAAATATGCAGACGAAAAAAAAGAAATTACTGATATGGAATTAAAAGTAATATTAGAAAAAGCTAATAATATAAAAATATTGCATTCTAATACGAATAATAGAAGAATAAATGTTGTATAAAAATGCCAAAATCATTGTTTGATAAAATTTGGGAGTCACATGTTATTAAAAAATTAGAAAATGAAATATATGTTCTTTATATAGATAAACATTATATACATGAAGTGACAAGTCCTCAAGCTTTTATAGAGATAAAAAGAAGAAATTTATCCGTTTTTAGACCCAATCAAATTATAGCAACGGCAGACCATAACGTGCCTACAATTAATCAACATTTACCTATTTCAGATTCTTTGTCTAGAAAACAAATAAACCTATTAACAGAGAATTGTAATAAATTTGGAATCACATTATATGGATTAGGAGATAAAAATAATGGAATTGTTCATGTAATTGGTCCTGAATTAGGTCATACTTTACCGGGAATGACAATAGTTTGTGGAGATAGTCATACTTCGACTCATGGAGCTTTTGGATGTATAGCTTTTGGAATTGGGACCAGTCAAGTAGCCATGGTTATGGCTAGTCAATGTTTGTTGTTATCCAAACCTAAACAAATGAAAATTCAATTAAATGGAAATTTAAGAAAAGGAGTGACCCCTAAAGATGTCATTTTATATATCATATCAAAATTAGGAGTGAATGCTGGAGTTGGATATTTTGTAGAATATACAGGTTCTATTATTAAAAAAATGAGCATGGAAGGAAGAATGACCATTTGTAATATGAGTATTGAAATGGGAGCAAAAGGGGGATTAATAGCTCCAGATCAAATTACTTTTGATTATATAAAAAAATGTAAAAACATACAGAAGTTTAAAAAAAAAATAAAAAAAATCATAGAATATTGGAAATCTTTGAGAACAGATGACAATACAATATTTGATCAGGAATATATATTAAATGTTGAAGATATTGAACCTATGATAACTTTTGGAACAAATCCTGGAATGTCAATAAAAATATCTGAAAGGATTCCAAAATCGAATATAGATTCTAAATCAATGGATTACATGGGTTTTTCATTAGGGGAATCTTTAATAGGAAAGAGAATTAATTACATTTTTATAGGAAGTTGCACCAATTCTAGAATAGAAGATTTAAGATTGGTAGCTTCTATAATAAAAGGAAAGAAAAAAGCAGATCATGTACAAGCAATGATTGTACCAGGATCAAATCAAGTTGTGAAACAAGCTAAAATAGAAGGATTAGATAAGATTTTTAAAAATTCTGGATTTAATTTTCGTCAACCAGGATGTTCTGCTTGTTTAGGAATGAATGAAGATAAGATTCCTTCAGGAGAATATTGTATTTCCACATCTAATAGAAATTTTGAGGGAAGACAGGGTCCAGGATCTCGTACTTTACTTGCAAGCCCTTTAAGTGCGGCTATTATAGCTATTGAAGGCAAAATTGTAGACATTAATAAATATATTCATGAAAAAATTTACAATGTTAATTAGTCAGGCGATTCCATTATCTATAGAAGATGTTGATACAGATCAAATTATTCCTGCTCGTTTTTTGAAAGAAATTAAACGTGAAGAGTCTGGAAAAAATCTTTTTATGGACTGGCGTTATCAAAAAAATGGCTCCTTAAATAAAGATTTTGTATTAAATGATTGTAATTTTAGTGGAAAAATTCTTTTATCAGGAAGAAATTTCGGATGTGGATCCAGTCGTGAACATGCTGTATGGGCTATTTTTGATTATGGATTTAGGGTGATAATATCTAGCTTTTTTGCTGATATTTTTAAGGAAAATGCATTAAACAATGGATTATTAACTGTAGAAATATCTGAATATTTTTTAAAAAAATTATTTAATACAGTTGAAAAAAATCCGAAGATTAAAATAAAAGTTGATTTAATGAATCAAAAAGTTACAATCCTAAAAACAGGAGAATTTGATAAATTTCATATACATCCATACAAAAAAAATTGTTTTATAAATGGATATGATGATATAGATTTTTTGATTTCTATTAAAGATCATGTAGAAATTTTTGAAAAAAATAGAAAATTTTTTTTAATATGATAAAAAATATTTCTGTAATAGAAGGAGATGGAATAGGACCTGAGGTTATGAAACAGACTATAAAAGTTTTAAATTCCATAACCATAAAATATGGTCATGATTTTCATTATAAAAACGTTTTAGCTGGATCTAAAGCCATAGAAAAACTAGGAGATCCGATGCCAAAAGAAACTATAGACAATTGTTTAAAATCAGATGCTGTTTTATTTGGTAGTATAGGAGACCCAAAATATGATCATAATCCAATAGGAAATAGACCTGAAGATGGATTATTAAAACTTAGAAAAAGAATGAATTTATATTGTAACATTCGTCCCATAGTGGTATTCCCAAAATTAGAGAAATCTCCTATAAAAAAAGAATTCTTACATGAAGTGAATTTCATTATATATCGAGAATTAACAGGTGGAATTTATTTTGGAAAAAAAGGTCGTTGTAAAAACGGAGAAAAAGCTTATGATTATTGTGTTTATTCTAAAGAAGAAATAGAAAGAATTGGTGAAATGGCTTTTAAAGCAGCTGTTTCTCGTAAAAAAAAAGTAACATTAGTGGACAAAGCTAATGTATTAGAAACTTCTAGATTATGGAGAGAAGTCATTAAAAAAATATCGATGGATTATCCAGATGTCGATCTTGATTTTTTATATGTAGACAACGCAGCTATGCAAATTATTATGAATCCCAAAAAATTTGATATTATTTTAACGGATAATATGTTTGGTGATATTCTTTCAGATGAATCTAGTATTTTAACAAGTTCTTTAGGCCTATTACCTTCGGCTTCTATAGGATATGATAAATCCATGTTTGAACCTATACATGGATCTTATCCTAAAGCAAAAGGAAAAAATATTGCAAATCCTTTGGGATGTATCCTTTCAGGTTCTATGATGTTAGAGTATTTTGGTATGCATAAAGAAAAAAATATTTTAGAAAAAGCTGTTAAAAATTCTATTGAAAAAAAAATCTGTACACCAGATATTATTGATTCAAAATTATCTTCTACTACTGAAGAAGTAGGCGATTATATAAAAAAATATATTATGAATCAATAAATTTTTTCTATAATAGGAATACTAGGATCTAGTATATCAGAAATTCTTTTAATAAGGAATGGAAGAACGTTTATTTTATAATCTGCATATGTTATATTTTTTTTTTGATTTTTGTGAATACGAAAAATGTTGATGGGAACTTGTAATATATCTCCATTCATTTTGGGAGAAACAATTCCTATGATAGGAGGATTTTTATTACACCCTTTGAATATGGAAGATTTAAACCATAAATAAACATAAATAAGCAATTGCATGGTCTTCGTATAATTGGTATCATAAAAAATGTTTTCAATATTTTTTAAAGAAATGTTGATCTCTTTAATTTTTGAATATCCTATTTTGTAATCAAGAATACGAGGGGTTCCATCATACTCATCTATACGATCTATAATACCGTGCAAGTTTACTTTATTGGATCCAATATTTAATATTGCAGAGACTTTTCTTTCTATTTCTTTGATCAGAATTTTATGTCCGTTTTTAACAAATTTTTCATCCCATGAAATGAAATTTTCTACATAATTTTTTATAACATAATAAAAAAACATATTATTTCCTTCAATAATTTCTTTTCTTTCTAAAAAAACTTTTTTTATAATAGATTCATAATTTTTTTTCATTTTATGAATACAATCGAGAGTTATAAAATTTTTTTTAATGGGATCATACAAAATTTTTAATGTTTTATGAATTATATTCCCTATTTTTTTTTTGTAAGACATTTTTTCTGGATCATTTAACTTAAGTATTTTCTTGTAATAGAATAAAAGAGGATTATAATTGTATAAATGAATGGAAGAAGGGGATAGCCCTTTATGGATCAATTCATGTAAACATTGAATTATAGATTTTGTCTTATCAATTACAATAGGTCGTATTTTTGAATTTATAGAAAAAAATGTTTTATTTATTTTTTCTGTTGAAATTTTAGAATTCATTTCTATTCTATAAATAAAACGACTTTTTTCTCCAGAATTAATTTCATCTGGTTGATCTTTATATATTAAATATGTTTGTTTTGAAAATTGAATAATTCTCGTTAAATGATGAAAATAAAAATTTTCATTGTAATTATTAATCTTAAATTTTTTACATATACTAAAAGGAATGAAAGAATTTTCTTTATGATTTGGAGGAATGATTCCTTCATTGAAAGATGTTATAATTACAAGATCAAAATTGTCAAAAAAAATGTCTGTAAAACCTATTATATGTAATCCTCTTTTATTTTTTTGTATGTATCGTATATTTTCTGTATGAGTTAATTGTTCATATATGTTGAATATATCATTGATTCCTATAGATAAGCTTTTATTTTTTCTAATTATTATTCTTAATTTTTGGATATAAGTTTCTAGTTTAAAAATAAATTCCAATTCCAAAAAATGTTTTTTTCTCTTCGTAATAAGAAATTTCTTAAATTTTCTAATAAAGCTAATGATACTTATAAGAATCATTTTTATATTATCAGTTTGAATTCTAAAAATAATCCACAAGTCATTTCTGCATAAATGTTTTTTTATTACGTATTCACAAACAAAATCAGAATCATTTTCTACATTCAATTTTTTTAATACTGAATTTCTTTTCAAGAAAAATTTTTGAATATATCCATTGGATAATACTTTTATAACATCTTTTCTAGTAAATTTTTTGAATTTATTTTTTGTTAACAGTAATTGAAATATATAATAAAAAGTATAATAAATAGGAATATTATTTAATGAATAATCAATATCAAAAGATATATTAATTCCTAATTTTTTTATAGAATTAGCTAATGGAATAGTTAAATAATTATCTCCTGGTATTAATAGTATTTTTTCAGGTTTTTTATTTTTTTTTATTAATTTACATATGATATTTTTTACAATTTTTACTTGTTCTATTTCTTTTGAAACTCCAATAATTTTTAAATTATCATATTGCAAACATGTTTTAGAATTTATAAAATTTCTATTTTTTTCACATAAATCATAAACTAATCCTTGTTTAATAATTTTTTTAGTAAAAAGTTTTTCACATTCATTAAATGCAATTTCTTCAACAAGAAATAATACAATTTTTATATTAAAATTTTGATATAAAAAGGAATCTAAACGAGAAATTGCTGTTTTAAAAAGCATTCCATGATAAGCCATTCCTTTTTTTAGGAGTTGAGATTGCAAAATATAATAGTATTCATGAATTTTTTCCCAAAAAAAAAATTTTTTTTGTTCTAAAAAATCTAGATTCCATTTATTTATCTTTTCTGTAGAAATAATAGAAGAAAAAAAATGTTCAATATTAACTAAATTAAAATCTAAATTCTGAAAATCATTTAATATTTTAGGGCCCCAACTAAAAAAATCATGAAATTTTTTTTCTGTAAAATCATCTTTTTTTAAAAGAGAAAAAAAGTAAAGTAGTATTGAATAATTATCTAAAATTTTTAGTCCAGAAATTTTTTCTAAAAATTTTTCTATTGGAAAAAATTTAGTTTTTGAACTAAATTTAGAACTGTATTTGTTTTTTATGTATTCTATAATAATAGAATTTTTCGATATAAAAATAATTTTATGATTCAAGTTTTCCAAAATATATTTTATAATTCTATCGATTTGTTTTTTCACGAGAAAAAAATTTTTGTATATTCATTTTATCTATACATATTTGTTTTTTTAATTCTTGAATAGAGTTAAATTTTTTTTCTTCACGTATTATGTGAATCATTAAAATATCTATTTTTTTTCCATATATATTTTCAAAAAAATTGAAGATATGAACTTCTATCTTGATTCTTTTATTTTTTTTTTCTATGGTAGGGTTGATTCCTATATTTAACATTCCCAAATATATATTATTTGAATAATTAATTTTTACAGCATAAACACCTTTTTTAGGAATCAATTTTTTAGAGTTTACTTTTAGATTTGCTGTAGGAAAATTCATCATTCTTCCTATTCCTTTTCCTTGTATGACATTACCAGATAATGTATAATAATATCCCAAAGCTTGGTTTGCCCATTGTATATTTCCTAATAAAAGGGATTCACGTATGTGAGTAGAACTAACTATTTTTTTTCTTAATTTGTAAGGATTTATTTGATAAACTTTTACTCCATAAATATGGGATAGTTTTTGAAATTCTTCGTAAGAATTTACTCTTTTTTTTCCTATATGGGAATCGTATCCAGTAATGACTTTCCTAATTTTATATTTAGGATGTAAAATTTTTTTTAAAAAATCTTTTGTTCTTAATTTTGAAAAATTTTCAGTAAAAGGATGAATAATCAAGTGTTCTACTCCTGTTTTTTTTAAGTTATATATTCTTTCAGAAAGAGTATTTAAATAAAAAAATTTTTTATCATAATTTAAAATTTCTTTTGGATGTGGATAAAAAGTGAGCAGAACGGAACAATATTTTTTTTGAGATTTTAAAATTAAATTTTTAATAATTTTTTGATGACCTATATGAACACCATCAAAAATTCCAAGTGTAAATACACATGGACACAAAGAAGAAAATTCATCAATCAATGAATAAATTTTCAAAATTTTTATCTTTTCTCTTACATTTACAAGTGCAAATGTAATTGTATAAATATTAAAAAAAAAGAGATGCATAATGAATAAAAAAAAATTTAAGGGAATAATTACTCAAATTATAGGACCAGTTATTGATGTTTCTTTTCAAGAAGGGTCTTATCTTCCTAAAATTTATGATGCGATGGAAGTCCATTTATCTAAAGATAATAAAATCATATTGGAAGTTCAACAACATATGGGAGGAAATAATGTTCGTTGCATTTCTATGGAAGTAACGGACGGATTGCAAAGAGGTCAAGAAGTTTATGCATTAGATCAACCAATTTGTGTTCCTGTCGGGGAGTCTATTAATGGTAGGGTTTTTAATGTTTTAGGAAATTGTATAGATGGATTAGGAGATATTGATAGATCTCAAACTAAACCGATTCACAGAGAATCTCCTGCATTTGTAGATTTATCTACTGAAACAGAAATTTTGTATACAGGAATTAAAGTTATAGATTTAATTGAACCTTATCCTAAAGGAGGTAAAATTGGATTATTTGGTGGAGCAGGGGTTGGAAAAACTGTATTGATACAAGAGTTAATCAATAATGTAGCAAAAATACATGGAGGACCATCTGTTTTTGCAGGAGTTGGAGAAAGATCTAGAGAAGGGAACGATTTATTAAGAGAAATGTTGGAATCTGGAATTATAAAATATGGAAAATCTTTTATGGAATCTATGAAAAAAGGATATTGGGATATTTCTACAGTGGATAAAGAATCTTTGAAAGAATCCAAAGCTACTTTTGTTTTTGGTCAAATGAACGAACCTCCTGGAGCTAGAGCAAGAGTTGCTTTATCAGGGTTAACCTTAGCTGAATATTATAGAGATCAATATTTAGAAGAAAAAGGAAAAAAAGGACAAGATGTATTGTTTTTTATAGATAATATATTTCGTTTTACTCAGGCAGGATCAGAAGTTTCAGCATTATTAGGAAGAATCCCTTCCTCAGTAGGATATCAACCTACTTTATCATCTGAAATGGGAGCTATGCAGGAAAGAATAACATCTACAAAAACAGGGTCTATAACTTCCGTGCAAGCGGTTTATGTTCCTGCAGATGATTTAACCGATCCAGCCCCTGCTATTACATTTTCGCATTTGGATGCAACAACTGTTCTTTCCAGAAAAATTGCATCTTTAGGAATTTATCCTGCAGTAGATCCTTTAGATTCTACTTCACGTATTTTATCTCCAGAGATTATAGACGAAAATCATTATAATTGTGCACAAAGAGTGAAAGAAATTTTGCAAAAATATAATTCTTTACAAGATATTATAGCTATTCTCGGTGTAGAAGAATTAAGTGAAGAAGATAAATTAATAGTTTCTAGAGCTAGACGTGTTCAACGTTTTTTATCTCAACCGTTTCATGTGGCGAAACAATTTACGGGAATAGAAGGAGAATTTGTAAAAATTGAAGATACTATAAAAGGATTTAATTTGATAATAGATGGAAAGTTAGATGGAGTTCCAGAAGCGGCTTTTAATTTAAAAGGAACAATTGAACAAGTTATAGAAAGTGGAAAAAAAATGTTATCGATCATTAATTAACAAATTAACAATTAACTAACTTATGATAATAAAAATTGTTAGCTCTCATAAAATTTTGTATCAAGGAGATATAACTTCTGTTATAGCACCTGGATATCATGGATATTTTCAAGTATTAAAAAATCATGCTTCATTCATATCTATATTAAAAAGTGGTTCTATAAAATTAGAATTAGATGAAAAAAAAAATGGAAAAAAGGAAATTAAAATAAAAGGTGGATTTTTACAAGTAAAAAAAAACATGGTGATTGTAATTCTATGATAATTTTTTGAAACTGAATTTCATATATTCTTTTCTATTTTTGAATATTTTTATAGCACTAAAAATCGCTTCTTCAAATGAATTTTCATTGGCAATTCCTTTTTTAGCTATATCATAAGCAACTCCATGGTCAGGAGATGTTCGAATATGAGAAAGACCAGCTGTAAAATTTACTCCCTGATGAAAAGTTAGGGTTTTAAAAGGAATTAATCCTTGATCATGATACATAGCTAAAATTGCGTCAAAATTACGATAGCTTTGATTTCCAAAAAAACTATCTGAAGAATAAGGGCCAAAAACTAACCATCCTTTTTTTTGAAATAAGTTATCAACAGCTGGTTTAATTTTTGTTCTTTCTTCATTTCCTATTAATCCATTATCACTTGAATGCGGATTACATCCTAAAACTGCAATTTTAGGTTTTTCTATAGAAAAATCTATGAGGAGAGATTTACGTAAAATTTTAATTGATTTTATTATTTTTTTTATATTTAACTCTGAACTTACTTTTTTCAAAGCTAAATGATTAGTGACTAAAGCAATTTTTAAAATGTCATGAATCATAAACATTAAGGATTCTCCTTCTAAAACATTTTGTAAATATTCAGTATGACCAACAAATGAAAAATTTTTGAAATTCATGCATTTTTTATTAACTGGAGCAGTTACAAGTACATCTATTTTTCCTTCTTTTAAGGCTTTTACAGCTTTTTTCAAAGATGAAAAGGGATATCTTCCTGATTCGGGATGATTGATTTTTATAGATTCAAATTTAATATCTTCTTTCCATATATTAAATACATTGATTTTATAATCAACAACTTCTTTAAAATTTCTTACTTCTCGTATATTATTAATTTCCATATTTAAAATTTTCTTATAATAAAAACATAGTTTAGTAGATCCAAATAATATTGGAGTAAAAAAATCTAAAAGTTTTTTTTTACAACATACTTTCAAAAAAATTTCTATTCCTATTCCGTTAATATCACCTGTGGTGAATCCCACTTTTATTTTTTTTTTTCTATAATTCATATTATTATAATAATACTAAAATTTGAAGAAACTATAAATATGTTTACTGGGATCGTGGAATGCACGGCAAAAGTGCATAAATTAAATCGTGATAAAAATAATCTTCATATAACTTTCGATAACCCATTTCTGGATAACGAAATTCAAATCAATCAAAGTATTTGTCATAATGGAATTTGTTTAAGTATTATGAATATCAATAAAAAAACTTATACAGTCATAGCTTCTGAAGAAACTTTATTATGTACTAATTTAAATTTTTTAAAAATTAAAGATGAAGTGAATTTAGAAAGAGGCATTACGTTACATAAAAGATTGAATGGACATATAGTTCAAGGACATGTAGATACGATTGCTATGATTATTAAAATTGAAAATAGAAATGGAAGCTGGTTATTTTTTTTTAAATCTAAAAAAAAATTGGATTCTGCAGTTGTAGAAAAAGGTTCTATTGCTATTAATGGAATAAGTCTTACTATAATAACATGCCATAAATATATATTTAATGTATCTATTCTTCCTTACACTTATGATAAAACAAACCTACACTTGATGAAAATAGGTGATATTGTAAATATAGAATTTGATATTTTAGGAAAATATATTAAAAAATCTATACAGCTATATTATCAAAAATAAAATAGATAAATCACCTATTCTAAAATAGGTTCTCCAGACGAGATATTTTTGTTTATGTATTGTTTATATATATCAAAATGTTGAATAAATTTTTTTGCAAGTATTTTTACTTGATTTTGATACATTTTTTTATTTTTCCATGAATTTTTAGGATTCAATATATTAGAAGAGACTCCAGGACAATATTTTGGTATTTTAAAATTAAAAATAGGATATTTTTCATAAGGAACTTTTGATAGAACTCCATCCAAAGCATTTTTTACGATTTTACGTGTATCATCTAATTTAATACGATATCCAAATGAATAACCTCCCGATATCAATCCGGTGTTAACCATCCAAACATTGATTTCAGTCTCATCTAATTTTTCCATTAACATTTTTGTATATTGAACGGGATGTAAAGGCATAAATGGAGCTCCAAAACAAGAAGAAAAAGTTGCTTTTGGTTTTTTTATATTTAATTCAGTACCAGCTACTTTAGAAGTATATCCCAATAAAAAATAATAAGAAGATTGTGCTTTATTAAGTTTAGATATAGGCGGTAAAACCCCAAAAGCGTCATAAGTTAGAAAAAAAATATTTTTTATGTTAGAAGACAATAACTTTTTTTCTATATTTTTTATAAAATTAATGGGATAACTAATTCTCATATTTTGAGTAATGGTATCATCTAAAAAATCTACTTCTCTAGTTTGTTTTTTTAAAATTACATTTTCTAACATAGCTCCTTTTTTTATAGCATGATAAATCATAGGTTCGTTATTTTGAGAAATGCCTAATATTTTAGCATAACATCCTCCTTCGAAGTTAAAAACAATGTTATCACAAGTCCATCCATGTTCATCATCCCCAACTAAATTTCTATTGATATCATTAGAAATTGTAGTTTTTCCTGTTCCGGATAATCCAAAAAAAAGAGCCGTATCTTTTTTATATTTTCCTACATTTGCGGCGCAATGCATAGGAAAAACATTCCTATACATAGGAAGTATAAAATTTAGAACAGAAAATATAGATTTTTTAATTTCACCTGTATATCCTGACCCTCCAATAAGGATTATTTTTTTAGAAAAATTTAATATAGAAAAATTTTTGTTTCGTGTTCCATCTTTTATGGGATTAGCCTGAAATCCTGGAGCACATAATAATAACCAATCTGGAAAAATTTTTTCCATTTTTTGAAATCTTAAAAAAAGATTATGAATAAATAGATCAGACCATGGATATTCACTAATAGAACGAACATTTAATTGATAACGTTTATCGGAACAAAGATATCCATCTCGAATATATAATGTTTTTCCTGATAAATATCGGGCCATTTTTTGATATAAACAATCAAACTTTTTTGAATCAAAAGATTGATTAAATTTTTCATTCCACCAAACTTTTTGTTCTGTAATATTATCTTTTACAATAAATCTATCTTCAGGAGACCTTCCAGTGAAGACCCCTGTATTTATGGATATAACGCCTGATTTTGTTTCAACTCCCATTTTTTTTTGAATAATGATTTTTTGTAGTTTTTCAGGGGTTAATTGCCAATTATATGAAGAATTCAAAATTCCATAATTTTTTAGAGAAAGAGAAAAAGAGATCATATATCATGTTCTATTTATACGTGAAGCAAATTTATATATGATTTACAAAAGTTTACTAATTTTGTATCATAAAAAAAATTATGAATCTATGTCTGATATTGCATCCAAAGTCAATGCTCTTATTGTAGAGAAATTGAGTGTAGAAGAAAGTGACATCACTCCTACTGCTAGTTTTACCAATGATTTAGGAGCAGATTCACTAGATATAGTAGAACTCATTATGGAGTTTGAAAAAGAATTTAATATAAGTATTTCAGATGAAAAAGCTGAAAAAATCACAACAGTAGGTGAAGCTATACAAGCTATAGAAAATCTTTTGATGGAGAAAAAGAAAGAAAATACAGAAAAAAAAAAAAACTGATTAGACAGACATTTTTTTTATGTATTATGTATGAATGAATATGGAGGAATTAAAAAAAGTAGTGATTACTGGCATCGGTTCTATTACTCCTATAGGGAATACTGTAGAGGAGTATTGGAGTTCTCTTGTTTTCGGAAAAAATGGTTGTGGTCCCATTACTTATTTCGATACTAAAAAATATAAGACTAAATTTGCTTGTGAATTGAAGAATTATGATCCAAGTATTTTTTTTAAAAAAAAAGAAATTAGAAAATTGGACCCTTGTGCACAATATGGCATTATCGCTTCTGAAGAAGCGATAAAAAATAGTGGAATCGATTTTTCAAAAGAAAAAAGAGAAAGAATAGGGGTCATATGGGCTTCTGGAATTGGAGGTCTTTTAAATTTAGAAGAGTCTATTTCCGATTATGTACGTGGAGGAAAATATCCTAAATTTAGTCCGTTTTTTATTCCTAAAATGCTAATAGATATTACTGCTGGGGTTATTTCTATGAATTATGGTCTTCATGGACCGAATTATGCAACGGTATCTGCTTGCGCTTCATCTTCTAATGCAATAGTAGATGCTTATCATTTAATCTGTTTAGGGAAAACTGATATTATGATCACTGGAGGATCTGAGGCCGCCATAACACAAAGTGGAGTAGGTGGTTTTAATGCTTTACATGCATTATCGACCAGAAATGAAGATTATAAAACAGCATCACGTCCTTTTGACGAAAACAGAGATGGTTTTGTATTAGGAGAAGGAGCAGGATGTCTTGTTCTTGAAGAATATCAACACGCTAAAAACAGAGGAGCAAATATATATGCTGAAATTGCAGGAGTAGGAATGTCTGGAGACGCTTATCATATTACAACTCCCCATCCGGAAGGAAAAGGAATTGTTTTAGCTATGAAATCAGCTATAAAAGATGCAGGTATTGAATATAAAGAAGTTGATCATATTAATTCTCATGGAACATCTACTAAATTAGGAGATCTTGCAGAGATAAAAGCAATTCAAGAAGTATTTCATGATAATATACATAATATAGATATTAATTCTACAAAATCTATGACTGGACATTTATTAGGTGCTGCTGGGGCAATAGAAGCAATTGCTTCTATTCTTCCTTTAAGAAAAGGGATTATTCCTCCAACTATAAATTTATTCCATATAGATCAAAATATAGATTCAAAAATTAATTTAACTCCGAATCAAGCAATAAAAAAAGAAGTTAAAATTAGTCTATGCAATACTTTTGGTTTTGGAGGACATAATGTTTGTATTTTATTTAAAAATGTTATCTGAAAATAGTACTTTTTTTGAAAAAAATGACTATTCTGTATTAGTAGGTAAATTGATAAAAATATTAGGGTTTTGTCCAAAAAATACGGTATTTTTAAAGGAAGTATTCATATATAGTTTTTATAAAAGAAATTTTAATCAAAATTATTATCTTAATTTTCAAAGATTAGAGTTTTTGGGAGATGCTGTATTAAATTCTATAATATCATATTTTTTGTGTAAAAGATTTCCTGAAAAAAAAGAAGGGGAATTAACTCAAATACGATCTAAAATTGTATGTAGAAGAAATTTAAATGAAATATCTAAAAAACTAACGATTGAAGACATTTTTTTCGATAAATCTATGATATCTGACAATACACTTGGAAATATACTTGAAGCTTTAATAGGATTTATTTATTTTGAAGTGGGATATCAAGAATGTGAAGATTTTGTACATAAAAAAATTCTACATACTCATGTAAATATTGAAAAGTTACAAAATGAAATTTTCAGTTATAAAGTATGGATTATCGAATGGTCTCAAAAAAATAAATTTTTTATAAATTTTAAAACTTTTAGAGAAGATAAAAATCAAAATAAAATCATTTATTTGTCTGAATTTACAATATCAGAATGTGGAATTAAAACTAAAGGAAGAGGTTATTCTAAAAAAAAATCAGAAGAAATAGCTGCTAAAGAAGCTTATTTTATAGTTCAGAAACTGTACAAAAAAAATACTTAAAATAGTATGATGTTATGTTTAATCTTAATAAAGAAAAAAAATTTTCTTATATAAAAAAAGGGAAAGGTCATCCTTTGATTCTTCTTCATGGATTAATGGGTGGATTGAGCAACTTTAAAGCTCTTTTAGATTTTTTTCCAAAAAAAGGTTATAAAGTCATTATTCCTTCATTGCCTCTTTATAATATGCCATTGTTATTGACTAATATTTATAACATATCCAAATATATAACCAAATTTTTAATGGAAATAGGAATTAAAAAAGCAACTTTAATAGGAAATTCTCTTGGAGGACACATTGCTTTAATCATAGCAAAAAAAAGAATAGATTTAGTACATTCTGTCGTTTTAACAGGAAGTTCAGGTTTATTTGAAAAAGCTTTTGGATATGCTTTTCCTAAAAGAGAAAATTATGAATATATTAGAAAAAAGTCACAAGAAGTATTTTATGATCCTAATATAGCTACTAAAGAATTAGTAGATGAGGTTTTTCATATTGTAAATGATAAAAAAAAAGGAATTAAAACTTTATATATTGCAAAAAGTGCTATGAAATATAATATGTCTAAAGATTTATCTGTGATTCAACAACCTATTTGTTTAATTTGGGGGAAACAAGATCATGTCACTCCTCCAGAAATCGCAAAAGAATTTCATAGATTATTACCTCATTCGGAATTACATTGGATAGATAAATGTGGACATGTTCCTATGATGGAACATCCAAAAATATTTATAGAAATATTAGAAAAATGGCTTTCTAAATTTGATTTTAATTATGAAGATTACTTCTGTAAAATTTAAAGTAAGTTTAAAAAATATGAATCAATTATTTGTTCATAATTTTCCTGAATATGCTTTTATAGGCCGTTCTAATGTTGGAAAATCTAGTTTAATAAATAGCATAGCTAAAAAAAAAATAGCTAAAGTTTCTTCTTCCCCTGGAAGAACACAATGCATGAATTATTTTTTAATAAATCATAAATGGTATTTGGTAGATTTACCAGGATATGGATTTTTTTCTGTAAAAAGAGATAAAAAAAAAACGCAAAAATTAATTAAAAATTATATTTTTCATAAAAAAAATATCACTTATTTATTTTTATTGATAGATAGCAGATTTATTATCCAGAAAATAGATTTATATTTTATACAAAAACTAAATGATATAAAAACACATTTTTGCATTGTTTTTACAAAAACGGATAAATTAAAAAATCATAGATTTGTTGATCAAAATATTTCTTTATGTATTAAGGAAATTGAGAAAAATGGATTTTATATGCCTATATGGTTTAAAGTATCCGCAAAAAATAAATATGGAATTAATAATTTGATTCAATATATCAAAAAACTAAATGATTCTTATCAAGATCAGAATCATAAGAAAAAACTCATTATTCCTAATTCATAAGATTTTAATCCAAATCCAAAAATTGTTCCGTAACAAACAGGAGAAAGAAAAGACTTTCTTCTAAAAGATTCTCTGGAATAAATGTTAGAAATATGAACTTCTATAACAGGAGAATGTATAGATTTTATAGCATCAGCTATTCCTATAGAAGTATGAGTATAAGCTCCTGCATTGAGTACAATTCCATCTGACTTGAATCCTACAGAGTGTAGGATATCTATAATTTTTCCTTCACTATTATTTTGATAATAAATAATTTTTATATCAGAAAATATTTTTTTTTTTTTTAATTTATTAAGATAATCTAAAAAATTTTCATTTCCGTATAATTCAGGTTCCCTGATTCCTAAAAGATTTAAATTAGGACCATTAATAATGATTATTTTTTTCATATTTTTTAGTAATATTTTCTATTTCTTTTGTTTTTAAAAAACACCAATCTCCTATTTTTAGATTTTTTTTTGAAAGTCCACCAAAATTTATACGATCTAATCTAACAACTTGATAATCTAATTTTTTGAAAATTCGTTTAATGACTCTATTCCATCCTATATCCAATCCTATTTCTATTTGATTTTTAGCATTTCTTATTTTTCTTACAAAAATGACTTTTACTTTTCCTTCTTTTAGATAAATTTTTCCTTTTTTTATTTTATCTAAATCTTCATTTTTAATTTTTTTATTTAGTGATACACGATATATTTTTTTTACATGATACTTAGGATGAGTCAATTTTTCAGCTGTATATCCATCATTTGTTAGAAGTAAAACTCCTGTAGTAGAACAATCTAATCTTCCTACAGGATAAATTCTATATTCAAATAAACATGGAATTAAATTCATTACTGTTTGTCTATTAAATTGATCTCGTGTTGTAGTGATAAAACCTTTAGGTTTGTTAATGAGTATATAAATTTTATTTTTAGATTTTACTTTTGATCCATGAAATTTAACAATATCATCTGTCCGAATAATAGTTCCTAATTTGAATACAGGTTTCCCATTTACTTCTATTGCTCCAGATTGAATAAGTTTATCCGCTTTTCTTCTGGAAGAAATTCCTGCATCGGACAAGTAATGATTTAATCTAATTTTGTGATACATAAAAAAATGAAATAAATTAAAAACGAAAAAGGACTTCCATTGTATATTTATACAATTTTTTTCTGGATAAATTATAATTTGGTGTAAATCCTAAAATAAAACCTCCTCCTCCAGAACCACACAATTTTAAATAATAAATATTATTATAGATCCCATCATCCCATATTTTCAAAAAATTTTTGGAAATCATGGAACGTAAATGATTAAAAACCCAAATAGACAACCGTCTAACATTTTTTAACAAAATGTTAAAATCTTCTTTTAGAAAAGCTTCAATGCATTTTTCATTATATTTTATAAATTCTATAAGAAGAATTTGAAAACTTTCATGTTTTAATTTTCTAAAAAAAATTTTTATCATAGAATTAGAATTTCTAGAAATTCCAGAATTTAATAGAAAAATAGCTCCTTTTCCTTTATTTTTTTTGGTTGGTATATCTATTACAGAAATATCTGTTTCAGATCGAATGAGTAAAGGTTTATTTAAATAAGAAATTAAAGGATCTATACCTGAACTTTTTCCATGAAAAAAAGACTCCATTTGACTGAATATTTTTTTTAATATTATGATATTTTTTTTTATACCTTTCAATTTATCTTTTGCGTATTTATCATAAATTGCGGCAACTAATGCTCCAGAACTCCCTAATCCATATCCCTTAGGAATATTCGAATGAAAAAATAGACCTCTTTGTATATCTTCATGTAATTGATTTAAATCAAGTTTCGTTGAAATGAGTTTTTTTTTTAGTAAGAAATTATAAAATTTTCCGATTTTGTAATTGGAACATAAAACTTTTTGATTAAACTCAGTATGAATTTTTAAGGTTCCTTTGTAAATATTATGAGGAATAGAAAGTCCACTTGCATTTTTCAAAATTCCATATTCTCCAAATAGTAGTATTTTTGCGGGAAACAAAGATTCTTTCATGTTGTGTGAATTATGCTTTTTTTGTGTTCAAAAAAACAAATTTAATAAAACTATTTATTTTTATTTGTGTATATGATTGATTAATATATAATTTCGTAATTTTCCCAAAAGAAAATTATAACAATGAAAATAGCCGTGTATGGACAAAAATTTTTTAAAAAAAACATACCATATTTAAATCAATTCATGGGCTATGCATCTAGTCATTCTATAGAAATCTATATGGAAAAATCATTTTTTAATGTTTTGTCTTCTTTTGAAGAATTCAGGAATTTAAATATTCCTGTGTTTTCTCATTATAAAGAATTAACTAAAGATTTTAGTTTAATGTTTACTTTTGGAGGAGATGGAACTATATTGTCCGCAATTACATTCATCAGAGATTCTGGAATTCCTATAGTTGGAGTGAATACAGGGAATTTAGGTTTTTTAGCTACTTTTAATAAAGACGTTTTTATAAAAAAGATAGATAAAATTTTTAATAAAAAACTTCATATAATGCCTAGAAGTTTATTATCGTTGGAAACTTCTATAAAAGATCATCAAAGATTTTTTAATTTTGCATTAAATGAAATTGTTATTCTTAGAAAAGAAACGGTATCTATGATCACTATAGATGCTTATATAGATAATGAATTTTTGACTTCTTATTGGGCAGATGGTTTAATTATTTCTACCCCTACTGGATCTACTGGATATTCTCTAAGTTGTGGAGGACCTATTATTAGTCCTGAAAATAAAAATTTTGTTTTAACACCTATATCTCCACATAATTTATTCTCACGTCCATTAATCATATCGGATCATCAAAAAATTTATTTAAAAATACATAGTCGTGTAAAATCATATTCTTTATCTATGGATACAAGATTAACTTCTTTAAATTTAAATCAGGATAATAAATTACATATTCAGAAAGCTCCTTTTTACATATATCTTATTCAAGAAGAAAGAAATACATATTATCAAACATTGAGAGAAAAACTTTTATGGGGAATGGATCAACGAAATGAAATGTGAAAAAAAAATCTTTATTTTTATTTTTGTAATTTTTGTAAAAAATGTATTTATGATTTTTGTATGAAAAAATTATTAGATAAAATAGATTATAAGAACATCCCTCATCATGTTGCTATTATAATGGATGGAAATGGTCGTTGGGCTCAAAAAAGAGGAAAAATAAGAACATTTGGTCATGAAAAAGCAAGACAATCTGTAAGAGACACTATAAATGGATGTAAAGAATTGGGAATTCCTTATATAACTTTATATGTATTTTCTTCAGAAAATTGGAATAGACCTAAACAGGAAATAGATAATTTAATGCATTTATTTCATACTAATTTAAAAATTCATTTAGAAGAAATTCATGAAAAAAATGTTAAAATTATGACTATAGGAGAAGTGGAAAGATTTTCTAAAGTCATTCAAAAAGAACTATGTTTTTTTATAAAAAAAACAAAACATAATACATCTGGTACTTTGATTTTAGCATTGAGTTATAGTGCTAAAGAAGAAATTTTAAGAGCAACAAAAAATATAGCTAAAAAAATATACAATGGTCTGTTTTCATTAAAAGATATAGATTGTTCTTTTTTTCAAAATCATTTATATACTAAAGATTTACCAGATGTAGATTTAATCATTAGAACAAGTGGAGAACAACGTATTAGTAATTTTTTACTTTGGCAGTCTGCTTATGCAGAACTATATTTTACAAATATTTTATGGCCTGATTTTCGAAAAAAAGATTTTTTCGAAGCTATAATAAATTATCAAAAAAGAAAACGTCGTTTTGGAAACATAGAATAATTTTTTGAATTCATGAAAAAAAATATTTTTATCAACAGCATTTTTTATTTATTCATAATAATAATGCAAATACAACAGGGATACTCATTTTTTGTTCGTAATGAAAATTATTCTGTTACAAATAATTATGAAGAAAATTCTGATTTTATTGTAAAAGAAATACATATTATAGGAAAAACTAAATATGATAGTCATTTTATTTCTAAATTATCAGGGATTTATCCTGGAGAATCAATTGATGTTTATGGAATAAAAACGGATAATGCTATAAAAAAGTTGTGGAAAAGTAATCTTTTTAAAAACATATCCATTCATAAAAAGAATATACATAAAAATGAAATTCAATTATTTTTTGAATTGGAAGATTTGGAAGAAATTCATGAAATAAAAATAAAAGGAATAAAAGAAGATCAACTTCCTAAGGATATAATAAAAAAAATAAAAATTGGAGACAAAATTTCTGGTGATTTGATTCAAATTGTAAAAAATGATATACAAGAATATTATACAAAAAAAGGGTATCATGAAATTAATATAAAAAGTGAAATAAATAGAAATCAAAACAAAAATGTATTATATTTATATATAAATAAAGGAAAAAAAATTGAAATAGAAGAAATATTATTTGATGGAAATCAAGTTCTTCAAGAGAAGGAATTACATTCCTTAATGATAACAACTAAAAGAAATTTTTATCCCATAATTTCCAAAATTCAAAAATCTCTCTTTGTTCAAGAGAATATAAAAAAAGATTTAAAAAATATTATAAATAAATACAAATCTATGGGATTTATTGATATTCAAGTATTCTTAGATTCTGTATGGATAAAAAAATCAGGAAATTACGGAATCAAAATAAAAATTATAGAAGGGAAAAAATATTTTTTAGGAGACGTTAATATATTAGGAAATAAAAAATTAAAAACAGATTTTTTAAATGAAATTTTCTTTTACAAAAAGGGGGACATATATAATCAAATTGGTATTAAAAATAATATTTTTAATTCTTCTGATCCCAAGAGTATTTTATATTCTTATTTAAATTTAGGATACTTATTTGTTAATATTACTTTTACAGAAAAAAGAATTTTAGATGAAAAAATAGATCTTGAAATTCGAATAGAAGAAAATAAACCTGTATATATAAATAAAGTCATCATATCAGGAAATTTAATAACTAAAGATCATGTTATTCGAAGAGAATTGAAAACTTATCCGGGAGATATTTTTTCTATTAATAAAATTAAACATAGTTTATTAAATTTAGAAAATCTAAATTTTTTTGAAAAAATATATCATGAACTTAAGCCAAATGAAAAAAATGAATCTATAGATATAGAATGGCATGTTGTAGAAAAAAATACTAATGAATTTCAATTTCATGGAGGGTTTGGAGGAAAAGATATTAGAAAAGTTATTGGGAATTTTAAATTAAATATTGGAAATTTTTCTTTTAAAAATATTTTAAAGTGGAATTTATGGAAACCTATTCCTCAAGGAGATGGTCAAAAATTAGTTATTCATAGTCAATTAGGAAAAGATTTTACATCTTATGGATTTTCTTTTACAGAACCTTGGATAGAAAAAAACAATCCTACTTCTATGACTTTGCAAAGTCAATATTCAATAAAAAAAATAAAAAACGAAGAGGATTTAGATTTTTTATCTCAAATATATAAAGAGACTAAGGATTCCAACAAGGATATAAAAATTGAAGAAAAGAAATTTTTAGAAAAAATAGAGTTTTCTGTAAACTTAAATAAGTTTTTAATTTTTTTGGATCCTTATTCAAAAATTTTGACATCTTTAAATTACGAACAATTCATTTATCAAAAAAAAACCTTTGAAAACTTATATCAAAAGCATAAATTCAATAATCTGAGCTATTTAATTTCATTTAAAAGGGTTTCTACAGAACCAAATATCATTTTTCCATTTCGAGGATCAAAAATGCAATTGAACAGTATATTTACTCTTCCATATTCCGTAATTTTAAAAAATAATAGAAATCATGAATGGATGGAGTATTTTAAATTGAAAATAATTCTATTTAGGTATCATAAAATTATGGATAACATGATATTGAAAATAGGAGGGGAATT
This sequence comes from Blattabacterium sp. (Blaberus giganteus), assembly GCF_000262715.1. Classification (NCBI taxonomy): domain Bacteria; kingdom Pseudomonadati; phylum Bacteroidota; class Flavobacteriia; order Flavobacteriales; family Blattabacteriaceae; genus Blattabacterium; species Blattabacterium sp. (Blaberus giganteus). The sequence continues at coordinate 555,988 of NC_017924.1, read as the reverse complement.
AGGTTATTTGGGACAATATAACCATTCAAAAGAATTACTTCCGTTTCAAAAATTTTATATGGGTGGAGTGCATAATAATTTATCAGGATTAAAATTATATAATAAAGATCTTATTCCATTAAGAGGATATTCTTTTAAACATCCAATTTTTAATAATGGAGGAAAAATTTATAACAAACTTGTTTTTGAAATTCGTTATTTAATTAAAAATTTATCAAATTTAAAAATTTGGACAATTTATTTTCTGGAAGGAGGAAATATTAGTGATTCTTATCAAAAATTAAATACATTGAATAAATCTTTTGGATTTGGATTTCGTTTATTTTGGCCTCCAATAGGTTTTTTAGGAATAGATTTTGGATATCCTATAGACAATGATATAGTTCATGGTTTAAACAAATCAAAATGGAAAACACATTTTATAGTAGGAAAAGACTTGTAAGACAATAATATAAAAAAATCATATGAAAAAAAACACAATTTTTTATTTTTTATTATTTCTATTTTTATTTTTTGGATATTCATATTCTAAGAATAAAGAATGTCGTGATAAAATAGTTTGTATTAATAGCATGGCTTTGATAGAGAAAATGCCAGAATTTTCTACTGCTCAAAAAGAATTAGATAGAATTAGTAGAGTTCATGAAAATATATTAGACAAATTAGCAAAAGAATTCCATAAGAAAGCAGAAAAATTTCAAAAAAATAAAAATCCAATTCTTAAAAAAGAACTAGAAATTTTACAAGCAAGAGCTCATGCTTACCAAAAAGCAGCTGCAGATGATTTGACTAAAAATCAAAATAAACTATTAAATCCTATATATAAGAAAATAGAGAAGGCTATTCATAAAGTAATAGATAAAGACAAAGATATTATAAGAGTTGATGATTGTAGTCCTGGAAAAGGAGTATTAGTGAATAAAGGAGAAGACATAACTGAAGAGGTTAAAAAAGAATTGGGAGTCAAATAGATAGAAAAGTGAATGGTATCTCCCGGAATCGAACCGGGGACACAAGGATTTTCAGTCCTTTGCTCTACCAACTGAGCTAAGATACCAAAACACAAAAACAAAAGTACAATAAATAAAAAATAAAATAATCAGGAATAAATTTTATTATCATATTTTTTTCTTATTTTTTTTTCTATTTTGTTGTTGTGTAAACATGAACAGAGAACCTTTAACAAAAAAAAACAGGAAAGAAGTGCCTAAAAATATTTTTATTAAAACAAGTTTTTTTTATAAAGAAAAAGGATTATTGAAATTCATTATTTATTCTCCAGTTATTAAAGAATATATTTCTTACACTTTATTTCCGAATGGATTGAATTTATTCATTTATAATAATAAAAACACTAACAAATATACTTATATTAAAGCTGACTGGGTAAAATCAATTGATAAAGTATTTTATCACATAAAAGGAAATATTAAAATAGTAAGTTATGAAGGATATTTTTTGAAAACGGATGAGATTTTCTGGGATAGAAAAAATAAAAAAATTTTTAATAAAAAATATACAATTATATCTAATTCATATGGAATTATACTACATGCAACGAATGGGATAGAAGCTTCTGAAAATTTAAAAAAAATTAGACTAAAAAATATTAGTGGAACTTTTCCTATTAAATAATATGATTTTTTATACTAGTATAGTTTTTATCACTATACTTGTGTCTGCTTTTTTTTCTGGAATGGAGATGGCTTTTATTTCTTCTAGTTTGTTTAAAATAGAATTAGAAAAAGAAAAAAAAAAGGGATCTTTTCATTCTAAACTACTTTCAAAAAGTATTAGTAATTCTAAAAAATTTATCACAACAATGCTAATTGGTAACACCATTTCTTTAGTTATATATGGTATTTATATGGGAAAATTATTTTTGTCTGTTTTTCCAAAAGAATTTTTAGATAATTCTTTATGGATAATTTTGTTAGAAACAGTTTTTTCTGCTACTATTATTTTAATTATTGGAGAATTTATACCAAAAATAATATTCAGTGTATATTCAAATGAATTATTGAGTTTATTCATTATTCCTGTATATATAATATATACAATATTTTATCCTATTACGAACTCTATTATTTGGATTTCTAATGTTTTTTTAAAAATTTTAGGAGAACAAGAAAATGATAAAAAAAAATTTTTTGATAAAGAAGATTTAATTTACTTTTTATCAGAAAATATAGATAGAAATGTAAAAGGAAAAGAATTTATAGAATCTGAAATTGAAATTTTTCATAAAGCTTTGGATTTTTCTGAAAAAAAAGCACGGGAATGTATGGTTCCTAGAAAGGAAATAGTTTCTTCTGACTTTTCTTCTATAGATAATGTTAGAAATATTTTTACTGAAAGTGGATTATCTAAAATAGTAATTTTTAAAAAAAATATAGATAACATTATAGGTTATATTCATTATTTAGAATTATTGAAAAAACCAAAAAATATTGAGTCTATAATTAGATCAGTAGAATTAGTTTATGTTACAACACCTGTTAGAGAAATCATGGATCTTTTAATTAAAAAAAAAAGAAGTATTGCTATAGTTTTGGATGAGTATGGTGGAACAGCAGGAATGATTACTATAGAAGATCTTTTAGAAGAATTTCTTGGAGATATAAGGGATGAACATGATGAAAATTCATTACTGGATTATAAATTAAATGATCATGAATTTTTATTTTCTGCACGTTTAGAAATTGATTTTATTAATGCTAAATATAATTTATGTCTTCCTAAATCTGATAAATATGAAACTTTGGGAGGTTTGATAGTTACTTATACAGGGGATATTCCAAAAAATGGAGATCAAATTGTTATCAATAACAATTTTTATATTGAAATTAAAAAAGTATCCAAAAATAAAATAGAAGAAGTCTTTCTTAAAAAGAAATTTTAAAATGAGTTTTTTAGAAAAAATAAGAAAAAATACATGGATAATTTTCTTTCTCATAAGCATTTTCTTGATATTCTTTATATTAGATCCTAATATTATTCTGAAATTTTTTACTGAAAATTCCACTATTGTTGGAAAAGTAAATGGAGATCCCATTTTTTTAAAAGAATATCTTGATTGTTTTCAATTTTTGAAACGATTTCGTGAAAATGAGCCTGATTATTTTTTAAAAAATGATGCTTGGAAATTATTAGTTCATGAAAAAGTATTGAATCAACAAGCTAGAAAATTAGGAATACAAAGTACAGAAAAAGATTTTTGGAAAGCAATAGAAAAGCAATCTATATATAGTAAAATAATTGATTTTCAAGATGAAAAAGGAAAAATGGATATGAAAAAATTTAGATTGTATTTAAGAAATTTAGAAAAATTACCTCTGAATTTTAATCCTAAAATAGAAGTAGAAAAAAATATTTGGTCTTATGAAAAAAATAGTCTTCCAAAAAGAATAATTGCAAAAAAATATGTAGAAATGTTGATGTATGGACTAAATACATCTTTTTTAGAAGCTAAATTAAATTATAGAGATAAAAATTCATTTTCTGTCATTGATTATGTATTTATTCCTTATTCAGAAATAGAAGAAAAATATAAAAAAATAAAAAGTCATGATATTTATGATTATATTAAAAAAAATAAATTTCTTTATAAAAAAGAAAATTTGAGAAATCTTAGCTTTGTAATTTTTCGTTCTCATCCATCATTATATGATGAAAAAAACATGGATTCTGAAATAGAAAAATTATTTAAAAAATTTAAACTTTCCAATCATAATTTTGCAATTGTTTCTAATCAATCTGAAAAACCTTTTGATTCAAATTTTTATTTAAAAAAAAATCTCCCTGTTGTTTTACAACATTTTTTGAATAAAAAAAATAAAGTTGGAAGTATGTTTGGTCCGATTAAAGACAATAATATTTATATTATGGCAAAACTAACTGGAAAAAAAATGGTATATAACACTGTTTTATCTAGTAATATATTGATTTCTCATAAAGATTCCATACGTTTTTCTAATAATAGAACTAAAAAAAAAGCTAAAAAAATAGCTAAAACAATATATGATATTGTAATAAAAAATCCTAATAAATTTAATTTATTAGTATCGAAAAAATCTGATGATGTCACTAATGCAAAAAAAAATAAAGGAAGTTTAGGATGGATTAAATATGAAGAACAAAATGAAGCATTTAAGGGATCATTTGATTTTTTTTCTTCAAAAAACAAAAAAGGAACAATAGGTTTGACGGAAACTAAATTTGGATACCATATTATTAGAATTGACGAAGTTAAAGATCTCAAACCTACTTATCAATTTGCCATAATAATAAAAACACTGATTCCATCAAAAAAAACAGAAGATATTCTTTATCAGAAAGTTGTTCAATTTTTGAAAGAGAATAAAAACTCAAGTCTTAATACATTTATTAATAATGCAAGAAAAAAAAGGTATGAAACCATTTTTTTGAAAGAAATAAAAAACTATCAATGGAATATTGATGATTTAAATACAGAATTGGACAAAGAAATTATAAATTGGTCTTACGAAAAAAATAGAAAAGAAGGAGATATAAATATTTTTTATACTTCAAATAAAGATTATATTATAGTTTTTTTATCTAAAATTCAAAAAAAAGGATTTCCTATTGAAAAAATAAAAAATCATATCATCCCTTTTCTAATGAATAAAAAAATAGATCATTATTTATATAATATAACAAAAAATAAGTATAAAAATTTAGAAGAAATAGCTTTTCATTTTTCTAAAAAAATAAATAAATCTTGCAAAATTAATTTTTATCAATCTATAATTGAAAATCATAAAGAACCTAAAGTAGTAGGATATGTTTTTTCTTCAAAATTATATGAAACTTCTAAACCAATTTTGGGAGATAAGGGTATTTTTTTTGTAAGACCATTAAAACGTTTTAATACATATAAAAAGCTTTCTTATTTTTCTTCAGAAACAGAATCTTTGAATACTGACTTAAGAAAAAATATTTTAGAAAAAATAGGAAATATGTTAATTGAGAAATCTGATATTAAAGATTATAGAAAAAATATGTAATATAATATTTAATTATTTCGTTTTATAGAATAAGGAGGCATATGTTTGTTTCCTTTTTTTTTTTCATAATCAGAAATTTCTTTTTTTTTCACAGGTTGATCAATATTATTTTTAATAATTTCATTTTTAATTTTTGTTTTAGCGTTTTTTAAATATCGGATTCCTTCTCCTAATCCACGAGCTATATCTGGTATTTTTTTAGGCCCAAAAACAAGTATAGCTATAATAATGATAAAAAAACTTTCTTCTATACTAATAAATAAAAAATTTTTCATTTTTTTACACTTTTTTTATAACAATCATATACTATGGATGGAGCTATGAATATAGAGGAATAAGTTCCAACACTAATTCCAATAAATAAAGCTAACATAAAACTATGAATAACTTTTCCTCCAAATAAGAAAATAATAGAAATTACTAATAAAGTGATAAAAGAAGTATTTATGGTTCTGGTAAGAGAACTACAGATTCCTTGATTTATGGTTTCTTTCATCATGAATGATGTTTTTTTTGAAATATTTCTAATTTTATCATATACAATTACGGTATCATTTATAGAATAACCTATTATCGTTAATAAAGCAGCTATAAAAGTTTGATCTATTTCTAGAATAGGGAATTTTTCGTGAAAAAAAGAAAATATTCCAAGTACAATAATTGAATCATGTATTAAAGAAATTACTGCACCTAATCCAAATTGCCATTTATTGAATCTTATAAAGATGTATGTAAAAATTCCTATTAAAGAAATTATAATAGAAATAAAAGCTTTATGAATCATATTTTTAGCTACTATAGGGCCAACTTTTTCAAAAGATAAAATGCCTAATGACTTATCTTTTTTTATATTTTTAAAGTTATCAAAATTTATAGGAAAAAAAGCTTTTAAAGCTATAAACATTTTTTTTAAAACAACTTCATCTACTTGATTGTTTTCTTCAAAAATTTTGTATTTGGTTACTATTTTGAGTTGATTTTCATCTCCGAATGTTCCTACTCTAGGAAAGGAAGGTTTTCCGTTTTCTGTAAATGTTTTTGATAAAATTTCTGAAATTTTTTCAGGAACCATTTTACGATCAAAAAGAATTACATAAGAACGGCCTCCAACAAAGTCTAATCCCAGATTGAATCCTTTGAATAAAAAAGAAAATATACTAAGAATTATAAGAATACAAGAAATCATATAAACCCATTTCCTTTTGGATAAAAAATCACATTGCATGTTTTTCATTTGATTCAAATTTCGAAAAGAAATTTTTTTATATTTTTTTAAATGCCATTCTAAAAATAATCTTCCTAAAAAAATAGAAGTAAACATAGATATAAGAATTCCAATAATTAAGGTAGTAGAAAAACCTCGAATTGGTCCTATTCCAAAATAAAATAAAATAACTCCACATAATAAAGTTGTCATTTGTCCATCTATAATAGAAGATAAGGCTCCCTGTAATGTGTAACTATTATTAATAGATGTTAATATGGAAATATTATTTCTAATATTTTCTTTAATTTTTTCATAAATAATAATATTAGTATCCATGGACATTGCTAATGTGAGTATAATTCCAGCAATCCCAGGAAAAGTTAACACTGCATTCATAGAAATGAGAATACCAAAAATAAATATGAGATTAAAAAATAAGATAACATCAGCATATAATCCTGGAATTGAGTAGTAAAAAAACATCCAAATAAATATAAAAAGTAAGGCTATGAAAAAAGATATAATTCCCCTTCGAATAGATTCTTTTCCTAAATAAGGTCCCATGATGTCAGTTTGAATAATTTTTACAGAGGTAGGCAATTCTCCTGTATTTAATACATTTATTAAATCATTAGATTCTTGTGTTGAAAAATGTCCATATATTTGAGACATTCCATTTGGAATGACTGAATTTACGACGGGAGCAGCATAAACTAAATCATCAAGTACTATTGCAATGCTTTTTCCCATATTTTTTTCTGTGAATATTTTCCATTTTTTGGTTCCTTCTTGATTCATTTTTATATTTATAAATATTTCATTTAAAGGACCAAAAGATTTATAAGCATGAGTTACCATGTCTCCATTCAAAGAATGAGATACTTCTTCATCATGTATTTTTACAGCAAATAATTGCAAAAAATTATCTAAATTTTTTTTATATCCCCACAAAAATTTTACATCATGTAAATGATATGGTAAAGAATTTTTAGCTACCATAGAGTTTAAAAAATCAGAAATGATTTTTTTATATTTTATATGAACTAATCCAACTAAATTTGGAGATTTAATATGAGTGAGATTCAAAAAATCTATAAAAGATTTTTTTCCGTGAAATTTTTTATTATAAAATTTATTTATTGTTTCAAAGTATGAAATAATTTCTTGAAAACTATAAGTTTCAAAAAAATGTAATTCCGCTTTTTTTTCTAAAATGTTTTTTATTCTATCTATATTTTTTATGTCAGATAATTCTATTAAAATTCGATTAGAATTTTTTATTTTTTGAATATTAGGCTGTATAATTCCAAATCTATCTATTCTAGATCTTAAAATGTTCTGAATAGAAATTATAGATGATTCTATTTTTTTTTTTAAAAATTTTTCTACTTCTAAATCAGAACTATTAGAATTAATATTTTCAATATTTGATTTATTTCCAAATAAATTTGGAGAAGATAGATTTATATTTAATTTTTTATTTTTAATTTCTTGATTTAAAAAATTGATGAAAAATGATAAATAATCTATATTTGGATTTTCTTTTTTTTTAATATCTGCTTTTTCTAATGCTTTTGTAAAAAAATAATTTTGCGAATTTTCAGAAAGTTTCCTTAATAAATCTTTTTCAGATACATCTAAAATCATACTGATCCCTCCTTTTAAATCTAATCCTAGATTTAAAGTTTTTTTATTACTTTTTTTTTCGGAATATATGCTATATGATATGTAATATAAACAAATTGTGGTCAATATTAAGGTTACAAAAATTGTAAAAAAGTTTCTTACATGCATTTTTTTTCTATTGATTTAGATAAAAATTTATATGTTATTATATGTGAAATTATTCTTTTGTCAAAAGATTAAAAAATTTTTATAATTATCTTTATTAGGATGAATTAAATTAAATGAATGCACTTGAAAAAATTTTAGCTTATTCAAAGCCCTACAAATATCATTATATTATTAATATATTATGTAATTTTTTATATTCTTTATTTTCAGTTATATCCATAATATCTATTTCACCTATATTGAGTATTTTATTTGAATATTCTGAATACAAAAATAAAACAACATTTTTTTTTAATGTATCTTTTGATTTTATCATCAAATATTTTCATGATTATATAAAAACATTATCAGATAAATATGGAAAAATAAACACTTTAGCTATATTTTGTATTTTCATTATTTTACTTTTTTTCATTCGAAATATTTTTCGATATTTGTCAGAATATTTCCTAATAGGAATAAAAACTTCTATAGTTCGAAATATTCGAAACGATTTTCACAAAAAAATACTTTCTTTACCCATAATTTTTTTTTCAAATAAGAGAAATGGAGATTTAATGTCTAGATTATCTAATGATGTTAATGAAATTGAAGTTTCTATTGTTAGTTCTTTAGCTAATTTGATCAGTTCTCCTATAATGGTTACTTTCCATTTACTGACCTTATTTTTTATGAATTATAAATTAACTCTATTTGCTTTTTTATTGCTTCCTTTAATGGGAATATTTTTATCTATTATAGGAAATAATTTGAAAAAAGATGCAAGAGGAGCTCAAAATCAATTAGGAAAATTATTTTCTGTTATAGAAGAAACTTTAAATTCTACTAAAATTATAAATATTTTTAATGCTGAAAATCAAATGCAAAAACGTTTTGAACAAGTATCTGAATATCAAAAAGTACTTTCATCTCGTGTTAACAGAAAAAAAGAATTAGCTTCTCCTATAAGCGAATTGTTAGGTTCTATTACTATGATTTTAATTATTTGGTATGGTGGAAAACTTTTTTTGGAAAAAAAAGGAATGGGCCCAGAAATACTTTTTCCTTTTATAGGACTATTTTTCCAAATTATTAATCCAGCGAAAAGTTTAGTTAATTCTATATCTAATATTCAAAAAGGAAAAGCCGCGGCAGAACGAATTGTAGAAATATTGAATACTAAATGTGTATCAAATGATAAAATTAAATATAAATCTATTTTTCATTTTGAAAATGAAATTTTATTTCGCAATGTATCATTTATTCATAATCAATTGATATTGATACAAAATTTAAGTTTTTCTTTAAAGAAAGGGGAAACTGTAGTTTTAGTCGGAAGATCAGGTAGTGGAAAATCTACTATTGCTAATTTGGTTGCTAATTTTTATGATGCAACATATGGAGAAATTACTGTAGATGGAACTAATATTAAAGATTTAAAAATTAAAGATTATAGAAAATTATTAGGAATAGTAACTCAAGAACCAGTTCTTTTTAATGATTCTGTTTTTAATAATATAGTATTAGGATCAGAAAAAAAAATGTCGAAACATTCTGTAATAGAAGCTGCTAAAATTGCTAATGCACATAGTTTTATAAAAAAACTCCCAAAAGGATATGATACAATTATAGGATATAACGGCAATAAATTATCCTTAGGACAAAAACAAAGTATAAGCATAGCTAGAGCTGTATTTAAAGATCCTCCAATTATGATTTTAGATGAAGCAACTTCATTTTTAGATACAGAGTCTGAAATTACAGTTCAAAAAGCTTTAAATGAAATGATGAAAAATAGAACATATCTTATAATAACACATAAACTATCTTCTTTTATTATACAAAAAGCAGATCATATTATAGTATTAGAAAAAGGAAAAATTATAGAACAAGGAAAACATAATTCTCTAATTTCAAAAAAAGGGACTTATAGTAAGTTAATGGCTCTATAAAGTTTTTAAAAATGAATATTGAAAAATATTTTACAGAAATTATTCATCATCCTCTTTTATCTATTTCTATTATAGTAAATTTATTTTTCATAGAAAGTATTTTGTCTATAGATAATGCCGCGGTATTAGCTTCTATGATTATAAATCTTAAAAAAAAAGATAGAAAAAAAGCTATAAAATATGGAATTATCGGTGCTTATTTTTTCCGAGGTTTGTGTCTATTATTTACTTCCATACTAATAAAAATATGGTGGTTAAAACCATTAGGAGGTATTTATTTGATTTTTATAGGATTAAATCATTTTTTGAAAAAAAATTTCATATCAAATAGTTATAAAAATAAAAAAACACAAAATTCTTTTTGGAAAGTTCTTTTCACGATAGAAATGATGGATTTAGCTTTTTCTATTGATAATATTTTTGCTTCTGTTGCTTTATCAGAAAATTTGATATTAATTTTTTTAGGTGTGTGTATAGGAATTCTATCGATAAGATTAATTGCACAGTTTTTTGTCCAATTAATGGATAAATTTACAGAATTAAAACATTCTGCTTTTTTAGTAATTATTATTCTCGGAATCAAGCTCATTTTTTTTTCAAAAAAACATATTCCTTACTCGTTTTTTTTTTCAGAAAAAACATTTTCTGTATTAACTTTTTTAGTATTCATATTTCCCATTTTTTTATCATGGATAAAAAAAGCCATAAATAAATTAAAATAATATAGTAATAGGATCTTCTAAAAAATTTTTAAGAGAATGAATATATTCACTTCCTTTAGCTCCGTCTATAATTCGATGATCACAAGATAATGTAATTTTCATGATATTTCCTATATCAATTTTATAATTTTTCACGATAGGACGAATCATAATAGATCCTACAGATAATATAGATGTATTAGGTGTATTTATAATAGAAGTAAAAGATTCTATTCCATACATTCCTAAATTTGAAACGGTGAAAGTACTATTTTCTATTTCTTCCGGTTGTATTTTTTTTAATTTTGAACGAGATGCTTTATCCTTAATTTCTTTGGAAATTTGTAGCAATGATTTTTGATCTGCATTTTTAATAACTGGTACAATTAATCCGTCTTTTATAGCCACAGCAATACCAATATGAATATGTGGATGTATTATAATTTTTTCATCGTTCCATGATACATTTATATCAGGATGTTTTTTTAAAGATTGAGCCACAGCTTTGATAATGATGTCATTGAATGATATTTTTTCTTCTAAGGGAAATTTATCATTTAAATTTTTTCGAAATTCAATTAATTTATCCGCATTAATTTCACTAAACAAATAATAATGTGGAGCTGAGAATTTGGAATAAGTCAAATGTTCTGCTATTTTTTTTCTAATAGAAGAATGAATAGTATTTTGGGCTTCTATTTTATCTAGGTTTTGTTTTTCATAAAATTCTATGTCTTTTTTAATAATCCTTCCATATTCTCCGCTTCCCTTTATTTTATTTATAGAAATACCCATTTTTTTTGCCATTCTTTTTGCTATAGGAGAGATAAATATTTTTTCGTTATTTTTTTTTTGATCCTCTTGTTCTATTTTTTTAGATTCTAATTTAGAAATTATATGACTGATATCTTCCCCTTCATTTCCTATAATTGCTAATACATCATTTACACGAGTGGTTTCTCCCTCTTTTACTCCGATAAAAAGTAAAATTCCACTAACATCTATCTCAAAATCTTGGGTAGCTTTATCAGTTTCTATTTCAGCCAAAATATCCCCTTCTGAAACTTTTTCCCCTATTTTTTTATTCCATTTGATTACAGTTCCTTCTTTCATTGTATCACTTAATTGGGGCATAGATATTATTTCTGCCATTATTATTTTAATTTTATTTTATGAAGGTAAAACTTTGTCTAAAAAAGGATAATTTTTTTCGTGATAAACTATATTATACATATCTTCTAAAGAAGGAAAATCTGAATTTTCTGCAAATTCAACACAGGATTCTACTTCTTTTTTCACTTTATTTTCTATTGCATTTAAATTTTCTACAGTTTCCCATTTATTTTGTATAATAATATTTTTTAGTTTTAAAATGGGATCTTTTTTTTTGTAAAAAAAAACTTCTTCTTTACTACGATATAACTCAGAATCAGACATAGAATGACCTCTATATCTATATGTCTTAATTTCTAAAAAAGTAGCACCTTCTCCTTTTCGAGCTCTTTCTATAGCGATATATGCTGCTTGTGCTATTTTTTCTGGATCCATTCCATCAACAGGATAAGAAGGCATATCATATGATTTCCCTATGTTATAAATTTCTTCTATATTGCTACTTCTTTTTACGGAAGTTCCCATAGCATATTTATTATTTTCACATATAAAAACAACAGGAAGTTTCCATATCATAGTCATATTAAACGTTTCATGTAAAGAACCTTGTCTAACAGCTCCATCTCCCATAATTGTGATAGTCACTGCTTTTCTATTAAAATATTTATCAGCAAAAGCAATTCCTGCTCCTAACGGGATTTGTCCGCCGACAATTCCATGTCCTCCATAAAAACGATGTTTTCTGCTAAAAATATGCATAGATCCACCCATACCATGAGAAGTTCCTGTTTTTTTTCCTAAAAGTTCAGCCATTACTTTTTTTGGATCAACTCCCATAGAAATAGGTAAAATATGACATCTGTAAGCGGTTATAATTTTATCCTTAGATAAATCCATTGCATGAGTTAATCCAGCAGGTATCGCTTCTTGCCCATTATACAAATGCAAAAACCCTCTAATTTTTTGTTTTAGGTATAAAGAACGACATTTGTCCTCAAATTTTCTCCAAAAAGACATATCCTTAAACCACTTTAGATAGGTTACTGTGGTAATTTCTTTCATTAAAAAAAAATTTTTTATGAAATAAATACAAATTTAATCTTTCAAATTCAATATGCAAACAATATGCACAAAGAACACAAAGAAAAAAGAATTTAAATTAAATCAATAATACTTTCCAATGCCATTTTTCTAGATCCTTTGATAAGAATATAATCCGTTTTTTGAATAGAATATTTTTTAATACATTCAAAAAATTTATTTTTGTTAATAAATTTTTTGATTTTGTAGGAAGTTTTTTTAGTATTAAAAAAAATATTTCCGATTAGAAAAGCAATATTAATATTACTTTTTTTTATAAAAGAAATAATTTTTTCATGTTCATCGTTAGAAAATAATCCTAATTCTAACATGTCTCCTAATATAACGATTTTTACTCCTTCTATGTTATTTAAAAAGGTAAGAGCCTCGATCATACTAGTTGGATTTGCATTATAACAATCTATAATAATTTTTATATTATTTTTTTTCAAAATTTGAGAACGATAATTACTAGGAACATATTCTTCTACTGCTTCTTTTATTTTTTTTAAAGGGACTTTGAAATACGTTCCAATAGTTATAGCAGAAGCTATATTATATAAATTATAGTTTCCTATTAAAGGAGAAACAATTTTTATATTTTTAATATATAAAGTAGATTTAAGACTATTTTTTTCCCATAAGTATTTAATGTTTATATCCGATTTTTTTTTTTTATGTTTTTCTGAAAAAATATATCTGTTCATTCCCGTACTATTAGATAATTGGATAGGATCATCTCCATTTATAAATACTATCTTTTTATTTTTCTTTAAAAAATCATATAACTCTAATTTACTACGGATGATTCCTTCTATATTTTTAAATCCTTCTAAATGAGCTTTTCCAAAATTAGAAATATATCCATAATCTGGCCTAATAATATCACACATTTTTTCTATTTCTTTTTCATGATTAGCTCCAATTTCCATAACACATATTTTTGTATCCATGGGCATGGAAAGTATAGTTAATGGAACACCTATATGATTATTTAAATTATTCTTGGTACAATGAACTTTTTTTTTATATTTCTTAGAAAGAATAGCTGTTGTTAGCTCTTTTGTAGTAGTTTTTCCATTACTTCCTGTTATAGCGATAATAGGGATATGATGGAATCTATATCTATGATATATTGCTAATTCGTGTAGAAAATATAATGTATTGTATACATAAATAATTTTTTTGCAAAAAACATATTTTTTATTATCGACGATAGATAATAACGCTCCATTTAAAATTGCTTCATATGCAAATTGATTTCCATCAAAATTTTTTCCTTTCAAAGCTACAAAAATAGATCCTTTTTTAACTTTTTTACTGTTGATTTCTATACCAGAAGAAATAGAATACAATTGATATATATTTTGAATATTCATAATAATAATTAAAGTAAATCTTCTTCAAGTTTCATTTTTAAATTATTAATGTTAGTAATAACAGTTCTTTTTTGATCTTTTATATAAGATATGTAACCTGTTTCTTCGGATATAACAAGACATATAGCATCTGTTTTTTCAGATAAACCAATGGCAGCTCTATGTCGTAATCCTAAACGAGATGGAATTTCTTTATTGTAAGAAACAGGAAGAATTGCTCTTGTTTTTATTATTTTATTTCCTGTAATCACTACAGCTCCATCATGTAATGGACTGTTTTTATAAAAAATACTTTCTAAAATAGAAATATTCACTTTAGCATCCATTTCATCTCCATTTTGTATAAATTCTTTTAAATCTTGATGTAGTTGAATAACTATTAAAACTCCTGTTTTATCTCCGGAAAAAATAGCACAAGCATTTACAATGCTATCTATAGTTTCAGTTTTAATTGATACTCCTGATTTTTTAAAAATGGAAAATATAAATTTTTTGAAAAATATCCTGCTTCCTACTATGAGTAAAAATTTTCTAATTTCTGGTTGAAATACAATGATTAAAGCTAAAAAACCTCCTTTAAAAAAGGCACTTATAACTATGCTAAGGAGTTTCATTTGATAAATTTCTACTATTTTCCAGAAAATAAAAGTTGCAATGATCCCGTAAAAAATATTTAAAGCAGCAGTTCTGTAAACCAATCTGTATATTTGAAATAGAATAATGGTTACTAAAAAAATATCTAAAATATCAATGAAAGAAATTTTCAATAAATGTAATAATGAAAAAAAAGCTTTACGCAAAAATAATACAAGTATTAGTGAATTATAAAATTTTTTTGTAATATTGCACTAATTTAATGCATTCAACAGCTTCTTTAACATCATGTACACGTAAAAATTTGGATCCGTTTAAAAGTGCTATAGTATGAATTATGGAAGTTGCATTTAACGATTCTTCGTAAGAAGTTTTTAAAATAAATTTTATCATGGATTTTCTGGAAATACCAACTAAAATTGGATAATCTTGAAATCCTAATAAAGATAAGTGTTTTAATAATTTAAAATTTTGTTCTAGTGTTTTTCCAAAACCAAATCCAGGATCTAAAATGATATCTTGAATTCCATATTTTTTTAAATAGTAAATTCTTTCAGAAAAAAAATTATTTATTTCTGTTATTATATTTTCATGATAATATGTATTTTTTTGCATGTTTTCAGGAATTCCTATCATATGATTTAATACATATGGAATTTTAAGTTTCCCTAACAAAGGGAACATATTTTTATCAAATTTCCCTCCTGATATATCATTTATCATGATGACGCCTTCTTCTACTGCTATTCTAGCTACTTCACTGCGAAAGGTATCTATGGATATTCTAATATTTGGAAAATTTTTTATTATAATACGAATAGGTTTTATGACTCTTTTAATTTCTTCTTTTTCTGTTACTGATTTGGATCCCGGTCTAGTAGAACAACCTCCAATATCTATAAAATCAGAACCTTCATTTAATAAAGTTTCTATATGTTGTAATATTTTATATTCAGAACATAATTTTCCTCCATCATAAAATGAATCAGGAGTTAAATTTACGATTCCCATTATTTTGGGTTCTTTTAAATGCAATAAAGAACCTGCACAATTAATTATCATTGAAAAACTATTTATTGTAATTTGTTTAAAAAAAATTAAATGACATGAATCTTACTGATTTTGTTATTCAAAAATGTAGAAAACTTTTTTTAGAAAAATTAAAAGATTATGGATTATCATGGAAATTTTTTCATAATTATTCTATAATAGATCAAATTTTGATTAAAACAATCCGTATAAAAAATATTCAATCAAAAGGATATCAAAAAATTAAAGAAGAAAAAATAACAGATACGTATATAGATATTGTAAATTATTTAATAATTATTTTAATAAAATTAGATATTTTTTTTAAATCAAATTTTCATGAAATATCACACAATGATGTAATTTTAATCTATAATAAAAAACTAAAAAAAATAAAAAATTATATAGATTGTACAAATAAAACTTTAGATAAATTTTCCATAAATAATATTATAGAAAATATTTCATATTTAAAAAATAATAAAGAAAAAATTTTATTCGAAGAATTAGAAAAGTTTTGTTTTGAAATAGTAGTTGAAACCATTTTTTTGTTAAAAAAAAATTTTTAAAAAAAAACAATTTTTATATTTATATTTGCAAATATTCTCGTGAAAAAAAATGAGAAAAAAGGTTTTCATCGCAAATTGGAAAATGAATTATGATTTTCATGAAACAACTTTTTTTATCAGAAATTTATTAAAAATTGTTTTTGAAAGAAAAATAAATCATAATAAAGAAATTATTTTAGCACCCTCTTTTCCTTTTTTACATATTTCAAATCAGATTTTACAAGGTACAAATTTAAATATTGCGGCTCAAAATATACATCATAAGGATAAAGGTTCCTATACAGGAGAAGTATCAGCTTATATGTTAAAATCTATAGGAGTTAAAAATGTTATATTAGGACATAGTGAACGCAGAGAATTTTTTTTTGAAGAAAATAATGTTTTATCAGAAAAGATAAAAATAGCATTAAAATATGATCTAAATATTATTTTTTGTGTAGGAGAATCGTTTTATGAAAGATCTAATGATCAACAATTTCATATAGTGAAACATCAATTAAAAGAAACTGTTTTTCAATGTTCTTCAGATAAGATAAAATCTTTTTATATCGCATACGAACCTATATGGGCAATTGGAACAGGAAAAACTGCTACATTTGAACAAGCTCAAACTATGCATAAATTTATTCGTAATTTATTTTTAGAAAAATATGGAGAAAGTATTTCTAACAAAATATCTATTTTGTATGGAGGAAGTCTTAATGATATTAATGCAAAAGATTTTTTTTATCAAAAAGATATAGATGGAGGTCTGATAGGAAACTCATCTCTTAAACTTGAAAAATTCTTGAAAATAGTTCAATCATAACATAAGTATATAGACTTGTATAAGTATTTGGCCTCGTAGCTTAATTTGGATAGAGCATCTGATTACGGATCAGAAGGTTATGGGTTCGAATCCCTTCGAGGTCTTATGTTTTTTATCCTAAATAAGGTTTTAAGATTTTACTTCTAGAAGAATGTTTTAATCTTTTTAAAGCTATACTTTCAATTTGTCGAACACGTTCTCTTGTCAAATCGCAAAATTGTCCTACTTCCTCTAAAGTCATAGGAGGTGATCCATTTAATCCAAAATGTAAAATAATAACACGACGTTCTCTTTCACTCAAAGTTTCTAAAATTCTTTTTATATCTTTTCGTAAAGATTCTTTTTCCAAATGTTCATCTGGACGAGGAGATTCATCAGATCTAACCAAATCATATAAATTTGAATCTTCTCCTTCTATTAATGGGGCATCCATTGAAACATGTCTTCCTGAATTTTTTATAGAATCTTCTACATCTTTTTCGTTCATATCTAAATATTCTGCAATTTCTCTTGCAGAAGGAGTTCTTTGCAATTCTTGCTCTAATTGAGCAAGAGTTTTCAGTATTTTATTTAATAAAGCTAATTTATTTGTAGGTTGTCTAATAGAACGTGATTGTTCAGCAATAGCCTGTAAAATTGCTTGTCTAATCCACCAAACAACATAGGAAATGCATTTAAATCCTCTTGTTTCATCAAAACGTAATATTCCTTTTATCAAACCTAAATTTCCTTCATTAATTAAATCACATAAACTTAATCCCTGATTTTGATATTGTTTAGCAACAGAAACAACAAAACGTAAGTTGGCGTTGACAAGTTTATCTATGGCAGTAGCATCCCCTTCTCTTGCTCTACGAGCGTATTCTACTTCTTCTTCTGGAGTTAATAATGGAATTTTACCTATTTCATGAAGATACTTATCCAATGACTCGGATTCACGATTTGTTACTTGTTTAGTAATTTTAAGTTGTCTCATATTTTTTTTTCTTTTTGTTCATTTTTTTTACCAGGACGAGGTAAAAGTATTTTTCTAGATAGTTTCATTTTTTTATTTTTTTCATCCATCCCCATAAATTTAACGTCAATAATATCTCCTATATGCAATTCTTCTTCTATATTATTTAATCTTTTCCATCCTATCTCTGAAATATGCAACAACCCTTCTACCCCTTTAGAAATTTCCACAAAAGCACCAAAATCTTTTATAGATTTTACTTTTGCTTTATAAACTTTTCCTAATTCAGGGACAAAAGCAATTTTTTTAATTCTGTTAATAGCTTTCTCTATTTTTTCATCATCTTTTCCGATGATCTCAATGTAACCCAAGTCTCCTTTTTCTTCAATTAAGATATTTGTATTTGTATATGATTGTATCTCTTGAATAACTTTTCCACCAGGGCCTATAACTAAACCTATAAAATCTTTAGGAATATTAAAAGTATATATTTTTGGAGTATTAGGCTTCATTTTTTTCCTATATTTAGGTAAAGTTTCTAACATTTTTTTTAAAATAAAAAGACGACCTTCTAAAGCTTGCATTAAAATCTGATTCAAAAGATCGTATGTTACTCCTTGCATTTTTTTTACATCCATTTGACAAGCTGTCATTCCAAATTTAGTTCCTGTTATTTTGAAATCTAAATCTCCAAAATGATCTTCTTCTCCCATTATATCTGATACGATTACTTTTTTTTCTTTTTCCATAAACAATCCCATAGCAATTCCGGAAACAGGATTTTTTATAGGGATTCCAGCATCCATTAATGCTAAACTAGCCGCGCAAACTGTAGCCATAGAAGACGATCCATTAGATTCTAGAATATCCGAAACAACACGAATGGTATATGGATTATTAGGTATAATATTTTTCAATGCACGTTGAGCTAAATTTCCATGCCCCACTTCACGTCTAGAAACTCCTCTAATAGAACGAATTTCTCCTGTAGAAAAAGGTGGAAAATTATAATGTAAATAAAATTTCTCCTGATTTTCCATAATAACATTATCAATCCTATTTGCATCTAATGACGATCCTAACGTGACGGTAGTTAAAGACTGAGTTTCTCCTCTTGAAAATAATGCAGAACCATGTACTCCAGGTAAGTAATCAACGAAACTAGATATTGTACGTATTTCTTTATTATTTCTCCCATCCAATCGGACTCCTTTCTTTAAAATTAAATTTCTAGTTATTTTTTTTATAATTTCCTCAAAAAAATGGTCAATAATAACTTTTTTTTCCTCTATTTTTTCTTCTGTTAAAAACTTTTTTTTAAAATCATTTAATACAATCTTTTCTTGAATAGATCTAGTTTTTTTATTTAAAAAATTTTTATAAATTTTTTCAATTTTTTCATATGAAAATATGAAAAGTTCTTTTTTTAATATTTTATTTTCTTGATAAGAATTTATTGATTCTTTATTTTCAACGAAAATTATACGATTTTTCGATAATTTATCAACCAAACGAATTTGAGCTTCTATTTGTGGTTTTATAGCTTGATGAGCTGTAATTATTGTTTCTAAAAATTCATTTTCTTTTATTTCTTTCATTTCTCCTTCTATCATAATAATAGAATGATTGGAAGCTCCTACTATCAAATCTATATCCGCTTCTTTTAACTGATCTAAACTAGGATTAATAATAAATTTTCCGTTTAAACGTATAATACGTACTTCTGATATCGGTCCATCAAAAGGAATTCCTGCTATTGATAAAGCTGTTGACGCGGCCAATCCAGCTAGACCATCTGGTAAAACCGTTTTGTCATATGAAAGTAACGAAATCATAATTTGTATTTCTCTATTAAAACAATCTGGAAATGTTGGCCTTAAAACACGATCAACTAATCTCATTGTCAAAATTTCTTCATCAGAAGGTCTTCCTTCTCTTTTTATAAACCCTCCAGGAATTTTACCTCCTGCAGAATATTTTTCTCTATAATCCACTGTTAAAGGCAAAAAATTTGTTTCGTTTTTTTTTTCATTGGAAACGACCACAGTAGCCAAAAGCATTGTATTTTTGACACGTACTATAACTGATCCATCGGCTTGTTTTGCTAATCTTCCTGTTTCTATAATAATAGTACGACCATCTTTCATATGTATGGTTTCTTTTACTATATCTGGCATATTTTTATTTTCTATTATATAGTAGTTGTAGTTTATATAGTTATAGTTTAGTTAAGTTAGTAAGTGTATGTAGTTACAGGACAGTAAAGAAATATATTCATTATATTTATTTTCTTAATCCTAAATGTTGAATTATATTTTTGTAACTATCAATATCATGCTTTTCTATATATTTTAGCAATTTTTTTCTTTTCCCCACCATTTTTACCAAAGCTCTTTCTGTGTTAAAATCCTTTTTATTGTTTTTGAGATGATTGTTTAAATGATTGATCCTATAAGTAAATAAAGCAACCTGAGCTTTAGATGATCCTGTATCGTAAACAGAACTTCCATAAGTTTTAAATATTTCTTTTTTCTTTTCTACTGTCATAATAATAAAGTTAAAAATATTTTTTTGAAACTAGTCTTTATTTTTTTCCATATCCAAAATAGAGTTTATATATCTTCTATCATTGGATAAACGAGGAATTTTATTTTGTCCTCCTAATTTTTTATTTTTTTTTAACCAATCATAAAATAAACCATTTCTGGCTACATATATAATAGGAGGACCCAAAATCATATTTTTATATCGTTTAACTTCATAGTCTGAATTCAAAGATTTTAATTCATGATCCAAAATATTTCTAAAGTCACATAAATTTTTTGGACGTTTTTTAAATTCTATAATCCATTCATGAGCTCCAGAATTTTCTTTATTCATATATACAGGTCCTGCAGTATATTCATGAATCATAGAATTTGTTTTCATGCAAGCTTTATTTAAAGCTTTTTCTGCATTTTCTACAATTAATTCTTCCCCAAAAGAATTTATGTAATGAGTGGTTCTTCCTGAAATGGAAATTCGATATGGAGATAAACTAGTAAATCTTACAGTATCTCCAACTATATATCTCCATAATCCTGCATTAGTAGAAATAACAAGGGCATAATTTTTGTTCAATTTTACTTGTTCAATAGAAAATATTTTAGGATCAGCATTATCTATTTCTTCTGTAGGAATAAATTCATAAAATATACCATGATTTAATAATAACAGAAGATCTTCAACATTTTGTTGATCTTGTATGGCGAAAAAACCTTCTGAAGCACTGTATACATCATAGTAGTTTATAGATTTATCAAATAATTTTTTATATTGATAAATATAAGGTTTTAAACTTACTCCTCCATGAAAAATAACCTCTATATTAGGCCATATTTCATCGATTTTTTTTTTTTCAAATTTTTTCAATA
This sequence comes from Blattabacterium sp. (Blaberus giganteus), assembly GCF_000262715.1. Taxonomy (NCBI): domain Bacteria; kingdom Pseudomonadati; phylum Bacteroidota; class Flavobacteriia; order Flavobacteriales; family Blattabacteriaceae; genus Blattabacterium; species Blattabacterium sp. (Blaberus giganteus). Next base: position 534,388 of record NC_017924.1, on the reverse strand, counting down.
ATTTGTTTAAAAAAATCAATAACCAAGAACAAACACCTAATAAAATTCTAACATCTTTTATTCCTGTTTCTTTCACTATGTTTTCTAATTTTTTCTCCCATTCACTCATTAAAGCTATTTTTTTTCTAGGAACACAAATATTTTCAACCCAAAAAGGCATATTTTGAATTAAAATGGAAGATAAATCTCCATAAAATGTATTATATTTTCTATGCAGTTCGTAACTTCCTCCTAAACGAACGGCTTTTCCAAAAAAAATTTTTGTTTTGGGATGATTATGAATATAAATGGATAACATATCTTTTCCTGCTTTATAATGACATGCATTCATTGATAATTTGGTTACAGGAATGTATTTACTTCTTTCGTTAGTAGTTCCAGAGGATTTGGCAAACCATTTGACTTCTCCTGGCCATAATACATTTTTTTCTCCTTTACGAATTCTATTTATAACATTTTGTAAATCAGTATATTTACATATAGGAATTCTTTCTGAGAATTGCTTATATTTTTTGATGTCACAAAATCCATATTTTTTTCCGAATTCTGTATTTTTTGCATACAATATTAATTGATTGATTAATTGATTTTGTATTTCTATTGGATAACGCATAAAAAACTCTATATTTTTAATTCTTCTTTTAAGAAAAGTAGATGTAAAATATCCAGATAAATACTTGATCATTATGAAAAAATATTTTAGTTTTAAATATTGTAAAAATGAATTTTATCATTTTTTTTTTTAAAAAAGTAAAGAGAAACAATTCCAAATGTTAGTTTTTGTATGTGAATTGTATCAAATTTATGATATTTTAAAAGTTTATTCATTTTTCTGTTGCAATAGGGAAAAGACAATATAGATTCCTTCAAATAATTGTAAGCAAAATGATTTTTAGATATAAAATTCCCTATTTTTTTTACTAAGTGAAAATAAAAATAATAAATTTTTTTTATCCAATAGTTAGAAGGTTTAGAAAATTCTAAAATTACTAAAATTCCTGAAGGTTTTAATATTCTGTATATTTCTCTAACAGAATCATGAATGTATTGAAAATTTCTTATTCCAAAAGCGATGGTAACTATATCAAAAGTTTCATTTTGAAACGGAATGTTTTGCGAATATCCTTGAATGATTTGAACTCTTTTTTCAAAGAAATTATTTTTTATTTTTTGTTTAGCTATTTTTATCATTTTATCAGATGGATCTAATCCCGTAATAAAAGCGTGTTTAAACTTATTAGCTAATAGAATAGCTATATCTCCAGTTCCAGTAGCTAAATCTAGTATTTTTTGAACTTTTTTTTTGTTAAATTTGCATAATAAATGAATTGTTTTTTTTCTCCATATCAAATCTATTCCAAAAGATAATATGCGATTGATTAAATCGTATTTATGAGCAATATGATCAAACATGTTTTTCAATTTTTTTTCTTTAGAATAAAGAGAATCAGAATCTTTTTTCATTTTTAGAATTTACTTTAAAATTCAGAAAAATATGAATAAAAAATGGTTTTTCATTATTTTTAATTAAAAATTTTATTTTTTACTTTTTCATTAAATTTATTAAATCAATAAATGATTCGATCAATCATTACAGGAACAGGTCATTATTTACCAAAAAAAATTATAAAAAAAGATCATTTTTTGAAACATAAATTTTACGACAAAAAAGGATCAAAAATTGAAAAATCCAATGAAAAAATTATTAATAAATTTAAAAAAATTACAGAAATAGAGGAAAGGAGATATATAAATAAAGGATTATTTAATTCTGATATTGCGACTATTGCAGCAAAAAGAGCTTTAAAAAATTCTAAAATTTATCAAGAGGATATAGATTATATCATATCGGCTCACAATTATGGAGATATTCATCCTATTTCTTATCAGTCTGATTTTATGCCATCTATAGCGGCTAAAGTAAAAAATAAACTTAAAATACAAAATAAAAAATGTAGACCATATGATATGATTTTTGGTTGTACAGGATGGATAGAAGGAATGATTCTTGCCGATCAACTTTTGCGATCTAAACATGCTAAAAACATATTGATTACCAGTTCTGAAACTTTATCTAAAGTTATAGATCCGCATGATAGAAATTCCATGATTTTTTCCGATGGAGCAGGAGCGGCTGTTTTATCTGCTATAGAATATTTAGAAGACGAAAAACATGGAATTATTCATTATGATACTCAATGTAATAATAATGAAGAATTATATTATTTAACAAATGGTCCTTCTTTAAATCCTAATTATAAAAAATCAATGATGAATATTAGAATGAATGGGAGGAGAATTTATGAATATGCATTAACAGAAGTTCCAAATATGCTAAAAAATATACTTGATCATGCTAATTTACATCTTAAGGATATTAAAAAAATTCTTATTCATCAAGCTAATGCTAAAATGGATTATGCTATTTTAAAAAGATTGTTGAAATTATATAATTATACATCTTTTAATAAAGATTTTTTGTCGAAAATTATGCCAATGACAATACAAAAATTTGGAAATTCTTCTGTTGCTACTGTACCTACTTTATTAGATTTAATTCTGAAAGGAGAAATGCCGCCTCATGAGATTAAACCTGGAGATATCATTCTCATGGCTTCCTTAGGTGCTGGAATGAATATTAATGGAATGATTTACCGTTTTCCAAACAAAAAAAATAAATATGAAAAAAAAAATACATCCAGAAAATTATAGACCTGTTGTTTTTAAAGATATTAATAATGAAAACATGATTATTTGTAAATCAACAGTCATAACAAAAGATTCTATTCATATAGATGGAAATAATTATCCATTATACAAAATGGAAATATCTAGTTATTCACATCCCTTTTTTACCGGAGAAAAAAGGTTCCTAGGAAAAACAGGTCCCGCAGAGAAATTTAAGAAAAAATATGAAAAATATAAAAAATTATAAATTCATATGAATTTTATATTATATGATGGAATAGAATGGAATAAATTATTTCCGATAACACTTACTAGACCTGTCTCAGAAATCAGATTGGGATTGTTTTCAATAAAAGAAAGATGGGAAAAATATATTGGAAAAAATGTGGATTGTGTTATTACACAACCATTTCTATCGGATAAATTTTCAAAAAAAGAGTATTCATTTTTTGAAAATATATTGTTAATTAATTCTTCATTTCTTCCTAATGAAGAATTAATTCAAATTCTTTCTTTTTTAAAAGAAAACGAGACCATTTTTTTTAAAGAAAAAATGATTGCTATAAAAAAGAATTTTTCTTTGGAAGAAGAAAATATTCTTTCTTTATTTTCAAAAAAATATAAAAAAACATATTGTGTAAAACAAATTATTCATATTCAATATCCATGGGATATATTTATAAATAATGAAACGGTCTTAAAAAAAGATTTTATATTTTTTACAAAGGGTAAAAAATCTTTTTCTTTGTTGGGAAACAATCATGTTATTTGTAAGGATAAAATATTTTTAGAAGAAGATATAAAAGCAAATAATATTGTATTAAATGCCCAATATGGGCCTATATATATTGAAAAAGGAGTTTTAATTATGGAAGGATCCGTCATCAGGGGCCCCGTATCAATTGGAAAAAACGCTATCCTGAATGTAGGATCAAAAATATATGGAGGAACAACTATAGCCCCTTTTTGTAAAATAGGAGGAGAAATTTTTAATTCTGTGATTTTTTCTTATTCCAATAAGGTTCATGATGGATTTTTAGGAAATTCTATTTTGGGAGAGTGGTGTAATTTAGGAGCTGGAACTAATATATCTAATTTAAGAAATGATTATAAAAAAGTAACAGTTTGGAATTATGAAAAAAAAATTTTTAGTTCTACTAATTTGCAATTTTTTGGGGTAATAATGGGAGATCATTCAAAATCAGCAATAAATACTCAATTTAATACAGCGACGATCGTAGGTGTTAGTGATAATATTTTTGGATATGGATTTCCTCCTAGATATATTCCTTCTTTCTTTTTGGGAGGAATTCAAAGTAAAAAAAGAATTCCTTTAAATAAAGTTTGTGAAACAGCTGAAATTGTGATGAATAGAAGAAATAAAAATTTCTCTGTTCTAGACAAAAAAATTTTGGAATATTTATATCAAATATCGGATATTTAGTTAATTTTTATTTATCATATTACATAGTATATTATTGTATGTATGGATATGATGTATGAGATGTATGAATGGAAACAAAATTTAAATAATAAAAAGTTTTTATGCTGAAACATAATTTGGGTTATCCTCGCATAGGGATACGAAGAGAGTTAAAAAAAGCTTGTGAAGCTTATTGGTCAAACAAAATAGATTCTAATGCTTTGTTTGAAGTGGGAAAAAAAATAAGAATGGAAAATTGGAAAACGCAAGAAAATGCTGATCTAGATTTAATTCCATGCAATGATTTTAGCTTTTATGATCATGTTCTAGATATGTCATTATTATTAGGCGTTATTTCAGAATCTTATCTTTCTATTCCAATAATTCATAATAATATTGATCTGTATTTTTCTATGGCTAGAGGATTTCAAAAAAATGAATGGGATATTAAAGCTATGGAAATGACAAAATGGTTTAATACTAATTATCATTATATTGTTCCAGAGTTTGATAAAAATCAAAAATTTTCTATTTTTTCGAATAAAATTTTTGATGAATTAGAGGAATCTAAAAAAATATTGAAATCTTACAAAAAAATTAAACCTGTATTCATTGGACCTATATCTTATTTATTTTTAGGAAAAGAAAAAGAAAAATCCTTTAATAGGATGGATTTGGTAGAAAATATTATTCCTATTTATATAAAAATCATTAAAAAACTAAAAAACGAAGGAGTGAATTGGATTCAATTAGATGAACCTATTTTAGTTTTAGATATGTCTGAAAAAGAGAAAGAAGTTTTTAAATATGCTTATGATGAAATATCTAAATTTTGTTCTGGAATTAATATTATGTTAACTTCTTATTTTGATGGTATATCAGAAAATATATCTCTTTTTCAAAATATATCTGTTAAAGCTTTACATATAGATTTAGTAGAAGATTCAGATCAATTGGAAAAAATACTTTCTTTTTTTTCAAGAGAATCAAAAATGATTTTGTCTTTGGGCCTTATCGATGGAAGAAATATATGGAAAAACAATTATCTTAATTCTATTCAAAAGATAGAAAAAGCAATAGAATTTATAGGAGAAGATAGAATTATGATTGCACCTAATTGTTCTCTTTTGCATGTTCCTATAGATCTAGAATATGAGCATTCTATTCATATAGATATAAAAAACAGAATGTCTTTCGCAAAACAAAAAATTTATGAATTGAATGATTTAGAAAAAATAGTCAAAGGAAATAAAAGTATTTTATCTATTAACTCTTCTGTTTTTTGTGATCATAAAATAAAGGAAAGAGTTAAAAATATAACAATAACAGATAAAGATGTACAAAGAGATAATCATTTTTATATTAGACAAAAAAAACAAAAAGAAAAATTCCATCTTCCTTTATTTCCTACTACTACTATAGGATCTTTTCCTCAAACAAAAGAAATACGTAATTTGCGAAATAAATTTCGAAAAAAAGAACTAAGTCAAGAAGAATATGATAATAAAATTAAAAATTTTATTGTAGATGTTATTAAAAAGCAAGAAGAAATAGATTTAGATGTGTTAGTTCATGGTGAATTTGAAAGAACTGATATGGTGGAATATTTTTCAGAAAAACTAAAAGGAATTCTTTCTACTGATAATGGATGGGTACAAAGTTATGGAAGCCGTTGTGTTAAACCTCCTGTTATTTATGGAGATGTAGATCGTCTTGACAATATGACTGTTGAATGGATATGTTTTGCTCAATCTCAAACAAAAAAATTAATGAAAGGGATGCTAACTGGTCCTGTTACCATTTTACAATGGTCTTTTGTTAGAAATGATCAACCTATTTCTCATACGGCTTACCAAATAGCTTGGTCTATTCGAAAAGAAGTTTTGTCCTTAGAAAAATCTGGAATTCAAATTATTCAAATCGATGAACCTGCCCTAAGAGAAGGATTACCTTTGAAAAAAAAGAATTGGAAATCTTATTTTGACTGGTCTATTAAAGCTTTTCGTATTTCTTCAAGCGGAGTGAAAGATGAAACTCAAATACACACACATATGTGTTATAGTGAATTTAACGATATATTTGAATATATAGCAGATATGGATGCAGACGTTATTACTATGGAGACTTCTAGATCTAAAATGGAGTTATTAAAAGCCTTTTCAGTTTTTTCTTATCCTAATGAAATAGGGCCAGGTGTATATGATATTCATTCTCCAAGAATTCCTACTATAAAAGAGATATTTTACTTAATAGAAAAAGCTTCAAAAAAATTACCTATCAAAAATATTTGGGTCAATCCAGATTGTGGTCTAAAAACTAGGAAATGGAAGGAAGTATTGATATCACTTCACAATATGACAAAAGCAGCGAAAATGGCTAGACTCAAATTAAAAAAATAAGAAAAATGTATATTTTCATTGTTGATATAAAAATTTGGAAATGACTTTACATAAAAAAGAAGAAATCATAAAAAAGGAATTTAAAATTCTTAAAAATTGGGAGGAAAAATATGAATATTTGATAGATTTAGGAAAAAAATTATCTAAAAAATCACCTGAATTTAGATCTAAAGATAAATTAATTCATGGGTGTCAATCCAAAGTTTGGTTAGAAGCTAAATTTAATGGATCACGTATTTTTTTTGAAGCAGATAGTGACGCATTATTACCTAAAGGAATGGCCGCTCTTATGATTCGAGTATATTCAGGATTATTTCCTTTTGAAATTATTTCTTCTAATGTTAATTTTATTTATGAAATCGGATTTCAAACTTTTTTATCTCCTATTAGAGCTAATGGGATGCTTTTATTTTTAAAAAAAATAAAATTTTACGCCATAGCTTTTAATGCAAAAATTTCTGTTAGCTTGAATGGACGAATTTAAAAAAAAAATGAGATGTTTCAAACTATTAATCCTGTAGATGATAATGTATTAAAAACTTATTATTTATTATCTAATAAAGATATTAATATCAAATTGTCTGAAGCTCATCATGCATACATGAAATGGAAAAATTTTTCCTTTAATTATAAAGTTCAATGTTTAATGAAACTATATTTTTGTATGCAAAAATCTATAGACATTATAGCTTACTCCATTACTCAAGAAATGGGAAAGCCTATTACTCAATCTTATGCAGAAGTCAATAAAAGTATTGATTTGTGTAAACATTATTGTGAATTAAAAGAATCTATTTTTATGAAAAAAATTCATACCGAATATGAATTTTCTTATGTAAAATTTGAATCTTTAGGCGCTATACTAGGAATTATGCCTTGGAATTATCCTATTTGGCAAACGATCAGGTCAACTATTCCCAATTTGTTATTGGGAAATGTAATTCTCATTAAGCCAGCTTTTAATACAACAGGATCTTCTCTTATTTTAGAAAAAATATTTTTAGAATCTGGTTTTCCTAAAGGAGTTTTTCAAATTTTATTAATAGATGTTAATAAAATAGAACCTGTTATAGCTCATCCTGTCATACAAGGAGTGACTTTTACAGGAAGTGCTTTAATTGGAAGCATTATAGGATCATTATCTGGAAAATACATTAAAAAATCTATTTTAGAATTAGGAGGAAATGACGCTTTTGTAGTAATGAAAGATGTGGAAAATATAGAAAAAATAGCAAAATTAGCTACAGAATCTAGATTAAATAACACAGGTCAAACATGTATTTCTGCAAAAAGATTTATTGTAGACAAAACTATAATAGATGATTTTATAGATGCAGTTATACAAGAAATGAAAACATATCAAAGAGGAAATTTATATGATGAATCAACTAAAATAGGTTATATTTCTCGTTATGATTTATCCGAAAAATTGTATCAGCAATACAAGGATATTATTATAAATGGAGGAAAAATATGTTTAGAAATAACCAAAGATGGTAATTTTTTTTCTCCTTCTTTATTAAGGGTAGAATATGATAATTGTATAGTAAAGAAAGAAGAAATATTTGGTCCAATAGGAATTATTTTTTCTTTTTCCCAAGAAAAAATAATTCCTGATATTATCAATGATACTTTATACGGACTAGGAGCTTCTATTTGGACGAAAGATTTAGAAAAAGCAGAAGAAATATCAAAAAAAATAGATACTGGTATGGTTTTTATTAATGAAATAGTAAAATCAGACCCACGTTTTCCTTTTGGAGGTGTAAAGAAATCTGGATATGGTAGAGAATTATCATCTTTATCTATAAAAGAATTTTCGAATTGGAAAACTGTAATTATAAATAAATCATAAATTTTTTCGCATCCTTGCAACAGGAATATGCATTTGATTTCTATATTTTGAAACAGTTCTTCTAGCTACTAAATAACCTTTTTTTTTGAGTATTTTGGATAATTTTTCATCGGTAAGAGGTTTTTTTTTATTTTCTTTATCTATTGATTCTTTTAAAAGTTTTTTTATTTCAATGGAGGAGATTTCTTCTCCTTCTTGGTTTATCATCTTCTCAGAAAAAAAACTTTTTATTAGAAAAGTTCCATATGGTGTATTAACATATTTACTGTTAGCTACACGTGAAACAGTGGAAACCCCAACTCCAATTTTTTGGGAAATATTTTTTAAAATCATAGGTTTTATTTTAACTGGATCTCCAGTTAGAAAATATTCTTTTTGATAATCCATAATAGCATTCATTGTGATCATCAACGTATTTTGACGTTGCTTAATGGCATCTACAAACCATTTTGCTGAATCAATTTTTTGTTTTAAAAAAACAATTGTTTTTTCATTTTTTTTTATATTTTTTACTGATTTATAGGATTTTAACATATCTAAATATAAAGATGATACTTTTAATTCTGGAATATTTCTATGATTTAGAGAAAGTTCTAATTTTTCATCTGAAATATAAATATCGAAATCCGGAATAATATGATCGAAATTTTTAGTATTATCTGAATAAATTTTACCTGGTTTAGGATTTAATTTTTTGATTTGATCAATAGCTTTTCGTAGATTTTTCTTTGTAACACCCAACCTTTTCTGCAATTTATGATAATGTTTTTTTACAAAAAATTCAAAATGATTTTGTATAATTTTTTTTGATAAAAAAATTTCTTGAGTGATTTTTTTTTTCTCTAATTGAATCAGTAAACATTCCTGTAGATTTCTGGATCCTACACCTATAGGATCTAATTTTTGTATGTAATTTATAAGTAATTTTTCTATTATTTCTGTCGAAACAGACATCCCAAGTATCAGAAAAATATCATCCGCTATAGATGGAATTTTTCTTCTAATATAACCATCGTCATCTATATTTCCTAATATAAAATCAGCAATTAATAAATCTTTTTCATTTAAACGAAATGTATGCAATTGATTTTTTAAATATTCTTGAAAAGAAATTCCAGAAATAATAGGAATATACTTTTTCATAGTATAATTTTGATTATTGATTTGAACATCTTCTATTTCATCATTTATTTCAGGTGATGTATCTACAGATTGATTTTGATCTTCTGTGATATTGATCTCATTTTCTAATATATCTGAATTCTCTTCTAATTCCGAATAATTTTCTTCTTCTAAAGCCGGATTTTCTTCCAATTCTTGTTGAACTTTTTGTTCAAAATCTAAAGTAGATAATTGAACTAATTTCATTAATCTTATTTGTTGTGGAGAAAGTTTATGTTGTCCTTTTTGCAATAATTGTTGTTTTAACATGTTTTTTAAAATTCTGCGTGGTTTGGAGTTCTTGGAAATGGGATCACGTCACGAATATTATTCATTCCTGTAATAAATTGAACTAAACGATCAAAACCCAACCCAAAACCACTATGAGGAACAGAACCAAAACGACGTGTATCTAAATACCACCAAAGTTTGTTTTGATCAGTATTTGTATCTTTCATCCGTTGTAATAATATATCATAACGTTCTTCTCTTTGAGATCCTCCAATAATTTCTCCTATTTCAGGAAATAAAATATCCATAGCTCTAACAGTTTTTCCATCATCATTCATACGCATATAAAAAGCTTTAATGTTACAAGGATAATCAAATATAATTACAGGAATTTTAAAATATTTATCTACTAAATATTGTTCATGTTCTGATTGTAAATCCATTCCCCAAATAATTGGATGTAAAAATTTTATATTTTTTTCCTTTTCTTCTTGATCAAGAATTTTTACAGCTTCTGTATAACTAATTTTTTTAAATGGAAATTTTAAGATAAGTTCTAATTTTTCTAAAAGGAAATTGTCTTTTTTTCGATTATATTTTTCCAAATATTGATTTAAAAAAACTAAATCTTCCATGCTATTTTCAACAATGTATTTGATAATAAACTTTAAAAAATCTTCAGCCAAATTGATATTTTCTTCTAGATGATAAAAAGCAATTTCTGGTTCAATCATCCAAAATTCCGATAAATGTCGTGAAGTATTGGAATTTTCTGCTCTAAACACAGGACCAAAAGTATACACTCTTCCTAATCCTAAAGAAGCGGTTTCCGCTTCTAATTGTCCAGATACACTTAGATAAGTTTTACATTTAAAAAAATCTTTTTTATAATCTATTGTTTTACTTTTAAAATCCATGGTTGTAATTTGAAACATTTTTCCAGTTCCCTCACAATTTGAAGTAGTAATAATTGGAGTATGAAGATAAAAAAAACCATGTTCATGAAAATATTTATGGATACAAAAGGCTATATGATGACGAATTCGCATAATGCAACTAAAAATGTTTGTTCTAAAACGTAAATGAGCTTGTTCACGAAGTTTTTCCAAACTGTGCTTTTTAGGTTGTAAGATTGACTTTTGAAGAATTTCTGTATTTATTGATTCATATATAATTATATCTAAAGATTGGAGTTCAATACATTGTTTTGTCCCAATACTTTTTTTTACTATTCCTATAACTCTAATTGAACTTCCAATTGTTATTTTTTTTATAATTTTTTTTTCTAATTTATTGGATAAAATAATTTGTAAGTTTTTAACTGTAGATCCATCATTCAAAGTGATGAAAATAGAATAACGAAAAGAACGGATCCATCCTTCAACCAATACTTTTTTATTTATGAATAATTTCTCTTTATTTAGTAATTCTTTTACTGAATATTTTTTTACCATTTTATATTTTCAGTATTTCTTTCTCTTTATGAAGAAAAAAATTTTCTATTTTTTGTATGTATTCATTCGTTATTTTTTGTATACGATTTTCTCCGATTTTAGAAACATCTTCTGATATTTTTAATTTTTTTATATGTTGATTATTTTTTTTTCTAATTTTTCTCACAAATACTTTAGCATGTTCTGTTTGCAACTTAATTTTTTTCATGAAATTTTTTCTATTTTCTTCTGTAATTACAGGCAAATGTATATGAATAGAATCTCCTTTATTTGTGGGCATAAAACCTAAATTAGCATCAATAATAGCTTTGTCTATATCTGAAATAATAGAACGATCCCAAGGATGAATAGATATATTCATATTATCTATAATAGAAATATTGGCCACTTCTATAAGTGGAAAAAAAGTTCCATAACATTTTATTTTTATTTTTTCTAAAAAAGAAGACACAGATTTACTGCCTAATCTAACACGATGAATTTCTTTTTTCAGTTGTTTCAAAATTTTTTCCATATCTTTTTTACAAGAGAAAAAAATATCGTTTAATTCATCCATAATTTTATTTTTTTTTAGAAACCATAGTTCCTATTTCTTCTCCAGAAATTACTTTTTTAAAATTTCCTTTTCTGTTAATATCAAAAATAATAATTGGTAAATCATTTTCATTTCCTAAAATAAAAGCTGTTTGATCCATTACTTTAATTCTCATTTTATATGCCATATCAAAAGATATGTTTTTAAATTTTTTAGCATATTTATCTTTTTCTGGATCCGTTGTGTAGATTCCATCTACTCTAGTTCCTTTTAATAATACATCAGCTTTTATTTCTATTGCACGTAAAACTGCAGCTGTATCTGTTGTGAAATAAGGATTTCCTAATCCTGCTACAAATATTACAACTCTACCTTTTTCAAGGTGATGGATCGCTCTATCTTTTCCAAAAGGTTCTGCAATTTCATCCATTCTAATAGCTGTTTGAATATAGGTACATATTCCTACATTTTCTAAATACGATTGAAAGGCTATTCCGTTAATAACGGTAGCTAACATTCCCATATAATCTCCTTCGATCCGATTTATAGCTTTTTCTTTGATTCTAGAAAAACCTCTAAATATATTCCCCCCTCCAATTACTATAGCGACTTGAGCTCCCATATCTACTACTTTTTTTACTTCTTCAGCATATTGTTGAAGACGAGGAGAATGAAGTCCAAATTCGTTCTCTCCCATAAGAGATTCTCCACTTAATTTCAATAATGATCTTTTGTACTTCATGAAAAATATATTTTTATCGTTTTTTCAGAATAAAGTATATTATGGAAAAATTCCTAGTTTTTCATAAGAATCTATAATTTTATTTATAGCTAATACAAATGCTGCAGTACGCATGTTTTCTATTTTTGATGATTTTTTTAAATCACGAATTTTGTGGAATCCATTGATCATTGTATCTTCTAATCCGCTACGAACTAAATCTATTTCTCTTGGTCCTCTTAAAATAATTTTTTTTTCTTCTGTTGAAATTTTTTTATTGCATATCGTTTCTATAACTTGCAACAATTCTGCATTCATGTTTTCGCTAAATTTTTTTTCCATCCGTCCATAACGGACATGACTTAAATTTTTCAACCATTCAAAATAAGAAACAGTAACTCCTCCTGCATTCAAATAAATATCAGGAACAATAATTACTCCTTTTTTCTCTAATATTTCATCAGCTTCAGGAGTGATAGGGCCATTTGCTGCTTCACCAATAATTTTAGCCTTAATACGATTTGCATTATTTTTATGGATTACATTTTCTAAAGCTGCTGGTATTAATATATCACATTCTAATTCTAAAGCCTTTTCTGTATTCTCTATATTTTTTGATTCTGGAAAATTTAATATGGATCCAGTGTTTTTTAAATGTGAAAAAACTTTGGATACATTTAATCCTTTTTCGTTATAAATTGCTCCTTCCCGTTCTGCTAAAGCTATGATAATAGCACCTGATTCATGAAAAAAAGTGGCAGCGTGATATCCTACATTTCCTAGGCCTTGTATAATAATTTTTTTACCCACTAATCCTACATCAAGACCAACAGAATACATATCCTCTTTGACATGACACAATTCTCTTATTCCATAAAAAACCCCTAATCCTGTAGCTTCTTTTCTTCCTCTTACTCCTCCTTGAGAAACGGGTTTACCTGTAACACAAGCCAATGCGTCTACGTCTCCAGAACGAAGTGATAAAAAAGTATCAAAAATCCAACTCATTTCTCTCTCTCCAGTTCCATAATCAGGAGCTGGAACATCTATTCCTGGTCCAATGAAATTTTTTTTAATCAATTCAGAGGTATAACGTCGTGTTATTTTTTCTATATTATCTGTAGATATAGTTTGTGGATCAATTTTTATACCACCTTTAGCCCCTCCAAAAGGAACATCTACTATAGCACACTTATAGGTCATTAAAGCAGCTAAAGTCATGACTTCATCTTGATTCACTTTAATACTATATCGAATCCCTCCTTTACAAGGAAGTTTATGATGAGAATGTTGAACTCTATATGCTTCAATGACTCTAATTTCTTTTCCTATTTTCACAGGAAAATGCATTCGATATACAGCATTACAAGCTTTAATTTGTTCTAAAAGACCTTTTTCAATAGAAGAAAGAAATCGTGCAGCTTTATCAAAATTTTTTTCTATACAATTAAAAAAACTATATGCACCAGTTTTATTTTGGTTTTTTGACATAAAAAAAGTTTTTACACATTTCTATAGAATGAAAAATACAAAAATAAATGCTACATTATTTAGTACAAATCTACGTTTTATGTATTATAAATTTCAATTTTATCAAAATAAGAATTAAAATATTGTACTATGCAATAGTAAAATATGAGATCATTTAAAACAAAAATTTATTTAAATAAAATGTTTATTACTTTTTTAGGGATTAAAATTAACTTTTTAAAAATCTTTTTTTTCAAAAAAAATTTTGTTTTAGGATGACTCAATATTTTATTTTTGATTTCATCAATTGATGTATTCGAATCAAATTTTTCTAAAAATTTTAATTTTCCATTAAACATAATCGGATATGTTATTTCATTTTCTACTATATATTTTGTATTAAAAGCTGGAATATTGTAAAATATGATAGATTTTCTTTTTCCCAGTTTATACCATAATTCTTCAGATATATGAGGAGCAAATGGAGCTAGCAATTGAACCAAAGGCTCTAGTATTTTTCTTTTATTACATTTTAATACAGTTAATTGATTAGTCATCATCATTAATAAACTAATAGATGTATTCCAAGAAAAAGATTGTATTTTATTTTGTATTTTTTTTATAGTACGATGTAAAATTTGAAATTCTTGAAATGTTGGATTTTTTTCATTGACTTGAAAAATATTATTTTTATGAAATAAACACCAAAATTTATTTATAAAGTTTTTTATTCCATTTATTTTTTCTTCGTTCCAAGGTTTAGATTGATGAATAGGTCCTAAAAACATTTCATAAACACGAAATATATCTGATCCATATTTTTCATAAATATCATCAGGATTTATTACATTATATTTTGATTTTGACATTTTTTCCAATTTTCTTTTACAAAGAAAAGACCCTTTTTCAAAAATAAAAATAGATGAATAAAATTCTGGTCTAAATTTTTTAAACCTGTTAATATCTAATTCATTGTTATCTTTAATTAAAGATAGATCCACATATACTTCTTGTAAAGAAGAATATGCGTGTTTTTTATTTTTTAATCCATAAGATACAAAGATATTTTCTCCTATCACTTTCAGTATAATAGCAGAATAACTCAAAATCATTCCTTGATTCAATATTTTTTTGAAAGGTTCCTCAGTAGTTATCCATCCTCTATCCAATAAAAATTTATGAAAAAATCTGGCATAAATCAAATGACCTGTACTATGTTCAGATCCACCAATATATAAATCAACATTTTTCCAATAATTTTCTTTTCTTTTATCAAGAAAAAATTGATTATTATGCGCGTCCATATATCTAAGAAAATACCAACTAGATCCTGCCCAACTAGGCATTGTACTTGTTTCTATAGGAAATACATGTTTATGATCAATAAGAGTATTAGGAACTATCTTCATATTTTTTTCATCCCAAGCCCAATTTTTGGCTAGAACTAATGGGGATTTTCCTTTTTCAGGATGAAATTTATCTATTTTTGGAAGAAGAATAGGTAATTTCTCAACGGGAATAGTTTTGGGAATTTTATTTTTAAAATAAATAGGAATGGGTTCTCCCCAATATCGTTGTCTGGAAAAAATAGCATCACGAATCTTATAACTAGTTTTAGTTTCTCCTATTTTATTATTTACTAAAATTTTTATGATTTTTTCTTTTGCTTGTTTACGATTAAATCCATTTAAAAAATTAGAATTAATACATATTTCATTAGAATCTAAAATTTTTATGATTTCTATGCCAAATTTTTTGGCAAATTTTTTACTTTTTTCTTCATGTCCAGGTATTCCTATTATAGATTTAGTTTGATTATTTACAGTAAAAAAATTACTAATGTAAATGGGGATCTTTTTATTTTTAATAAAAGGATGGAATACATAATTTCCTGTAAAAATTCCAGAAATATTTTTCGTTTTTTTATCTATATAAAATTCTTTAGTCAGATATGTTAAAACATTTTTATGGTGTTGTAAAGAAAAAATGCTTATTCTCTCTGCAAGAGGATGATCAGTTGATAATATGATAAAAGTCATCCCAAACATCATTTCTGGAGAAGAAGTAAATAATTCAATTTGATTGATTTTACCAATAGGATGAATAATTTTTAATAAAATAGAAATGCCTATTGATTTTCCTATCCAATTATATTGTAATTTTTTTAAAGATTGAGAACAATCAATAAAATTTAATCCTTTTATGAGTCTTTCTGCATATGAAGAAATTCTTATATGCCATTGTAACATTTTTTTTTTGTAAACTGGATATCCTCCTCTTTCACTTTTTCCATTTTTTATTTCATCATTGGCTAATACTGTTCCTAAATCTGGACACCAATTCACTATATTATTACATAAAAATGCTAATCTATAATCTAAAAGAATAGATTCTTTTTCGTATAAATTTAATTGATTCCATGTTTTCGAATCAAATTTATAATTAAACGTAGTGCTCGCGTTAATGAAATTATTTCCGTTTTTATTAAATTCTTTAATTAAAAAATCTATAGGTTTGGCTTGTTCACTGTTTTTATCATACCAAGAATTAAAAATTTGAATAAATATCCATTGAGTCCATCGATAATAATTAGGATTACTAGTATATATTTTTCTATTCCAGTCAAAAGAAAGTCCTATTCTATTCATTTGTTTTTTGTATCTACGTGAATTTTCACAAATGGTATCGTAAGGATGTTTTCCTGTTTGTATAGCGTATTGTTCTGCAGGAAGGCCAAAGGAATCAAATCCTATGGGATTTAATACATTATATCCTTCTGCTCTTTTATATCTAGCATAAACATCTGATGCTATATAACCTAAACAATGTCCTACATGAAGTCCTGTTCCAGAAGGATAAGGAAACATATTCAAAATATAGTATTTTTTTATTCTTTTATCCTCTTTTGTATGAAAAATATTATGTTTTTTCCAATATATTTGCCAACGTTTTTCTATTTCACGAAAATTATATTCCATATTTTAATTTTTTTTTATGCATAACAATATAGAAATTGTTTTATTTTCGAATAAATTCAGTCATGTTATTATTTCAAAAAAAAGAAAAGAAAAAATGTTTAATGAGGAACAAGATTATTTAATAAATAACGATCAGTTTCTAAATCGTATAACTATAAGTAGATTAATAAAAATTATTCATCATCATCCTAATGATGTTGTAAAAATATTTAGTTTGTTAAAACGATGTAAAGCAATTACTACTTTTAAAGTATTAGACTTTTCTATAAAAAAAAAAATAATACAAGGTTTATCTTCTATTAAAAAAATGGAATTATTAAATAATTTACCGGTAGATGATCGTGTTGATTTTTTAGAAAATCTTCCAAAAAATATTTTAAAAGATTTAATCAAATATTTAAATCCAGAAGAAAAATATAAAACTTTAGAATCTCTAGGATATCCTAAAAATAGTATAGGTCGTTTGATGATTCCATATTATATCGCAGTTCAAGAAACTTGGAGAGTACAAGACGTTTTAGATTATATTCGTAAAGAAGTAAAAAATAGTGATGTTATAGAAATTGTATATATAGTAAACCAAAAAGGAAAATTAATAGACGATATAAAAATACGAGAATTTTTATTAGTAGATCCAAAAACAAGAGTCTCTGAGTTATTAATAGATGGTCGATATACTGAATTTTTAAATATTACAGATACAGAAGAAAAAGCGAATAGAATGTTTTCTATGAGTAATAGAATTTCACTTCCAGTTATAGACGATAAAAATTTTTTATTGGGAATTGTAACTATCGATGATATTTTATGGGTTTTAAATGAAAATTATAGAGAAGACTTTCAAAAGATAGGAGGAATGGAAGCTTTAAATCAATCTTATTTAAATGTTCCTTTATATCAACTTATTAAAAAAAGAGCTGGATGGCTGATTTTATTGTTTATAGGAGAAATGTTAACAACAACAGTAATGCAACAATTTTCAAGTGTTATAGAAAAAGCCGTAGTTCTTGCTTTGTTTATTCCTTTAGTTGTTTCAAGTGGAGGGAATAGTGGCTCTCAAGCTGCAAGTTTAATTATACAAGCAATGTCTTTGGGAGAGGTGAAAATAAAAGATTGGTGGATTGTGATGCGAAGGGAAATTATTTGCGGTTTTTTTTTAGGTAGCATTTTGGGATTAACAGGTTTTATACGTATAGTAGCTTGGCATAAAATCAATTTATTTAATTATGGTTCTCATTGGATATTGGTAGGTATTACGGTATTTTTATCCTTGATTGGAGTCGTTTTATGGGGAACATTAAGTGGTTCAATGTTGCCTTTTATCATTAAAAAATTAAGAGGAGATCCCGCTAGCTCTTCAGCTCCTTTTGTCGCTACATTAGTAGATGTTGTTGGATTAATTATATATTTTTCTATATCTTGTCTTCTTCTGCATGGAACTTTATTATAATCATAAAAATGTTTTTCTACATTTTTGTAAAACAATTTTAAAATCTTCAGGAATTGGACAGTAGAAGTCACATGTTCCATTTTTTGGATGAATAAAAGAAATAGATATAGCATGTAAAGCTTGTCTTGGTAATATTTTAAAACAAGTTTTAAAAAATTCTATACTTTGATTTGAACATTTTTTTTTCATAAAAATCCTATTTCCCCCATAAATAGAGTCGTGAAATAATGGATGGCCCAAATATTTGAAATGAGCTCTGATTTGATGTGTTTTTCCTGTTTTTAGAGAACAAGAAACATAAGTTAAATACTTAAACCTTTCTAATACTTTATAATGTGTTACAGAATATTTTCCTTTTTTATATTCATTTTTTTTAAAAATAGTCATTCTTTTTCTATTTTTAGGATCTCTTCCAATAAAACCAGTTATTATACCATTTTCTTCAAGCAAATTTCCCCATATTAAAGCTCTATATTCTCTTTTAATTGTTTTATAGTAAAACTGTTTAAATAAATATTCTTTAGAATGTTCATTTTTCGCTAAAACTAATAAACCTGATGTATCCTTATCTAATCTATGAACTAATCCACTTCTGTATAAATCAAAATTATTCAAATTTGATTTTTGAAAATGATGTTTTATTCCATGAATTAATGTCCCTTTTTGATTTCCATATCCAGGATGTACTACCATTCCTGCAGGTTTATTAATTACAATAATGTCTTCATCTTCATGTATAATATCAAGATTCATTTTTTCCGCAATAATGTTTCTATATTCTAAACAATCTAATGTATTAATATTAGATATTTCTATTTCCACAAAATCTAAAGGTTTTATTTTATAATTTTTTTTTTTTACAATATGTTGATTCACTATCACTTTTCCTGAAATAGTTAATTTTTGAATTTGATTTCTACTAATGTTTTGTATATTTTTTTTCAAAAACTTATCAATGCGAATTTCTTTTTTATTCTTTTTTGCAATAATTTTAATTTTTTTCATTTAGTCTGATTCTATTTTTTCTTCTGTTTGAATTTCTTTTGTTTGTTTTTTAGAATCTTTTTCTTCTGTTTGAATTTCTTTTGTTTGTTTTTTAGAATCTTTTTCTTCTGTTTGTGTTTGAATTAAATGATCGAACAATTCTTTTGAAGTTAACCAAAGTTCAACAGATTTATTTTTTTCATGAATTGATCCTGGATCAGGTTTTTGACGATATACTTTTGCGTCTTTGTAAGGATTTGTTATAACATGATCATAATAAAAATTTATATGAAATAATTGATTTTTTAAAATATACATTGCCGAATGTAATGACATTCCAATAACATTAGGAACAATCAAATTATTTTTTTCATATCCTTTTCCAATGATCAAAGTGATTCCATCTTGATTAGATGGAAATCTATATCCAAATTGAATAGATTTATTTTTATATAAAACTTTTAAAACGGTATCTTTATCCATCTCATTAATATATATGATTTCTTTAACAGATATATGATTAGCATGAAGCAGTTTTATGGCTATTTGTTTATTTTTATTTATGATATTAGGTAAAATATATTGGGATGATTTAGAATTAACTTGTATATAAACATGTCTTCCTTCTTTTACATGATCTCCAGCTTCTGGAGAAAAGGAAATAATTTGATTCATTTTAAAATTAGGATCATAACGTGATGTATTTATATCGTATTTAAGACCTAGTTTTTTTAATCTAGACCTAGATTGAGGTAAAGAAAAACCTCTCAAATCAGGAACTACAACATAAGAACCATGTTTTGTGTAAATATCTACCCATTTCAATGCCAATTGAGTAATTTTATATAAAATTAATATGGCAATCAAAAAATTTATGATGAATATTATAAAATATTTTGAATAGTTCATGAAAAAAATAAACAAACTAATAAAATTAAAAATAAATAATGAAAAAAATAGCTGTTATTATGGGCGGATATTCAAAAGAATCTATTATTTCATTGAAAAGCGGAAAAGTAGTTTATGAAAACTTATGCAAAAAAGAATTTGATTCTTATCGAATATATATTCTCAAGGAGAAATGGTTTATGAAAGATGATAAGAATAAAGAGTATTTTATAAATAAACAAGATTTTACTGTTTTTGGAATGAAACATATTAAATTTGATTGTGTATTTAATGCTATACATGGAACTCCAGGAGAGGATGGAATATTACAAGCTTATTTTGAGTTATTAAGAATTCCTTATACAGGATGTAACTTCCATCACGCTAATGTTACTTTTAATAAAAAGTATTGTTTAACTTTGTTGAAATATTTTGGAATTAATACAGCTGAATCTTTTTTTTTAAATAAAAATCAAGCTTTTTGTATAAAAAAAATTATAAAAAAAATAGGACTACCTTGTTTTGTAAAACCTAATAGATCTGGATCTAGTTTAGGGATCAGTAAAGTTTATGAAGAAAAAGATTTGTTTGATGCCATGCAAAAAGCTTTTCTAGAAGATGAAGAAATTATTATAGAATCTTTTCTTGAAGGAAAAGAGGTTTCAGTAGGTGTTTTTTCATTTAAAAATGAAGTTATTGTTTTACCAATAACAGAAATAATTAGTCAAAATGATTTTTTTGATTTTGAATCAAAATATTCTGGAAAATCTAAAGAAATTACCCCCGCAAAATTATTACCTAACATTGAGAATAAAATACGAAAAATCGCAAAAAAAGTATATAAATTTCTAAATTTATCAGGAATATCTAGAGCAGAATATATCATTGTCAATGATGAACCTTTTTTTTTAGAAATCAATACCGTTCCAGGTCTTTCAGAAGAGAGTATTTTTCCTAAACAATTGAAAATAGTTGGGATTTCTTTATCCGATGTATTTAAAGATTCTATATATGCTTCCATTGAAAAAATGAATAAAAATGAATAAAAATTTCATAATTTACAATTGCATTTTTTTTGATAAAAGTTTTTTTTTTCTTTTATACAAAAAAAATTCAATAATCGACTCAATAAACAAAAAACTGAATATAAAAAAAATAAACCTATTATAATATATTGACACATTTTATTTTTTTAATGTTTGATATGTTAATAATGAAGTTGTATAAGCTAGTAAAGTCATAAAAAAAAATTGTATGATTGGCCACTTACAAGATTTTGTTTCTTTTTTTAGTATGGATAAAGTGCTCATACATTGCATAGAAAATGCATAAAAAAATAGTAAAGAAATCCCTGTTGCGAAATCATAAATCGGTTTTTTAGTTTTGGTGTACATTTCTTTTTCTTCTATGCTGTACACAGAAGCCATTGTACTCACAAAAACTTCTCTTGCTACAATAGATGATAACAATCCTATTCCAATTTTCCAATCGAATCCCAATGGATGAATTACAGGTTCCATTTTTTTTCCTAATAGACCCAAATAAGAATGAGACAATTCTTTTTTTTGTATATTTATTCCCGAATTACTGCTTGATGAATTTTCAGAAGGACCAAAAGTTCCCAAAACCCAAATCAATATATTAATTAATAAAATCATTTTTCCCGCATTTATAATAAACGATTTAAGATTGATCCATAGAGTAATTAAAACGTTTTTTAACATAGGAATTTTATAAGTGGGAATTTCCATGATAAGATGACTTTTATAATTTTTTTTCAAGAATTGATGCAAAATCATTGATACACTCAAAGCAGATATAATTCCCAAAATATACATAGCCATGAGCACAATTCCTCTTAGTTGAATGAAATACCATTTTTGATCCGGGATAATTACCGATATAATTAAAGTATAAATAGGTAATCTTGCAGAACAAGTCATAAAAGGAGTCGCTAAAATGGTAATTAAACGATCTCTGGGATTTTCTATATATCTAGTTGACATAATTGCAGGAATCGCGCAAGCTATACTAGAAATAAGAGGAACAACACTTTTTCCATTTAATCCAAAAGGTCGCATAATTTTATCCATTAAAAATATAACTCTGCTTATGTAACCACTTTCTTCCATAATAAGAATAAAAAATAGTAAAATAAAAATTTGTGGAATAAAAGAAATAATGGTGCTGATTGCAGGCAATATTCCTTGCAAAAAAAAATTATTTAAAGGACCAGGATAAATATTTTCTAATTTTTTTTGTATAAAAGAAAAAAAAAACTCTATAAATTGTTTAGGAATTTCTGACCAAAAAAAAATACATTGAAAAATGAAAAATAAAAAAAATAAAAAAATGAAATAACCCCAAAAAGGATGTAGAATTAAATAATTATCTATTTTTTTTGAAAATTTCAAATAATTTTTTTCTTTGTTCGAAATCAATTTCGAAACTGCTTTTGATAAAATTTTTTCTATTTCTTCATATCTATATAATATTTCCTTTACCTGTAATCTTTTTGGTATAATATTATATTTTTTTTTTATTTTATCTAATAAATAATTTTCTTTTTCTTTAAAAAATTTTCTATTATAAGCTAAATAATACCAAGCCTTATAAGTGTTTACTTGGTAATTATTTTTCACATCATTAATTGCAAGAGAATAATGTAATTCTGGATTGAAGAAATAGGTTTCTTTTGTTTTTTGATTTAATTTTTTTATTTTTCTTTTAATTTCATTCAATCCTATTCCTTTTCTTGCGTTAATTAATACAATTTCTGTTACAATAAATCTTTTCAATTCTTCTACATTGATGAATACTCCTTTTTTTTTTGCTTCATCAAGCATATTTAATACAAAAAGAACAGGAAATCCTAAATCTTGGACTTGTCTAAGTAAAAGAAGACTTTTTTTTATATTCGAGGAATCTGCTACTATTATGATTTTATCTGGATAATCTAAATCATTTGTATTGCTTAGCAATCTGCTAACTACTTCTTCATCTTCAGATGAAGGATATATGCTATAAATTCCAGGAAGATCTATAATTTTATAGCATATGTTTTCATAATGAAAATATCCTATTTTTTTGTCCACTGTAACTCCTACATAATTTCCAACTTTTTGATTGAGTCCAGTTAATTTATTGAACAAAGAAGTTTTTCCTACATTTGGATTTCCAACAAGCGCTAATTTAATTTTTGGCATTATTTTCTATTCTAATTAAATAGGTTCTATTATGATATTTTCAGCTTCTTTTTTTCGTAAGGCTAAACAAGATTGATCATAGCTTATACACAATGGATCATAAAAAATAGAAACAAAAAGTATTTCGAATTTTACCCCCGGTAAAATTCCTAATTCTAATAATTTTATGGGAAAATTATCATTTTTATATCCCTTAATAATTCCTTTTTCTCCTTTTTTAAGATTAGATAAATTCATAATATATTTTTATTTTGTAATAAAGGTTTAAATTTATCTTTTTTATTTTTTAAATTTTAGAAATGTCATCAATTTTAATTAGATCTATACAATTGCTACTTAGCATTTCTATATTGGTTATTGTTCATGAATTAGGTCATTTTATTATAGCTCAAGTTTTTAAAGTAAGAGTTGAGAGATTTTTTTTATTTTTTGATCCTTGGTTTTCTATTTTAAAAAAAAAGATAGGACATACTATTTATGGAATAGGTTGGTTACCTTTAGGGGGATATGTTAAAATATCTGGAATGATGATGGATGATAAAAATGTTTTATCAGAATCAGAAAAAAAAACTAAAAATTGGGAGTTTCGTTCTAAATCAGCGATAAAAAGACTATTAATCATTTCTGGAGGAATTATTTTTAATATATTATTATCCGTTTTTATTTTTACTTTTTTATTGTTTAAATATGGAGAAACTTCTCTTCCTACAAAAAATGTTAAATATGGAATAGAAGTTGATTCTTTAGGAGAGAAAATCGGATTGAAAAATGGAGATAAAATTTTATTCGTCAACGAAAAATATGTTCCATATTTCAATGATATTCCTAAAGAAATTCTATTGGGTAATTCTATTACTGTAGATCGTATGGGAAATATTATAAAATTATCATTAAGTAATAGCAAAAAAAAATTTCTTTTTGATAGAAAAAAACTTAATTTTTTTATTAAACCTCGTGTTCCCCCTATAATCAATTATGTGATAAAAAATTCTGAAGCCGAAAAATATGGATTAAAAAATAATGACGAAATATTAGCTATTAATTCTGAATTTGTTCTTTTTTCTGATCAATTGAAAGATTTATTATCAAAATATAAAAATGAAAACATATTAATATCCATTAATAGAAATGGAAAATTTATTCAAAAAGAAATTTTTTTAGACTCAAAAGGAATTTTAGGAATTTATTTAAAAAATTTTATGGATTTGGATCAAATTTTTTTCTTTGAAAAAAAGAATTACTCTTTTTTTGAGAGTATTCCTTACGGAATAAAAAAAGCTTGGGATGTTTTAAAAAATCAAATCTTTTTTTTGAAAAATGTTTTCCATATAGAAACTAAAGCTTATAAACAAATAGGTAGTTTTTTTTCCATAGCTAAAGAATTTCCATCTAAATGGAATTGGGATATTTTTTGGACTTTAACTGCTACTTTATCCATTTGGTTAGCTTTTTTAAATTTATTTCCTATCCCATCATTAGATGGTGGTTACATATTATTTATCATGATAGAAATGATAACAAGAAAAAAAATAAATGAAGAAATTATTGAACGTTGTACTATTTATGGATTTGTAATTATGAGTTTAATTATGATGTTTATCATTACTTGGGATATTTTCAAAGTTTTCCTTTGAATTGAATTTTTTAAATAAAAAAATATGATCGGGAGTGACTCCTATATCTATTAATAAATCGTTTTTATGTATACCTTTAATTTTTCTTATAGGATAAAAAAAACTTAAACCTATTTTAATAGCATTTTTTTCACATAAAGGAATAAATCTATCATAAAAACCTTTTCCATAACCTATTCTGTACCCTCTTGAATCAAATATTAATAAAGGAATAAATATTACTTCTACAATAGATATCGAAATAATGTATTTATGCTTAGAAATAGGCTCCAGAATTCCATATTTTTTTTTTATTAAAATAGTATTTTCATGTAATAAACAATTTTCTATGGATAACTTATGAAAGTTAGAGCATGGAACAGTAACACATTTTCCTATTTTTAGTAAAAAATTGATAATAATAAATGTATCAATTTCTTTATATTCACGTATGGGTAAAAAAATGTGATAATATGTTTTTTCCCATATAAAAAATATTTTTTTTAGTTGAAAAAAAATTTCATAACTCATTTTTATAATTTCCTTTTGAGAAATAGATTTTCTCATATGTAAATATTTTTCACGTAATTTTTTTTTATTAAACAAAATAAACTTATATCTTAATTTTTAATAATAGAAAAATCTATAAAATTTTCTAATATTTTTATTACTTCTTTAGGATATTCTATATGCCCCATATGACCTGTAGGAATTGCAAAAAAATAAGTTTTATTTCCATATTTAGTTTCTTCATAAATTTTTTTTACATCAAGAATTAAATCGTATAAACCAGCTATATATAATTTTGGAAATTTAGTTGTTTTTAGCAAAAATTTTCTATTTTTTCGCATGAACATTCCTTTTGAAAAAGCAATAATGCTATTAATAGAGGTATATGAAGAAATTTTTTTTACAAAAGTAATCTCTTTTTGTAAAGAAAAAAATTTTTCATGATGAAATAATCTTTTTATGCTTGTAGAGATAAATAATGGATAATTATTAATGGCCAATTGAATAGATTGAATGCGTCCTTTTTTTTTTTCAAGTGTATCTGATTCTGTTGTAGAATGTAGTAAACATAAACCTAAAAACATTTCTGGATATTTTTCTGCCATAGCTAAAGCAACATATCCACCCATAGAATGACCTACAAAAACAGCTTTTTGTATATTTTCTTTTTCTACAATTTTTTTTACAATTTCTGCAGATTTTTCCATGGTAAAAACTGTATTTTCTTTTAATGTTAAAATACTTTTTCCATGACCTGGAAAATCAATTGAAAGAACTCTATATTTATTAGAAATACTACAATATATATAATTCCATATTTCTAAACTTTCCATGAATCCATGTAATAATACGATAGGAATTCCTTTTCCTTTGATTTTTAAATTTATTTTACAAATATTAGTCATATATATAATTTTATGTATGTATGATATGTATGAAATTACATAAAATTCATTTTTTTTTCTAACATTCAAAAATGAAATGAATCATGTTATTAACAATAAATATTGGAAATTCTAGTCTTCGTTTTGGCCTATTTGATAACAATTCTAATTTAGAATGTAATTGTTCGTGGATCATTAATAGTAATCCACATAGATCGTTAGATGAATATATTTTTTTATTTAAAAATATCTATAATCAATATGGCATAATTTATAAATTTATACAAAATATTGTTATTGGATCTGTAGTTCCTCCTCTTACAAATATTGTGGAACAATCTTTGTATAAAATACATAAAATAAAACCTATTATTGTTGATAGAAACTCAGTTTCTTCTGTAAAACATTATTCTCATCAGTTAGGGACAGATTTATATGCTAACGCTATTGCTGCCCATACATTATACAAAAACAAAAATACTACTTTAGTAGTAGATTTTGGAACGGCATTAAGTTTAACTTGTACCGATAAATATGGAAAACTTAAAGGTATTATTATTGCTCCTGGAGTTAATACTTCTTTAATGGCATTAATTGGAAATACAGCACAATTATCACAAATTGAATTAAAAAAACCTTCTAGTGTATTAGGACAATATACAGAAACATGTATTCAAAGTGGAATCATATATGGGTGTTTAAGCATGGTTGAAGGGTTAATAAATAGAGTTAATCAAGAATTGAAAACAAATTGTTTTGTTATTGCGACCGGAGGTCTTTCTCATATATATACCCCTTTAACAAAAAAAATTCATATAAAAGATAAATTACACACAATAAAAGGATTAAAAATATTATTTCATTGTAATCATTCCAAATAATCTTTGTTTATATTTTTTGAATAGATTTTTCTATTTTTTCTGATAAAATTTGAAATTTTTTTGAAGACAAAACCATTCTATTTTTGGAGAAATTTCCATCACTTTCTTTATCCATAGGAATTAAATGAATATGTACATGAGGAATTTCGAATCCCATAACAAATATCCCCACACGATTGCAAGGAATAACTTTTTCTATACCTATAGCTACTTTTCTTGTAAAAGACATAATAGAGATAAATTCTTTTTCCGATAGAGAAAAAATTTTATCTCTATTACTTTTTTTAGGTATGATCAAAGTATGTCCTATTTTTATAGGATAAATGTCTAAAAAAGCTAGATGATCATAATTTTCTGCTACTTTATAAGCTAAAATTTCATTGTTAATTATTTTCTGAAAAATATTATTATTATTCATTAAATGCTATTTCTAAAATTTCATAATCAAGTATCATTTTATTAGGTAACTTAATATGAGCTATTTGTCCTACTTGTTTTCCAAGTAATCCTGTTGATATAGGAGTATTTATCGATATTTTTCCTGATTTTAAGTCTGCTTCTCCCTCTGGAACTAAAGTATATATTTGTTCTCCTCCATGGGTTAAATTTTTGACTCTTACAGTAGAAAGAATAGAAACTCTAGTTCTATTAATTTGTGATCCATCTATAATACGTGCATTGGATAATTTTTTTTTTAACTTGGCTATGTTCATTTCTAAAAAACCTTGAGCTTCTTTTATGGCATCATATTCTGCGTTTTCTGATAGATCTCCTTTATCTCTAGCTTCCGCTATTTGCATGGATATTTTTGGCCGTTCTATATTTTCTAGTCTTTCTATTTCTTTTTGTAACTTTTCTAATCCTTTTTTAGTTATATATTCAAATTTTTCCATAATTTTTCATTTTTTTCTGATCTTTTTCATTCAATTTATCTATTTATATTATTTATGATATATATATAAAGTTATGTGATTTTGAAATAAAACACATGTTTCATATGTAACAAAAAAAAACGCATTTCATTTTTTTGTTTAAAAAAAAGAACATTAAACGTATATTATATTTTGATCAAATTAAAATTACGAATTTTTGTGTTTTTGTTTCATAATTTAAAATGAGAAAAAAAATTTTTTTAGTTTATTTTTTTTAAAAATCAAAATAAAAGCTAAAAAATCGATTTAGATCATTTCATTTCATTCTTATAATATCTGCCCCTAAAACACGTAGTCTTTGATCTATATTTTCGTATCCTCTATCTATTTGTTCTATATTTTTAATTATACTGGTTCCTTTAGCAGAAAGAGCAGCTATAAGAAGAGAGATTCCAGCTCTTATATCTGGAGAATTTAATATAGATCCTCTTAAAGGTGATTTATGATTTAGTCCTATTACAGTAGCCCTATGAGGGTCGCATAATATAATTTGAGCTCCCATTTCAATAAGTTTATCTACAAAAAATAATCTGCTTTCAAACATTTTTTGATGAATTAAAACACTTCCTTTAGCTTGAGTGGCGACTACCGTTAAAATACTTAATAAATCTGGAGTTAATCCAGGCCATGGAGCATCAGATATTGTTAATATTACATTATTTAATGATTTTTTAATTTTATAATATTTTTGTGATGGAATATAAATGTTATCTTTATCTTTTTCCAATTTAATTCCCATTTTCTGAAATGTGTTAGGAACGATTCCTAAATTTTTCCAGCTAACATTTTTAATTCTAATTTCAGAACAAGTAATAGCAGCTAACCCAATCCAACTCCCTATTTCAACCATATCAGGAAGTATAGTGTGGGTACATCCTCCTAATTCTTTTACTCCAATTATGTTAATCAAATTCGATCCTATTCCTTTAATTTTTGCTCCCATTTTATTTAATAATTTGCACAACTGTTGAATATAAGGTTCGCAAGCTGCATTATAAATAGTAGTTTTTCCTTTAGCCAGAGTGGCCGCCATAATGACATTAGCTGTTCCTGTAATAGAAGCTTCTTCCATTAAAATATACTCTCCAGTCAAACTGTTTTTATTTATTATGCGTAAATCAAAATATTTGGATTCATTATCATAATGAATATTACTCCCTAACAATCTTAATCCTGTTAAATGAGCATCTAAACGTCGTCTACCTATTCGATCGCCTCCAGGAATTGGAATACAAACTTTTCCAAATCTAGCAAGTAAAGGCCCAGCAATCATAATTGATCCTCTTATGGATTTTCCATATTCACGAAATTTTTTCGTATTTAAATATTCAATATTTATATTTTTTGCTTGAAAAGTATAATCTCCAATTCCGTTCTTTTTTATTGAAACTCCTAAATTTTTAAGAATTTGCATTAAACATTTAACATCTCCTATTTCTGGAATATTTTGAATTCTCAATTTTTCTGGAGTTAATAATACAGCACATAACACTTGTAAAGATTCATTTTTCGCCCCTTGAGGTTTAATTTCTCCTTTTAAAGAAGATCCTCCTTTTATTATAAAAGTCCCCATTATAGTGATTTAGCTAATTTTTAATAATACTTTTTTTATATTTCAAAATATGAGAACATTGTAATAACGGATCTGTATTTTTCATCAAACATATTTTTCCTTTTGACAGTTTTTTTAAATCTTTAAATATAACGTCATCTTCTACCATACTTTTATTCCATCTTAAATAATTTTTTTTCATGGTATTAGCTATCGCATAAAATAATCCTTCTTTCTTTTGCGTATTTTTGCAACGTATTGCTGCATGGATCATATTTCTTATTATTTTTCCATAATATCTAAAATTAGTTAAGTATTCAGGGTATACTACTTTTTTATTAAAAAAACTTATTTTATAGGTTTCTTTTGAATTGGGTTTAGGAAAAGGTGTATCAATATCTAATTGGTATTTAGACATAATAAATAATTGATTCCATAGTTTATGTTGAAAAAAAGAGATTGACTTGTTAAATTTAGTATGAACAGAACTTGTCATTAATTTTATTATACCCCATGCACAACGATTTCTTTTTTTTCTATTTTTTATTTGTATAGCGTAATCTATCATCTTATGAATATTTCTTCCATATTCTGGGATCACCAATTTGAAACGATTAGTGTTGTATTCCATAATATCTATTTAAAGTTTAGTATTATTGTTGTAATAAGATATTTTGTCTAAAGTCCAAAGAATTCTTTTTTGAAAAATATTTTTTCTTACTTGACAAGAATGATTAAAACAAAATGCACAATGATTATTAGAACAAGCTTCAACGTGAACCGATAATTCTACTTTATATCCAAATTCATTTTTAGTTAATTGAGTTAACTTTTTGATTTCCTGATTGGCTTCTTTTATATTAAAAAACCATGGAACTGTTAGATGACAATCTATATGTAATGCACTTCCATATTTAATGATTTTTAAATGATGAAGATCTATCCAATGAATATCTCTTTTTTCATTTAGATAGAAAGATAATTTTTTTAAAAGTTTTTTATCAGATTCATCCATAATACCAGCTGTAGCATTTCTTAATAATTGAAATCCTGTATATAAAATTACGGATGAAAAAATAATAGAAATAATAGGATCTATCCATGCACATTTGGTAATATTCAATAAAATTAATCCTACAACTATTCCAAAAGTAGAATAAGTATCTATTTGAAGATGTTTTCCACTAGCTACTAATGTTAAAGATCCATTTTTATGTCCTAGCTTACAAGCTAAAAATCCTAAAAAATAATTAATAATTCCGGTAAAGGACATTAAAAGAAGACCATAATCTAGTCTTGATAAAAGAATTTCATGCATGTTATATTTAATAATACGTATAAAAGTATTTATAAAAATAGTAATTCCTACTATAGAAATTAAAACACCTTCTATAGCTGTTGATATAAATTCTATTTTACCATGTCCATATGGATGATTCTGATCTTTAGGTAAAGATGATATATAAAGACTGCATAATCCAATAAAACCGCTTATGATATTGATTAAACTTTCCATAGCATCACTAAATATAGAAAGGGAAGAAGTAATATGCCAAGTAATTAATTTTATGAAAAATAAAATAATTGCTACAAAACAAATCATTTTTTGAAAAAAAAAATTTAATTTAATTTTTATTGAATCATCCATAAATTATTGTTATGAGTAAATAACAAGTTTATCTAATTTTATCAAAATTCTTTTTTCTCCTGATTGTTTAAATTTTATTAAAGCTATTTGATTTTTATTTTGCAATTCTACAATGGTTCCTATTCCAAAATTTTTGTGAAAAACTTTTACTCCTTTTTTTATTTCTAAATATCTAGAATTTTGATTTTCTTGATTAAAATGATTCAAAGAATGAATTTCTTTTTTTTTTGATATGTATTTCTGATTCTCTACAAAATTTTTATTAAGTTCGTTAATAAAACGACTAGGAACATTTTCTTTTTTTTTACCCCATATGAATCTATACTTAGCATAAGTAAGCACAGCTTTTTTTTGAGCTCTAGTTAAAGCAACATAAAATAAACGACGTTCTTCCTCTATTTTAAACTGATTTTCAAAATCAGACTTTAAGGGAAACAAATTCTCTTCTAATCCTACAATAAAAACAATGGAAAATTCTAATCCTTTGGATAAATGCACCGTCATTAATGAAACCTTATTATTTTTATTTTCTTCATGATTTATATCATCATTTATTTCCAAATAAAAAAAACGTAAAAAACCAAACAAACTTGTATCTCCATTATTTTTTAATTTTTTTTGTTCTTGAACATATTGAAATGTATGATCAAGTATATATTGAAAATCTTCATGATTATAATTTTCCTTTAACAAAAAATTTTCTACATTTTTTGCTATTGTATATGCATGATCTTGTTCTACGTTAATACGTAACTTTTCTATTGTTAAAATTAAATTTTTAAGTCTATTTATTGTTTTATTACTTATTTTTAATAAGTATTGATAATTTTCAACATTTTTTATTATTTTATAAACCGTGATTCCTTTTATTTTTTTAGATAAACTTAAAATGTTTTTTACTATTTTTTGGTTCACTTTTTTTACAATGCGTAATAAAGATTCTTCATCATTTGGATTCACAATAATTCTAAGATAAGCTAGAAAATATCGAATTTCCTTTCTATTTTCAAGGGAAATGGATCCATATATATTATATGGAATATTATTTTTCTTAAGCGAATATTCAATAATATGTGATTGTCTGTTTGATCTGTAAAGAATAGCGAAATTTTCATATCGTAAATTTGTTTTCTTTTTTATTGAAAGAATAGAAGATGCAATATATTGTGCTTCTTCTAGTTCAGAAGAAGCACAATATATTCTGATTTTTTCTCCTTTTTCATTATTTGTCCATATTTTTTTAAAAATTTGATTTTTATTAAAAGAAATAATATTGTTAGATGCTTGCACTATATGGTTGGTTGAACGATAATTTTGTTCAAGACGAAAAATTTTAGCATTTTTATAATCAAGATGAAAATTTAAAATATTTGAAATATTAGCTCCACGAAAAGAATAAATACTTTGAGCATCATCTCCTACCACGAAAAGATTTTTGTGTTGAGAGACTAAATTTTTTATAATGGTATATTGAGATAAATTAGTATCTTGATATTCATCAATTAATATATATTTAAATTTTTTTTGATACTTTTCAAGTACATTTGGGAAATAAGAAAATAAATGATTAGTATAAAGTAATATATCATCAAAATCTAACGAATTTGCTTGAAAACAACGTTTTATATAAGATTTATAGATTTTAGTAAAAAAATCTAATTTTTTATTTTGAAATTTGTTTTTAAAATAGTACAAATTGTTTTTGTACTGAGAAATTTTTATTCTTATTTCTTTATAATTTAAAGATAAATTTGTTTCGAAATCTTTTAATATTTTTTTTATGATATTCTCTGAATCTTTATGATCATAAATAGTATAATTTGATTTTAATCCTAACCAATGAGATTCTTTCCTTAAAATGCTGGAAAATATCGAATGAAAAGTTCCTAGTGTTATTTGATCAAAATTTATTTGATTCATCATCATGTTAGAAATACGATCTTTCATTTCTTTAGCCGCTTTTTTGGTAAAAGTTAAAGCCAATATGTTAGAAGGAGATATTCCTATATTTTGAATCATATGAACAATACGATGTGTAATAACACGAGTTTTTCCTGATCCTGCTCCAGCAATAACCAGTATGGGACCTTTAATAATTTCTATAATTTTACGTTGAGAATTATTCAGAGAATTCATGGAATCTTTTATTTAAAAATTTTCCATTTATTTCTATAATATTCATAAAATATATTTTTTGTGTTATTTAAAAAATTAGGATTTTTTTTAAAAAATATTTTAGCAATTGGAAAAACTTCTTTTATTAATTTATAATCTTTGATCAGATTTACAATACGAAAATAATTTTTTCCACTTTGTTTAGTTCCTATTAAATCTCCACCTCCACGTAATTTTAGATCTTCTTTAGCGATTTCTAATCCTTTATTGGTTTCACACATTTTTTTAATTCTAAAAAAACCTTCGACACTGATTTTTTTGTCAGTAATAAGAATGCAATAACTTTGATGAATTCCTCTTCCAACTCTTCCTCTTAATTGATGTAATTGAGATAATCCAAAAAAATCTGCATTTTCTATTATAATAACTGAAGCATTAGGGACATTGACTCCAACCTCTATAACTGTAGTAGCTATTAAAATTTTAGTTTCTCCACGTAAAAACCGGTTAATTTGTATATTTTTTTCTTGAAAATTCATCTCTCCATGGAGAATTCCAATTTTATTTTCCAAATTTTTAAATTTTTCTCTGATTTCCTGATGTCCTTTTATTAAGTTTTTATATTTAAAAGAAGTATTTATGGTGGGATATATAATATAAACTTGTCTCCCTATTGAAATTTGATCTTTCACTATTTGAAAAGCTTGATCTCTATTTTTATTCCAAAAATGAATGGTTTTAATAGGTTTTCTTCCTAAAGGAAGTTTTCTTATAATAGAAATATTCAAATCATGATAAATGATCTTAGCTAAGGTTCTAGGAATAGGAGTTGCTGTCATAATTAAAATATGAGGAGGTTTATTATCTTTTTTCCAAATTTTTTCTCTTTGTTCTACTCCAAAACGTTGTTCTTCATCTATTATTGCTAATCCAAGATTTTGAAATTGAACTTTTTCTTGAATTAAAGAATGTGTTCCTATTATAATAGAGATTTTTCCTGTTAATATTTCATGATAGATAGATTTTCGTATAGAATCAGAAATAGAACTTGTTAATAAAGCTATTTTAATTCCAATTTTTGAAAACATTTTCTTGATAGAATAGTAATGTTGTATAGCTAAAACTTCAGTAGGAGCCATCAAACAAGATTGAAATCCGTTATCTAAAGCCACAAGCATGGATAATATAGCTATAATAGTCTTTCCACATCCGACTTCTCCTTGTAATAATCTATTCATTTGAATGGGTTTTTTCAGATCATTCCAGATTTCTTTAAATACTTTTTTTTGTTCTATTGTTAAAGAAAAAGGAAGAAAATATTTATAAAAAAAATGAAAATTCTTACCTAATTTTGTAAAAGGATAACTGTGTGATACTTTTTTTTTATATAGAAAAAAAAGTTTTAATATAAATAATTCTTCAAATTTCAGAGAATGTTGTGCTTGTGATAAAGAATCTAAAGATTCTGGAAAATGAATTTGAATTAAAGCTTTTTTTCTTGACATTAATTTTTTATTATTAATAAAATCTTGAAAAAAAAATTCGTTTATATCATTTTTTAACTCTTTTAAAAGATTTTGTAATAAATGAATCATAAAAGAATTATTTATTCCTTTTTTTTTTAAATTTATAGGAATAGAATATACAGGAAATATAGAATGGTTTTTTATTGAGGATGAAGATTGAAATTCTTTAATATTTGGGTGAACAATTTGAATTTTTTTTTGGAAATATTTAATTCTTCCAGAAACTATTACTGTAATATTTTTTGTTATATTTTTTATAAAATTATTTTTTCGAAACCAAATCAACTCAATGAAACCCGTTTTATCTTCCAGACATGCTATTAACATTTTTCCTTTTTTATTTTTGTAATTTATTTCTTCTATTTTAGTTATTTTACCTAATATTTGTACAAAATCATTATTATTATTATTATTATTTGACAATTCTGATATATTATTTAATGTATATATATGCATATATCCCTTAGGATAAAAAAAAAGTAAATCTTCATATGTATAAAGATTTAATTCAGTATTAAATAAATAAGCTTTTTTTAAACTTAATCCTTTTAAATATTTTATAGATTTTTTTAGAGTATTACAGGTCATAAAAAGTTAATTATAATCAAAAAATATATAATTTTGTTTTGATTTTAAAGGACATTTAGCTCAGTAGGTTCAGAGCGCTACTTTGACAGAGTAGAGGTCATCGGTTCAAATCCGGTAATGTCCACAAGAATTTCCACAAGAATTATTATTTATTATTATGATATTAATTACTACGGTTAGAGAAGGAGAATCCATTGAGAAAGCTTTAAAAAAATGTAAAAAAAAATTTGATAAAACTCGTATTTTAAAAGAGTTTAGAGAAAGACAACAATATATAAAACCTTCTGAAGGAAGAAGAAATGAAATACTAAGAGCAAAATATAGAGAACGTATGAAATTAAAAAAAGAAGAATAAATTTTGATTTTTTTTTATTTATAAAACATGAATGAAAAAATAAAAATTTATGGATTAATAGGAAAAGATATTAAGTATTCTTTTTCTCAAAAATTTTTTTTAGAAAAATTCCAAAAAGAATCTATTGTGAATACAAATTATGAAATTTTTGATATTCCAAAAATAGAAAATGTGTTGTATGTATTTAAAACCCCTTATTTGGAAGGATGTAACGTGACTATTCCTTATAAAACAAGTATTATTCCTTTTTTAACTAAAATAGTTCCTGAAGCTAAATCTATAGGATCTGTAAACGTAATAAAAATTTACAATCAATGTAAAACTGGATTTAACACAGATGTTTTAGGATTTGAGTCTTCTTTTAAAAAAGATTTGAATAATCAATTTATAAAAAAAAATAAAAAAAATTTACAAGCATTAATTTTAGGAACGGGAGGAGTTTCTAAAACAATTTCATTTGTTTTAGAAAAATTACAAATTTCATATAAATATGTATCTAGAAATAAGAAAAAAAATAAAAATTTTTTAGTATATGAAGATCTCAATCAAAATTTATTGGAAGAACACAAAATCATTATAAATTGTACTCCTGTAGGAACATATCCTAATGTAGATTTATGCCCAAATATACCTTATCAATATATTTCTTCTGAACATTATTTTTATGATTTAGTTTATAATCCCAACAAAACTTTGTTCTTAAAAAAGGCAGAAAAAAAAGGCGCTTTAATTAAAAATGGATTAGAAATGTTATATCTTCAAGCAGAAGAATCGTGGAACATATGGAAAAATAGAAAATATAAATAAAATTCATAAATGAAATATAAAGAAATATTTATGAAAAGAGCTATACAAATAGCTAAAAATGGATTAGGGCTTACATCTCCAAACCCTATGGTTGGTTGCGTTATAGAGAGAAATGGGCTTGTTTTGTCAGAAGGATGGCATTTCAAAAAAGGAATATATCATGCGGAATTTTTGGCTATTAATAATATAAAAAATAAATATTTATTTTTAGACTGTACTCTATATGTTACATTAGAACCATGTGTTCATTTCGGAGAAACACCTCCTTGTGTTGATTTTATAATTCAAAAAAATATACCAAGAGTAGTAGTGGGAATACAAGATCCTTGTGATAAAGTTAAAGGATTGGGTATAAAAAAATTAAAAAAATATGGAGTTGAAGTTATAGAAAATGTTTTAATAGATCGATGTCGGATTTTAAATAAACGTTTTTTTACTTTTTATAAAAAAAAACGTCCTTATATTATATTAAAATGGGCACAAAGTGATGATGGTTTTATATATTCAGAAAATAAAAAAAATAATTGGATCAGTGGAATATATGCTAGACAATTAAATCATAAATGGAGATCTGAAGAAGATGGAATTCTAGTAGGAAGAAAAACTGTATTAAAGGATAATCCGAAATTAAATGTTAGAAAATGGTTTGGAAAAAATCCTATTCGAATTTTTTTTGATCAAAAATTAAATATTTCTAACTCTCATTTTATTTTGGATGGCTCACAACATACTATTGTATTTACAGAAAAATACAAGAAAAACCTAAAAAATATAGAATATATTCAAATTTCTTTTGGAAATGAAAAGAAAATAATAAATCAAATATTAAATTTTTTGCATAAAAAAAAAATATTATCTTTAATAGTGGAAGGAGGAAAAGATACTTTAGAAAATTTTATTAAAGAAAATATTTGGGATGAATGCCGTATTTTCACATGCAAAAGAGTATTAAAAAGTGGACTAAAAGCACCTGAAATAAAAGGAACAATATCAAAAAAAATTAATCTTGATAAAGATCAACTTAAAATATTATCTATTTAAAAATTGAATTGTATCAATTTCATCTGCATAATCTCTTAATTCTGGATATTGTGTTTTTCCGAAAGAAATTTCTTTTTTCATGATATTTTTAGAAACTATACATTGTATATGTAGATTGTTTTCTGAAATTATTTTTTTTAACTGATCTAAATTATCATAAAACTCATAATAAACTACAGATATTGGACTGTGATAATTTTTTTCTTCTTTGAAAAGAATAAAATGATTTTTTTGAAAAAAAACTTTATTCATCGTATAGATGGACAGATAATATCTATAGTTATCTGTATATTTATAGTTTTCTGTAATATATTCGGATATAAATGATCTTTTTAAAATCAAATGAATATCATAATTATGAGGTATAAATATTTTTCCTACATTTCTACATCCTCTTCCTGAATAAGTTAACATATCTTGATTTAAAGAAATCAATTCCTCTTCTGTTTCAGTTCCTTGTAATACAGCTATAGAAGTTCTTCTTTTTCTAAGTAAAATAGGATATTTTCTAAAATAATATTCAAAATAACGAGCTGTATTATTGTTTCCCGTAGCTATTACATAATCAAATTTTTCATGAAAAATGTTATTTGTAAATTTTATTTTATTTTTCAATATAGGTTTTTCATGTGTTATTATCTTACATAAAAATGGAAGTAATAAATTGTCTTCTTCAGATAATTTAATTATGATCTTATGTCCTGATAAAAGAACACATAATAAATCATGAAATCCCACCATCGGAATATTTCCAGGCATAATAACAAGAATTTTTTTAGATTTATTTATTGCGAATGAATATTGATTTATCCAACATTCTAACTTTTCTTTTTTAAGAGTTTCTCCCCATTGGTGAAAAGTTATTAATAAATCTTCTATTCTAAACCAATGATTTACAATAGCTATTTTATTAATAATTTTTTGAAAACAAGGAAAAAATTTTTGATAATTTTTTGAAATATATTTGTCATGTGCATAAAATTTTTTAACTTCTCTCAAAAAATATCCTAATTTATCAAAGGTTTTAATCATTATTTAATAAATTTAATGTCCATAAAAATTACAGAAAAATGTATAAACTGCGGGGCTTGT
The DNA here is from genome assembly GCF_000262715.1 of Blattabacterium sp. (Blaberus giganteus). NCBI lineage: Bacteria > Pseudomonadati > Bacteroidota > Flavobacteriia > Flavobacteriales > Blattabacteriaceae > Blattabacterium > Blattabacterium sp. (Blaberus giganteus). Next base: position 495,401 of record NC_017924.1, on the reverse strand, counting down.
GAACCCGAATGTCCTAATCAAGCAATTTATGAAGGAGGAAAGAAATGGAGAATGTCAGATGGGACTTCTTTAAAAAAAAACAAAACATTGGATCCAACTATACTTCAAGAACCAAAAGAAAAAAATATATATTTCATTGTTCCGGAAAAATGCACAGAATGCGTAGGATTTTACGATGAACCTCAATGTGTTATGATTTGTCCAGTTAAATGTTGTATTCCGGATCATAAAAATTATGAAAATAAAGAGGTCCTTCTTAAAAAGAAAAATTTTTTGCATGCTTAGATTAAAATATACATGCTAAAAAAATATATAAATTTTCATTGGAATTTGTTATTAAAAAATGAATATCATAAACCTTATTTCATAAAATTGTTAAAAACTCTTAAAATTGAGTATAATCGTTTTACTTGTTTTCCTAAACAAGAAAATATATTTTCTTGTTTAAAATATTGTTCTTTTAATAAATTAAAAGTAGTTATTATAGGACAAGATCCTTATTACAAAGAAAATCAAGCTGATGGTCTTTGTTTTTCTATTCCTGATGGAATTACTCTTCCTCCTTCGTTAAGAAATATATTTACGGAAGTGAATTCAAATTTTCACAATAATTTACGTCCCACTAGTGGATCGTTGATTCATTGGGCTGAGCAAGGAGTATTATTGTTAAATTCAATATTGACAGTAAGAAAAGATAATCCTTTATCTCATAAGAATATAGGATGGGAATTTTTTACAGATCAAATAATTCGAATTATTTCTGATAGAAAAAAAAATATTGTTTTTCTTTTGTGGGGAAAATATGCTCAAAAAAAAATATCTTTAATTAATTTTAATCATAATCATTACGTTTTAAAAACATCACATCCATCTCCTTTTTCTGCTCATATGGGTTTTTTTGGATCTAAACATTTTGAAAAAACTAATAATTTTTTAAAAAAAATAGGAAAAGAAACTATTTTTTGGTGTTAACATACATATAGATTACGTATGTATAGAACGACGATCAAAATTTAATTGAGCTGCTTCTTTAAATGATTCACTAAAAGTAGGATGAGGATGACATATTCTAAATATATCCTCTGAAGAGGATCTAAATTCCATAGCAACAGATGCTTCCATAATCATATCTGCAGCATGATCTCCAATAATATGAACCCCAAGGATGTCATCTGTTTTTTTGTGAGAAATCATTTTTAAAAAACCGTCAGTACAACCACTAGCCCGAGCTCTTCCTAAAATTTTCATAGGAAAAATCCCTACATTATATTCTATTTTATTTTTTTTAATTTCATTTTCTGATTGTCCTACACTGGCTACTTCTGGATAAGTATAAATTATAGAAGGCATTAAATCATAATTTAATTTATTAGGTTTTTGTCCTACTATATGTTCTACCACATATAATCCTTCTTCTTCAGCTTTATGCGCCAACATTTTACCTCCTACAACATCTCCGATAGCATATATGTTGTCAATAGAAGTTTGTAAATCATTGTTTACGAGTATAAATCCTTTTTCATTTATTTTAATATTTATATTTTCCAAACCTAGATTTTTTGTATATGGTTTTCTTCCTATTGATAAAAGACAATAATTTCCTATGAATTTAACTTTTTTTCCATTATGGTGATGTTTTGCAATAACTGATATTTTTTCATGATTTTCTTTAAATATATTGGAAACAGATAAAGAAGTTTCTATTTGAATGGAAGATTTTTCTAATATTTTACGCATTTCTTTACTTAAAGAATCATCCATATTTGATATGATTTGATCCATTGTTTCTATGATAACAACTTTACTTCCTAATCTATTAAAAATAGAACCTAATTCTAATCCAATTATTCCTCCTCCAATTATGATTAATTTTTTTGGAATTTCTTTTAAATTAATAGCATCTGTTGATGAAATAATTCTATTTTCTATATCAAAATTAGAGTGAGATAAACATAAAGGTTTAGATCCTGTGGATATTATGCAATATTTAAATTGTATTTCGTTTTTTTTTTGAAACGATATTTTATCTATAACAGATAGAATATTTTTTGTTTTAAACGAACCTATTCCCTGATATAAATCAATTTTATTTTTTTTCATTAAATATTTTATCCCACTATTTATATTCCTTACTATTTCATTTTTTCTATCCATCATTTTTCCGAAATCAAAAAATAATTTTTCAAAAAAAATTCCATGTGAAGAATAACTATTTTTAGCTAATGAGAAATATTTAGAAGAATCCAAAAGAGATTTAGAAGGAATACACCCTACATTTAAACATGTTCCACCCAATTCTTGATATTTTTCTATAATAGCAGTACGAAGGCCCAATTGGCTTGCTCTAATTGCAGATATATATCCTCCTGGACCAGATCCAATAACGACAATATCATATAAATTTTTCATTACAAAAATATTTTTATCTATCAAAGTTACATACTAAATAAATTACATATTTAATATATATGCGAAAATAAGCGGAGCAACTATAGTTGCATCTGATTCAATGATAAATTTTGGAGTTTCCTTATCTATTTTTCCCCAAGTTATTTTTTCATTGGGAACAGCTCCAGAATAAGATCCATAACTGGTCGTTGAATCAGAAATTTGACAAAAATAAGACCAAAATGGAGTAGGATAAAATCCTATGTCTTGAGATAACATAGGAACTACACAAATAGGAAAATCTCCAGATATTCCACCTCCAATTTGAAAAAAACCTATTTTATGTTTGACAGATTCATCTTGATACCATTTTGCTAAATATATCATATATTCAATTCCATTTTTTACAAGAAATGGGTTTAATAGTTTTTTCATACAATATGAAGCAAAAATATTTCCTATTGTGCTATCTTCCCATCCTGGAACTATGATAGGTAAATTTTTTTTAGCAGCAGCTAATACCCAACTATCTTTTGGATCTATGTTGTAATAGGGTTCTAAAATATTTTCCTCTAATAATTGATAAATATATTCATGAGGAAAATAACGTTTTGATTTTTCTTGAGCTTTTATCCATTTTTTTAAGATATATTTTTGTAATCTTTTAAAAGCTTTTTCTTCTGGAATACAAGTATCTGTTACTCTATAATAGCCTGTTTTTGAAAATTTTTTTTCCTCATCAGGAGTTAAATCTCTATAATTGGGTATCTTTTTATAATAAGAATGAGCTATCAAATTCAATATATCTTCTTCTAAGTTAGCTCCTGTACAAGAAATAATATGAACTTGATCTTTTCGTATCATTTCAGATAGAATTTTTCCTAATTCTGCCGTACTCATTGCTCCTGCTAATGTAATCATCATTTTTCCATTATTTTGGATATGATATTTATATGCTTTAGCTGCTTCTAATAAAGTTAAAGCATTAAAATGAAGAAAGTATTTTTTAATAAAATAAGTAATAGGAGAGTCTTTCATAATTTTATTATTTTATCTAGCTATTTGTACAGCTCTAGTTTCTCTGATCACTGTCACTTTAATTTGACCAGGATAAGTCATTTCGTTTTTTATTTTTTCTGTTATATCACAAGATAATTGAAAAGCTTTTTTGTCATCAATTTTATCACTTTCAACTAATACACGCAATTCTCTTCCTGCTTGAATGGCAAAAGCTTTATTGACTCCATCAAAACTAAACGCTATATTTTCCAAATCTTTTAGTCTTTTTGAATAAGATTCAAAAGAATTTCTTCTGACTCCAGGACGAGCTCCACTAATAGCATCTGAAATTTGTATTATGGGAGATATTAATACTTTCATTTCTATTTCATCATGATGTGAACCTATTGCATTACAAACTTCCACATTTTCTCCATATTTTTCTGCCCATTGCATTCCTAAAATGGCATGAGGCAATTCTGACTCGTTTTCTGGAACTTTTCCTATATCATGTAATAATCCGGCACGTTTCGCCAATTTAGCATTTAATCCTAACTCGGAAGCTAATATTCCTGATAAATGAGAAACTTCCAGAGAGTGTTGTAAAAGATTTTGACCATAAGAAGAACGATATTTCATTCTTCCTATCATTCGGATTAATTCTGGATGTATTCCATGAATTCCTAAATCTATAATATTTTTTTTTCCTATTTCTATTATTTCTTCTTCAATTTGTTTTTCCGTTTTTGTAACTATTTCTTCAATTCTAGCTGGATGTATACGTCCGTCTAGAACTAATTTGTGAAGGGACAATCTTGCTATTTCTCTTCGTATAGGATTAAAACAAGATAAAAGAATTGCTTCTGGAGTATCATCTACAATAATTTCTACTCCTGTTGCTTTTTCTAAAGTTCTTATATTTCTTCCTTCTCTTCCGATTATACGACCTTTAACATCATCTGATTCTATGTTAAAAACGGATACGGAATTTTCAACGGCTTGTTCTGTTCCAATTCTTTGAATTGCTTGAATAACAATTTTTTTTGCTTCCATTTTTGCAGTTAATTGTGATTCTTCTATAATATTTTGTATGTGAGTTTGTGCTTTTGCTTTGGCTTCTACTTTTAGAATTTCAATTAATTCGTTTTTAGCTTCTTCAGAAGAATAATTAGATATTTTTTCAAGTAATTCTACTTGTTGAATATGCATATTTTTAAATTCTTCTTGTTTTTTTTTAAGAATCTTGTATTTTTTTTCATAGTCATATATTTGTGCTTCCAAACGATTATTTTTTTTAAAATAAATTTCTATTTCTTTAGACAATCTATTTTCTTTTTCTCTTGTTTTATTTTCGATATCAATTATTTTTTTTTCTCTTAAATAAACATCTTTTTCATGTTTAGATTTCAGTTCTGTAAATTTTTCTTTTACTTGAAGCATTTTCTTTTTTTTTATAGATTCCCCTTCTTTTTCTGCATTATTTATGATATTTTTTGCATGAAAATTAGCTTTTTCTAATAATTGAATATATTTTTTTAATATAGTTTTTTTCCCAAAAAAAAAACATGTAATAATTCCCATCATAAACCCCATGAGGACCGAAAATCCAACATTTATTATCATATTCACTCAATTTAAATAAAAATAAAATAGACATTTTAATACATTATTAATTATAAATATTTAATAAAAGCTATAAAGAGCTATAAAGTTTTTTTTTTAAATATTTGAATCCCAATATAACTATGATAAATATACAAAATTAAAAATGTAGAAAACATTTTTAACAAACGGGATTTGAATACATTATATTTGTATGTATATGTAAAATTTTCAATAGAATAAATGAAACGAGCATATCTGGATAACGCAGCTTCGACCCCTATAAGAAACGAAGTTGTGAAAGTTATGATAAACACATTAAAATGTTCATTAGGAAATCCTTCTTCAGTGCAACACAGTTACGGTAGAGAAGCTCGTTCTATTATAGAGGAATCTAGAATTTGTATAGCTAAAAATATTCAAGCATCTCCTTCAGAGATTATTTTTACTTCAGGAGGAACTGAAGCAAATAATCTTGTATTAAGATCTTCAATATTAGATTTAGGAATTAGACATATTTTAACATCACAATTGGAACATCCATCTGTATTACAAACAATTTTAGATCTATCTATTAGATATAAAATAACTGTAGATTTTATTTCAATTCATGAAAAAGGAATATTAGATTTTAATAATATGGAAGAAATATTGAAAAAAAATATATATAAAAAAACACTTGTAAGTTTAATGTATGCTAATAATGAAATTGGAAATTTGTTAGAGATAGATAAAGTATTTTTTTTATGTAAAAAATATAATGCTTATTTTCATTCAGACACAATACAAGTTATAGGGAATTTTCCTATTAATATGGAAAAATTATCCTTTGATTTTGCTACTGCAAGTGCACACAAATTTTATGGTCCGAAAGGAATAGGTTTTGCTTTTATAAGAAATAATATTTTAAAAAAAATGAGACCTTTTATGACTGGTGGATATCAGGAATATAGTATTCGTTCAGGAACAGAAAATATACATGGAATAGCAGGATTATCAGAAGCTTTACGATTGTCCTATTTCGATTTTACAAGTCATATAAAAAAAATGCAAAATTTAAAATCTTATTGCATTTCAGAATTAAAAAAAATAATTCCCAATATTATTTTTAATGGATTATCATATGATCTTGATAAAAGTATTCCCTCTATATTAAACTTTTTGTATCCCACAAAAAAAAAAGATTATTTATTATATTTTCATTTAGATTTAATGGGTGTAGCTGTTTCTGAAGGAAGTTCTTGCAATAGTAAAAAAAAATCTCATGTGATTCAATCAATAACAGATATAAATTTATTAAATCAAACAATGCCCATTCGAATTTCTTTTGGTATTTTTAATGAAAAAAAAGATATAGATTTACTTATAGAATCTCTACAAAGAATACAAAGAATTAGAAAATAAAGTAATTTTAAAAATTTCAAATATCTTATTTATATTTACTCCATAAACAATATATTCAGTTTCAGTGAATCATTGCAATTTTTTTCAATCTTCTGTTGGAAAAAAAGTGATCATGGCTTCTACAGGAGTTTTTTTAATGATTTTTTTACTATTGCATTTGAGTGTGAACTTATTTCTTTTTTCAGGAGAAAAAGCTTTTAACGATGCTGTCTTTTTTATGAGAGAAAATATATTTATTCGAATTATGGAATATGTACTTGCTATAGGTTTTATAATTCATATATTATTCGGAATTAAGTTGCATTTAGAAAATAAAAAAACAAAAGGAAAAGTAGATTACGCTATAAATTATTATTTTTCTACTTCATTTAGTAGTCGTACAATGGTATATACAGGAATTTTAATTTTATGTTTTTTAGTTTTACATCTTATTAATTTCATGATTCCTATGAAATATTCAAATCATATAATTTCTGATTATTATATAGTTGTTAGTTTATTTAAGAATCCTTTTTACACATTTATATATGTATTTTCATTTTTAATTTTAGGGATTCATTTAAACCATGGATTTCAATCTTCTTTTAAATCTTTAGGATTATCCAATGACAAAAAATCGGTTTGGATACAAAAATTTGGTTCTTTATATCTATGGTTTATTTGTTCTGGATTTTCTATTATTGCTATTTGGTTTTTTTTTAATGAATGATAATTAATAATTGATGACCTATAAATTTAATTCAAAAATTCCAGTCAGTTCTTTAATTCATAAATGGAAAGATCACAAATCTACTTTAAAATTAGTATCTCCTAATAATAGATCTAATATTGAAATTATTGTTGTTGGAACAGGACTTGCTGGAAGTTCAGCTGCAGCTACTTTATCAGAATTAGGATATCAAGTTAAAGCTTTTTGTTATCAAGATTCTCCCAGAAGAGCTCATTCTGTAGCGGCACAAGGTGGAATTAATGCTTCAAAAAATTATAAAGGAGATAATGATTCAATTTATCAACTTTTTTATGATACGATAAAAGGTGGAGATTATAGATCGAGAGAAGCAAATGTATATCGTTTAGCAGAGATTTCTTCTAATATTATAGATCAATGTGTAGCTCAAGGAGTTCCCTTTGCTCGTGATTATGCCGGATATTTGGAAACTCGATCTTTTGGTGGAACAAAAGTTTCTAGAACTTTTTATGCAAAGGGGCAAACAGGACAACAACTACTATTAGCATGTTATTCTTCTATGTCTAGACAAATAGGAATAGGAAGAATCAAAATGTATAATCGTTATGAAATGTTAGATTTAGTTATAGTAGATGGGATCGCTAGAGGGATTATTGCTAGGAACCTAATTTCTGGAGAAATCGAAAGACATGCAGCACATGCTATCGTTGTAGCTTCTGGAGGTTACGGAAATTTATTCTTTTTATCAACCAATGCTATGGGGTCTAATGCTAGTGCAATATGGAAAGTTCATAAAAAAGGAGGATTTTTTGCGAATCCTTGTTACACTCAAATACATCCTACTTGTATTCCGGTACATGGAAATTATCAATCGAAATTAACATTAATGTCTGAGTCATTAAGAAACGATGGAAGAATATGGGTTCCAAAAAAATTAGAAGATGCCATTTCCATACGAAATGGGTCTAAAATGCCAGAGGATATAAGCGAAGATGATAGAGATTATTACCTTGAAAGACGATATCCATCATTTGGAAATCTTGTTCCAAGAGATGTTGCTTCTAGAGCAGCTAAAGAACGTTGTGATAAAGGATTTGGAATAGAAAACAATGAAACCAAAGAAGGTGTATTTTTAGACTTTAGTTTCTCTATAGAAAAATATGGAAAAGAAAAAGCTAATGAACTTGGAATTCAAAATCTATATTCATTAGAAAAAAAGAAATTAGGAAAAAAGATAATGGAATCTAAGTATGGTAACTTATTTCATATGTACGAAAAAATTACCAATAGTAATCCTTATCAAACTCCTATGAAAATTTATCCAGCAGTTCATTATACTATGGGAGGATTGTGGGTTGATTATAATTTGATGTCGTCTATCCCTGGATGTTATGTTATAGGAGAAGCTAATTTTTCTGATCATGGAGCAAATCGACTTGGAGCTTCTGCATTAATGCAGGGATTAGGTGATGGTTATTTTATTTTACCATATACCATAGCTGATTATTTGTCTGAATGTATAACAGAAAAAATATCTACAAAACATGTTGCATTTCAGATATCGGAAAAAAATGTAAAAAACAGAATTAAAAAATTTATTCAAAATAATGGAAATATGTCTGTTGATTTTTTTCATAAAAAACTTGGAAATATTATGTGGAAATATGTAGGAATGAGTAGAAATCATTTAGGCTTACATAAAGCGATAAAAAATATACAAGAACTTCGCAATGAATTTTGGAAAAATGTTTTTGTTCCCGGAAATGTTGATGACGGATTAAACTTTGAATTAGAAAAAGCTGGACGGGTAGCAGATTTTTTAGAATTGGGAGAATTAATGGCTATGGATGCCTTAAATAGAAAAGAATCTTGTGGAAGTCATTTTCGCGAAGAATATCAAACAAAAGAAGGAGAAGCACTTCGTAATGACACACATTATAAATATGTTTCTGTATGGGAATACAGGGAGAATCATCCTATAAGTGATGAAATTATGCACAAAGAAAATTTAGATTTTACTTTTGTAAAAGTACAGTCTCGTTCTTATAAATAAAGAAAAATAATTGGATGAAAAAACTTATGAATTTTAAGTTAAAAATATGGAGACAAAAAAATCGAAAAGAAAAAGGTTCTTTTAAGACTTATAAAATATATAATATATCTCCTAATAGTTCATTTTTAGAAATGTTAGATATTTTAAACAATCAAATCATATGCAGTAAAAAACCAGATTTATATCCTATATCATTTGATCATGATTGTCGTGAAGGAATTTGTGGAATGTGTTCTCTATATATTAATGGAAGACCACATGGTCCAGATAATTCAATTACTACTTGTCAACTTCATATGCGTAATTTTCGTGATGGAGAAATTATATATGTAGAACCTTGGAGAGCAAAACCTTTTCCTATAATTAAAGATCTTATTGTAGATAGATCTTCTTTTGATAGAATTATTATATCAGGTGGATACATATCTGTAAATACATTTGGAAAAACAATAGATGGAAATATGATTCCGATTTCAAAAGAAAAAGCAGATAAAGCTTTTGATGCGGCTACGTGTATTGGTTGTGGGGCATGTGTTGCCGCATGCAAAAACAGATCCGCTATGTTATTTGTTTCAGCAAAAGTTTCACAATTAGCTTTATTGCCTCAAGGTAAAATAGAGAGAAAAAAAAGAGTTATAAATATGATAAAAAAAATGGATGAGGAGGGATTTGGAAGCTGTACAAACACTAAAGCATGTGAAATTGAATGTCCAAAAGGAATATCCACAGAATATATTTCTTTTATGAATCGAGAATATATTCTTCAATCATTTACTCCCTAATTTTATCATTTTATTTTTTTTTTAAATATGGAATATTTAGATTTCGAAAAGCCAATACAAGAAATTCAGGATCAATATGTTAATTGTGTGTTAATAGAAAAAAACAGTGGAATAAACATGAAAGAAGTTTGTGATCAATTGCAATTCAAATTGGAAAAAACCATTAAAAAATTACACAGTAATTTAACTCCTTGGCAAAGAGTACAATTATCTAGACATCCAAATAGACCTTATACTTTAGATTACATACATTCCATAACAAAAAAAGATTCTTTTATAGAATTACATGGAGATCGTCATTTTGGTGATGATAAAGCTATAGTAGGAGGGTTTGGTAAAATAGAAGATTATACTTTTATGCTAATAGGGACTCAAAAAGGAAAAAATACCAAGGATAGACAATATAGAAGATTTGGAATGCCTAATCCGGAAGGATATAGAAAAGCTTTACGTCTTATGAAATTAGCAGAAAAATTTGAAAAACCTGTTATTACTTTTATTGATACACCAGGTGCTTTTCCTGGAATTGAAGCGGAAAAAAGAGGTCAAGGAGAAGCAATTGGTAAAAATATTTATGAAATGATGTGTTTAAAAGTTCCTATTATTGTTTTAATTATAGGAGAAGGAGCAAGTGGAGGAGCTTTAGGTATTGGAATCGGAGATAAAGTATTAATGATGGAAAATTCTTGGTTTTCAGTTATTTCTCCTGAAAGTTGCTCTACAATACTTTGGGGGACTCGCGATAATAAAGAAAAATCAGCAGAAGCATTAAAATTAACAGCAGAAAATATGCATAAGTTTAATCTTATAGATGATGTCATTAAAGAACCCTTAGGAGGGGCTCATTTTTGTCCTGAAAAAGCATACAAGCTTGTAAAAAAACAAATTATTAAACATTATAAACGATTATCTGAAACCCATATAGAATCTATTATTAAAAAAAGAAAAAATAAGTATATTTCTATTGGTTTTTTTGATGAATAAATTTTCATAATTATATAATGAAAAATATTATACAGGAAGAAAAAAATAAATTTTTTTTCAATTCAATAACGAAAAAAGGAAAAATACCTCCTCAAGCATTAGATTTAGAGGAAGCTATCATAGGTGCTATTATGATAGATAAAAAAGGGTTAGATGAAGTTATTGATATACTTTTTCCTGAAATTTTTTATAAAAAAGAACATCAAGAAATATTTTTTGCCATACAAAAATTGTATCATAATTCTGAACCTGTAGATTTATATACTGTTTTAAATGAACTTCGCATAATCGGAAAATTGGAATCAATAGGAGGAGAATTATATTTAATCGAATTAACACAAAAAGTTATTTCTTCTGCACATATAGAGTATCATAGTCGCATAGTGTTGCAAAAATTTATTTTAAGAAAATTAATCAGTATATCTTCTGATATCATTCAAAAATGTTATGAGGAAAATACAGATGTTTTTGATCTTTTAGATCATTCCGAATCAAAACTTTTTGAAATTAATCAAAAATATTTAATAGAAAAAAAATATGAAACAACTCAATCTCTTATACAAAAAGCTATTGAAAAAATTAAAAAAACAGAAAAAGAAGGATTAAGTGGAATTTCTTCTGGATTTCATAAACTGGATTATATTACTTCTGGATGGCAGAATTCTGACTTAATTATATTAGCTTCCAGACCTGGAATGGGTAAAACGACTTTTATGTTATCTATGGTGAAAAATATAGTTGTAGATCAAAAAATTCCAATTATAATTTTTTCATTAGAAATGTCTTCAATTCAATTAATTACAAAGTTAATTTCTTCAGAAACCGAAATTTCATCAGACAAAATTAAAAGAGCAAATTTATCTAAGTTAGATTGGGAACGTTTACTTCATAAAACAAAAAATTTAAAGAATATTCCATTATTTATAGATGATACTCCTTCTTTATCTATATTTAGTTTACGTGCAAAATGTCGTCGTTTAATTTCACAACATGGAATTAAAATAGTATTTATAGATTATATGCAATTGATGGGAATTAATAATTATGGATCTAAATTACAAAATAGAGAACAAGAAATATCAGTTATTTCTAGAAGTCTAAAATCTATAGCCAAAGAACTTGACATCCCAATAATAGCTTTGTCTCAACTCTCTAGAGCTGTAGAAACAAGAGGAGGAAGTAAACGACCCGTATTATCTGATTTACGGGAATCAGGAGCTATTGAACAAGATGCAGATATAGTTTTATTTATTTACAGACCCGAATATTATGGATTCAAAATTTGGGATTCAGATGACGATAATGATTTTTGTGTAGGTCAAGCAGAAATTATAATTGCTAAACATAGAAATGGAGGACTAGACAAATTTCGTTTAAAATTTATAAGTGATCAAGCTAAGTTTGTAAACTTAGAAGAAAAAAAACAGACTTCATTAGTTTGGGAAGAAGATTACAAAAAAAATGTTCTTGATCAAGAACATTTTTTTGTATCTCCTTCTTATTCTTATGACGATTTTGAAAGTAATCCATTATCAGATTCATTTAATAATGAAAATGAAATAGATACCAATAATGATGATTATAATTCTTTGAATGAAGATATTTAGATTATTAAAATAATAAAAATGAATTTTGAATGGTTTTTTTCTAAAAAAACAGTTTGGAAAGATTTTAGAAAAAATCCAACTCTTAGAATAATAGTTGTAATAACACAAACAACAATAATTTTTGGTCTAATTATAGCTATTTTAACTTTTTCTATAGGATTTGGATTTAAAAAAATTATAAAAGACAAACTATTAAATATTAGAGGACAAATTCTTTTGCATAAGGATAATTCAGAAAAAAATAATCCTTTTTTTTCTGTAAAAAAAAAATATTTATTAAAAAAATTTTTAAAATCTAATTTAGTTCAACAAATTCATGGAATTTCTGAAAATAATGTGATTATTTCTAAAAATAAAAAAATAGATAGATATATATTTAAAGGATTATATAATAATTATAATCCTATTTTTTTTCAGTATTTCTTAATTACAGAAAATCAAAAAAAATTATTGTATCATAAAAATGTGATTTTATCTAAAAAAATATCCTTATCATTAGGATTAAATATTGGATCAAACATTAAAATAAATTTTCTTTTTTTTGATGAAAAAGGAAGCCCTATTATGATTTCTGATAAATTTAAAGTCTCTGGTTTATATGAAACTGGAATATCAGAATTTGATGATATATATATTATTGGGAACATAAAATCTATTCAAAAAATTTACGGATGTAAAAAAGATTTAGTAGAAAAATTTGAAATTTTTGTTTCCTATGAAAATATAGAGAAAAAAATTTTTAAGAAAATACCTAAAAAATTTTTAGTAAAAAAAATTCAAAATAATTATGATATCGTAAAATGGATAAACATATTTGATGCAAATATTATTGTTATTAGTCTTATTATTTTTCTATCTATAACTATTAATATGGTTGTATTTATTCTAATACTTTTTTTAGAAAGAATTAAAACTATAGGGATTTTAAAAATTTTAGGAGCTGAAAATAAAGTTATACATAAAATATTTTTGTTTTATATCATACAAACATTGATTCCTTCGTTAATTATAGGGAATTGTATTGGAATCATTTTATTAATAGTACAAAAAAAATTTCATTTAATATCATTAAATAAAACAGAATACTTTATTGATTATGTTCCTATTTATTTTAATATACATCATATTATCTTTATCAATTTATCTATTATTTTTATTTGTTTTATGACAATATTTTTTTCTTCTTTATTCTTCATCCATAAAATCTATCCTACAAAAGTTATAGAACTTGAATAAATCACAAATTATCTATTTATCTATATTAAATTTTGTATTTTTGTTTAATAAAAAATTAAATTATTTTTGGTACTTGTAAAATCTTCATCTGGAATAAGAGGTACATTAGGTGGGAAGGTTGGAACTGGTTTTTCTCCTATAGATATAATTCAATTTTCGGCAGGATATGTTTCCTGGATGAAAAGAAAATATAAAAAGAAAAAAAAATTTATCCTAATCTTAGGAAGAGATGGAAGAGTTTCTTCTGTTTTATTTCAAAAATTTTTAATAATTACTTTTCAAAGTCTTGGAGTGGACATTGTAAATATTGGTTTATCTACAACACCTACTGTTGGAATTGCTGTTATAAATGAGAAAGCTGATGGGGGAGTAATGTTAACGGCAAGTCATAATCCTAAAAATTGGAATGGATTAAAAATGTTTAATTCTTATGGAGAATTTTTATCTGAAGAAGATTTTAAAAAATTGTTATATATAGTAGAAAAAAAACATTTTAATTTTTCTTCATATAAAAAATTAGGCAATCTTTTTTATAAAGCGAATTACATTCAAAAACATATAGAAAAAATTATTTCGTTGCCTATTATAGACAAAAATGTTATTCAAAAAGCTAAATTAAAAATTGTAGTAGATGGAATTAATTCTACGGGGGGAATAGCTGTTCCTATTTTATTAAAATGTTTGGGGGTTCATGTGATTAAAATATATTGTGATCCTCATGGTGATTTTGTTCATAATCCTGAACCTATTGAAAAAAATTTGAGAGAAATATGCAAAAAAGTAACGAATCTGAAAGCGAATTTAGGAATTTGCGTAGATCCTGATGTGGATCGTGTGGTGTTTGTCTGTGAAAACGGAGATTTTTTTGGAGAAGAATATACTTTAGTATCTATAGCAGATTATATATTGGAAAATAAATTAGGTCCTATTGTTTCTACTTTATCATCTTCTCATGCATTAAAAGATCTTTCCATAAAAAAAAGAGTTCCTTATTATTCTACTCCTGTTGGAGAAATACATGTTGTAAAAAAAATGAAAGAAGTTCATGCAGTTATTGGAGGAGAAGGAAATGGAGGAATTATTTATCCTAATTTACGTTATGGTAGAGATGCATTGATTGGAATTGCATTATTTTTAACTCAAATAGCTAAACTTTCCAATATTCCATTATCTAAATTAAAAAAAAGATATTCCAATTATTTTATGTCGAAAAAAAAAATTCGATTTTGTTCTCATGAAGGAATTAAAATATTATTACAAACAATAAGAAAAAAATATAAAGGAAAAAAAATGGATTTTAGTGATGGAATTAAAATTTATTTTAAACATAATGAATGGATACATATAAGAAAATCGAATACTGAAAATATTATTAGAATACATTCAGAAAGTACTTCAAAAAAAAGAGCTGATTTTTTATCTAAAAAAATTATATATGATATTCAAAAATCATGATCAATTATGTTTAAAAATATTATAAAATACACAGAAGATAAATTTTTATCTAAAAATCATTTTCCGTTATTTCATTCAGGAGATACAATCACTGTTTTTTTTGAAATTAAAGAAGGAGAAAAAAAAAGGATTCAATCTTTTAAAGGAGTAATTATAAAAAAACAAGGAAAAGGATTAACTAAAACATTTACTATTCGAAAAATAAGTGCAGGGATAGGAATAGAACGTGTATTTATTTTCAATCAACCTAACATACGAAAAATAGAAGTAAACAAGAAAGGAAAGGTCAGAAGATCAAAAATTTATTATTTAAGATCCTTAAAAGGGAAGAAAGCAAGAGTAAAAAGTTGAAAAGCGAAAAAAAAGTGAACTCACTTTTTTTTCGCTAATACCTATTTTTTATTTATTTGTTATTCTTATCGTTTTCTTCAGTTGTTCCTTTTTCTTTTTCAGCTGTATTGCTGTTATTTTCCTCATTATTGTTTTTTGAGGGCTCCTCACTAGGAGTTGCAGGAGGTGTATTGTTGTTATTGGAATCTGTTTGATTTTCATTGTTGTTATTAGCTGTTTTTTCCTCTTCTGTAGTCGCAGAGTTACTTTCATTTTTATTTTTGTTATTGCAACTAATAGTAAACAAAAATATTGCTAACAAAATCGTAGTGACTGTAATTCTTAATTTTTTCATCATAATCGATAGTATTTCAGTTATTACATTTTCTGGGCAAATTTATATAAAAATTTGGAATGAAAAAATATATCATTATTTGTATTTTTTTTTAAAAGGGGAGTAAAATTGAATTTTCTTTTTTTTTTCAAAAAAAAAACTTTGAAAATAAGAATATTATGTTTTTTTAATTTTATACAAAATTATTTTAAAATAAAAAATTATGTCTTTAAATAAAAAAATTTTAAAAGAAGCTCTTACTTTTGATGATGTTTTACTTGTTCCTTCTTATTCTTCAATTATTCCATCAGAAGTTTCTCTTAAAACTTGTCTTACCCTAGATATTACTATGAATATTCCTATATTAAGTGCCGCCATGGATACCGTAACGGAATCATCTTTAGCTATCTCTATAGCTAGAGAAGGAGGAATAGGAATTATTCATAAAAATATGAATATAGAAAATCAATCAGAAGAAGTTTATAGAGTCAAAAGAAGTGAAAGTGGAATGATAGACGATCCTATTACACTTTCTAGAAATTCAACATTAAGATATGCTCAATATCTTATGAAAAAGTTTAAAATTTCTGGATTACCTGTTATAGAAAAAGATCATTCATTAGTAGGAATTATTACCAGAAGAGATATAAAATATCGTACGGATTTGGATACTTTAGTAGAAAAAGTAATGACAAAAGAAAAATTAATCACATCTAAAAAAAATATAACTCTAGAAGAAGCTAAAAATATTTTATTAAAAGAAAGAATTGAAAAATTACCTATTGTAGATAATTACAATAAATTAGTGGGATTAATTACAATTAGAGACATTGATAATTTGATTGAGTATCCTAATGCTTGTAAAGATTCTAGAGGACGTTTACGTGTAGGTGCAGCTATTGGTATAGATAAAAAAACTATAGAAAGAGTAGAATCTTTAGTCAAAGTAGGGGCAGATATCATAGCTATAGATTCAGCGCATGGTCATTCTTGTAAAATATTAGAAACAATAAAATTAATCAGAAATTCTTTTCCGGAAATAACATTATTAACAGGAAATGTAGTAACAATGGAGGGGGCAAGAGATTTGATAGATGCAGGTTCTAGTGTTTTAAAAGTAGGAATTGGATCTGGTTCAATCTGTACAACAAGAGTTATTGCTGGAGTAGGAATGCCACAAATTACAGCTATTAATGATGTATATGAATATGCTAAAAAAAGGAATGTTAACGTTATTTCCGATGGGGGGATAAGATATTCAGGAGATGTAGTTAAAGCTATTGCTGCTGGAGCTAGTTCTGTTATGATTGGAAGTTTATTCGCGGGAACAGATGAAGCTCCAGGAGAAGAAGTAATTTTTCAAGGTAGAAAATTTAAAACTTATGTAGGAATGGGATCATTAATAGCTATGAAAAGAGGGAGTAGAGATCGTTATTTTCAATTTAACGAAAAATCTGTTCCAGAAGGAATAGAAGCTATAGTGCCTTATAAAGGAAAAATGAAAGATGTTATTTATCAAATTTGTGGAGGATTACGTTCTGGAATGGGATATTGTGGGGTTTCCACAATTATAGAGCTCATGAAAACAGGGCAATTTGTAAGAATTACTAATTCAGGATTAAAAGAAAACCATCCGCACAGTGTAAATATAACTAAAGAATCACCTAATTACTTTAATTACGACAGAAAATAAAAATACCCGGAACGGGATTTGAACCCGTACGATCACAATGATCACAGGATTTTAAGTCCTGTGTGTCTACCAATTCCACCATCCGGATAAATAAGAAAAAAGCGAGAAACGGGATTTGAACCCGCGGCCCCGACCTTGGCAAGGTCGTGCTCTACCAACTGAGCTATTCTCGCGACAAAACTAATTCAAATACACTTTATAAGCAAATTTTAATAATCTAATAAATTTTTGATTTCGTGAATTTTTCCAGTTATATCTTGTAATGATAAAGAATCAATATTTTTAATTTTTTTTAAAGAACAAATTATTTTTTTTAATAAATAAAAAACTTTTTTGTTATTAATTTCCGTTTTGTTTTTTTTTAATTTTAATGAATTTAATATTTTTTTTGCTCTTTCAATGATTTCTATAGGCATGCCCGATATTTTAGCTACATAAATTCCGAAACTATGTTCACTACCTCCAGTTACTAGTTTTCGCATAAAAATAATATTATCATTTATTTCTTTTACAGAAATATGATAGTTTTTTATTCTTTTAAAAAAAAGACTCATTTCATTCAATTCATGATAATGTGTAGCAAATAAAGTTAAAGGTCGAAAATTCTTTTCATGCAAAAACTCAATGATCGATTTTGCTATTGAAATTCCATCATAAGTACTTGTACCTCTTCCTATTTCATCTAAAATAATAAAACTTCTTTTAGAAAGATTGTTTAATATACTTGCTGTTTCATTCATTTCTACCATAAAAGTAGACTCTCCTAAAGAAATGTTATCTGAGGCACCTACTCTACTAAATATTTTGTCGATTAATCCTATTTCCGCATATTTAGCAGGAACAAAACTTCCAACATGAGCCATTAGTATAATAATGGCCGTTTGACGTAAAATAGCAGATTTTCCTGACATATTTGGACCTGTTATGATTAATATTTGTTGATTTGATTTATTTAAAATAATATCATTAGGAATATAAGAGGATTTGGAAATGAATTGTCTTTCAATAACAGGATGTCGTCCTTTTATTATAGATATTTGTAAAGAATCATTGACTTTAGGTTTTATATAATTATTTTCTAATGCTAAACTAGAAAAAGAGCATAGTACATCTAATTTTGCAATTGTTTTTGCATTTTTTTGTAAAGATTTTATGTTATCTAACATATGATTGATTAGATTATTAAATATTTCTTTTTCTAAAGAAAATATTTTTTGTTCTGCATTGAAAATTTTCAATTCATAATTTTTTAATTCCTCAGTAATATATCGAATAGAATTTGTCAATGTTTGTTTTTGTATCCAGTGTAATGGGACTTTTTCTTTTTTAGAAATTTTAACTTCAAAAAAATATCCGAAAATATTATTATATCCAATTTTTAAATTATTAATTCCTGTTTTCAATTTCTCAATTGAACAAAGTTTTTCTAGATATTTTTTTTGAAAAAAATACATTGTTCGAATTTCATCTAATTCTTTAGAAAAACCTTGATTTATAACATTTCCTTTCCCTTTTTCAATTTTATGTGGAGGATTTTCTTGTATTGTATTAGCTATTTTTTCACATATAATATTACAATCTTCAAAAGAGTTTCCTATATTGGTTAAAATTTTATCTCCTTGAGATAGGCATTTTTTTTGTATTTCATTTATAGAAATAAGAGATTTATATAACGTATACATTTCACGTGGAGAAATTTTTCCAATAGCTATTTTAGAAATTATTCTTTCTATATCATAAACATTTTTTAGTTTTGTTTTTATAAAAATACGTATTACGTTATTAGTAGATAATTTTTCCACTATTTGATGACGTTTTCTTATACGAAAGATATTTTTTAAAGGAAAAATAATCCAATTTTTCAATAATCTTCCTCCCATAGGAGTAATAGTATGGTCAAGTATTTTTATCAAAGAAACTCCTTCTTTGTTCAAAGGATGAAATATTTCTAAATTTCTAAAAGTAAAATCATCTATACTCACGTGTTCTTCCTTTTTTATTCTTCGTATATTAGAAATATGTTTTATATTGAAGTGAAGAGTATTATGTAAATAAGATAAGATTACTCCACAAGAAATAATACCTAATTTTAAATCATTAATACCAAATCCTTTTAAAGAATTCATTTCAAAATGAGACGTTAATTTTTCATATGCAAATGAATAATCAAACATCCAGTCTTCCAGAAGAAAAGTATAATATTCCCCTTTTAACAATTTATCAAAAAAATTTTTTTCTTTTCTTTGAAAAAGAATTTCACTAGGATGAAAACGTTTTATATATTGCAAAATATTATTTTTTGTATCTTCTGTTACAAAAAATTCTCCAGTAGAAATATCTAAAAAACTTAACCCAAAATTTTTATTTTTTTCGACGTAAATAGAAGCTAAAAAATTATTTGATTTTGGAGATATAATGTTCTCATCAACGGATACTCCTGGAGTAACAAGTTCTGTTACTCCTCTTTTTACAATATTTTTACCTTTTTTTTGTTCTTCTAGTTGATCACAAATAGCAACACGAAATCCTGAACGTATCAATTTTGGTAAGTAAGTATTCAAAGAATGGTAGGGGAACCCTGCTAAATGCATATTGAATCGTTTAGTTAAAACGATATTTAATGTTTGAGAACATTGAATAGCATCTTCTCCAAAAGTTTCATAAAAATCTCCAACTTGAAATAATAAAATTGTATCTGGATATTTAGTTTTTATATCATTATATTGCTTAATTAATGGAGTTTCTTCTTTTTTTTTGCAATAAAAAATTTCGTTTTTATTCATATTATCAAAATATAATTATTAAAATATATCAAAATAGAAGATTGTTAATTTATTATTTATAACCTTATGTCAAAAATATTCAGAGAATATAAAAAATTGGATCTTAGTCAAATAACTATAGAAATATCTCAATATTGGAAAAAACATAAGATTTTTCAAAATAATTCTAATTTTTTTTATGATCATAAAAAAAATACTATTTCTTATATTTTATATGAAGGGCCTCCATCTTTAAATGGAAATCCTGGTGTTCATCATATTATAACTAGAATTATAAAGGACATTTTTTGTAGATACCATACTCTTAAAGGGAAAAAAGTATTTAGAAAAGCAGGTTGGGATACTCATGGACTTCCTGTAGAATTAAATGTAGAAAAGTATCTAGGAATCACTAAAAATGATATAGGAAAAAAAATTAGTATAGAAAAATATAATAATTTTTGTAAAAGTTTCGTCAATAAATCATTGAAAAAATGGCAATTATTTACGGAAAAAATAGGATATTTTATAGATTTAGATCATTCGTTTATTACTTACAATGCAAAATATATAGAAAGTGTATGGTGGCTAATTAAAAAATTATATGATCAAAATCTTCTTTATAAAGGACTTACAATCCAGCCTTATTCTCCTGCAGCAGGAACAGGATTAAGTTATCATGAATTGAACATGACTGGAACTTATAAAGAAGTAAAACAATTGTCTCCATTTTTGAAATTTAAAGCAATTAAAAATACTTTACCTAAAAAATTTAAAAATATTTTAGGAGACATATATTTTATATCATGGACTACTGCTCCTTGGACAATTCCATCCAATACTGCATTAGCTTTTGGTTATGAGATAGACTATGTTTTGATTAAAACTTATAACACATATACTTTTTCAAAAGAAAATATTGTTTTTTCTGAAAAATTAATTCATAAAATATTATTATCAAATCAATTTTATTCTGTTTCAAATGAAACTGAATTAGATATTAATATAAAAAATCATAAAATTCCTTATTTAATAGTAGAAAAATTTAAAGGTAAAGAATTAATATACAGTAAATATGAACAATTATTGCCTTGGTTTAAACCTTACTATAACGAAAAAAATGCATTTCAAATTATAACAGGAGATTTTGTTAATGTAAATGAAGGAACAGGAATAGTTCATATTTCGCCTACATTTGGCATAGATGATTTTATAGTAGCTAAGAAATATAATATACCTCCAATGTTAGTTTTAAATGAAGATAATATTCCTGTTTCTTTAGTTGATTTTCAAGGAAAATTTATAAAAAATTTTCCTCACGGATTTTCAAAAAAATATGTTAAAAATGAATTTAATACGAACAATAAAAAAAATACTCTTTCAGTAGATCAAGAAATAATTTTCTTTTTAGAAAAAGAACAAAAAATATTTAGAACGGAAAAACATGTTCATTTTTATCCACACTGTTGGAGAACAGAAAAACCAATTCTTTATTATCTACTCAATTCATGGTTTATAAAAACTACAGAAATGAAAGATAAAATGATTAGTTTGAATCAAAAAATTCAATGGTATCCTGATTTTATAGGAAAAAAACGTTTTGATTCTTGGTTAAAAAATACAAAAGATTGGAATCTTTCTCGGTCAAGATATTGGGGAACCCCTCTTCCTATTTGGAGAACAGAAAAAGGAGATGAAGAAATCGTAATAGGATCAATTAAAGAATTATTATTTGAAATAAAAAAATCTATTAAATATGGATTTATGTCACATAATGTATTTAAAGATTTTATATTAGATGATATGAGTGATAATAATTATGATAAAATAGATTTGCATAAACACATTTTGGATAAAATTATATTGGTTTCTCCTAAAGAAAAACCTATGAAAAGAGAATCTGATTTAGTTGATGTATGGTTTGATTCTGGTGCTATGCCATATGCACAATTTCATTATCCATTTGAAAACAAAGAATATATAGATAAAAATTTATTATTTCCTGCTGATTTTATTTCTGAAGGAATAGATCAGACACGAGGATGGTTTTTTACCTTACATACTATTAGTAGTTTATTATTCAATTCAATAGCATACAAAAATGTAGTATCAACAGGATTAATTTTAGATAAAAATGGTCGTAAAATGTCAAAAAGTAAAGGGAATACCATAAATCCTTTTGATTTAATAGATAGTTATGGTCCTGATGCTATACGTTGGTATATTATATTCCATTCTGAACCTTGGGATAATTTAAAATTTAATATAAAAGATATTCATACTATTATAAATAAATTTTTTGGAACATTATATAACATCTATTCTTTTTTTGTTTTATATGCTAATATTGATGGGTTCTCTTACAAAGAAGAAGAATGTTTTAACAATTATACAGAATTGGATTTTTGGATCCTTTCTGAATTAAACACTCTTATTAAAAAAACAGACAATTACTATACTAATTATAATCCAACTAAAGCTTCGCGTTTGATTTCATCTTTTGTTTTAGATAAATTAAGTAATTGGTATGTAAGATTATGTAGAAGAAGATTTTGGAAAGAGAAATATACAAAAAATAAAATATCTGCATATCAAATTCTTTATAAATGTTTAATTGTTGTCGCTAAATTAATTTCTCCTATAGTTCCATTTTTTTCTGAAAAATTATATGTGGATTTAAATTCTATTACTGAAAAAGAAAATTTTAAAAGTATTCATTTAACAAGTTTTCCTAGTTATAATTACAATTTAATTAATAAAGAATTGGAAAATAAAATGTTTTGGATTCAGAAAATAATTTCCATGGTTTTTTCTATAAGAAAAAAGAATAAAATAAAAATTCGTCAACCTTTGCAAAAATTGCTTATTCTTGTTTATGATAATAAAATGCGTTTCCAATTGAAACAGTCATCTGAAATTCTATTCCAAGAAGCTAATGTAAAAAAAGTAGAATTTCCTTCATCATACAAAAATCTTGAATTTATAAAACATATAAAACCTAATTACAAATCTATTGGACCTAAATTTGGAAATAAAGTTCAGATAATTTCTGAGATTATAAAAAAATTTAATCAAGAAAAAATTAGAGAAATAGAAAAAAACAAAAAATGTATTCTTTTTATAAAAAAAGAAAAAGTGATTCTTTCTTTAGAAGATGTAAAAATTACTACTGAATATATTAAAAATTGGTCAGTTTTATTTGATTCTGAATTTACAATAGCATTAGATTTACGTATTACAAATTCTCTTTGGGAAGAAGGATTTGTAAGAGAATTAATTAGACATATACAAAAATTAAGAAAAAATCGAGAATATAATGTAATAGAAAAAATATTTGTATATATAAGTGTAAAAAAAAATCATTATTTCAAAGATAAAGTTAAAATTATTTTACAAAAAAATAAAGATTTTCTTTGTAAAGAAACTCTTGCTGTCGATGTTTCTTTCCAAGAATTACAAGAATATGAACATGAAGAGAAGGAAGAAAAAATATATTTTGAAGAAAAATTCATATTATATATGCAGATACGAAAAGTAGAAAATATAAAAAAATGAAAGGACAAGTAAAACAAAAAAGATATTCTATGGAAGAAAGGAAAGAATTTCGTAAACTTATACTTGAAAAATTGAAAAAAGTAAAAAAAGATTTATCAATTTTTAAGGAATCATTTTCTAATGATAAAAATAATGGAACAGATGATACTTCTTCTACTTTCAAAGCTTTTGATGATGGATCAGAAACTTTGAGTAAGGAACAAAATGCTCAAATTGTGGAACATTTACAAAAATTTATAAAAAGTTTAAATTCCGCTTTAATTAGAGTAGAAAATCAAGATTATGGAATTTGTCGTATCACCAAAAAATTAATTCCTAAAGAACGTCTCATGGCTGTTCCTCATACTACTTTAAGTATTGAAGGGAAAAAATTGATTGAAAAAATAAATAAATAGATTCTTGAAAAAATTCTTTTTCATTATTTTTTCTGTATTGTCAATAGATCAAATTTTAAAGGTTTATATTAAAACTCATTTTGAATTAGGAAGTGGAATTTCTATACTTTCTTTCTTCCGAATTCTTTTTGTAGAAAATCCAGGAATGGCTTATGGTATTAATTTTGTAGGAGGATATCATGGAAAAAGATTATTGAGTATTTTTCGACTTTTTTTAGTTTTTTTGATTTCTATTTTTCTTTATAGAAATATTAAGAAAGGATCTTCTAAATATTTGACTATCCCTATTAGTTTAATTTTGTCAGGTGCTATGGGAAATTTTTTGGATAGTGCTTTATATGGATTATTATTTGATTCAGGTACAATTTATAGTCAAGAATCTAAAAAATGGGTTCCTTATTTTGGAATATCTAAAATAAATTCTAATATTTTTCATCTTAAAAAAAATCATACAGAAGGATACGCTTCTTTGATGGAAGGATGTGTTGTTGACATGTTTTATTTACCTATAATAGATACTTATATTCCTCATTGGGTTCCATTTTTTGGAGGTTATAATTTTCAATTTTTTAAACCCGTTTTTAATTTATCTGATCTTGTAATATCCATTGGTGTACTTTTATTATTCATGTTTAAACATAAAATTAAAAAGGCAATACAAATGTAAAAATTTTATAAGATTTATTATTTTTTTGAGAATTATAAAAATCTCTATAGATTTGTATCGCCTTGATTTTCATTATTACGAATCAAATCTGAATAGCCGGTGTAGCTCAGTTGGTCAGAGCACGTGATTTGTAATCTCGGGGTCGTGGGTTCGAATCCCTCCATCGGCTTTTGGGGAGATACTCAAGTTTGGTTAACGAGGACAGACTGTAAATCTGTTGGCTTTGCCTTCGCAGGTTCAAATCCTGCTCTCCCCATATTGCGGAAGTAGCTCAGTTGGTAGAGCATCAGCCTTCCAAGTTGAATGTCGCGGGTTCGAATCCCGTCTTCCGCTCTTATATGATTTATTTATATATGAATCGGATAAAAATATAAGAATTAGTATGGCCAATGTAGCTCAGTGGTAGAGCACTTCCTTGGTAAGGGAGAGGTCACGGGTTCAATTCCCGCCGTTGGCTTATTAAAAAAGAAATATTTTTAATAATTTTATCATGGCAAAAGAAAGATTTAAACGAAACAAACCGCATGTAAATATAGGAACCACAGGTCATGTTGATCATGGAAAAACCACTCTAACTGCTGCAATTACAAAGGTATTATCAGAAATTGGTTTAGCAGAAGAGAAAAGTTTTGATGCAATAGATAATGCTCCTGAAGAAAAAGAAAGAGGAATCACCATTAATACATCTCATGTAGAATATGAAACCGAAAAAAGACATTACGCACATGTAGATTGTCCTGGACATGCCGATTATGTTAAAAATATGATCACAGGAGCGGCTCAAATGGATGGAGCGATTTTAGTTGTAGCGGCTACAGATGGACCTATGCCTCAAACTAGAGAACATATATTATTGTCTAGACAAGTAGGCGTTCCAAAAATTGTAGTATTTATGAATAAAGTAGATCAAGTGGATGATCTAGAATTATTAGAATTAGTAGAAATGGAAATTAGAGAGTTACTTTCCAAGTATGAATATGATGGAGAAAATATTCCTATTATACAAGGATCAGCTTTAGGCGCTTTAAATGGAGAAAAAAAATGGGTAGAAAAAATAAAAGATTTGATGAAAATATTGGATGATTATATTCCTGAACCCATTCGTGAAATGGAAAAACCTTTTTTGATGCCTGTAGAAGACGTTTTTACTATAACTGGAAGAGGAACAGTAGCAACAGGTCGTATTGAGAGTGGAATTATTAACACAGGAGATTTAGTAGATATTATTGGAATGGGAGAAAATAAATTATCATCTACCGTAACAGGAGTTGAAATGTTTAGAAAAATTTTAGATAAAGGACAAGCAGGAGACAATGTAGGATTGTTGTTACGTGGAATAGAAAAAAAAGATATCAAAAGAGGAATGGTTATAGGAAAACCGGGATCTGTAACTCCTCATAAAAAATTTAAAGCGGAAGTATACATTCTTACAAAAGAAGAAGGTGGAAGACATACCCCTTTTCATAATAAATATCGTCCTCAATTTTACTTGAGAACTACAGATGTTACAGGGGAGATTCATCTTCCAAATGGAATAGAAATGGTTATGCCGGGCGATAATATTTCTATGGAGGTTGAATTACATCAACCGATAGCATTAAGTGAGAATTTACGTTTTGCTATTCGTGAAGGAGGAAAAACGGTAGGTGCGGGACAAGTAATTCATATAATAGATTGATTGATTTGAAAAACATAATTTGAATTGCAAACGGATGTAGCTCAGTTGGTAGAGCATCGGTCTCCAAAACCGAAGGTCGTAAGTTCGATTCTTACCGTCCGTGCATTGATTATTCATACATATATGCATGAAAAAAAATAATTTTTTTTTAGAAATTTATAACGAATTTTTTCATTGTATAACATGGCCTAAATGGGAGGATTTACAAATAATAACAATGATCATTTCTTTTCTCTCTATGATCTTATCCATATTTTTATATGGAGTTGATGGTTTTTTCATTTTTTTGATTAAAAAATTATTTTCTTTATGAGTGATTTGGAAAGAAAATGGTATGTAATAAAAACTATGAGTGGACAAGAAAATAAGGTGAAATCATATATCGAGAATGAAATTAGAGATAATGGATTTCAGGAACATATAGGAAAAGTATTAGTCCCTATAGAAAAAGTAATACAAATGAGAAAAGGAAAAAAAATTCATAGAGAAAAAGTTCATTATCCTGGATATGTCATGGTCGAAGCAAATTTAGAAGGAGAAGCGGCTCATGCAATAAAAAATGTTCCAGGTGTTATAAATTTTTTAAGTGAAGGGAAAGGAGCTTCCGCAACTCCTATTCCTATGAGAAAAGAAGAAGTAAATAAAATGTTAGGGAAAATAGATCAACTTTCTGAAAGTTATGAAAATATTAGTATTCCTTTTGTAGTAGGAGAAACAATTAAAGTAATAGATGGTCCTTTTACAGGATTCAATGGTACAATTGAAAAAATTCATGAAGAGAAAAGAAAATTAGAATTAGCTGTTTTAATTTTTGGAAGAAAAACTCCATTAGAATTGAATTTTACACAAATAGAAAAAATTTAATAAAATCATGATTAGAACAAATAAAAAAGTGATTAAAAAAATTAAAATACAGAAAATAAATGGAGGAAAAGCGAGTCCCGCCCCTCCTATAGGTCCTATTTTGGGAAGTTCTGGAGTCAATATTATGGAGTTTTGTAAACAATATAATTCTGTTACTCAAGATAAAATAGGAGAAATCTGTCCTGTAGTAATAACAGTGTATGAAGATAAATCATTTTCTTTTTCAATTAAAAGACCTCCGGTTTCTATTCAATTGTTGAATATAGTGAAAAAAGAAAAAGGATCCAAAGAATCTAATCGTTCTAAAATAGGAAAAATAAGTTTAAATGAAATTAAAATGATTGCGAAGAATAAAATGGAAGATTTTAATTGTTTTTCTATAGAATCCGCTATCTCTATGGTATCCGGAACTGCTAGATCTATGGGAATAGAAATTATTGATAGTTAAAACAAAACTTCATTTATACAGTATGTCAAAAAAATTAACTAAAAATAAAAAGAAAATTATAGATAAAATTTATAAAAAAAAGTATTCTTTAGAAGAAGCAATATTTCTTATTAAAGAAATTGATTTTGTAAAATTTGATGCTTCTGTTGATATTTCTGTTCGTCTTGGTATAGATATTCGTTTACCACATCAAGTGGTAAGAGGTACAGTTTTGCTTCCTCATGGAACAGGTAAAAATGTTTGTATTTTAGCTTTGGTTCCTAAAAATAAAGAATCTGAAGCGAAAAAAGCAGGAGCGGATTACGTTGGATTAAAATATATTGAAAAAATTAAATCTGGATGGACAGATGTAGATGTTATTGTTGCCACTCCTTCTGTAATGAATCAATTGGGAACAATAGGAAAAATATTGGGTCCTAAGGGATTAATGCCAAATCCTAAAATGGAAACTGTTTCCATAAATCCAGAAAAATCTATAGAAGAAATTAAATCTGGAAAAATAACCTTCAAAGCAGATCGTTATGGAATTGTTCATGCTTCAGTAGGAAAAGTTTCATTTTCACATAAATATTTATTAGATAATTTAGAAAAGTTTATGAAAATAATTGTTAGGAATAAACCTTCTACATCTAAAGGATCTTATATCAAAAGTATTTATTTATCTAGTACCATGAGTTATGGGATTCCATTAGATTTAAAAAGTTTTGTGAACAAATGAATAAAAAAAATAAAAAAAAAGAATTGTTGAAATTAGTTTCCATTTTATCGAATAACGAGACAATATATTTGATGGATATGTCCGATTTAAATTCTAATCAAATATCTGCTTTAAGAAAAAATTTTCATGAACATAGTATTAGAATGAAAATGGTAAAAAATACTTTGTTAAAAAAAGCTATAAATAAAATAAAAAATAAAAAATTTGATTCTTTTTTTCCGATTTTGAATGGAAATACAACTATATTATTTTCAAATTTGAATGTTTTGAATGTTTCTTCAAAAATTATAAAAAATTTTCACATTCAGGAAAAAATTGATAAACCTTATTTAAAAGGAGCTTATGCACAAGAATCTTTTTATTTTGGTGGAAATAAAGATTTAAACCTATTATTACATATTAAGTCTAAGGAAGATATCATAACTGAAATTTTAAATGTACTTCAATTTTCAATCAAAGATATTGTTTCATCTCTTTTAAATTCAACAAAATATAAAATATGTGAAGTTTTAAAGTCTTTATCTTCTTATAAAGTTATGAAAGAATAAAAATTTCCTATGAATTACTATTATACTTTAAAAAATAAATAAAAAAATGATAGAAAAGATAGCAGAACAATTGGTTAATTTAACTGTAAAACAAGTTAATGAATTAGCTACTATTTTAAAAAAAGAATATGGAATAGAACCAGCTCCTTCAGTTCAAATAGAAAATACTTTATCTAAAAAAGAAAAAACCTATGAAAAAGAGGAAAAAAGTGTTTTTAACATAATTTTGAAATCATCTGGAAATTCTAAATTATCTGTAGTAAAATTAGTTAAAGAAATTACTGGAAAAGGACTCAAAGAGTCTAAAGATTTAGTAGATAATATTCCCAGTGTGATTAAAGAATCTATAAACAAAAAAGAAGCAGAAGATTTAAAAAATAAATTTGAAGAAATAGGAGCTGAAATTGAATTAAAATAAAAAATTTACATTTTTAAAAAAAAAATGTCCATTAAATTAAAATTGGTGAATATAGAAAAAGAAAGAATCACTTTTGCATCAGTAGCAAAACAAGTGGAATATCCTGATTTTTTGGATATTCAAATCAAATCATTTAAAGAATTTTTTCAATTAGATGCGAACCCAGAAGATAGAAAAAACGAAGGATTATTCAAAGCTTTTACAGAAAATTTTCCTATTTCCGATGCTAGAAATTCTTTTGTTTTAGAATTTAAAGGTTATTCGATAGATTCTCCGAGATATTCAATCGAAGAATGTATCGAAAGAGGGTTAACTTATAGTGTCCCTCTAAAAGCTAAATTAAAATTATATTGTACAGATCCTGAGCATGAAGATTTTGAAACGGTATATCAAGATGTTTATTTAGGGACATGTCCTTATATGACTCCTTCTGGTTCTTTTATTTTTAATGGATCGGAAAGAGTAATTGTATCTCAATTACATCGTTCTCCTGGTGTTTTTTTTGGTCAATCCCATCATGCTAATGGAACTAAACTTTATTCAGCTAGAATTATTCCATTTAAAGGATCATGGATAGAATTTGCAACAGATATTAATAATGTTATGTATGCTTATATTGATAGAAAGAAAAAATTGCCTATGACAACTTTACTACGTGCAATAGGATATGAAAGAGATAAAGATATATTAGAAATATTTGATTTAGCTGAAGAAATGAAAATAGCAGGAAACGAAAAAAATATTTTAAATAGAACTTTAGCAGCTAGAGTGTTAAAAATTTGGCATGAGGATTTTGTTGACGAAGATACAGGAGAAGTTTTATCTGTAGAAAAAAACGAGATTCTTATAGATAGAAATGTTCTTTTAAAAGAAGAACATATTGATCTGATGATTCATCATGAAATAAAAACTATTTTATTACATAAGGAAGGAGGAAGAAAAAAAGATTATTCGATTATTTATAATACTTTACATAAGGATTCTACTAATTCTGAGAAAGAAGCAGTAGAATATATTTATAGACAACTTAGAAATACTGAGCCTCCAGATGAAGAAACAGCTAAAGGTGTTATAGATAAACTTTTTTTTTCTGATGCTAGATACAGTTTAGGCCCTGTAGGAAGATATCGTTTGAATAAACGTCTTGGTCTAAATATAGATCCTGATTATTTAGTTTTAACCAAAAAAGATATTATTGCAATAGTAGAACATTTGAATGCTTTATTTAACTCTAAAAGAGAAGTCGACGATATTGATCATTTATCTAATAGACGTGTAAGAACAGTAGGAGAACAACTTTATACTCAATTTAGTATTGGATTGGCAAGAATGTCTAGAACTATAAGAGAAAGAATGAATGTTCGTGATAATGAAGTTTTTATGCCTATAGATCTTATTAATGCTAAAACTTTGTCATCTGTAATCAACACTTTTTTTGGAACAAATCAATTATCTCAGTTTATGGACCAAACAAATCCTTTATCTGAGATCACTCATAAAAGAAGACTTTCAGCATTGGGTCCTGGTGGATTATCTAGAGAAAGAGCAGGTTTTGAAGTTAGAGATGTAAATTATTCTCATTATGGAAGATTATGTCCTATAGAAACTCCAGAAGGACCTAACATAGGATTAATATCTTCTCTTTCTGTATTTGCAAAAATAAATAATATGGGATTTGTTGAGACACCTTATCGAATTGTGTCAAATCAAAAAGTGGATTTAAAATCTAAAGTAAAATATTTAAGTGCAGAAGAAGAAGAAGGTAAAATTATAGCACAAGCTAATGCAATTGATAAATATGGAAATTTTTTATCTGACAGAATTATAGTTCGTGAAGATGGTGATTTTCCTGTAGTTAAACCTAATCAAGTAGATTATATAGATGTAGCACCTAATCAAATCGCTTCTATATCCGCTTCTTTAATTCCTTTTTTAGAACATGATGATGCAAACAGAGCTTTGATGGGATCGAATATGATGCGTCAAGCGGTTCCATTATTAAAACCTGAGGCTCCTGTTGTAGGAACAGGGTTAGAGGAACAAGTAGCAAGAGATTCTCGTATATTGATTAATGCAAAAAGAAATGGAGTTGTAGAATATGTTGATGCAAAAAAAATAATTATTCGTTATGATAAAACAGATAAAGAAAATTTAGTTAGTTTTGATCCTAAAATTGAGATTTATGATTTAATCAAATTCAGAAAAACTAATCAAAATACATGTATAACTTTGAAACCTATTGTAAGAAAAGGAATGAAAGTGATTCAAGGTCAAATTTTATGTGAAGGATATGCAACAGAAAATGGAGAACTAGCTTTAGGAAGAAATTTAAAGGCCGCTTTTATTCCATGTAATGGTTATAATTTCGAAGATGCTGTTTTAATTTCAGAAAAAGTAGTAAGTGAAGATTGGTTTACTTCTATTCATATAGATGAATATTCATTAGAAGTTCGTGATACAAAATTAGGTATGGAAGAATTTACCAATGATATACCGAATGTTAGTGAGGAGGCTACTAAAGATTTAGATGAAAATGGAATTATAAGAGTTGGAGCAGAAGTTAAACCTGGCGATATTCTTATTGGAAAAATAACTCCAAAAGGAGAATCCGATCCTACTCCAGAAGAAAAATTATTAAGAGCTATTTTTGGAGATAAAGCAGGGAATGTTAAAGACGCTTCTTTAAGAGCAGATCCATCATTATTTGGAGTTGTTATAGATACAAAACTTTTTACTAGAAGTATCAAGGATAAAACATCTAGAATTCAAGATAAGATTAAAATAGCTTGTTTAGAAAAAGAATATGAAAAAAAATTTTTAGATCTTAGAAATTTATTGATTAAAAAATTACAATCTATTTTAGATGGTAAATTGTGTTATCGTTCTATTTTTAATGAAAAAAAACAGGAAATTATAAAAAAAGGGATGAAATTCACTATGAAAATACTTAATAATATAAAGGATTATATAGGAATTCATTCTATTGATTGGACTCATCATGTAGAAATTAATAATTTTATATCAGAAATTTTACATAATTATAAAATAGCGGTAAATGATTTGAATAGCATTTTTAAACATCAGAAATTTTTTATCACTGTTGGGGATGAATTACCTTCAGGAATTATAAAAATGGCTAAAGTATATATTGCTAAGA
Source organism: Blattabacterium sp. (Blaberus giganteus) (assembly GCF_000262715.1). NCBI lineage: Bacteria > Pseudomonadati > Bacteroidota > Flavobacteriia > Flavobacteriales > Blattabacteriaceae > Blattabacterium > Blattabacterium sp. (Blaberus giganteus). Next base: position 462,636 of record NC_017924.1, on the reverse strand, counting down.
AAAGAAAGTTAAAAGTAGGAGATAAAATGGCAGGAAGACACGGAAATAAAGGAGTAGTAGCTCGAATATTAAGACAAGAAGATATGCCTTTTTTGAAAGACGGAAGTCCTGTAGATATTGTTTTAAATCCTTTAGGAGTTCCTTCTAGAATGAATATAGGACAAATATATGAAACTGTATTAGGATGGGCCGGACAAAAATTAAATATTAAATTTTCAACGCCTATATTTGATGGAGCCACTATGGAAGAAATCTGCAAACATACAGATCAAGCGAAAATACCTCGTTTTGGAACCACTTATTTATTTGATGGAGGGACGGGGGAAAGATTTGATCAACCTGCTACAGTAGGAGTGATATATATGTTAAAATTAGGTCATATGGTAGATGATAAAATGCATGCACGTTCAATAGGACCTTATTCTTTAATTACTCAACAACCTTTAGGAGGTAAAGCTCAATTTGGTGGTCAACGTTTTGGAGAAATGGAAGTTTGGGCTTTAGAAGCTTTTGGGGCTTCCAATATTTTACGTGAGATTTTAACTGTTAAATCCGATGATGTAGTTGGAAGAGCTAAAACTTATGAATCTATTGTGAAAGGAGAACCAATGCCTGACCCTAACAATCCAGAATCTTTTAATGTTCTTTGTTATGAATTAAAAGGATTAGGATTGGATATCCGTTTAGAAGAATGAATTTTTGTTATCTCTATATATTATATGATAAATATGATAAAAATGAATAGAAAAAAAAGCAATAAATTCAATAAAGTAACTATTCGATTTGCTTCTCCAGAAATTATATTAAAGGAATCTCATGGAGAAGTATTAAAACCAGAAACAATTAACTATCGAACACACAAACCAGAAAGAGATGGACTTTTTTGTGAACGAATTTTTGGTCCAGTAAAAGATTACGAATGTGCTTGTGGAAAATATAAAAGAATTCGTTACAAAGGGATTGTTTGTGATAGATGTGGAGTTGAAGTTACTGAAAAAAAAGTTAGAAGAGAACGTATGGGACATATAAGTCTTGTAGTTCCTGTTGTTCATATTTGGTGTTTTCGATCTTCTCCTAATAAAATTGGATATTTATTGGGTTTACCTTCTAAGAAACTTGAAATGATTATTTATTATGAACGATATGTTGTTATTCAAGGAGGATTGGGGTTCCGTTTAGATGGATCTTCTTTTCAAAAAGGGGATTTTCTTACTGAAGAAGAGTATTTACAAGCTTTAAACAAACTTCCGAAAGGAAATCAGCAATTAGATGATTCTGATCCGAATAAGTTTATTGCTAAAATGGGTGCGGAATGTATAGAAAATCTTTTAAATCTAGTAGATTTGGATCTTTTATCTATGGAATTAAGAAATCAAGCTCACAATGAAACTTCTAAACAAAGACGAACTGAAGCATTGAAACGTTTACAAGTTGTTGAATCTTTTAAAGAAGGAAAAAAAAATGGAGGAAGTCCGTCTTGTATGATTATTCATGTATTAGCCGTTATACCCCCTGAATTACGTCCTTTAGTTCCTTTGGATGGAGGTCGTTATGCTGCTTCTGATATGACTGATTTATACCGTCGTGTGCTTATAAGAAATAATCGTTTAAAAAGACTTATAGAAATTAAAGCGCCTGAAGTTATTTTACGGAATGAAAAAAGAATGCTTCAAGAAGCAGTAGATTCGCTTTTTGATAATTCTAGAAAGATTTCTGCTGTAAAATCAGAAGCAAATCGTCCTTTAAAATCTTTATCCGATACGTTAAAAGGAAAACAAGGTCGTTTTAGACAAAATCTTCTTGGAAAAAGAGTAGATTATTCAGCACGATCTGTTATTGTAGTAGGACCACATTTGAAATTGCATGAATGTGGACTACCTAAAGATATGGCAGCAGAACTTTATAAACCTTTTATTATACGTAAATTGATTGAAAGAGGAATTGTAAAAACAGTAAAATCTTCCAAGAAAATTATTGATAAAAGAGATCCTATGATATGGGATATTTTAGAAAACGTATTAAAAGGACATCCTATTTTATTAAATAGGGCGCCTACATTGCATAGGTTAGGAATTCAAGCTTTTCAGCCTAAATTAATAGAAGGAAAAGCAATTCAATTACATCCGTTAGTATGTGCAGCTTTTAATGCTGATTTTGATGGAGATCAAATGGCGGTTCACTTACCATTATCTCATGGAGCTATATTAGAAGCTCAACTTTTAATGTTGGCTTCTCAAAATATATTAAATCCTGCTAATGGATCTCCTATAACAGTTCCTTCTCAAGATATGGTATTAGGATTATATTACATGACTAAACCTTTTCTATCAAATTTTGAAAAAAAAGTAAAAGGAGAAAAATTTATTTTTTATTCTCCAGAAGAAGTTGAAATAGCATATAATCAAGGTGTAGTAGATTTACATTCTGTGATAAAAGTTAAAGTATCCCTTCGTGAAAAGGAAAAATTTATTTTTAAAATAATAGAAACCACTGTAGGTAGGGTATTATTTAATCAAGTTGTCCCTAATAAAGTAGGATTTATTAATAAATCTCTTACGAAAAAATCTCTTAGAGAGATTATAGGTAAAATATTATATCTAACAGATGTCCCTACAACAGCTAATTTCCTGGATGATATTAAAGAATTAGGTTTTTATAATGCATTTAAAGGTGGGTTATCTTTTGGGTTAGGAGATATTATTATTCCTGATAATAAAAAAGACATGGTTAATAATGCTATTAAACAAGTAGATAACGTAAAAATGAATTATAATATGGGATTAATTACAAATAATGAACGTTATAATCAAGTAATTGATATATGGACAAATACTAATGCTATGCTTACAGAAAAAGTAATGAAATATATGCGAGAAGATAAACAAGGATTTAATTCTGTATATATGATGTTAGATTCTGGGGCAAGAGGTTCTAAAGAGCAAATACGTCAGCTTTCAGGAATGCGTGGTTTAATGGCTAAACCTCAAAAAGCAGGATCTTCTGGTGGGGAGATTATTGAAAATCCTATTTTATCTAATTTTAGAGAAGGACTTTCTATTTTAGAATATTTTATATCCACTCATGGTGCTAGAAAAGGATTAGCAGATACTGCATTAAAAACTGCAGATGCTGGATATCTTACAAGACGTTTAGTAGATGCAGCTCAAGATGTTATTATCAAAATAGAAGATTGTAAAACTTTACGAGGATTAGAAATTTCTGCATTAAAAAAAAATGAAGAAATAGTAGAAACTTTATTTGATAGAATTTTAGGCCGTATGTCTTTAAATGACATTTATAATAAAGAAAATCAATTAATAATTAATGCAGGGGAAATGATTGATGAAAAAATAGCAGAAATCATTGATAAATCTGAAATTGAAATAGTAGAAGTTAGATCTCCTTTAACTTGTGAAGCAAAAATGGGTATATGTTCTAAATGCTATGGTCGTAATTTATCTACAGGAGAAGTCGTTAAAAAAGGAGAAGCTGTTGGAGTGATTGCAGCTCAATCAATTGGAGAACCAGGAACTCAGTTAACTTTACGTACTTTTCATGTGGGTGGTACAGCAGGAAATATTACAGAATCTTCACAAATAAAAGCAAAATATGATGGAATTGTAGAATTTGAAGATTTAAAATTTGTGAAAACAAAACAATATTCTGATAAAATAGGGATAGTAGTCTCTAGATCAACAGAAATGAAACTCTTCAACTTAAAAAAATCATCTATTTTAATGATAAATAATATTCCTTATGGAGCTTCTTTATATGTTAAACATGGAGATCATTTGAAATCGGGAGACATGATTTGCAAATGGGATTTGTATAATGCAGTTATTGTTGCAGAATTTTCTGGTGTGATATCTTATCAACATTTAGAACAAGGTGTTACTTTTCAAGTAGAAATTGATGAACAAACTGGATTCCAAGAAAAGGTAATAACGGAAATTAGAAACAAAAATTTAATACCAACATTAAAAATTATTAATGACAAAAATGAAGAACTAAAAGTGTATAATTTACCAGTAGGTTCTCATTTAATGGTAGAAGACGGAGAAAAAATAGATATAGGAAAAATATTAGTTAAGGTTCCAAGAAGGACAGCAAAATCAGGAGACATTACAGGAGGATTACCTCGTTTATCTGAATTGTTTGAAGCTCGTAATCCATCTAATCCAGCTGTAGTATCAGAAATGGATGGAATCGTGAGTCATGGAAAAATAAAAAGAGGAAATAGAGAAATTATTGTGGAATCTAAAACAGGAGAAATAAGAAAATATCTTGTAAAACTGTCCAATCAAATACTTGTACAGGAAAACGATTATGTAAAAGCAGGAATGCCTTTATCAGATGGAGCTGTTACTCCTAATGATATTCTAAATATCAGAGGACCTAGGGCTGTCCAAGAATATTTAATAAAAGAAATACAAGAGGTGTATCGTTTGCAAGGTGTAAAAATTAATGATAAGCATTTTGAAGTTATCGTTTTACAAATGATGAGAAAGGTAGAAGTTATAGATGTAGGAGATACTAAATTTTTGGATGGAAATATAGAATATAAAGATGATTTTGTAGAAGAAAATGACAGAATTTCCCAAATGAAAGTGATTGAAGATTTCGGAGATTCTGAAATATTTAAAAATGGAGATATTATTAGTTACAGAGATCTTAGAAATGAAAATGCAGTTTTAAAATATAAAAATAAAAAATTAATAAAAACTAGAAATGCTATTCCTGCTACAGCAAGGCCAATATTACAAGGAATAACAAGAGCAGCGTTACAAACTAAATCTTTTATATCTGCAGCTTCATTTCAAGAAACAACAAAAGTTTTAAGTGAAGCAGCTATAAGTGGTAAAATTGATTGTTTACACGGATTAAAGGAAAATGTAATCGTAGGACATAAAATTCCTGCAGGAACTGGATTAAGAGAATATGAAAACATATTTCCAGATATTTTGAAATAACTTTCAAAAAAGTTTTTATCGTTTTGTTTCATTCCATTTATTTTTGATAGATACCGTTTTATTGAAAATGATTTGATCTTTTTTATTTATAATTTTGCTATCTACATAAAAATAGCCAATTCTTTGAAATTGGAAATGATCTCCTTTTTTTGCTTTCTTTAAAGAAGGTTCTGCATAACCTATAATCTTGTTTTTTGATTTAGGATTAATATGTTTATGAAAATCATCTATATTTGGGTTTCTATTTAAAAAAAGAGAATTATATAAATTAATTTCAATAGGAAAAGAGTGTTTTACAGATACCCAATGTAAAGTACTTTTCACTCTTCCTTTCTCTCTTATTTTGTTTTTTTGTCCAGATTTACTATGAGAATCATAGGTACAATGTATTTCTTTTATTTTTCCTTCATAATTTTTTATAACAGAATTTGCTTTAATGATATAAGCATTTTTCAGTCTTACTTCTTTACCAATACTAAGACGAAAAAAATTTTTTTCGTCTTTTTCCAAAAAATCATTTTCTTCAATATATACATATTTAGAAAATGGGATTTTTCTATTTCCGAAATTAGAATCTTCTGGATTATTTTCTGCTTCCACCCATTCAGTATGATTTAACAAATAATTGTCAATAATTAATTTAATTGGATGTAATACGACCATAACTCTAGGAGTTATTTTATTTAAATGTTCTCTAATACAGAACTCCAAAAAAGATATGTCTATAATATTATTTCTTTTTGTAATTCCTATTTTATGAATAAAATTTTTTAAAGCAATAGAAGTGTATCCCTTTTTACGTAATCCAGATATTGTTAAAATACGTGGATCATCCCAAGATTGAATAACTTTTTTTTCAATTAAATATTGTATTTTTCTTTTACTAGTTATAGTATGACTTAAATTTAGTCTTGAAAACTCTATTTGTTTAGGTTTTATTTTATCTTTTTTATTTTGATTATAAATTTGACTTAAATACCAATCGTATAATGGACGTCTATTTTCAAATTCTAAAGAGCATAATGAATGAGATATTTGTTCTATGTAATCACATAAACCATGTGTCCAATCATAAGTAGGATAAATACACCATTGATATCCAGTTTTATGATGTTTCCTACGTAAAATTCTATACATAATTGGATCTCGCATATTCATATTTGAAGAACTCATATTAATTTTAGCTCTTAAAACACAAGATTCTTCTTCAAAAAATCCGTTTTTCATTTTCTCGAAAAGAAACAAATTTTCATCTATAGATCTGTTTCTATAATGACTCTTTATTCCAATTTCAAAAGGATTTTTTCTTTGAAATTGGATAATATTTTTAGATTGATCATCTACATAAGCTTTATTTTTTTGAATCAATTTTATAGCCCATTCATAAAGTTTAGAAAAATAATCTGAAGCATAACTTTCATTATCCCAATGAAACCCCAAAAAAAGAATGTCTTTTTTTATAGAATCTATAAATTTTTTATTTTCTCCTATAGGATTGGTATCATCAAATCTTAAATTTATTGGAGATTTGTATTTTTTACTTAACTCAAAATTCAAACATATTGCTTTCACATGTCCAATATGAAGATATCCATTAGGTTCAGGAGGAAAACGAAATCTAATTTTTTTGATAGGAAATCCATTTTTTATATCTTCCTCTATAATTTTTTCAATAAAATGTATATGTGATTTTATTTTGAATAAATAATTAGAAATCATTTATAATACGAATATAACCAATTTTTTGAAAAAAATATATTTTTGCTATGTTATTTTAATAGTTGGGATATGAATTATACAGAAACAGTTTTATGGATTTTTAAACGTCTTCCAATCTATCAAAAAACGGGGTTGAAATCATATAAACCAGGTTTAAAGAGAATACAAAATTTTTGTTCTTATTTAGGAAATCCTCAAAATTTTTTTAAAAGTATACATGTCGGTGGAACAAATGGAAAAGGATCTACAGCACATATGTTATCTTCTATATTACAAGAAGAAAGATATAAAATAGGATTATTCACTTCTCCTCATTTAATAGATTTTAGAGAAAGAATAACCTATAATGGTGTTTTGATAGAAGAAGATTTTATCGTAGATTTTATAAATGATAATAAAAAATTTATAGAAAAAGAAAAAATTTCATTTTTTGAAATGAATACAGCTTTAGCTTTTAAATATTTTAAAGAAAAAAAGGTAAATATAGCAATAATTGAAGTAGGAATGGGAGGAAGATTGGATTCTACTAATTTGATTACTCCAGTAATATCTATAATTACAAATATTAGCATGGATCATACAGAAACTCTTGGAAATCATCGATTAAAAATTGCTTTGGAAAAAGCAGGAATTATAAAAAAAAACGTCTCAGTAATAATAGGAAGGAAAATTTCGAGAGATGTCCGGTTTCTTTTTTTTCAAGAAGCTTTAAAAAAAAATGCTCCAATTTATTTTTCTGTAAAATCTAAAAAAGATGCTCAATACAAAATGCCTTTTGAAGCAGATTATCAAAATTTTAATCGAAATGTCGTATTGAAAACTATAAGTATTTTACATTATAGAAAAAATGTAATAGTATCTAATCAATCAATAAAAAAAGGATTAAAAAATGTGATTAAAAATACAAATTTGAAAGGAAGATGGCATATTTTACAACATAAAAATCCAAAAATTATTTGTGATATAGCTCATAATGAAGAAGGCGCATGTATGATTAATAAACAGTTAGAAAAAGAATCATATGAAAAATTACATTTAGTTTTGGGTTTCGTTAAAGAAAAAAAAGTAGATCAATTATTAAAACATTTTCCTATTGAATCTTTTTATTATTTTTGTCAGCCTAATATAGATAGAAAGTATTCTATTCATGATTTGACAATATTAGTCTATAAAATATTTAAAAATCATGATAAAATTAGTTTTTTTCCTTCTGTTAAAAAGGCTTTTTTGTATGCAAAAAATAAAGCTAATAAAAATGATTTGATATTAATTACTGGAAGTACATTTGTTATATCTGAGATTTTTTTATATTATAAAAATTTTTTTTCTTACATTTGAAAAGAATAAAAAATAGGGCAATTAGCTCAGTTAGGTTTAGAGCATCTGTTTTACAAGCAGGGGGTCACTGGTTCAAATCCAGTATTGCCCATTGTTTTTTTTAAAATAAAATCAAATATTTTATCTTTTTCTTTTGGATGAAACCATATAATTGACGTATCTTTTTTATACCAAGTCAATTGTCTTTTTGCATATTTTCTAGTATTTTTTTTTATTTTTTCTATACTTTCATTCAAATTATTTTTTTTTTCTGAAATAAATTCAAATATTTCTTGATATCCTATAGTTTGTAAACTATTTAAATTTCTATAATGATAATAAAGTTTTGCTTCATCTAATAAACCTATTTTCATCATGTTATCTACTCTGTTATTGATTCTATAATCAATCTCACATCTAGGCATTGTTAATCCTATTTTTAAAATTAAAAAATTTCTTTTCTTTTTTTTTTTATAAAAAAAAGAAGGACTTTTTCCTGTAGATTTAACGATTTCTAAATATCTAATTAAGCGTCTAGGATTAGAAATATCTATTAATTCGTCTGGTTTTTTGAATTTTAAAAATTCTTTTTGTAAAAAGTAAATCCCTTTTTTTTTAAAATGATGAATTAAATGATTTTTAATATCTAAATCAATTTTAGGAAATTCAGATAACCCTTCTGTTACTGCTTTTTCATATAAACCAGATCCTCCTACCATAATCAAAATGGAATATTGAGTAAATAATTTTGAAATCTTATTTAAGGAATCTCTTTCAAACAATTTTGCATTGTATATTTGATGAATACTTAAATGTCCAATAAAATGATGAGGAATACGAGATAGTTCTTTTATAGTAGGCATGGAAGTTCCTATTTTTAATTCCTTATAAAATTGTCTAGAATCGCAAGACAAAATTTCAGTGTTGAATTTTTCAGCTAAAAATAAGGAAAGAGAAGTTTTTCCTACACAGGTAGGACCTAAAATAAAAACAATAGATTTTTGATTCATTTGATAATTTTTTTAATTGAAGAATATTTAGATAGTTTAGCATACATCCAATAGTTTGCTAAAACTAAAGCGGCCATAGATTCTACAATAGGAATAGCTCTAGGTAAAACACAAGGATCATGTCTTCCTTTTCCTTCCATAAGAATAACATTTCCATGTTTATCTATTGTTTTTTGTCTTTTCATAATTGTAGCCACAGGTTTGAATGCGATTCTAAAATAAATATCCATTCCATTTGAAATTCCTCCTTGTATTCCTCCGGATAAGTTTGTTTTAGTCGTCCCATCTTTTTGAAATAAATCATTATGTTGAGAACCTGTTAAATGAGTTCCATGAAATCCACTTCCATATTCAAATCCTTTTACAGCATTAATTGAAAGCATAGCTTTTCCTAGTTCAGCATGTAATTTTTCAAAAACAGGTTCTCCAATTCCTATTGGAACATTTGTAATTATACAAGAGATTGTCCCGCCTATTGTATCACCTTGATTTTTTATTTTTTTTATTTTAGATATCATTTTTTCCGCAGTATATGGATCTGGACATCTTATAGAATTTTTTTCTATTGATTCTCTAGATAAATCTAATTCTTGGTAAGATTTATTAATAGATATATCTCCTACAGAAGAAACATAAGATGTAATTGTAATATCTTTTATTAATTGTTTAGCAATAGCTCCAGCTACTACTCTGCATGTAGTTTCTCTTGCAGAAGAACGACCTCCTCCTCTGTAATCTCTTATTCCATATTTTTTTTCATATGTTAAATCTGAATGTGATGGACGATAAATTTTACGAATATGATTATAATCATCAGATTTTTGATCTTTGTTATAAATAATAAAACCTATTGGAGTTCCTGTTGTTTTATTATTAAAGATTCCAGATAAAAAATTTACTTTATCAGGCTCATTTCTTTGAGTCACTATAGAAGATTGTCCAGGTTTTCTTCTATTTAATTCATATTGAATTTCTTTGAAATCTAATTCTATTCCTGATGGACATCCATCAATAATACCACCTAATGCTATTCCATGACTTTCCCCAAAAGTACTTACTCTAAACAAATTTCCAAAAATATTCCCAGCCATAACAAAAAAAATTTTAGTTTTTAATTTCTATAGAAAAAGGTCTTCCCAGATGATTGATTCTGCTCATTCCTATTAATATTTTATTTCTATAACGTTTTTCTACTTCAAATAACGAAGAATTTGATAAAATTTCTATATGGCCAATATTAATACGTGAGTTATTAACTGCTTGATTGATTAAATTTATTAATCCTAATTTAGTTAAATTATCTTTAGATCCTATATTTAAAAAAAGTTTTGAGAAAGATTCTTTTTTTAATTTTTTTGTTTTTGATAAATCTCTTTTTTTTAGATAGTTTTTTTTGTAAGATTTGTAAGAAAAAGAAACAGGATTTAAATCTTTAGAATTTTTATAATAATTTATAAAATGATTAAATTTAATCCAGGAAAAACGTTTTATTAATTCTTTTTTATCTAGGAATTCTAGATGTTTTTGTATTTCTGGAAGAAATTTTTTCATTAGTTTCTCATCTACAACTATTTTTTTTACTTTTTTTACAAAATTAAATAATTGTTTTTCACATATTTCTTCTCCAGTTGGAAGCATAATACGATCAAAATTTTTTCCAGTTCTTTTTTCGAATTCTCTTAAATTTCTAATTTCTTTAGTTTGAATAATACAAACAGAAATTCCTATATTTCCAGCTCTTCCAGTTCGACCGCTTCTATGTACATAAGTTTCGCTTTCATTTGGAATGCTATAATTAATAACATGAGTAATATTGTTGACATCTAATCCACGAGCGGCAACATCTGTTGCTACAAGCAATTGTAAATTTCTGTTCCTAAATTTATTCATAACAGATTCACGTTGTGTTTGTGAAAGATCTCCATGTAAAGCATCTGCATTATAACTATCTTTAATTAAAAATTCTGCTATTTCCTTAGTTTCTTTTTTAGTGCTACAAAATATGATTCCATAAATATCAGGATTTATATCTACAATTCTTTTTAAAGCTAAATATTTTTTACTAAAATTTTCTATGATGTAATAAACATGTTTTACATCATCGGATCCTATATTTTTTTTTCCTACAACAATTTCTACAGGATCTATTAAATATTTTTTAGCAATCGCGTTCATATATCTAGACATTGTAGCCGAAAACAATAGACTTTGTTTTTTTTTTGGCAATTTTTCTATTATATAATCTAACTCATCTTTAAATCCCATATTTAGCATTTCATCAGCTTCATCAAGTACTAAATATTGAACTTCATTAAAATATAATTTTTTTCTTTTGATTAAATCAATAATCCTTCCTGGAGTTCCTACTATAATATGAGTTTTATTTTTTAAAGATTTTATTTGAGAGTGGATATTCGCTCCTCCGTATAAAGAAACGATTCTTATAAATGATGAAAATTTTGAAAAACGACAAAAATCACGTGTTATTTGTATACATAATTCTCTTGTAGGACATAAAATTAAAGCTTGAGGAAGAGATGATTCAAAATTCATTTTTTGAATAATTGGAAGACCAAAAGCAGCTGTTTTTCCTGTTCCTGTTTGTGCTAATGCTATAATATCTTTTTCTGAAGATAACAAAAAAGGGATCACTTTTTCTTGTATCGGGGTTGGATACTTAAACCCTATATATTCTATAGCTTGAATTATACTATCGTTAAAAAAATTATATTCTTTAAATGTTTTCATAAAAGAATGGTAAAAATGCTATTAAATGTTGCATAACAAATATATATATTTATATTTAATATGAATAGTTTGTTGAATATTAAACGTTTATTGCATTTTTTTTTATGAGTTTTTGAATTATACTTTTATATCTTGCAAAAAGTAACATAGCTGATATAGTTAATCCTAATCCTAATCCAATCCATACTCCTGTTCCTCCCATTTTAATGGATAAAAACCATGATGCAGGTATAGCAACAATACAATAAGAAAAGAAACTAATCCACATCGGAATATGAACATCTTGTAATCCTCTTAATGCGCCAAGAATAATTCCTTGTAATCCGTCAGATAATTGAAAAAAACTGGCTATAACAATCATTTTTTCTGCAAGTTGTATAACTTCATCATCATTTTTTATATAGATATAAGGAATGTCACTTCGAAAGAAAAAAAAGAAAAAACTACAGATTAACATAAAAATAAATCCCATAAAAAAAATAGATTTTCCTATTCTTTTTAATTCTAAAAAATTTTTTAAAGCAAATTGATTTCCTATTCTTATTGTGGCCGCTACAGAAAAACCTGTACTCAGAAGGAAAGTGGATGATACTAAATTAATAACTATTTGATGTGCAGCTAACACTTTGGTTCCACATTTTCCTGATATAAAAGAAGAAATAGCAAAAGCACTCATTTCAAACAACATATGTAATCCAGAAGGAATCCCTATTTTCAATATTTTTTTCATACATTCTTTTTCTAAAAAAAAACATTTTAATTCATTGTAGTAATTATGTACTTTTTTGTATTTATACAACAAAATAAAAATTCCAATTAACATAGTTGTACGAGATATTAAAGTAGCATAAGCAACCCCGATAATGCCTAATTTAGAAAATCCACAAATTCCATTGATAAATATATAATTTAATATTATGTTAATAAAAGCGGAAATCCAAGTTACAACAAGACCAGGAAATACTAAAGATATTCCTTCTGAAAACTTTCGAAAAACTTCAAACATCATCCAAGGAATAATAGAAATAGACACGATTTTTAAAAAAGATATAGTTTCATTTAATATTTCTTTAGGTTGTCCTAAATAAGGAAAAATGTAGCAAAATATATGTATCAATCCATACATAAATATGGATAAGAAAAAATTTAAAATTAATCCATGGTGCAAAACAATGGCTCCCTTTTTATATTCTTGTTTTGCATCTATAGATGCGATTAATGAAGCTATAGCTGTGGATATACCCAATCCAAAAATGATCATAATAAAAAAAACAGCATTAGCTAATGAAACAGAAGCTAAAGCTTGTTTCCCTAAAATACCAACCATCATATTATCAGATAATCCAACAAATATTACGCCTAATTGAGTAAAGAATACAGGAACAGCTAATAAAAAATTTTTTTTAATATGTTTTAAATATACTATAGCTTTTATCTTTGATAAAATTATGATTTTAAAACTTACACTTAATTTACATTCAATTTTGTACTTTAATAAAAGGTAATTTTACCATTTTAATGAGTATTTTTTGATTTCTTATAAAAATAAATATAGAATTTGTTTTTTTTTGACTTGTTAAATATCCTAATCCAATTCCTTTTTTTAAAACTGGGGAATAAACACCAGAGGTTACATAACCAATGGAAATATTATTTTCATCTATTAACAAATGTCCTTGTCTTGGAATTTTATTTTTTTCTTCTACAAGAAAAGATATAAATTTTTTATATTTTCCTTCTTTCTTTTGTTTTTGTAATATTTCTTTTGCTATAAATTCTTTTTCGAATTTTATGATCCAAGATAAATTGGCTTCTACAGGTGTTATTTTCTCAGAAATATCTTGTCCATATAAACGATATCCCATTTCTAATCTTAATGAATTTCTGCTTGCTATTCCGCAAGGAATTATTTTATCTATTTCTAGAATGTCATTCCATATTTTTTCTGCATTTTTATTGGAAACATAAATTTCTATTCCTTTAGATCCTGTATATCCTGTACGAGAAATTAATACATTTTTTATTCCTGAAAACTCTCCTACTTCAAAATGATAAAAAGAAATTTTATTTAATGAAATATTTGTTAATTTTTGAGTATAAAATAAAGACATAGGTCCTTGAATGGCTAAAATAGAATATTTTAAAGTATGATCTATCAATTCAACATCATAATATTTGTATTTTACAATATGATTTTTTATCCATTTTCTATTTTTTTCAATATTAGCAGCATTAACTATAAGTAAAAATTTTTCTTCCGATATTTTATAAATAACTAGATCATCTATAATTCCTCCTTTTTTATTAATAAAACAATTATATTGAGCTTGTCCAATTTTTATTTTAGATAGATCATTTGTAGTTATATATTGAATAAGGTCTACGGAATGTTTCCCTTTCAAAATAAATTTTCCCATATGACTGACATCAAAAACTCCAGCAGAATTTCTTACAGACATATGTTCTGTTAAAGAAGAAGTATATTGAAGTGGTATGTAAAATCCTGAATAGTTAACCATTTTAGCTCCCAAACAAATGTGATTATCATATAAAATAGTTTTTTTAAGATTATGACTTTCCCTCATATTCTACAAAATTATTTATCGTTTCGTACAAAGTTATTTTTAAATCTAAGTTAGAAGATATTTTTTTATTTATTCGATTCCACATGAAAATAACAATGTTTTCTATAGTGGGATTAATAGATGAAAATTCTTTAATATCTAAATTAATATTTTTATGATCAAAAAGTTTTTCTATTTCATAAGAAAGAATCTGTTTCAACTTTTGTAAATTGAAAACAAATCCTGTTTCTGGATCAATTTTTCCTGTCACACTTACGATATATTCATAATTGTGCCCATGATAGTTTAAATGAGCGCATTTTCCAAATGTATCAACATTTTTTTGATAATCCCAATGATTATTGTAAAGTCTATGTGCAGCACTAAAATATCCTTTTCGACTTATGGTAGCTATCATATTTCAATACATTTTAATTGACTTAAATAATTTTTAATAATAATTTTAAACCAAATAGTATAGGAATTTGGACAAATATGAATATTTTTAATTAATTCATTTAATGAAATCCATTTCCAATTATCTACTTCTTTAAAATTTATAACTGGAGATTTTTCATAGTATCCTACAAAAACATGATCTAATTCATTTTCTATTAAACCATTACTTAAATATTCATGATAAATAAAACTAAATTTTTGTTCTAAAAAACAATCAAAACCCATTTCTTCTATCAAACAACGATGAGCTGCTTTTAAAACAGATTCATTTTTTCTAGGATGACTACAACAAGTATTAGTCCAAAGCAAAGAAGAATGATATTTTTTTGAAGATCTTTTTTGCAACATTAAATTTTTTTCTATATTAAAAATAAAAACAGAAACAGCACTATGTAGTAATCCTTTTATATGAATTTTTTCTTTTTTTTCAAACCCTATAATTTGTTTTTCCTTTCCTATTAAAGGAATAAGATTTTCATCTAGTTTTTTCCTTTTCATACATATTTAATTTTTCTATGTAAAAAAAATAGATAAAATAATGTTAAATTAATTTATATTATGAAAAAAAAAAATCAAGAATTATTAAATGAATTAAATAATTTTAAGAAAAACACATTGATAAACATAATGCAAATTCAATTTATTTTTTTATCTCCTAAAT
The DNA here is from genome assembly GCF_000262715.1 of Blattabacterium sp. (Blaberus giganteus). Lineage (NCBI taxonomy): Bacteria > Pseudomonadati > Bacteroidota > Flavobacteriia > Flavobacteriales > Blattabacteriaceae > Blattabacterium > Blattabacterium sp. (Blaberus giganteus). Next base: position 447,188 of record NC_017924.1, on the reverse strand, counting down.
TGGATACATTAATAGCAAAAATGCCTATAACCTATAAAACACTTCAACCTTTTGGATATCACCATGGAGGTGCTACTATAATTTTAGCTGAAAGCGTTGGAAGTTCTATTTCTTTTATAAATATTAGAAATGAAAAAAAAAATAATTTGAATGTTTTTAGTATTGAAATTTCTGCAAATCATGTTAGATCCATAAAAAAAGGAATTTTATTTGCCAAAGCTAAAATTTTTCATAAAGGAAACATTTTACATTTTGTTAGAGTTAACATTTATGATGAAAAAAAAAACATTATTAGTTTTTGCAAATTAACTAATATTATAATTATTAAAAATAAAGATGTCAACAAAAATTAGTGTTTTTTCTTTATATAAAAAAATTATAAAAAATTATTATAACCAAAATAATTTCGTTATTTTTAAAAAACCTTATGATAAAAAAATATTTTTTTATTCTCACTGCAATCGGTGTAACTGTGATTATGTTAGTGAAAAATTTTTTTTAATTAAAAGTTTTAATCACGATCATACTATAAAAATATATCCAGAAAAAATTTATTGTGTAGATATAAAAAATAAAAAAGGAAATATTTTTTCTTCTTTCTGGGAAAGAAATTCTTTCTTTTTAACATATTCTTATAAATATAAAAATTTAATAAAAAAAGCTATTGAAAATATAAAAAAAGGAATTTTTGAAAAAGTTGTTTTATCCAGATCTGTAAAAATTCCCTTTAGTCATTTTTATTTTAGAAAAACATTTTTAAAATTAATTTATACTTATCCCAATGCTTTAATTAGTCTTTGGTATGATTCCCATTATGGATTTTGGATTGGATGTACTCCCGAATTACTTATGAAATGTTATAATAAAGAGTTAAAAATTTCAGCTTTAGCAGGAACTATTTGGGGATCCATTAGTAAATGGACAATAAAAGAAATAGAAGAACATAAAATTGTAATAAGATATATTATTCATCTTTTGAAATTTTATAAAGGTTCTATTTATATAGGAGATACTAAAGTTATAAAAATTGGTCATTTAAAACATTTAGAAACTCCAATTTATTTTTATTTTTATGAGAAGCCTGATTATTATGAAATATTAAACAGGTTGCATCCAACCCCTTCTATCTGTGGTTATCCAAAAAAAAAATCTTTATATTTTATTCATGAAAATGAAGGATTTAAAAGAAATTTCTATACAGGTTATATTGGAATTGTTAATAACAACAACATGGAATTATATCTTCATTTAAGATGTGTAAGAATAAAAGAAAGTAAAAAAGAAATGACTTTATATGCCGGTAGTGGTATTACTATAGATAGCAACATCCATCAAGAATATATGGAAACAGAAAATAAAATGAAAAATATTCTTTCTCAACTTATTTTTAAATAATTTTTTTTTTTCTATGAAATGGTCTGATAATCAAACGTACGCTTTTGTTGTAATGAAAATATTGAATGATCCAATTGGTTAAAGCTATTGCTTTATTTCTAAAACCTACTAAACTAATTAAATGAACAAACATCCAAACAATCCACGCTAAAAAACCTTTTAATTTTAAATAAGGGAAATCACATACAGCTTTATTTCTACCGATAGTAGCCATAGAACCTAAATTTTTGTAAACAAAAGGTTTCATTTTCGTTTTATTATCATTATCAAATAAAAAACAATTTAAATTTTTAGCTAAATGATTCCCTTGTTGTATTGCAGGTTGAGCTGTCATAGGATGACCGTTAGGATAATGTTTATTTTCATTCATATAAGCAACGTCTCCAATTGCAAAAATGTTATTGTATTTTATAGTCTTAAGATAATTGTCTACTAAAATTCTATTTCCTTTTACATCTTCTTTTATAAAACCTTTTAAAATAGCTCCTTTAACCCCTGCAGCCCATATTACATTCGAAGATTCGATTTTTTTATTTTTTTCCATAAAAACAACTTCTCCATTATAGTCTTTGACTAAAGAATTCAACCAAATGATAACTCCTAATTCTTTCAAATTTTTGTAAGCTTGTTTAGCTGATTGTTCAGACATTCCATCTAATAATCTAGAAGTTGCTTGTAATAAATGAATATTCATGTGTTGAATATCTAAATCAGGATAATCATGTGGCAATACGTATTTTTTCATTTCCGCTAATGCTCCAGCTAGCTCTACTCCAGTAGGACCTCCTCCTACAATAACAAAAGTCATCAGTCTTTTTTTTTCCTTGTCATTTTTTGTCAATAAAGCTGTTTCAAAATCTTGCAAAATAACACTTCTTAAATTTAAAGCTTCTGGAATAGATTTCATTGGTAAAGCAAAAGATTCTATATTTTTATTTCCAAAATAATTGGTTACAGATCCTGTTGCTACAATTAAATAATCATAGGATAAACGTCCTATGTTTGTATAGATTCTTTGTTCTTTTGTGTTAATGTAATGCACTTTAGCTAATCTAAAGAAAAAATTTTTTGTTTTTTTAATAATGTTTCTAATAGAATGTGCTATAGAGTCTGGTTCTAAACCTGCCGTAGCTACTTGATATAATAAAGGATGAAAAGTATGATAGTTATTTTTATCTATGAGAACTACTTGAAATTTATCTCTTCTTAATTTTTTTGCTACTTGTAACCCAGCAAATCCAGCACCAATAATAACGACTCTTTTTAGGTTGTTTACTCTTGGTATATTCATAGTCAAAAGTTTGACATATAAGCTAATTTATATATATTTTCATTTTAATTTATAAATTAATAATTTTGTTTAAAAATAGATTTTTATGACTTATTATATTATTGTAGGAACTACTTTTTTTATAAGTGTTATAGTCAATACTATATTAAGGAATAAGTTTATTGCTTATTCTAAGTTATACCTGCATTCGCGTATGAGTGGAAAAGAAATAGCAGAGAAAATGTTAACAGATCATGGAATCTATGATGTGAATGTTATTTCTGTAGAGGGGGAACTTACGGATCATTATAACCCCATTAATAAAACAATAAATTTGAGTGAAAAAGTATACAATGATAGGACTGCAGCTTCAGTTGCAGTAGCAGCTCATGAATGTGGTCATGCTTTACAACATAGATTAGGATACAATTTACTAAAATTACGGAATCATTTAATCCCTATTCTGAATTTTAGTTCTAAATTCATTAATATAGCGATAATGTCTGGATTAACTATTTTTTACAGTTCAGGTGGAAAAGATTCTTTGATTCTTAAATTAGGAATAGGATTGTTTTTTTTAGTAGTATTTTTTTCTTTTGTTACATTACCTATAGAATTTGATGCAAGTAATAGAGCTTTAACTTGGCTAAGAAATAAAAATGTAGTAAACTATCAAGAATATAATAAAGCAAAAGAATCATTAAACTGGGCAGCTATGACTTACGTTGTTTCTGCTTTAGGTAGTTTAGCACAATTAATATATTTTTTGTCTATTTTAACCGACGGTAACAATAAAAAAGAAGAACATTTTTAATTTATTTTTTTTTCTTTTTTTTGTTAGCATTTTTTGGATTTGGACGAAGATTTCCATAGGTTTTATTTCTTATTTTTCCTCTTCTAGTTTTTTTATCTCCTTTACCCATATTGACTTTATGTAATTAATTTTTTTAACATTTTGTGTGTTTTTTCTGCTTCTTTTTGTAAATGGTGTGTTGATAAATAATTTTTAATTATAATATTGGATTTTTTTTCTCTTTTTTTATCAGATATTTGATTTTTTAAACGATATGTAATTTGATTTTCATTTAAATTATCTCTTTTTATTATTCTTTCTATCATATTTTTTTTTGATGAAGTTATAGTTATAACAAAATCACATTCCTGATAACTTCCACTTTCAAATAAAAGAGCTGATTCTTTTACAACATACATAATTTTTTTTTGTATAGATACAGAAAACATCCACTGTTTAAAATCGAGTGACACCCATGGATGTACAATGGAACACAATAATTTTAGCGCTATAGGATTTTGGAATACAATTTCAGATAAATAAAATCTATTTATCTTATTTCTTTTATAAGAATCTTTTCCAAAATATTTTATAATATTTTTTTTTATCAATATTATTTGATTCATTAATATTTTTCCTCTTCGATCTGAATAATAAACAGGGATTCCCTTTTTTTTTAAGAAAGAAGAAAATAAACTTTTTCCAGACCCCATTCTTCCCGTTATACCTACTAATTTTATTTTTCTATTTTCTGTTTTTTTTATCATACTCTATAGTAGAAATGTTGTTGGTACTATTACCATAACGTAATTGAGTTAATTCTTTTGATATTGTATTTTTTTCAAGTTTTATTTTTCCTGTAATAGTTTCTAGAATACAAAAATAATCTGTAATATTTATGATTTTTCCATGTATTCCTGAGTTTGTCACTATATGATTTCCTATTTTTAAATTTTCCTGAAATCGTTTTTCAATTTTTTGCTTTTTTATTTGAGGACGTATCATGAAAAAATAAAATATAATAAAAATTAATACAAACATCCAAATGGTGTTTGCAATCGAATTTTGTTGTAATGAAAAAAACATAAAATGTAATATTTTGAATAAACTTACATAAGTCCTTTTCCTATTTTGAATATTTTATTTTTTTTATACAAAAACTTAAATATATTATCTAATATTCCATTAATAAAAATTTTGCTTTTTTCCATACAAAAAATTTTTGTAATTTCTATATATTCATTCATAGTTGCTTTAGGAGGTATGTTTGGAAAATATAAAAATTCGCAAATTGCCATTTGTAATATAATCAAATCTATAATTGCTATTCTTTTTATATCCCAGTTATTTGATGTATTATTAATTAAATTATTAAATTCGTCTTTGTGAAAAATTGTATTTCGATATAAACTGATGATAAATTTTTTGTTTTCATTGTTTTTATAAATATTGTATAATTTAAAATTTTTAGGTGTAGAAAGATTGATAAATTGTAAAGTTTTGCATACCATCGTATGAGCTATATATAAATCTTCTTCTCCATTAATGTAATATAAATCTTCTATATATTCCACTAATTTTTTATTTGGAATAAAAAAATTTTTATAATATTTTATTAAAAATGTTTTTTCTTCTTCGAAAGAATCGAAAGAAGAATAGGATTCTTTATAATATTTTTTGCAAAAATTTGGTTTTTTTTGCATTTCTTGTAACAACATAAAAATATATTTGTCTTGTTGATTCCATAAAATTTTTACAGAATTTTTTGTTGAATGATATTCTTCTATCAAATATTTATTTTTAGATAGTATTTTTATTACTGAATTGTATGCAAATTTTTGAATAATGGCTGTTTTATTATTAAAATTTATAGCATTTTCTCTAATTTTTAAAATTAAATAAAGAAGAAAAATATACATATGATGTAATGATTCAATACTTTTTAGCATATTTTTTTCAACTTTTTTTGAATCCATTTTAGATAAATGTTGAGCATATAAAAATTGTAAACTTCTTATTCTAAAGTGTCGTCTTATTGACATTTTTTGTTATAATAATGTTGATTTTTATACACAACAAAATTTTTCGTACAATTATATAAATAAAAAATCAAAACTTAAAAAGTTTGTATTTTTGTGTATTATATGAGTGGTTTATTTGCTTTTAGCAAAAGATATTGTCAAAAGTACAAATTTCGTTTGTGTGTAGGATTTTTATTAATTTTAGTATCAAATATTTTAACTTTACTTCCTATTCCTTATATTGGAAAATCAGTTAATACCATAAAAAATCTGTTTACGAATTTTTCTAATACATCAGATTCTTTTTCTTTAAAAAAAGAGATTTGTATTTATACCAGTATTATATTAATAGTCCCAATTATAGGTGGATTTGTGAAATATCATATGCGACAATGCATAATTACTACGTCTAGAATGATAGAGTTTGATATAAAAAATGAAATTTTTTCACATTATCAAAAATTGAGTTTATCTTTTTATAAAAAAAATTCTACAGGGGATTTAATGAATCGTCTTACAGAAGATGTTTCTTTTATAAGACAATATATAGGCCCTGGAATAATGTATTTTTTAAATTTGATTATTCTTTTTTTTATGGTATTTATGCAAATGTTACGGATTAACAAAATGTTGACTTTTTATGTCATTTTACCTATTCCTATTCTTTTTATTTCTATTTATTATATTAGTGTTTATATCACTAATAAGAGTAAAGAAGTTCAAAATTTTCAATCTATTATCTGTTCTTTTGTACAGGAAACCTTTTCAGGAATTCACGTTATTAAATCATTTGTATCAGAAGCTTTTTTTCAAGAAAAACATAAAAAAATTATATTAAAATATCAAAAAAAAAATATAGAATTAGCTAAAATTGACACTATATTATCTTCTGTTATTATATTTTTTATAGGAATTTGTCATTTGTTAATTCTTTTTTTTGGAGGAAAAAAATTCTTTGAAGGAGAAATAAAAGAAATTGGAACTATTGCTGAATTTTTCACATATATAAATGTTTTAATTTTTCCTTTTATTATATTAGGGTGGGTTGTTTCTATTTCAGAAAAAGCTAAAGTATCGCAAATTCGTATTAGTGAATTTTTGAAAGAAAAACCTGAAATATTAAATAATAATCTTATAAAAACAAAAATATTTGGACGAATTCAATTTAAAAATGTGAGTTTTTTTTATTGTAATTATAAAAACAAGAATAATCAAAATCATACAATTAGAAAAATATCCTTTAGTTTGATGAAAGGAAAAACTTTGATTTTAACAGGAGAAACAGGATCAGGTAAAACAACTGTAGGAAGATTAATTTCCCGTTTTTATGATCCAAATCAAGGAGAAATATTAATAGATAATTTATCTTTAAAAAATCACAATTTATATAATTTTAGAAATAATATAGGTTATGTTCCTCAAGAATCTTTTCTTTTTTCAGATTCTATTTATAATAATATAGCTTTAGGAAGTGTAGGAAAAGTAACTCCATGTAAAGTATATGATGCAGCTAAAATTGCTATGATAGAAAATGAAATTTTAAATTTCAAAAATGGATATGAAACTATTATAGGAGAAAGAGGAATTACTTTATCTGGAGGACAAAAACAAAGAATATGTATAGCTAGAGCTATAATAAGAAATCCAAAAATTATTATATTTGATGATAGTTTTTCTGCTATAGATCAGAAAACTAGAAAATTAATTCTTCGTTATCTCAAAAAAGAAATGAGATGTAGCACTATTATCATTATAACTCATGATATTTCTTATATTTCGGAGTTTGATTTATTTATTGTTTTGAAAAATGGAAAAATATCAAAAATAGAAAATCACAATATTTATAAAAATTTATTTTGAATAATTATAATAAAAATAGTATGGACCATTTTTTTTGTTTAGATTTGCTTAATTAGGATTATAATATATATTGAAATGGACGAAAAAGAAAACATCAAAGAAAGAAATGAAATTTGTTCACGTACTCTAAAAACTGGTAGTCGCACTTATTTTTTTGATGCGAGAGAAACAAGAGCTGGTGATTATTATTTGACTATAACTGAAAGTAAGAAAAATTTTTCCGAAACAGGAGAAGTAACTTATAAAAAACACAAAATTTATTTGTATAAAGAAGATTTCTCAAAGTTTCAAAGTATACTTGACGATATGATTCGATTCATTATTAATGAAAAAGGAAGAGAAGTAATTTCAGAACGTCATCAAAAAGATTTTAAAAATCATACTACATACAATCAGGAAATCAAGGATGGACAACAAAAAAAAACCTCAGAGATAAAAAATTTCACAAATATTAATTTTGAGGATATTTAAATTTTTTTAAATCTAATTGATTCATATGTCGTAATGATATTTTTTTTGTGTGTTGGAATAGATGTTTTTTGTTATAAAACAAAAGGAGATGCTATTTTATTGATGTATAATGAAATATATGGAAAATTATATAAGTATAATGAATGATATTAATACTTTCATATTTGATGTAGATGGAGTATTGACAAATTGTACTTTTAATTTATTTCCAGATGGAAATCTGGTTAGACAAATGTTTGCCAAAGATGGATATGCAATGCAATTGGCAAAAAAAAAAGGGTATAATTTATGTATCATAACAAGAGGATCTGATTTAATGGTTTTTAAACGATTGAGAGGTTTAAATATTCGTTATATTTATCAAGGAGTAGATAATAAGAAAAAATATTTAGATGAATATTGTAATATATTAAATATTACTAAAAAAAAAGTTCTCTATATGGGAGATGATATTCCTGATATTGAGATTATGAAATCAGTAGCTTTACCCTGTTCTCCAATAGATGCAGTTCAGGAAGTTAAGGATATATCTAAATATATTTCACCTAAAAGAGGAGGAAGAGGATGCGTAAGAGACGTTATTGAACAAACTTTGAAAATTCAGAAAAATTGGTTTTAGTTTTATTTTATAAAAAAATAGTGTCTTTTCTGAGACACTATTTTTTTTAACTTAACTTATTCATTTTCATTACATCATTCCACCCATTCCTCCTCCTCCAGCACCTGGCATTGGAGGCGCTACATTAGGTTCATCTTTTTTTATTTCTGTTACAACACATTCAGTAGTTAACAACATTCCTGATACGGAAGCCGCATTTTCCAATGCAACTCTAGCTACCTTAGTTGGATCTATTATTCCTTCTACTATCATATTTTTATATTCACCAATTTTAGCATCATATCCGAAATCACCTTTTCCTTCTGCTACTTTAGCTACCACAACAGATCCTTCTCCTCCTGCATTAGCTACAATCTGACGTAAAGGTTCTTCAAGTGTTCTTCTTACTATTTGAATTCCAGTATCTTGATCTACATTATCTCCTTTTGCATTATCTAAAGATTTAATAGCACGAACTAAAGCAACTCCACCTCCAGCAACAATTCCTTCTTCAACCGCAGCTCTAGTTGCATTTAATGCATCATCCACACGATCTTTTTTTTCTTTCATTTCAACTTCAGAAGCAGCTCCAACATAAAGAACAGCGACCCCTCCAGCTAATTTTGCAAGACGTTCTTGTAATTTTTCTTTATCATAATCTGACGTAGTAGATTCTATTTGAGCTTTAATTTGATCTACACGTGCTCTGATATCTTTTTTATTTCCTCCTCCATTGACTATAGTCGTATTATCTTTGTCTATAATAACTCTTTCAGCTTTTCCTAGCATATTTAATTTAACATCTTCTAATTTACTTCCTGTTTCTTCAGAAATAACTGTTCCTCCTGTAAGAATAGCAATATCTTCTAACATAGCTTTTCTTCTATCTCCAAAACCAGGAGCTTTAATTGCTGCCACTTTCAAAGTTCCTCGTATTTTATTTACTACTAATGTGGCTAATGCTTCTCCTTCTACTTCTTCAGAAATGATTAATAAAGGTTTTCCAGATTGTGCTACAGGTTCTAATATAGGTAACAAATCTTTCATTGCTGCTATTTTTTTATCAGATAATAAAATTTGAGGTTGATCAAATTCTGTTATCATTTTTTCAGTATTTGTAACAAAATAAGGGGATTGATAACCTCTATCAAATTGCATTCCTTCAACTACGTCTACAGATGTATCTGTACCTTTTGCTTCTTCAACAGTAATTACTCCTTCTTTTCCTACTTTTTCAAAAGCATCAGCTATCAAAGCTCCAGTTTTTTCATCATTATTTGCAGAAATAGAAGCTACTTGTTTTATTTTTTCTGTATTTCCTCCTACTTCTCTAGATTGTTTTTTTAGATCTAATATAACAACTTCCAAAGCTTTATCTATTCCTCTTTTTAAATCCATAGGATTTGCTCCAGCTGCTACATTTTTTAATCCTTCCCTAACAATAGCTTGAGCCAATACCGTAGCAGTAGTGGTTCCATCTCCAGCTACATCATTTGTTTTAGAAGCCACTTCTTTCACCATTTGAGCTCCAAGATTTTCTATAGAATCTTCCAATTCAATTTCTTTAGCAACAGTAACTCCATCTTTAGTTACTTGAGGGCCGCCAAAAGATTTTTGCAACACAACATTACGACCTTTTGGTCCTAAAGTTACTTTAACTGCATTTGCTAATGCATCTACTCCTTTTTTTAATTTATCTCTTGCTTCAATATCAAATTTAATATCTTTTGCCATAATTTTTTAAATTTTAATGAATTTACCTAATAAAGTTATACATGAATCATATGATAGCTATAACATCAGATTCTCGCATAATGAGATATTCTTCTCCTTCCCATTTCAATTCTGTACCAGAATACTTACCGTACAAAATTCTATCTCCTTCTTTTAAATTCATAGGTTCATCTTTTTTTCCTTTACCTACTGCTATTATAGTCCCCTTTTGTGGTTTTTCTTTTGCTGTATCAGGAATAATAATTCCTGAAGCAGTTTTTGTTTCTGCAGGATCTGGTTGTACAAGAACACGATCTGCTAAAGGTTTAATCTTAACTTCCCTCATATTATAAATAATTTTTAAGGTTAATGATTCTAATTATTTATTCATGAGCCAAAAACATGCCAAATGGAAAAATTTTAAATTTATAATAAATATTAAATGTCATTATGACATATTTATTTTTGATTTTAATAAAAAATTAAAAAATAGAGTCAAAAAAAATATAATAATGGATAAAAACCAAGTCACGTTTTCCAAAAATGTATTTGTTCTTTTGATTCCAAAAAATCTAAAATTTTTTTCCATAAAAGATTGGTGAATACTTTCTTTCTTAGGGTTTTGTATTAATATTACCAGTATAAGTAAAATACATATTACAATAATAAAAAAACCAAACATGATTATAGATATATTTTCCATTATAATTATAAATTATAAATAATTAATATTAATTATGTATGTATGATTGAATTCAATTAATTATTCAATTATTATCGTATTTTTGTAATCATAAAATATTTTTCGATATACTTGAACTGTTAACTTACTTATGATTTTGTCAATAATCTCTTTTGAAAAAAAATTTTTTTTATTGTAAAATTCTTCAGATACAACAAAACATTTTTCCCAATTTTTTTCTGGTTCTAAATTATCTATATAATATATTTTTGCTGTAACCTTAATTTTTTTTAATGGATAATTTTCTATTGGAATAATTGCATAATTCAAAAATATACCTTCTAAAACAACATCTCCATTTTTTATTACTAAATTGTGAGGATTGTGTTTCATTATATAATCTTCAATATTTTTTTTAAAATCTAAGGAAATAGATCTTTTAGGTATATTAACTACTTCTGAAAATTTTCCTATTTCTATTGTTTTTTTTTCATCAAAAAATGATGAAACAGAAGAATCATAGCAACTAACTATAAAAAATAAAATAAAAACAAAAAAAATTTTTTTATAAGCCATACTGTTTAATTTTTCTGTATAATGTTCTTTCTGAAATTCCTAATTCTTTTGCTGCTTTTCTTCTTTTTCCATTATTTTTTTTCAAAGCTTTTTGAATAAATTCAATTTCTTTTTTTTGTAAAGAAAAAGAAGATAACTCGTTTTTGGATAAATTTTCTTCTACTTCTTCATAATCTAAATCTTCTTCAGATTTAGATGAATCTTCTAATCTGAAAATGGAATCATCTCTATTTCTATTAAAAATCATTTTTCCAAAAACTTTTTCCATAAGTTGTTGATTTTTTTCAATAAATCTAGTATTTGAATTATTTTTAATTAATTGAAAAGTAATATTTTTTAAATTGTTGAAATTTTTTTTCATATCAAATAAAATTTTATAAAGAAAATCTCTTTCTCTATCATGAAAAGATGTTTCTATTACATTCTGATTAGAAAAAGATATCGATGGAATATTTTCTGGAATATATTCTTTTAATTTTTCTACAGAAATTTCACGTTTAGTTTCAACTACGGAAATTTGTTCCGTGAGATTTTTCAATTGCCTTATATTACCTGGCCAAGAATAATTTTCCAAATATTTTAAAGATTCTTCAGTAAGTGTTACTGGAGGCATATGGTATTTTTCTGCAAAATCGTTAGAAAATTTTTTAAATAAAAATTTAATATCATTTTTACGAAAACGTAAAGGAGGAAGATTAATTTGTACTGTGTTTAAACGATAATATAGATCTTCTCTAAATTTTCCTTTTTGTATGGATTCTATCATATTCAAATTCGTAGCAGCAACAATACGAATATTAGCTTTTTGAATTTTAGAAGATCCTACTTTAATAAATTCTCCAGACTCTAATATTCTAAGAAGACGAACTTGCGTAGTAAGTGGAAGTTCTCCAACTTCATCTAAAAAAATGGTTCCTTCATTGGCTTCCTCAAAATAACCTTTTCGCATACTTGTGGCTCCTGTAAAAGAACCTTTTTCGTGTCCAAAAAGTTCACTATCAATAGTTCCTTCTGGAATTGCTCCACAATTTACTGCAATATATGCATGATGCTTTCTACAAGAATATTGATGAATAATTTTTGGAATAAATTCTTTACCTACTCCACTTTCTCCAAGAATTAACACTGAAATATCAGTGGATGAAACTTGTATAGCCTTTTCTAATGCTCTATGTAAAGCGTAATCATATCCAATGATTCCAAATTTTTGTTTTATATTTTGGACAGAAACAGATTCCATGTTTTATTTTTATTTGCAAAGTTTTCCTATTAAAGTAGCAGATGTCATATCTATTATTTCTACATGTGCTAAATCTCCTATATTTAGAGATTTTTTAGGAAAGACTACGATTAAATTTTGTGTATTTCTTCCATACCAATATTGATTATTTTTTTTTGATTCTCCTTCTATTAAAACTTCTTCTATATTTCCTAAATGCTCTTGCATTCGATAAAATGAATGTTTAATTTGTAAATCAATAATTTCTTTTAATCGTCTTTTTTTTATGTCTTTAGGAACATCATCTTTAAGTTTTCTATATGCATAAGTTCCAGGTCTAGGAGAATAAGAAAACATGTAACCATAATTATATTTTATTTCATTCATTAAACTTATGGTATCTTGATGATCTCTTTCATTTTCATTACAAAATCCAGTGATAATATCATGAGATATAGAACATTCAGGAATAATATTTCTAATTTGTTTAACTAAAAACAGATATTTTTCACGTGTATATTTTCTGTTCATTAATTTTAATATTTTATTACTTCCAGATTGAACAGGCAAATGAATATGTTTACAAATATTTTTATGTTTAGAAATTACTTTTAGTACTTGATTAGACATATCATGAGGATTAGATGTAGAAAATCTGATTCTCATATAAGGGATTTCTTTGGCTAAAAGATCCAAAAATTTGGAAAAATTTACAATATTTTTTTTATTTTGAATTGTGTCTATCCACAGATAAGAATCAACATTTTGTCCTAAAAGAGTTATTTCTTTATATCCATTTTTATATAAACGTTTACATTCCTTGATTATAGAATATGGATCTCTGCTTCTTTCTCTTCCTCTGGTAAAAGGAACAATACAAAATGTACACATATTGTTACAACCTATTGTTATACTTAAAAAAGTTGTAATTTTTTTATTATTCTGTATAGAACTTATGTCTGCATAAGTTTCATTTTTTTTAGCAACATGAAAATACTGTTTTCCGATTGTAGAATAATAAATAAAATTAGGAATTTCTCTATAAGAATCCGGATTTACAAAAAAATCTGCCATTTTTTCTTGTAAAAGAAAATTTTTAATTTGTTTTGAAAAACATCCTATAATTCCAACACAAATTTTTTTCTTTTTTTTTAAAAATTTTAATTGTTCCAATCTTTTTTTTAAAGTTAATTCTGCTTTTTCTCTTATAGAACAAGCATTTAACAATATTATATTTGCTTTTTTTAAATTTTCAGATAAAAAAAAACCATTCTTTAATAAAATAGAAGTAATAATATTACTGTCTGATATGTTCATTTGACATCCATAATTTTCAATATAAAAATTTTTGTTTTTCATACACATATTTTACATAAAAATACATAATGTCATTATGTCATAAACAAAAATTTTTTATATATGAAGGATTTTTTTTGCAAAAAAAATCATATTTTTTTTTCCTGTAGATTTTTCTTCTACATTAGAAAGTTTGACGACTGATATCCATTTTTTTTCTGGAAGTGCTTTAACCATTTTTATGACCATATTCATGGGAGGAAGACCTATATCATTAGTAAAATTAGTTCCTATTCCAAAATAAGTATTTATTTTTTTTTTGCAAAAAGAAGAAATATAAGCAACTTTACATGGATTAAGATTATCTGAAAATATAATTTTTTTTCTTATTGGATTTATTTTAAATTTTTTGTAATGTTTTATAATTTCTTTAGCAAAAAAAATAGGATCTCCACTGTCATGTCTCACTCCTTGAAAAATATTTGAAAGTTTTTTGTTAAAATTTTTAAAAAAAATAGGAGAAGTATATGTATCTGATAAAGCTATTCCTAAATTCCCTTTATAAATGTTAAACCAATTTTCCATAGCAATACGATCTGCTATGTTAAATCCATATTTAGCTGCATGAAACATAATCCATTCATGCCCTTGAGTTCCTATTGGTTTTATTGAAAAAATATGAGAAAGATGAGCATTACTACTTCCCATAAAAAAAGGTTGTCCTTCTTCTTTTAATATTTTTAAAACTAGTTTATGTACTTTATAAGAATATCTTCTTCTTGTTCCATATTCTCCAATTTTAACTTGTAGTTTTTTATACTTTTTTAATTTTTCTTTGGTTATATTTATAATTTTATTTTCCGATATGTTTTTAGTTTCTGTTAACTTATAATATAATTCGGATATAATGGACATTAAAGGAACTTCCCACAGTATAGTACGGCTCCATAACCCTTCTATATGCATTTTAATATTTTTTCCTTTTTGAAATATATTTACTTCTTTTGGATTATATTGATATTTATTTAAAAAATCTAAATAGGAAGAATCTAAATAAGGACAGTGTTTTTCTAAAAAAATTCTTTCTTCATTTGAAAGTTTCAAATAAGTCATTTTATTTAGATTTTCCTTTAAAATTTTATCAAAATTTTTAGGAAAAGGGTGTTTTCCTCTATTTATAAATTCATATTTGACTTTTGCTAATGGAAACAATTTAATGACAGCATTTTGCATTGTAAACTTGTAAAAATCATTATCCAATAATGATGAGACAATAGAAAAATTATTCATTAAAGTCTTCTTTTTTTAAAAAATTTTCCAAATTAACGTAAAAAAATGGAAAACTTTTGTTTTTTTAATCTTTTTATTTTTTAAAAAAAAATTATTATAAAAACTGATTTTTAATTAAGTAATATATTTTTCTTTTTTAGAAAAAATATTTCTCTAAATTTGCTTTTAAAACAATTTATTTTTAATATGGACAATACGAAACTATACGTAGGTAATTTATCTTATGATATGACAGAACAAGAATTGAAAAAATATTTTGAATCCGTGGGAGAGGTAACTCATGTGAAAATAATTTTTGATGAATCTACTTCTAGCAAAAGAAGTAAAGGGTTTGGATTTATAGAAATGTCTAACGAAGAAAATGCTAAACAAGCTATAGAAAAATTAAATGGAACAGAACTTATGGGTCGAAATATTATTGTATCTGCAGCTAGACCAAGAGCAAAAAAAGATTATTAGTTACATTATTTCATGGTTTTTTATGTATGCTTACATCTGTTTTCATTTTTTATTAAATATCAAAAAATAATGAAATATA
Source organism: Blattabacterium sp. (Blaberus giganteus) (assembly GCF_000262715.1). NCBI lineage: Bacteria > Pseudomonadati > Bacteroidota > Flavobacteriia > Flavobacteriales > Blattabacteriaceae > Blattabacterium > Blattabacterium sp. (Blaberus giganteus). Next base: position 431,466 of record NC_017924.1, on the reverse strand, counting down.
TATGAAATAAGAATCATAAAATTATGAAAAAATTATATGGAACAGGTGTAGCGTTAGTTACACCTTTTAAAAAGAATGAACAAATTGATTTTAATGGACTTGAAAAACTTGTAAGATATGTATTGGATAATAATGTAGATTATTTGGTAGCATTGGGAACTACAGCAGAAACAACAACCTTAAAAAAAGAAGAAAAATCGGATGTTATAAAATGCATTCAAAATGCAAATTATAAAAAACTTCCTTTGATATTAGGAATAGGAGGGAATAATACAAAAAATGTTATAAAACAAATAAATAGCATAAAAAACTTACCTGATTTTTATGCTATTCTTTCAGTTTCTCCTTATTATAATAGACCTTCTCAAGAAGGAATATATCAACATTTTAAATCAATTGTAAATTGTACAGAAGCAGATATAATTATCTATAATGTTCCTAAAAGAACCGGATCTAATATTACACCAGACACTATTTTACGTTTAGCTTTTGATTTCGAAAATATAATAGGAATAAAAGAAGCATCTGGGGATGTTTTACAATCTTATAAAATATTAGAACATAAACCAGAAAATTTTAGTGTAATATCAGGAGACGATTTTATTACCTTGCCTGTTGTATTTGGTGGAGGAGAAGGGGTGATTTCTGTAATTGCTCAAGGATTTCCTGATAAAATTTCTAAAATGGTATCCTTAGCAAGAAATAACAATGTGAGAAAAGCTTTTTCTATTTTTTACAATATTATTAAAATAATAGATCTTATTTATGAAGAAGGAAATCCTACAGGAATTAAAACATTTTTAAGTATAATAGGAATATGTGATCCATATGTAAGATTACCGTTATTAGTTGGAACTTCTTCTTTAAGAGAAAAGATATTACATTTGTTAAATAAAATCAATGATTCATAAATTATAAAAATATGCTCAGTGAAAAAATACAAACAGAATTAATTAAACAACTAAATAGAGAATCAGAATCTTCTCAATTGTATTTATCTATGGCATCTTGGGTAGAAAGAAAAGGTTATGAAGGGATATGTGAATTTTTATATGATCATTCAAACGAAGAAAGAATACATATGTTGAAATTAATTAGATATATTAATAAAAGGGGTGGAAATGTAGTTTCATACAATAATAATATCTCAATTATAAATATAACATGTGTATCTCTAAAAGAATTGTTTATGAAATTATTTGAACATGAGAAAAAAATTTCTAAAGAAATAAATTATTTGGTAGAAATTTCTTTTCAAGAGAAAGATTATTTCACATATAGTTTTCTTCAATGGTATGTAGAAGAACAAATAGAGGAAGAAGCTTTAAGTAAAATGATTTTAGATAAAATCAAATTAATAGGAGAAGATAAAGGAGGTTTGTATTTATTTGATAGAGATATCAAAAATTTTCATAAAAATAAAAAATTTTGATTAAAATCATTTTTTCTATCTAATAGCAATGTTATTTTTTGTTTCTTTTTTAAAGAATCTTTTCTTTTTTCAGAAAAAAAATAATCCTTGTATCTTTTTAATTTTAATTTAGATCAAACAAAAACTAATGTTGCAAATAAACTCAATAAATTTTATGAAAAAAAATCCTGATAGAAAAAAATTATTATATTGCTAATTATATTATAATGTATACATAAATATGCAAATTTATTTTCAGGATTTTATTCATGATTTTACAAAAAGTTTTTTTTTAAAAGAAAAAGTTATGTATAAAATTCTCGTATCCTAATATAAAATTGATAAAAAAAGGATTTTTTAAATATGAAAAATACATGAAAAATTTTCCGTATTCTTCTAATGTAAAAAATTAAAACAATATGACCCTTATTAATTTCTTAAAAGATATTAATGCTCCAATAAATACAGAAACTATAGATCGTGTTTCGTTAGAAAAAAAATCTAAAAGAAATATATATGAAACTATATGTATATTAGAAAAAATAAGTAAAGAAATAAACAATCAAATTAAGGAAGATTTAGATACTAAATTGGAAGAATTCAATTTTATAAACAAAAATAATTTAGAAGAAATTTTTGAAAACAAAGAACAAATTGAATTATCAAAATTCTATGAGAAATTACCAAAATCTACATCTATTTCTATTCGATATTTATTAAATGGGAAAATAAAAATATAATTATCTTATTTTTTTCTGAAAATCTTTTATAAATTTTTCTAATCCTATATCAGTTAGTGGATGATAAAATAATGAATAAATAACACTTATGGGAGAGGTTATAGCATGTACACCGATTTTAGAACATTCTATAATGTGTAAGGGATGACGAATAGAAGCAGCCAATATTTTGGTATCAAAATGATAGTTTTCATACACATTTTTTATTTCTTGTATTAAATTTAATCCATTATAAGATAGATCATCTAATCTTCCTAAAAATGGGGAAACATAATAAGCTCCAGCCTTAGCTGCTAAGATTGCTTGTCCTATAGAAAAAATGAGAGTGCAATTTGTTTTAATTTTTTTATTAGAAAAATATTTAATAGCTTTAATTCCATTTTTAGTCATAGGAATTTTTACTACAATTCTTGGATGTAAAAGTGCAAGTTTTTCACCTTCTTGAATCATGTCAATGTAATTAGTATTGATGACTTCTGCACTTAGATTTTCATTGTTTTTTAAACGTTCGCATATGGATATATAATGTTTTTGAATTTCTTTTTGATTTGATACAGATTCTTTTGACATCAAAGATGGATTTGTTGTCACTCCATCTAACATTCCTAACGACCTTGCTTCATCAATTTCTTTTAAATTAGCTGTGTCTATGAAAAACTTCATATTTATTTTTTACTTTTACAAACAAATTTATAATATTTATTTGTTACATATGTTACATAACAAAATAAATGGAATCTTTTTATTATTTTTCTTTTGTATGTGAAATTAATATTAAACAGAAAAATCTGTAAATTTATTTATTTGTTTATATTACGATTATGCGTTTTGATGTTATTATTTTAGGAAGTGGCCCTGGAGGTTATATAGCTGCTATACGCGCAGCACAACTTGGAATGAAAACAGCTGTAGTAGAAAAAGAATCTGTTGGAGGTGTCTGTTTGAATTGGGGATGTATTCCTACAAAATCACTTTTAAATAGTGCGAAAATTTTGCAATCTATAAAGAAAAATGGAGAATTATTCGGAATAAAAAATGAAGATATTGAAATAAATTATTCTAAAATTCTTTATAAAAGTAGAAAAATCGTAGATAAAATAAAAAAAGGAGTTTTGTTTTTAATGAAAAAAAATGGAATTCATATTATTTATGGAAATGCACTATTAAAAAAAAGAAAGAAAATAGAAATTTTTCAGAATGAAAGAAGCATAGGAGAATATTCTGCTTCACATATTATTATTGCTACTGGCGCCATTCCTAAAATGAATGCAAACATTCAATATGATCGAAAAAAAATTATAACATATAAGGATGCCCTATCCTTATCTTCATTACCAAAAAAAATGATAATTATAGGCTCTGGTTCTATAGGATTGGAGTTTGCTTATTTTTATCATTCTATGGGAACAAAAGTTACTGTTATAGAAGTTTGTTCTAAATTATATCCTAATGGAGATGATGATATATCTGATTATTTGAAATATTATTTTGATAAAATAGGAATTAAAAACTATGTGTCTTCTAACATAAATCAAATCACTTATAATAATGAAAATAATGAAGTCATGGTTGAGATTAAAACATCATCATTAAAAAATATTATTTTAAAAGCAGAAATGATTCTATATGCAATAGGAGTAGTTCCTAATATTAAACATATTGGATTGAAAGAAATAGGGGTTCAAACAGAAAAAGGATTTGTAGTTGTAGATGAAAATTATCGTACAAATATAAATGGATATTATGCTATTGGAGACGTAATTAAAACTCCATCTTTGGCTCATGTTGCTTCATATGAGGCAATAAATTGCATTGAAAATATAAAAGGTTTAAATTGTCAAAAAATAGATTACAATAACGTTCCAAAATGTGTTAGATCGGATCCTGAAATAGCTTCAGTAGGTTATACGGAAAAAGAATCTAAAGAAAAAGGATTTCATGTAAAAGTAGCTAAATTCCCTTTTAATGCTCTAGGTAGAGCTATTTCTGATGAAAATACTGATGGTTTCGTAAAAGTTATTTTTGATGATAAATATGATGAATGGTTAGGATGTCATATGATAGGAAATCATGTCACAGATTTGATTCCAGAAGTAGTAGTAGCCAGAAAATTAGAAGCAACCAGCCATGAGGTTTTGGGAAGCATACATCCTCATCCTTCATTAAGTGAATCCATTATAGAATCTATAGCTAATGCTTATGGTAAAGCTATTCATTTATAAGTATAATTAAGTATAAACTACACTTCTTCTATTCTATATTTTCACAAATATTGTGGACTTAGTACGGATAATATAAAACTTCTTTTTTATTTATTATATCTAGATAATTTTATCTACTGTATTTTTTTTTGCATGAAATTCATAATTTTTATTGTTTTATGATACATATTATATTGTTTGGACCACCAGGTTGTGGAAAAGGAACTCAAGCTAAAATCATATCAAATAAATTTGGTTTCATACACCTATCTACTGGAATGATATTTAGAGATCACATTAAAAGAAAAACTAATCTAGGAAAATTAGCTAGTTGTTATATAAATCAAGGAATATTGGTTCCTGATATAATTACTACAAATATGTTAAACATGGAAATTCAAAAACATTTTAAGGCTAAAGGAATTATTTATGACGGATATCCTAGAACCAAAAATCAAATTTTTTCTTTAGAAGAAGTATTAACAAAATTTTGTCTAGGTAAAATTAATATAATTTTCTATTTTTTTATTCAAAAAAAATTGATAATAAATAGATTATTAAAGAGGGGGGAAACAAGTCATCGTAATGATGATACAGATATTATTACAGTTCAAAGAAGAATAAGAGAATATGATAAAGAAACTTCTCTAATATGGAATAATCAAAAATGGAAAAATAGTATAATAAAATTAAACGCTTCTTTATCTGTGAAAAAAATTTCTATTTTTATAGAAAAAAAAATTATGAATCTGTCTTAAAAAAATAATATGAAAAACTGTTTTATTGATTTTATCAAGATTTATTGTAAAAGTGGAGATGGAGGAACTGGATGCATTCATTTTTATAGAGATAAATATGTCTCTATAGGAAAACCTGATGGAGGAGTAGGAGGAAAAGGAGGTGATATTCTTATTCAAGGAAATTCTCATATTCATAATTTTTTACATTTAAGATATCATAAACATTGGATAGCTAAGGCCGGATTTCCAGGAAAGAGGAACAATATAACTGGAGCCAATGGAAAAGATTTATTAATAGAAGTACCTATAGGAACTGTAGTAAAAGATGAAAGAAAAAATATTATAATGGAAATAACCAAAGATTTTCAAAAAAAAGTTTTATTTAAAGGAGGAAAAGGAGGAAAAGGAAATGCTTCTTTTAAAAATTTTACTGATCAATCTTATCATTATACACAATCGGGAATTAAAACAAAAGGAAATTGGGTTTTTTTAGAATTAAAAATTTTAGCAGATGTAGGATTTATAGGTTTTCCTAATAGTGGTAAATCTACTTTACTTTCTACAATTACAAAAGCAAAACCTAAAATAGGTAATTTTGCTTTTACAACTAAAACTCCACAAATAGGTGTAGTAAATGTAGAAGATTTTAATTCTTTTTTAGTAGCTGATATTCCTGGAATTATAGAGAAAGCATCTGAGGGAAAAGGTCTTGGTCATTATTTTTTAAGACATGTAGAACGAAATTCTGTTTTGTTATTTTTAATATCTTCAGATACAAGTGATAAAAAAAAAGAATATTTCATTTTGTTAAATGAATTAAAAAAATTTAATTTAAATCTTTTAAAAAAAAAACGTTTATTAGCTATATCTAAATCAGATTTGATTAATGATGAAAAGAAAAAAAAAATAAAAGAATTTTTTTCAAAATTAGAAGAAAACATTATTTTCATTTCTTCTTTTACAAAAGAGGGATTATCAAAATTAATAAAAACATTATGGAAATTAACTAAGAGTAAGTAAGATTAAGAACAAGATAGTTTTTGTATTACAATATCTTTATCTATATTTAGTATAGATCGAACGTTTTCTATATCAAACATATAATCTAAAAATATTTTTTCACAAAATGTTCGTAATCCTCTAGCACCTAACCCAAGTTGAAAAGTTTTGTCTACTATAATATTTAACGCTTCATCTGTAACATTTAAAGATATGTGATCCATATCAAATAATTTTTGATATTGTTTTATTAAAGCATTTTCTGGTTCCAATAAAATTTTTTTTAACATATTTTTATTTAATGGATTTAAGTAAGTAACAATAGGAAATCTACCTATAATTTCAGGAATTAATCCAAATTTTTTTAAATCTTCAGAAATAATATTTTTTAGATAATTTTTTTTGCTGTTTTTTTTCTTTTGATAGACATGAGTGATGAAGCCAATAGACATTTCTTCTATTCTATCAGAAATAATTTTTTCGATTCCATCAAATGTTCCTCCAGCTATAAATAGTATATTTTCAGTGTTCATTTGTATCATTTTTTGATCTGGATGTTTTCTTCCTCCTTGTGGAGGAACATGGATCACGGATCCTTCCAATATTTTTAATAACGCTTGCTGTACTCCTTCTCCAGATACATCTCTAGTAATAGAAGGGTTATTACTCTTTCTAGAAATTTTATCTATTTCGTCTAAAAAAATAATTCCTTTTTCAGCAGAACTAATATCATAATTAACAGATTGTAATAATTTTGTTAAAATAGATTCTACATCTTCACCTACATAACCTGCTTCAGTTAGTGAAGTAGCATCGGCTATAGCAAAAGGAACTTTTAGAAGTTTTGATATACTTTTTGCTAACAAAGTTTTTCCTGTTCCAGTTTCTCCAATCAATAATACATTGGATTTTTCGATTTCTATATTTTTTTTATTACAATCTTTATATTGTTGAATACGTTTATAATGATTGTAAACAGCTACGGATATAATTTTTTTTGCTTCGTTTTGTCCCACAACATATTTATCCAGAAAAGATTTTATTTCTTTGGGTTTTTTGATTTCTTCAAAGTTTTTATTATCTTTTTTATATTTTTCGTTAGTATTTTTTATAATAAATTTTTTATGAATTATAGAATAAGTTTTTTCTATGCAATAATTACAAATATGTCCGTTAATTCCTGATATAAGAAAGGCGATATCATTTTTGTTTCTTCCACAGAAATTACATTTTAACGAATATTCCATAAACTCCTATTTTCATTTTTTTATTCTAGCACTAACTTAAACAAACTTAACATGAAAGGAGCAAGCTTAACTACATCACATCGCTACTACCTGATTTCTTTTGCTGTGTTCCCACCCTGGAAGATTTACAGGGAGCTGATTGTGTAGGACTTGCTCCAAGTTTGGTAAATATAAAAAAAAAATCATAAATTCTCATTCAAAAAAATGAGAAATCTCTATAAATTCTATAAGATAAATAAGATAAAAATAAAAAAATCAAAAGATCAGAATATAATTTTAATCTGTTGAATTTTTTTATTTTATTTTGATGGAAACAAAATATGTTTTTGTTACAGGTGGGGTCACTTCTTCTTTGGGAAAAGGAATTGTTTCAGCTTCATTAGGGATGTTGTTAAAAGCTAGAGGTTATAAAGTTTCTATATTAAAATTAGATCCTTATTTTAATATAGATCCAGGAACTTTAAATCCTTATGAACATGGGGAATGTTTTGTGACTAAAGATGGAGCAGAAACAGATTTGGATCTAGGACATTATGAACGATTTTTGAATCAATCTACAACTAAGGAAAATAACGTAACATCAGGTTTAATATATAAAACAGTGATAGATAATGAAAGAAAAGGATCCTATTTAGGACAGACAGTACAAGTAATCCCTCATATTACTAATGAGATTAAAAGACGTATTAAAATTCTTGGAAGATCCAGAAATTATGATATTGTTATTACTGAAATAGGTGGGACTGTAGGAGATATAGAAAGTTTGCCATATGTTGAATCCGTTCGTCAATTAAAGTGGGAATTAGGAAGATTTAATGGATTGGTTATTCATTTGACATTGCTTCCACACATTGCGGTTACTGGAGAAATAAAAACAAAACCAACGCAACATTCTGTCAGAAATTTAATGGAAAATGGGATACAAGCAGATATTATAGTGTGTAGAACAGAAAAACATATATCTGATAATATTAGAAAAAAGTTAGCATTATTTTGTAATGTGAAACCAAAACATGTTATTGAATCAATTGATACTAAAATAATATATGAAATTCCTTGTTTATTACACTTACAAAATTTTGATGAAGTTGTGTTAAATCATTTAAACTTATCTTCTATTACTATTCCGAATTTAAAAAAATGGAGAACTTTTATAAAAAAATATAAAAATCCAAAATATAAAACTAAAATTGCATTGGTTGGAAAATATGTTTCTTTACATGATTCTTATAAGTCAATTACAGAAGCTTTAATTCATGCAGGAACAGAAAATAATACGGATGTGGATATAAAATGGATTTATTCAGAGATGATTAAGGAAAAAAATATAAAAAAAGATTTTGAAGGAATTTCAGGAATTTTAGTAGCTCCAGGGTTTGGTAATAGGGGAATAGAAGGAAAAATACTTGCAGTAAAGTATGCAAGAGAAAATAGAATTCCATTTTTTGGGATATGTCTTGGAATGCAAATTGCCGTAATAGAATTTGCTAGAAATGTATTAGGATTTAAAAAAGCAGAAAGTTATGAGACAAATCCAAATACATCTCATCCAGTAATAAGTTTAATGGATAAACAAAAAAAATTAACTCACATAGGAGGGACAATGCGTTTAGGAAATTGGAAATGTACTCTTACAGAAGGATCTAAAATATTTTCTATTTATGGAGGTCAAAAAGAAATTTTTGAGAGACATCGTCATAGATATGAATTTAATAATGATTATTTAGAATATTTTTCTAATGCTGGAATGAAGATTGTTGGAATAAATCCAGATACAGGTTTAGTAGAAGCATTAGAATTAGAAAATCATATTTTTTTCTTGGCTGTTCAATATCATCCAGAATATCAAAGTACAGTAACAAATCCACATCCTTTATTTACTAATTTTATACAAATGTCTATAGATTATCAGAATTCTTCTATATATGAAGGATAAAAATTTAGATTACAGTTCTATAATAGGATTAATTCTTATATCGTTTGTTTTAATAATTTTTACTTATATCAATAATGATAATAACAGCAGTTTCAAAAAACAAAATTTTAATCGTCAAAAAAATTTTTCAAAAAAAGAAATTTTTATTACGGATAAAAGAAAAAAAAATGATTTTTTTTTCTTAGAAAATAATGTTTTGAAACTAAAAATATCTAGTTTAGGGGGAGGAATCCATGAAGTTCTTTTAAAAAAATATAAAGCATATGATTCTTTATTAGCATATCATGCTAAACTTCTTTATTTAATAAAAAATTCTAGTTTTTTATACAAATTATCTTTTTTTAATAAAGAAGGATTAAATATTGATACAAATACTTTATATTTTAAACCCTTTTTATTAGAAAAAGATAAAGCATCAAGAATTAAAACTCTTATTATGAGAGCTAAAAATCCTTATGGAAAAGGATTCTTAGATTACAAATATACAATAGGAGAAAAAAATCAATATGACATTGGTTTTTCTATACAGACTAAAAATCTTTCTCATTTTATTAGAAAAGGATCTTATTTCAATTTAGAACATAAAATTTTATCCTTAGAAAAGGATAGAGATTGGGAGAATTCTTATACTCAAGTATATTATTCTATTTCTGATAATCCAAATAATTTCTCTTCTGTAAAATATTTGTCTGAAAAAAAAACAGAAGATAAAAATATATATGGAGCAAATTGGATTGCTCATAAACAACAATTTTTTTCTTTTATATTTATTCCGGAAAAAATGTTGAAAAATGTTTTTGTTAGATCTGAAAATTTTTATTCAGGATCTTTTTTAAAAAAAATTCAATTTCGAACATTTATAAATACGGTAAAAAATGATGAATTTCATTTTTCTTTTCGTTTTTATTTTGGTCCTTTAGATTTGAATTTGTTAAAAAAATATCAAAATGGATTTGAAAATATTATTCCATTTGGATGGGGTTTTCTTAAATGGATTAATAAATATTTTTTTTTAATAGTTTTTCAATTTTTGGAGAAAACAAATTTAAATTATGGTGTTATTATTATTTTGATGACTGTAGTTGTAAAACTTATATTGTATCCAATTACCTATAAACAATATAAGTTAAGTGCCATGATGAAATTGATTCGTCCAGAGATAGAGAAATTAAATCATAAGTATAGAGAAAACGTTTTCAAAAGACAAAGAGCCATAATGGAATTATATCATAATGTTGGTATAAATCCAATGTCTGGATGTATTTCCACATTATTTCAGATTCCTATTTTTTATTCTTTATTTAAATTTTTTCCTACTCTAATTAATTTAAGAGGAAAATCTTTTTTTTGGGTAGAAGACCTTACTTCATATGATTCAATTTTAAAGTTACCTTTTTTCATTCCTTTTTATGGAAATCATGTGAGTTTACTCACATTGTTATATTCTTTAGCATTGTTAGTTTATACAAAATTTAGCAATGATGGAAGAAAAGATTTTCATCAAAAAGAAAGTGATCCTTCTATTCCTAATATGAATTTTTTGTTATATTTAATGCCTATTGTTATGCTTTTGTTTATAAATAGTTATGCATCTGCTTTGTCTTTATATTATTTTACATCTAATATAATTAATATTGGATTTTTCTTTTTCATTAAAGAATTAATGTTAGATGAAAAAAAAATTATTATAAAGAAAAGAAAATTGTAAGACAAAATTACATTGGATATAAAGAAATAGTAGACAAAAAAAAGTATTAAATATGCTCTACTTTACGTAATAACAAATTTTATTTCCTTATGAGAAAAAAAATAGAATTTTTCATTTGATTCAATAACTAAAAATCCTTGATTGCTTATAGATCGTATTATCCCCAAAATATAATTATTTGTTTTATAAATATAAAAAATAGAAACTTGATCTTTTAAATATAAATGATTGATATAATATTTGCGTATAAATTGTTCTCCGTGAATTATAAAAAAAAGATATTCTTTTTGAATAAAATATATAATATTATAAAAAATATAATCTAAATCAAGATTCAGATTGAAGATCTCTTTTATAGAAGAAGCATTCCATTCTTTTTTGAATTGTGTTTGATTAATATTTAAACCTATCCCAATAATAATAGTATGAATTTTTTTTGAAAAAACGCTATTTTCTATTAAGATTCCACCTACTTTTTTATTGTTAATAACAATATCGTTTGGCCATTTAATCCAAATTTTTTCTTTATTTTTTTTATTATAATATTTAGATAAAATTTTATGTACAGCATTACTTATAACAATATTTATGATGTATATTTTTTTTATATATAAAGTTATAATAGGTTTTAACACTATGCTAAAAGTCAAATTCTTTTTTTTTTCTGTATACCATGAATTTTTGTTCATACCTATTCCTTTGGTTTGATTCATTGTCCAAATAATTACCCAATTATATTTTTCGTAAATATATTTTTTAGCATATTGATTCGTAGAGTCTATTTTTTTTAATATAATTAGATTTATAGGCCAAATAAATTTTTTCATAATGTTTTATATTGGAAAATATAACTTCTTTAAAGCGAAAACCTTATTTTTGTTTTTTTAAAATAAATTTAATAAATGCTTATTTATTTAAATAATTTTTGTTTTGCTACTATATAAAATCATAGAAGGAATTCAAATGGTTAAAGGAAAAGATATATCTATTATAAATTTAAAAGATAGGGAAAATTTTATTTGTGATTATTTTGTGATTTGTAATGGAGATTCTCATAATCAAGTACATGCTATTTCTCAATCTATAGAGAGAACAACAATTGAAAAATTACAGAAAAAACCATGGCATATAGAAGGATTGAGAAATAAAGAATGGATTTTAGTTGATTATGTTTCTATCGTTGTTCATATTTTTAAAAAAAAATTAAGATTACATTATGATATAGAAAATCTTTGGAATCACAATACTAAATATAACTAAGATTTTATTTTTAAAATCAAGTTAATGAAGAAACCTATATGATAGATAAAAAAATAAAAAGTAAAAACAACTTTTTTTGGGTATATGCAGTTATATTTGCCATATTTTTGGGGATATTTTTTTTTAAATCTTCTTTTTCTAATCCCAGAAAAATAGATCAGGATACTTTTTTTGATATTCTGTCAAAAGGAGAAGTGCAAAAAATTATAGTAAAACACAGAGAAATAGTATATGTTTATCTAAAAAAACAATTTTTACCATTTAATAATAATCAAAATAATGAAGAAAAAAGGCTCATCACACAGCCATTGCAATATGAATTTGAAATAGGAGATTTACAATTTTTTCAAAAAAAATTTGAAGAGTATAAAAATAAGTATAATTTAAATACTATTATTGATTTTAAAAATCAACAAGAATATACCATTACTAAATTTTTCTTTGATTATGGTATATTTTTTATATTATTAATTATTTTTTGGATATTTTTATTTAGAAGAATAGGCACTACAAGTGGAGGTCCTGGAGGTCAAATATTTAACATAGGAAAATCTAGAGCTAGATTATTCGATGAAAATGATAATGTAAAAATAACATTTAAAGATGTCGCTGGGCTAGAAGGAGCTAAAGAAGAAGTTCAAGAAATAGTGGAATTTTTAAAAAGTCCTCAAAAATATACTAAACTTGGAGGAAAAATACCTAAAGGAGCTTTGTTAATAGGACCCCCAGGAACAGGAAAAACTTTATTAGCAAAAGCGGTAGCAGGGGAAGCAAAGGTTCCATTTTTTTCTTTATCAGGATCGGATTTTGTGGAAATGTTTGTAGGTGTAGGAGCATCTAGAGTAAGAGATTTATTTGAAAAAGCTAAGGAAAAATCTCCATGTATAATATTTATTGATGAAATAGATGCTATAGGAAGAGCTCGTGGAAAAAGTAGTATAGCTGGATCAAATGATGAAAGAGAAAACACTTTAAATCAACTTTTAACAGAAATGGATGGATTTGGGACTCACACTAATGTAATTGTATTAGCTGCTACAAATCGATCCGATATTTTAGATAAAGCTTTACTTCGCCCTGGTCGTTTTGATAGAACTATATTAGTTGATCCACCTGAATTAAATGAAAGAAAAGAGATATTTCGTGTACATATTAAAAGATTGGTATTATCTAATAACGTAGATATTGATTTTTTATCGAGACAAACTCCAGGATTTAGTGGAGCTGATATCGCTAATGTTTGTAATGAATCAGCGCTTATTGCTGCAAGGAAAAATAGATCCAAGGTAGAAAATCAAGATTTTATTGATGCAATAGATCGCATTATTGGAGGTTTAGAAAAAAAGAATAAAATCATAAAACCAAATGAAAAAAAACGAATTGCTTATCATGAAGCTGGACATGCCACAATAAGTTGGTTACTGGAACATGCTTCTCCTTTAGTAAAAGTCACCATTGTTCCAAGAGGGAGATCTTTAGGATCAGCGTGGTATCTACCAGAGGAAAGACAATTGACCACTCCGGAACAAATGAAAGATGAAATATGTGCATTATTAGCTGGAAGATCAGCAGAAGAAATTATTTTTAGTAGTATTTCTACTGGAGCTTTAAATGATTTAGAAAGAGTCACTAAACAAGCTCAATCTATGGTCGCTATTTTTGGATTAAATGAAAAAATTGGAAATGTTTCTTACTATGATTCTACAGGACAAAATGAATTGTCTTTTTCTAAACCTTATAGTGAAAAAACGGCTCAAATCATAGATGAAGAAATATCTAAAATTATAACAGAACAATATCAAAGAGCTAAAAATATATTAAAAAACAATGAGAAAAAATTATCTATGTTGGCTAATGAGTTATTGGAAAAAGAGGTTATATTTAGAGAAGATTTGAAAAAAATATTTGGAGAAAGACCTTATCCTGATGAAATTGGTGATATGTTGGGTTCTGTTAGTAATATATCTTCTCCTTGACTTAATTGAATAATGAATGATAAAAAAAAGAAGTATTTAGACTTTTTGATAAGATTTTTTACCGGTTTTATTTATGTTATTTCAATTCTATTTTCCATTGATAGAGGGGAAAAAACTTTTAGAATTGTAATGATGATATTATCTTTTTTTTGTTTTTTTGAATTTTTATTAATATTAAGAACGAATACAACTTTAATTAAAGTAACTTTTTTGTTTTTTTTGCTTTCTATTTTTATGGATCTTTTTATAGCAGAAAAAGAAAAGGGATTAATTTCATATATTATTTGTTTTATTCCTTATTCTATAATTTTTCTCGTTATTCAATTATTTTCTAAAAAATCTTCTAACAAAGAGAAAATTGTAGAAGTGAGTCATTTAATTTTTGGATTGGTATACGTTATTATGCCATTTTATTTAGCATCTTATATATATGCTATTGTTTGTCATGGAAAACAATTAATTTTAGGTACATTTATTTTAATATGGACAAATGATTCTTTATCCTATTTAATAGGAAAAAAATGGGGAAAAAGGAAAATAGCTACATCTATTTCTCCTAAAAAATCAATGGAGGGAGTTGTTGGTGGTTTATTTTTTTGTATTGTATTAGGATTTCTTTTATACAAAATATGGAAAAAAAAATATTGGTTAATTTTATCTTTCACAGTTCCAATTTTTTCTACTATTGGAGATCTTGTTGAATCTACTATTAAAAGATCTTGTAACGTTAAAAATTCAGGAACCTGGTTTCCCGGACATGGTGGTTTTTTAGATAGATTAGATAGTTTTATTTTTGTGATTCCTATTATAGCTACTGTAGTAGTTAGTCTTGTTTATGTTTTTAAATAAAATTATAAAATTATAAAAATTTTTATGATTTATTTATAAAATTTTATAATCATGATTCATAAAGAAGGAATTCCATTTTTAGTATATACATTAGTAATAGTATTATTATTAGCCATTTTTTCTTTTTTATTATTATCTAGATTAATTTGTATTTTTGTATCAATTTTTCTTATTGTATTCTATATTTTTTTAATTTTCTTTTTTAGAAATCCAAAAAGGAATTTTTATGATATTCATGAAAAAAATAAAGAAATAATCATCTCTCCTGTTGATGGAAAAATTATGGATGTACAACAAATTTTTGAGAATGAATTTTTGAAAAAAAAACACATATGCATTTCCATTTTTATGTCTCCTTTTAATGTTCATGTTAATAGATATCCTGTTTCCGGTAAAGTTATTTATGTAAAATACCACCCTGGTAAATATATGATAGCTTGGCTTCCTAAATCTTCGTTACATAATGAGCATACAACAATAGTGGTAGAAACAAATAAAGGAAATAAGATATTATTTCGACAAATAGCTGGTTTTTTAGCTAGACGTATTATTCTTTATGCAAAAAAGAATTCCATAGTAAAAAAAGGAAATGAATTTGGATTTATTAAATTTGGATCTAGAGTTGATGTTTTTTTACCATTAAATTCTATAATTTTTGTGAAAAAGGGAGAAAAAGTTATTGGAGGAAAAACTAAAATTTCCATAATTCCATCATAAATAGACTCCCTTTATTTTATTATTTTATTTTACTTCTTCATAATCGACATCTTGTACATTTTCATTTCCTTTGCTACTTTTTTCTTCATCTTCTTTTTGGTTTGATTGATTGTTTTTATTTGTGTTTTTTGTGTTATAAATATCTTGAGATGCATTGGTCCAAGCTTCGTTTAATTTTTTCATGGAATCGTCTATAGAGGTAAAATCTTTTTTGGAATGAGCTATTTTTAATTTTTCTAAAGTATCTTCTATATTTTTTTTGTTATTTTCAGATAATTTGTTCCCATAATCTTTTAATTGTTTTTCAGACTGAAATATTTGATTATCTGCCGCATTTAATTTTTCGATTTCTTCTTTTATTTTATCATCTTTTTGGGCATTTTCTTTTGCTTCCTTTTTCATTTTCTCTATTTCTTCTTGGTTCAAACCAGAAGAAGTTTCTATACGGATAGATTGTTCTTTTCCTGTTCCTTTATTTTTTGCAGAAACATGAAGTATTCCATTAGCATCTATGTCAAAAGTTACCTCAATTTGAGGAATTCCTCTAGGTGCTGGAGGAATATCTACTAAATCAAATCTACCTATTTCCTTATTATCATTGAACATAGGTCTTTCTCCTTGTCCTACACGTATAGTTACTGCTGATTGATTATCAGACGCTGTAGAAAAAATTTCTGATTTTTTAGTAGGGATTGTAGTATTAGATTCAATAAGTTTAGTGAAAACTCCACCTAAAGTTTCAATTCCTAAAGACAAAGGAGTAACATCTAATAACAATACATTTTGTACATCGCCCGTTAATACTCCTCCTTGTATAGCGGCTCCAATAGCTACAACTTCATCAGGATTAACTCCTTTAGATGGTTTTTTATCAAAGAATTTTTCTACCTCTTCTTGCACTTTTGGTATACGAGTAGATCCTCCTACCAAAATGACCTCATCTATATCTTTAGTTGTTAAATTTGCATCTTTTAATGCTTTAGAGCAAGGATTTATAGAACGTTGTATTAATTTTTCTGATAATTGTTCAAATTTTGATCGAGTTAAAGTTAAAACTAAATGTTTAGGACCTGATTCTGTTGCTGTAATATAAGGTAGATTCACTTCTGTTTGATTTGAAGAAGATAATTCTATTTTAGCTTTTTCAGATGCTTCTTTCAAACGTTGTAAAGCCATTGGATCTTTTCTAAGATCTAATCTTTCTTTAGATATAAATTCATTTGCTAAATAATTAATGATAACTTGATCAAAATCATCTCCACCTAGATGAGTATCTCCATTAGTAGACAAAACTTCGAAGACTCCATCTCCTAATTCTAGGATAGAAACATCAAATGTTCCTCCTCCTAAATCGTATACAACTATTTTTTTATTTTGATTATTCTTATCTAAACCATAAGCTAAAGCTGCTGCAGTAGGTTCATTTATAATTCTTTCTACTTTTAATCCTGCTATTTCTCCAGCTTCTTTAGTTGCTTGTCTTTGTGCATCGTTAAAGTAAGCAGGAACTGTAATTACAGCTCTATTTACTTCTTCTCCAAGATAATCTTCTGCTGTTTTTTTCATTTTTTGTAAAATCATAGCAGATATTTCCTGTGGAGCATATAGTCTTTTTTCTATATCAACTCTGGGGGTGTTGTTTCCTCCTTTTATAACTTTATAAGGGATATGTTTTAATTCCTCAGAAACTTCTGAGTACATTCTTCCCATAAATCTTTTTATGGAAAAAATGGTTTTTTTTGGATTAGTTACCGCTTGTCTTTTAGCAGGATCTCCTATTTTTCTTTCTCCTCCTTCTACAAAAGCTACAATAGATGGAGTAGTTCTTTTTCCTTCTGAATTAGGAATGACAACCGGATCATTGATTTCCATAACAGAAACGCAAGAATTTGTTGTTCCCAGATCTATACCTATAATTTTACTCATTTTATTAGTTTTTTTTCATGTGTTAGTTTCATTACAATAGGACCTATCCAATCATTATGCCATAATGAAAATAAAACTTTTATAAATAAAGAGAGAGATAAAGTATGACAATAAAAAAAAAATATGACAAAAAGTCATTAATTAAAATTTTGAAAATTTCTTATATTAAAGAAAAAATAATATGGATCATTTGAGTTTAAAAACGAATTCAGCTAAAAAAAATTCAATAGTAAAATATTGGATCATAATAGATGCTGCTAATCAAATTTTGGGAAGATTGTCTACTAAAATTTCTCATATTATAATGGGGAAACATAAACCTTTTTTTTCACCACATATAAATTGTGGAGATCATGTTATTGTTATTAATTCAAATCAAATTAAACTTTCTGGGAAAAAATGGAATAATAAAAAATATATTTATTATACCGGTTATCCAGGTGGAAAAAAAATTATTTCAATTAAAAATTTGTTTGATAAAGATTCAAGAAATATAATATATAAATCAGTTAAAGGCATGTTACCTAAAAATCGTTTAGGACGTTTAATATTTAAAAATTTACATGTATATCCAAAATCTGAACATCAACACAAAGCTCAAAAACCTATTTTATTGAAATTAGAAAAATTATGATACATACTATAGGTAGAAGAAAAAGATCTCTTGCCCGTATATATTTGAAAACAGGAAATGGATCAATAATTGTTAATTCAATGGAATTGAATCAATATTTTCCAAAATATCTTCATCATAAGATTTTGTATCCCATTGAAATAATAAAAAAATTAAGTCAATTTGATATAAATATAAAAGTTTTTGGAGGCGGATTTAATGGTCAAGCGGAAGCAATTCGTCTTGCTATATCTCGTGCACTTTGTCAAGTTGATGAAAAAAATAGAAAAAAATTGAAATCTGAAGGATTGTTAACTAGAGATTCTAGAGAAGTAGAAAGAAAAAAATTTGGTCAAAAAAAAGCTAGAAAAAAGTATCAATTTTCAAAACGTTAAAATATAAATGAAAATCAATACTCAAGATTTATTAAAAGCAGGTGTTCATTTTGGGCATATTGCACGAAAATGGAACCCTAATATGCGTTCTTTTATTTTTATGAAAAAAGGAGGCATTCATATTATAGATTTATCAAAAACAATTTCAAAATTAGAGGAAGCTTGTAATGGTTTAAAAAAAATAGCTACGAATGGAAAAAAAATATTATTAGTAGGAACAAAAGCTCAAGCTAAAGAAAAAGTTTTTTTTTATGCAAAAAGTGTAAACATGCCTTGTATAACAGAAAGATGGTTAGGAGGATTGCTTACTAATTTTACAACAATTCGTAAGTCTGTTAAAAAAATGAATAACATAGAAAAAATGAAAAAAAATGGGACTTTCGATACTTTATCTAAAAAAGAAAGAATATTAATTGATCGACTGTACGCAAAATTATATAAAAATTTAGGAAGTATTTCAAATATGAATCATATACCAGGTGGTATTTTTTTGGTAGATCCAAATAAAGAAAAAATTGCTTTAACTGAAGCCAAAAAATTAAAAATACCTGTTTTTGCAATGGTAGATACCAATACAGATCCTAATGACATTCAATATCCTATTCCTTCTAATGATGATTCCTCTAAGTCTATAGATATTATTCTAAAGTTTGTATCAGAAGCCATTCAACATGGTATTTCTATTAATAAAAATGAACGTGAAAATAAAGATTTTATAAATAAAAAATTATGAAAGTTTCCTTAGAAAAAATTAATAAACTTAGAAAACTCACGGGAATTGGAATTATGGATTGTAAAAAAGCGTTGATTCATTCTAATGGTAACATTGATGATGCTATTCGTATTTTACGAAAAAAAGGAGAAAAAATAGCAATTAATCGTTCCTCATATCATATGAAGGATGGTGCTTTAATTTCTTCTGTGAATTCAAATTATTCTTGTGGTACAATTATAGGAATTAGTTGTGAAACTGATTTTTTATCTAAAAGTTATGAATTTTTAGATTTTTTATCTATACTTTCAAAACAATCATTATTATTTAATAATAAAGTTGATTTTCTATACAGTCCATATAATGAATACAAAAGTATTCAAGAGATGATTGAAACTCAAATGGGAGTGGTAGGTGAAAAATTAGAATTAAAAATTTTTGAAAAAATAGATTCTCCATTTGTGATGAATTATACTCACTATACCAAAAAAATAGCTGTATTAGTTAGTTTTTCTTATAAAATAAACGAATCTATTGCTAAAAATATAGCGATGCATATAGCTGCTATGAATCCTGTGGCTATTAATGAAAAAGAAATTCCCGTATCATTAATGAATGAAGAAATCGAAATGATTCAAGATCAAATTGATAAAAATAATAAATTTGATTCCATAAAAAAGAAAATGATTCAAGGAAAAATTAAAAAATTTGTGTTGGAAAATACTCTTTTAAACCAAAAATTTATAAAAAATACTAAAATAACTGTTCAAAAATATTTAGATAAATATGATAAAAATTTAAAAATAAATCTTTTTAAAAGAGTAAGAATTTAATTAAATAAATTGGATGAAAAAATTAATGTTAATAATTTTAGATGGATGGGGTTTATCTTCTTATAAAAATTATTATTCTTCTGCAATAGAACAAGCTTCAACTCCATTTATTGATTATTGTTCTACTAATTTTCCTTATAGTAAATTAAAAGCATCAGGATGTGATGTTGGATTACCTAAAGGACAAATGGGAAATTCTGAAGTAGGTCATATCAATTTAGGATCCGGACAAAAGGTCATTCAGAGTTTAGAAAGAATTAATGTATCTATAAAAAACAATTCATTTATAAAAAAAATCGATATTTTTTTTAAAGAAATTTCTCTTCTTAACAAAAGAGTTCATTTTATTGGATTATTATCTGATGGGGGAGTTCACTCGCATATGAATCATCTTTTTTATTTTCTTAAAATTGCACATGAAAAAAGAATAAAAAATGTTTTTATACATATTTTTACAGATGGAAGAGATTCTTCTCCAAAGAAGAGTATTTTTTATATAAAAGAACTTTTAAATGTCACTAAACGATATGTTGGAAAATTGTCTTCTATTATTGGAAGATATTATTCAATGGATCGTGATCATAAATGGGAAAGAACTAAAAAAGCATATGATGCAATGGTTCATTCTAAAGGAATATATACTAAAAATATTTTTTCTTCCATAGAAAATTTTTACAATAATGGAATCACAGATGAATTTATATCACCTTTAATAATTGTTGATGAAAATGAAATTCCTATTTCAAGAATAAAGGATGGAGATGTCGTTCTTTGTTTTAATTTTCGTTCTGATCGTTCTAGACAAATTACAGAGTTATTGACAGGAAATAATATTCCTTTTTCAGGAATGAAAAAATTAAGTTTGTATTATTACATAACTATGACTTGTTTTAATCCTATATATAAAGGAGTTCATGTTCTTTTTGAGAAAAAATATTTGTCAGATACTTTAGGAGAAGTTTTAGAAAGAGAAGGAAAACAACAAATACGTATAGCTGAAACAGAAAAATATCCACATGTTACTTTTTTTTTCTCTGGAGGGAGAGAAACTCCTTTTGATAGGGAAATAAGGATTTTGTGTGAATCTCCCAAAATTTCTACTTATGATTTAAAACCTGAAATGAGTGCAGAAAATATTGTTAAAAAAATTATTCCGGAATTAAAAAGAAAACAATCAGATTTTATCTGTCTTAATTTTGCTAATCCAGATATGGTTGGGCATACTGGTAAAATGAAAGAAACAATAAAAGCATGTGAATTTGTTGATAAATGTGTTAAATCTTGTTCTGAAGAAGCTATGAGTAATTCATATACAGTTATTATAGTGGGGGATCATGGAAATGCAGATTATATGATAAATCAAGATGGAACTCCTCATACAGCACATACTACTTCTTCAGTTCCCTTTATTCTTTTAGATAGAAATATAAAAAAACAAAATATTTTTTTAAAAAAAGAGGGAATTTTATCAGATGTAGCACCTACTATTTTGAAAATAATGAAATTACCTATTCCTAAAACTATGAGTGGAATTTCACTTCTATAATATAGAAATAAAATTATTTATTTTGATAATGGTGAAAACTATTGAAGAAATAACATTAATCAAAAAGAGTGCTTTTTTAGCATCCAAGACATTAGGAATGTTAGCTAAAGAAGTAAAACCAGGAGTAAATACTCTTTATTTGGATAAACTTGCAGAAAATTTTATTCGTGATCATGGTGGTCAACCAGCTTTTCTAGGATTATATGATTTTCCAAATACTTTGTGCGTTTCTCCAAATCATCAAATTGTACATGGTATTCCTAATCAAAATCCATTATGTAATGGAGATATCTTATCTATAGATTGTGGAGTTTATATGAATGGATTTTATGGGGAACATGCTTACACTTTTGAAGTTGGAAAAGTATCTTATGATACAAAAAAATTTTTGGATTGTTCTAAAAAATCTCTTTACATTGGAATATCTAATTGTAAATATGGAAATAGAATTGGAGATATAGGTTATTCTATACAATCTTATGTTGAAAAAAGTGGTTATAATGTAGTAAAAGATCTTGTGGGACACGGACTTGGGAAAAATATGCATGAAGATCCTAAAATTCCAAATTATGGAAAAAAAGGAAAAGGGATTAAATTAAAAGAAGGATTAGTTCTTTCTATAGAACCAATGGTGAATATGGGTTCATCTGAAATTGTTTTTCATAAAGATGGGTGGACGATAACTACCTTAGATAATAAAATTTCATCTCATTATGAACATAACATTGCTATTGTAGATGGATATCCTTGTTTACTCTCGACTTTTAGTTATATTTACAACGAACTTAATATTAAATCATTAGAAGAAGATTTTTTTCAAAATAAAAGAATTAATATTGATAATCCTTAATTTAATTTATTTTTTATAAGTTTTGTAATTTATTGTTAAATAGCATAATTTGCATTCTAAATATAGGATATGCCTACTATACAACAATTAATTAGAAAAGGACGAACTTCTGTTTCTAAAAAACGAAAATCTGTAGCTTTGGAGTTTTGTCCTCAAAAAAGAGGTGTATGTACTAGAGTTTATACAACTACACCAAAAAAACCCAATTCTGCAATGCGGAAAGTAGCTCGTGTTCGTTTTACGAATGGAAGAGAAGTTATTAGTTATATAACAGGAGAAGGACACAATCTTCAGGAGCATTCAATTGTATTAGTTAAAGGAGGTAGAGTAAAGGATTTACCAGGAGTAAAATATAAAATAGTACGGGGAGCTAGAGATACGGCTGGAGTTCACGGAAGAAAAAAAAGCAGAAGCAAATATGGAGCTAAAGTAGATAAAAAAGGTTAAATTATTAATGAGAAAAGTAAAAAAAAAAGAAAAATTATATTTTCCTGATCCTAAATTTCAGGATCCTTTAGTGACGCGTTTTGTTAATCATTTAATGAAAAATGGAAAGAAAAATATAGCTTATAATATATTTTATAATGCTATGGAAAAAATAGATGTTATTAAAGAAAAAGAAGAAAAATCTGCGTTGGAAATATGGAAAGAAGGATTGAAAAATGTAATGCCTCATGTAGAAGTTAGAAGTCGTCGTATGGGAGGATCTAACATTCAAGTTCCTGTTCCTATTACATCTAATAGTAAAATAACAAAAGCAATGAAATTGTTAATATCTTGTGCTTCTATTAGAAATGAAAAAACAATGGCTCATAAATTAGCATATGAAACATGGGATGCTTTCCAAGAACAAGGAGAAGCTGTAAAAAGAAAAGAAAATATTCATAAAATGGCAGAAGCTAATAAAGCTTTTTCCCATTTTAGATTTTAGTTATTTATGTTTTTTTTATGGAAAAAGATTTGAAGTATACAAGAAATATAGGAATTGCAGCACATATTGATGCAGGAAAGACTACTACTACAGAAAGAATTTTATTTTACACAGGTATTAATCATAAAATTGGAGAAGTTCATGATGGGGCAGCAACTATGGATTGGATGAAACAAGAACAAGAACGTGGAATTACTATTACTTCTGCTGCTACATGTTGTGAATGGGTATACAATAATAAAAAATATCAAATTAATATTATAGATACTCCAGGGCATGTAGATTTTACTGTAGAAGTAGAAAGATCTATGAGAATTTTGGATGGAATGGTTGTTTTATTTAGTGCAGTAGATGGAGTAGAACCTCAATCTGAAACAGTATGGAGACAAGCAGATAAATATGCAATTCCTAGAATTGCTTTTGTAAATAAGATGGATCGTCAGGGTGCCGATTTTTTTAATGTTTGTTCTCAAATACAAAAAATTTTAGGCGCTCATCCAATTCCTCTGCAAATACCTATTGGTATTGGAGATAATTTTCAAGGAGTTGTCGATTTAATCACTAATCAGGCTATTATATGGGATGATAAAGATTATGGAATGACATATCAAAAAATTCCTATTCCGGATAATATGAAAAATATGGCTTATAATTTTCATAATAAACTTATTGAAACGTTATCTGAATATGACGATGATATCATGGAAAAATTTTTGTATGGAAATTTTTCCTCTATATCACAAGAAGATATTATTCTCTCTTTGCGAGAAAATACAATAAAAATGAAAGTAATTCCTATTTTATGCGGTTCATCTTTTAAAAATAAAGGAGTTCAAGCTATGTTGGATGCTATATGTAAATATTTACCTTCTCCTCTTGAGGTTAAAGATATAGTTGGGATCAATCCTATAACCCAAAAAAAAGAAAAAAGAAAACCTAACGAAAATGAACCTTTTTCTGCTTTAGCTTTTAAAATAGCAAGTGATCCTTTTGTTGGTCGTTTAGCTTTTTTTAGAGTTTATTCTGGTAAAATAGAATCAGGTTCTTATAGTTTTAATGCTAGATCTGGAAATAAAGAACGTATTTCTAGAATATATCAAATGCATGCAAATAAACAAAATCCGGTAGATAAAATTGGAGCTGGAGATATAGCGGCTGTGGTCGGTTTTAAAGATATTAAAACAGGTGATACTTTGTGTGATGAAAAATATCCAATATTATTGGAAAAAATATTGTTTCCTGAACCAGTAATAGGTTTAGCAATTGAACCTAAATATAAATCGGATATAGATAAAATGAGTTTAGCTTTATCAAAATTAATGGAAGAAGATCCTACTTTTCAGGTAAGAACAGATAATTATACAGGTCAAACTATTATTTCAGGGATGGGAGAACTTCATTTAGAAGTAATTGTTGACAGAATGAAGCGAGAATTTAAAGTTGAAGTTAATCAAGGGAAACCTCAAGTAGAATATAAAGAAGCTTTAACAGATTTAGTAGAGCATAGAGAAATTTATAAAAAACAAACAGGAGGTAGAGGTAAATATGCGGATATATTATTCAGATTAGAACCCGGGAACATAGGTAAATCTGGTTTAGTTTTTATTAATAAAATAAAAGGAGGAAATATTCCAAAAGAATATATTTCTTCTATAGAAAAAGGATTTAGAGAAATGATGAAAAATGGACCTTTATCTGGATATGAAATAGATAGTGCTAAAGTTACTATATTAGATGGTTCTTATCATTCTGTTGATTCTGATCAACTATCTTTTGAGATAGCAAGTAAATTAGGTTTTAGAGAAGCAGCTAAAAAAGCTAAACCTGTTTTGTTAGAACCAATTATGAAATTAGAAGTTTTAATTCCAGAAGAAAGTCTGGGAGATATAATAGGAGACTTAAATCGTAGAAGAGGAATTGTACAAAATATGAATAGCAAAAAGAATATAAAAGTAATTCAAGCTTTAATCCCTTTATCAGAAATGTTTGGATATGTTACAGTATTGCGAACACTTTCTTCTGGTAGAGGAACCTCTGTTATGGAATTTTCTCATTATGAAATAGTTCCTGAAAATGTAATAAACAATATAGAAAATAAAAATAGAAATAAAAAATAACTATGGGTCATGATATAAAAATTAAATTAAAATCTTATGATTATAATTTATTAGACAAATCGGCCGAAAGAATTGTAAATTCTGTGCTTCCCACAGGAGTTGTATTGAACGGACCAGTTCCTTTACCTACTGAAAAAAAAATATTTACGGTGTTACGATCTCCTCATGTAAATAAAAAGTCTCGTGAACAATTTTTTCTTCCTACACATAAAAGACTTTTACAAATTCATAATGCTTCATCTAAAACAGTAGATGCACTAATGAAATTGGAATTACCAAGCGGAGTGGAAGCAGAGATAAAAGTGTGATTAATATGTCTGGTTTAATAGGAAAAAATATGGGAATGACTAGTATTTTTCTGAAAAATGGAGAAAACGTTCCATGCACTATTGTGAAAGTAGGCCCTTGTTATATTGTTCAGATAAAAACAGTAGAAAATGATGGTTATTCTTCTATTCAATTAGGAATAGATGATAAGAAAATTAAGAAAACTAATAGGTCTTTATTCTATCATTTTAAAAAAGTTGGATTGACTCCGAAAAAGAAATTGTTAGAATTTAGAATAAATCAGGGTTCTAATTTTGTTTTGGGAAGTTCGATCAATATTAATTTTTTTAAAGAAAATGAATTAGTTCATGTAAAAGGAATTTCTAAAGGAAAAGGTTTTCAAGGTGTAGTTAAAAGACATAATTTTTCAGGAGTAGGAGAAAGAACTCATGGACAACATAATCGTTTAAGAGCTCCAGGTTCAATAGGGGCGGGGTCTGATCCATCTCGTGTTTTCAAAGGGAAAAAAATGGCTGGTAGAATGGGAAAAAAAAGTGTAACTATTAAAAATTTAAAAATATTGAAAATCGATTTTGATCATAATATCATGATTTTAAAAGGTTCAGTTCCAGGAAACAAAAATTCATATTTAATGATTCAAAAAAAAGAATGGAATTAAAAATTTTAGATATAAAAGGTAATTATACCAATAAAAAAATTGAATTTAACGATAAGATTTTTTTTAAAAAATCTTATAATCATTCTATATATTTAGAAATTAAAAGATATTTATCGGCTCAACGTCAAGGAACACACAAGTCTAAAGAAAGAGGAGAATTATCTGGAAGTACCAGAAAATTACATAGACAAAAAGGAACTGGAGGTTCTAGAAAAGGAGATATAAAAAATCCCATTTTTAGAGGTGGTGGTAGAGTTTTTGGACCTAAACCAAGAAAATATTTGACAAAATTAAATAAACGTACTAAAAATATAGTACGAAAATTTATTATAGAACAAAAATTAATACAGAATAAAGTTTTGATTATAGAAAATTTTCAATTAAACGTTCCAAAAACTAAATTTATTTTGAATTTATTAAAATTTTTAAAATTAAAAAATAAGAAATCATTGATGATCATTGGAGAAATAAATAAAAATTTATATTTGTCTTCTAGAAATTTGAAAAATTTTAAATTATTAAATATAAATGAATTAGATTGTTTTTCACTGATAAATTTTCCATATATTATTTTTTCTGAAAATTCCATAAAAAAAATATATAAATTTCTATCTATATAATATAAATACAATGATTTTAGTAAAACCTTTTGTTACAGAAAAATCTTATAAAGAAGAAAAATGCAATCGTTATATTTTTTCTGTGAATATAAATTGTAATAAAATTCAAATTGAAAAAGAGATCACAAAATTATTTGGATTTTCTGTAAAAAATATTAAAACAATGATCTCTCCTAGAAAAAATAAATCTAAATATACTAAAAAAGGATTTATTTATGGAAGAAGTAATAAAATAAAAAAAGCAATTGTTCAATTTCATGAAAACCAAAAAATTAATTTTTTAAACGAAAAAAAAATTTAATGTCAATAAAAAAATTGAAACCGATAACACCTGGTCAACGTTTTAAAATTGTGAATGGGTTTGATCAACTTACAAATTCTGATCCTGAAAAAACTTTAGTAAAAGGAAAGAGTAAATCTGGAGGTAGAAATAATGTAGGTCGCATGACTATGCGTTATTTTGGAGGTGGACATAAAAGAAAATATCGAACAATAGATTTCAAAAGAAAAAAATTTGGGATTCCTGCTATTATAAAATCTATAGAATATGATCCTAATCGATCTTCTTTTATATCTTTACTTCATTATGAGGATGGAGAAAAAAGATATATTCTAGCAATGGAAGGATTAAAAGTAGGACAAAAAGTGATTTCTGGAAAAAATATACCTTTTAATATAGGAAATTCTACTTTTTTAAGTGATATCCCTTTGGGAACTAATATATCTTGTATAGAACTTAAACCAGGACAAGGTGCTAAAATAGCTAGAAGTGCAGGGTCTTTTGCACAATTATCCGCAAAAGATGATAAATATGCAACGATTAAACTTCCTTCTGGAGAAATTAGAATGATGATGATTACTTGTATGGCTACTATTGGAATTGTTTCGAATATTGATCATCAGTTAGAAACATATGGTAAAGCAGGGAAAAATAGACATTTAGGACGAAGACCAAGAACACGAGGTGTAGCTATGAATCCTGTAGATCATCCAATGGGAGGTGGAGAAGGAAAGGCTTCTGGAGGAATTCCTAGAGATAGAAAAGGGAATCCTTCCAAAGGATTTAGAACTCGTGATAAAAAACGATATTCTGATAGATATATTTTGCAAAGAAGAAAAAAATAAAATTTTATTTAATTATGGGAAGATCTTTGAAAAAAGGACCATATGTTTCTCAACAATTACACAAAAAAGTATTAAAAAATATAAAACTAGATAAAAAAAATGTAATTAAAACTTGGTCTAGACCTACTACTATTTTACCAGATTTTGTTGGACAAACTTTTTCTGTTCATAATGGTAAACAATTTATTAATGTACATATTACAGAAAACATGATAGGTCATAAACTTGGAGAATTTGCTCCCACTCGTAATTTTAGAGGACATGTTGGATCTAAAGGAAAATTAAAAACAAAATAAACATGAAACAAGAAACTAGTAGTAGTGCAGTTTCAGCTTCTTTGAATGGAGTCAGAAATTCTCCTAGAAAAATGAGATTGATAGCAAATTTAATTAGAAATAAGGAAATACAGAATGCTATAGATTTATTGACTTACAGTCAAAAAAGAAAAGTTTCTTTTATTTTTAAAAAATTACTTCTTTCCTTATTGTCTAACTGGAAAAAAAAAAATGATCAATCTGAAAATGAAAAATTTTTATATATAAAAGAAATTAGAGTAAATCAAGGTAAAACCTTAAAAAGGTTGCGGCCTGTTCCTCAGGGTAGAGGACATAGAATTAGAAAAAGATCAAGTAATATTATAGTTGTTTTAGGTCAAAAATAGATAAAATATAATTTTTATGGGACAAAAAACAAATCCAATTGTCAATCGTTTGGGAATTATAACAGGATGGCAATCAAGTTGGTGTAACAATTATAGAGATAGAATACAAGAAGATTTTAAAGTAAGAAGATATATAGAAGCAAGATTTCCAAAAGGAATTGTTTCTCGTATTTTTATAGAGAGAACTTTAAAATTTATAACGATTACTATTCGAACATCAAGACCTGCACTTGTTATAGGAAAAAGAGGAGATGAAGTAGATACAGTGAGAAAAGAATTGAAAAAACTTACAAAGAAAGAAGTTCAAATTAATATTTCTGAAGTTAAACGTCCTGAATTAGATGCTCCATTGGTTGCTAAAGGTTTAGTTAGACAATTAGAAAATCGTATTTCTTATAAAAAAGCAATTAAATTATCTATTCTTTCTGCTATTAGAATGAATGCTCAAGGAATAAGAATTCAGATTTCTGGAAGATTGAATGGATCAGAAATGGCAAGATGTGAAATTTACAAAGAAGGAAGGATTTCTCTTGGAACTTTTCGTGCTGATGTTGATTATCATATGGCAGTTGCTCATACTGTTTATGGAAGTATAGGAATTAAAGTGTGGATAATGAAAGGGGAAATATATGGAAAAAGAGAATTATCTCCATTATTGGAAATTCAAAAAAAACAAAGAGGATATAAATCTTATCATTTTAACAGAAAAAAAAATAAATAAATTTTTATATACTTATTTATATCAATTTTTTTATCATATGTTGCAACCAAAAAGAACAAAATATAAAAAAAAACAAAAAGGAAGAATTCGTGGAAAAGCTAAAAAAGGAACTATTCTTTCTAGAGGTTTGTATGGAATTAAAGCTTTAGAAAAAGCTTGGATTACTTCTAGACAATTAGAAGCGGCAAGAGTTGCTGCTACGAGATATATGAAAAGAGAAGGACAATTATGGATTAATATTTTTCCAGATAAACCCGCTACAAAAAAACCACAAGAGGTACGTATGGGAAAAGGAAAAGGTCCTGTTGAATTTTGGGTATCCGTAGTTAAACCTGGAAGAATTTTATTTGAAGTGGATGGAGTAGAGATAGATGTTGCGAAAGAAGCTCTAAGATTAGCAGCTCAAAAACTTCCTATAAAAATGAAATTCATTTTTTCTAATGAAATAAAATTATGAATGTAAATAATTCAGATATAAATATAAAAAATTTGTCTGTTCATGATTTGATAAAACAAATTGATAAAAATCAAAAAAATTATCAAAATTTGAAATTTCGTCATCATATTAAAATACTCAAAAATCCTATGGAAATTAGATTTATTAGAAGAAATATTGCTAAATTAAAAACTGAGTATAATAAAAAAATTGATGATAGAAGAATATAAATCAAAAAAAAAAATTCGAAATATTCGAAAACAAAGACAAGGAATAGTTATTAGTGACAAAATGAGTAAGACTATTGTTGTATCTGAAATGAAAAAAATGAAACATAAATATTATGGAAAAAGTATTACTAAAAATAAAAAATATATGGTTCATGATGAGAAAAATATATCTAAGAATGGAGATAAAGTAAGTATTATGGAAATGCGTCCTATAAGTAAAAGAAAATGTTGGAGACTTGTTACTATATTGAAAAAGTCTAATATATAATGTTACAACAAGAATCTAGATGTAAAGTGTCAGATAACACAGGTGCTAAAGAAGTTTTAATTATTAGAGTTTTAGGTGGGACTAAAAAAAGGTATGCTTCATTAGGGGATACTATAGTGGTCACTGTAAAAATAGCGACTTCTAAAGGAAGTACAGTTAAAAAAGGACAAGTTTGTAAAGCTGTAGTAATTAGAACAAAAAATAGAACTAGAAGAAAAGATGGATCATATATAAGTTTTGATGATAATGCTTGTGTGTTAATTAATCCATCTGGAGAAATAATGGGAACAAGAGTTTTTGGTCCAGTAGCAAGAGAACTTAGAGAAAAAGAATACATGAAAATTATTTCTTTGGCACAAGAAGTTTTATGAAAAATATTTTTATGAAAAAAATAAAAAAAGAGGACAAGGTTTTGATTTTATCAGGAAATCATAAGGGAGTTGAAGGGGAAATTGTTAAAGTTTTTTCTAAAAAAAATAAAGCTATTGTACGTGGAGTAAATATGATAAAAAGACATACTAAACCTACTCCAAAAAAACCTAAAGGCGGAATTATTGAAAAAGAAGCACCTATACATTTATCTAATTTGAAAAAAATTAAATAAAAATGATTTATCAATCAAAATTACAAAAGCTTTACAAAGAAAAAATAGTTCCAAATTTGATGGAAAAATTTGGATATAGTTCTATTATGGAAGTTCCCAAATTAAAAAAAATAGTGATTCATCAAGGAGTAGGTTCATCTGTTTTAGACAAAAAAATAATAGATTGTTCTATGAATGAAATAACAGACATTACAGGACAAAAAGCTATTCTTTGTTATTCTAAACATGATGAATCAGGATTCAAGCTTAGAAAAGGAATGCCAATAGGAGTCAAAGTAACTTTGAGAAGAATAAAAATGTATGAGTTTTTGGAAAGGCTTATAGTTGTTTCTTTACCTAGAGTAAGAGATTTTAATGGGGTAAAAAAAAGTAGTTTTGATAGTCATGGAAATTATAATATGGGCATTGTAGAACAGTTAATTTATCCTGAAATAAATATTGATAAAATAAAAAAAAATATAGGTATGAATATTACATTTGTTACTTCTGCGAAAAAAAATGAAGAAGCTAAAAGTCTTTTATTTTTATTTGGAATTCCTTTTAAAAAAAAATAAAATGGCTAAAGAATCTGTTAAAGCAAGACAAAGAAAAAGAGAAAAAATGGTTTTAAAATATGCAAATAAAAGAAAAGCTTTAAAAAAAGCGAGAAATTATGAATTATTACAAAAATTACCTAGAGATGCTTCTCCAGTTCGTTTAAGAAATAGATGTTCTATTACGGGAAGATGTAGAGGGTACATGCGTAAATTTGGAGTTTCTCGTATTGTTTTTAGAAATTTAGTTTCTCAAGGCCTTATTCCTGGAGTAAAAAAAGCAAGTTGGTAACGAAAAATGCAGATATATGGATGTAATCGCTGATTTTTTAACTAGAATTCGAAATTCAAGTTTAGCAAAACATAAAATTCTTGAAATTCCATCTTCTAAAATAAAAAAAGAAATTATTCGTGTTTTATTAGAAAATGGATATATTTCAGATTATAAAATAGAAGTAGAAAAAAGTAAAAAAATAATTAAAATAGCTTTAAAATATTATAAAGAAAAAACTTCTGTTATTAAAAAGATTATTAGAATTAGTAAACCAGGATTAAGAAAATATTGTAAATATAAAAATATACCTAGAGTGTTAAATGGATTAGGGATTGCTATTATATCCACTTCTAATGGAATTATTACAGATAAACAGGCAATAAAACAAAAAATAGGAGGAGAAATATTATGTTATGTATATTGATCGGTAAAATCAAATAATTAAATTTAAATGTCTAGAATTGGAAAGAAACCTATCTTTATTCCTAAAGATGTAAGTATAAAAATTTTTAATGAAGAAATATTAGTAGAAGGATCTTTGGGAAGTTTAAGTCAAAAAAATTTTAAAGAATTTCAATTAAATTTGAATAATAATCAGTTATTGATTATTAGAAATAAAGAAGATAAAAAATCTAAATCTTTACATGGATTATATCATGTTTTAATTAAAAATATGATTATAGGAGTGACAAAAGGATTTCAGAAAAAATTAGAGTTAGTAGGAGTTGGATATAGAGCTTCTTTTTATAATGGTGAAATTTTAGATTTGAATTTAGGTTTTTCTCATAATATTATGATGCAACTTCCTAAAGAAGTTAAGATAGAGATACAATCTGAAAAAGGAAAGAATACTATTCTTATTTTAAAATCTAATAATAAACAATTATTAGGTATAATAGCGGCTAAAATTAGATCTTTTAGAGCGCCAGAACCTTATAAAGGAAAAGGAATAAGATATTTTGGAGAAGAAGTTAGAAGAAAAGCAGGAAAATCTGCTTAAACGATTTTAAAATGAAAAATAAAAAATCAAAAAAAGTTTTTGGTTATCCAGAAAGACCCAGAATTTCTGTCTTTAGAAGTAATAAAGAAATATATGCACAAATAATAGATGATTTATCTGGAAAAACCTTAGTAACATCTTCTTCTATAGAAAAAGAATTTCAAAAATATAAAAAAAAAAATAAAACAGAATTAGCTAATGAAGTAGGAAAATTATTGGGAAACAGAGCAAAAAAATTAAAAATAAAAAAATTAGTTTTTGATAAAGGAAAATATTTGTATCATGGTAGAATAAAATCTTTAGCTAATGGAATTAGAGAAGTTGGATTAGAATTTTAAATTAAAATATGTCTGAAAAAAAAATAAAATATATAGGATTAGAATTGAAAGAAAAATTAGTTGGAGTTACAAGAGTATGTAAGGTTACTAAAGGAAGAAGATATTTTAGTTTTAGTGCTATTGTTATTAAAGGAAATGAAAATGGAATTGTTGGTTATGGTTTTGGAAAATCTAAAGAAGCTCCTGATGCTATTCACAAAGCTGGAGAACAAGCAAAAAGAAACCTATGTAAAGTATGTATATCCAATGGAACAATTCCTCATGAACAAGAGGCTAAATATGGAGGTGCGCGTATTCTTATTAAACCAGCTTCTGATGGAACAGGAATAATTGCTGGAGGACCTTTAAGAGCTGTTTTAGAGGCTGCAGGATTAAGAAATGTTTTATCAAAATCTAAAGGATCTTCTAATCATCATAATATTATAAAAGCTACTATAAAAGCATTAAGTAAAATGAGAGATGTTCATATTATAGCAAAACAAAGAGGAATTACTACAAAAAAAGTGTATAATGGATAATAAGAATTTTTTTTTGAATATTAGTAATTTACATCCAAACAATGGAGCTAAAAGAAAAAAATTAAGATTAGGTAGAGGACAAGGTTCAGGAAAGGGAAGAACTTGTGGAAGAGGGCATAAAGGAGCTAAATCTAGATCTGGTTTTTCTAAAAAAAAAGGATTTGAAGGAGGACAAATGCCATTTCAAAGAAGAATTCCTAAATTTGGATTTAGAAGAAATATTTTTGGTAAAAAAATTGTTGGAATTAATTTAGATACAATTCAAAATCGTATTAATAAAATACATGATTTCAAAGAAAAAAATGTTATCGACAAAGAATTTTTTATAAAAAATAATTTATCTAGAAAAAATGATTTTGTAAAAATTTTAGGAAGAGGAAAGCTATATAGTCCATTGAAGATATATGCATATAAATTTAGCAAAAAAGCTTTATCCTCTATAAAAAAAGTAGGAGGAGAGACTGTATTTATATGAAAAAATTATTATGAATAATTTTATAATAACTCTTTATAACATTTGGAATGTAAAAGAATTACGAAAAAAAATAATAACAACTTTAGGTTTATTATTGGTATATCGTTTTGGAGCATATATTCCTATTCCAGGTATTAATCCTTTGGGAATAAGTGATTTTATAGAAAAATTTAATTTAGGATCTAAGGGATTAATGCAAATTTTATCCTCTTTTACGGGAGGAGCTTTTAATCGCGCATCAATTTTAGCTTTAGGAATTATGCCTTATATATCTGCGTCTATTATAATACAATTAATGTGTATAATTATTCCTTATTTACAAAGATTACAAAGGGATGGAGAAAGTGGAAGAAGACAAATTAGTTTCATTACCAGATGGTTAACTATAGGTATCTGTTTAATTCAAGCTCCAGTATATCTTATTTCTTTAACTCAACAATTTATTCCTTTTCATTCTTCTAAAAGCACTTATTTAATTGATTTAGATACTTTTTATGGAAAAAGTCTTTTTTGGATTATAGGAATAATGATTTTAACTTCTGGTACTTTATTTACTATGTGGTTAGGAGATAAAATAACAGATAAAGGAATAGGAAATGGAATTTCCCTAATCATAATGTCTGGAATAATAGCACGTTTTCCAGATGCTATAAGTAAAGAAATTTTTAGTAAACTGGAAACTGGTAATGGAGGATTAATAGTTTTGTTTTTTGAATTTTTGTTGTGGTTATTAGTTATTTTATTTTCTGTTATAATTATTCAAGCAATTAGAAAAATTCCAGTACAGTACGTTTCTCATTATAAATCTTTAGGATTAGATTCTCAATTAATTCATAAAAAACATCAGTATATTCCATTAAAAATGACATCTGCTGGAGTTATGCCTATCATATTTTCTCAAGCTATTATGTTGTTTCCATTAACATTTTATGATTATGTAAAAAATATAAAAATTAAAAATTTTTTTCATCTTTTTCAAGATATTTATGGAATATGGTATAATTTGACAATTTTTGTACTAGTTATAGTTTTTACTTTTTTTTATACCGCTATTGCGATTCCAGTAAATCAAATGGCTGATGATTTGAAAAGAAATGGGGGACATATACCTAGAATTAAACCTGGAAAAGAAACAGCTGAATATATAGATCATATTTTATCAACAATCACATTACCTGGAGCGGTTTTGTTAGCAATAATAGCAATATTACCATCTATAGTTTTTCGTATGGGTTTTAATCAAAATTTTGCATTATTTTATGGAGGTACTTCATTATTAATCGTAGTAGGAGTTATTTTAGATATTTCACAACAAGTAAATATACATTTGTTAAACTATCATTATGATGAATTAATGATGATAAAATATCGTAATAGAAGATATGCTAGATAATAATATTTTATGTATATTATAATGCATATAAAATTATTTGCTGTATATGGCTAAACAAAAGCATATTGAGGTTGATGGAACAATTATTGAATCATCTCCAAATGCAATGTTTCGTGTAGAATTGGAAAATGGATGTATTGTTAAAGCTCATATATCGGGTAAAATGAGAATGCATTATATAAAAATATTACCAGGAGATAAAGTTAGATTAGAAATGTCCTCTTATGATTTGGAAAGAGGAAGAATAACTTATAGATATTGATATTAAAAATTTTATTTTATGAAAGTAAGAGCATCTTTAAAAAAAAGAACGGATAATTGTAAAATTGTTAGTAGAAAAAAGCGTTTGCGTATTATTAATAAAAAAAATCCAAGATTTAAACAAAAACAAGGTTAAAAAATTTTATGTCTGTAAGAATTTCAGGTGTTGATCTTCCAAGATATAAGAGAGGGATTATTGGTCTTACTTATTTATATGGAATAGGTAAAAGTTTATCAAAAAAAATACTTCACTTTATTGGAATAGACGAAAATAAAAAAGTGGAAAATTGGTCTGATGATGAGATTAGTAAAATTAGAAAGTATATATCTGATTTTATAAAAATTGAAGGAGAGTTAAGATCTGAAATTCAATATAATATTAAACGATTGATGGATATTGGTTGTTATGTGGGAACTAGACATAGAAAAGGATTGCCATTAAGAGGACAAAAAACAAAAAATAATTGCAGAACTAGAAAAGGAAAAAAGAAAACTGTAGCGAATAAAAAGAAAGTTACAAAATAAAATATGATAAAACCATCATTAAGTAAAAGTAAAAAAAAATCAGTAATAGTAGATTCTATAGGAGAAGCTCATATTCAAGCTACTTTTAATAATATTATTATAACTTTAACAAACAAAAAAGGAGATGTGATTGCATGGTCTTCTGCTGGAAAAATGAATTTCAAAGGATCAAAAAAAAATACCCCATATGCAGCTCAAATGGTTGCAGAAAATGTAGCAAAAGAAGGGTTGAATGCTGGAATAAAAAAAGTTGAAGTTAAAATTAAAGGGCCTGGAGCAGGAAGAGATGCAGCTATACGAGCATTAAGTAATTCTGGTATTGTCGTTACAATAATTAAAGATATTACTCCATTGCCACACAATGGTTGTCGTCCCCCTAAGAGGAGAAGAGTTTAATATTTAATATTCTATTTCTTTTTAATTCAAATATTATCAATATAAAAAAATTATGGCAAAATATATAGGACCTAAAACTAAAATTTCTAGAAGATTTGGAGAATGTATTTATGGTGAAGATAAATATTTCGATAGAAGGAAATATCCATCTGGTCAACATGGAAGTAGTCGTCGTAGAGGAAAACGTTCAGAATATTTTGTTCAATTGATAGAAAAACAGAAAGCAAGATATACTTATGGAATATTGGAACGACAATTTGAGAGTTTATTTTTTGAAGCTGCAAGAAAAAAAGGAATAACTGGAGAATTATTATTACAAGCATGTGAAAGTCGTTTAGATAACATAGTTTTTAGATTAAAATTTTCACCATCTCGATCTTCTGCTCGTCAACTTGTTTCTCATAGACACATTATCGTTAATAATAAAGTGGTAAACATTCCATCTTTTAGATTAAAACCAGGGGATAAAATAGAAATAAAAGAAAAATCTAAAAAACATCCTGTAATATTAAATTCTATACAAAAAAAAACAGGACCATTAGTAGAATGGTTGGTTTTAGATGAAAAAAATATGTTTGGTATATTTAGAATGATCCCAAAAAGAATACAAATACCTGAAAATATTAAAGAGCAATTAATTGTTGAATTATATTCAAAATAATCAAATAAATAAAATAGTGTAAAATCAATGGCTATTCTAGATTTTGTAAAACCTGATAGAATTACAATATCTGAATTTTCAGATAATAAAGGTATTTTTTGTTTGAAACCTTTAGAACCTGGATATGGGATTACATTGGGAAATGCGTTAAGAAGAGTTTTATTGGGCTCTTTAAAAGGATTTGCAGTTACTTCTATTAGAATTAAAGGGGTAAAATATGAATTTTCTACTATAAAAGGAGTTCTTGAAGATGTTACCGAAATTGTTTTAAATTTCAAAAAAATCCGTTTTAAACAAAAAATATCAGGAACTTGTAAAGAAATAGTTCACGCTTATATAAATCATGGAAAACAAGTAACAGGAAAAATTTTAAATAAATTTATTTCTGGATTTAAGATCTTAAACGATGATTTAGTTATTTGCAATAAAGATGAATTGATCCCTTTAGAAATAAGTTTTACAATTGAAGAAGGAAGAGGTTATGTTCCTGCAGAAGAAAATAAAAAAAATAATGATGATTCAATTGAAATAATCCCTATAGATTCTATCTATACTCCTATTAAAAATGTAAAATACACAATAGAAAATTGTCGTGTAGGACAAAAAACTGATTTTGAAAATCTATCATTGGAAATTAAAACAGATGGATCTATAAGTCCAAAATCAGCTTTGATGGAGGCTTCTCAAATATTAATTAAGTATTTTTCTATTTTTTCACAAGAAAAAATAGGTGAAAAAAAACAAGAAAAAACTAATAAGGATAAAAAATATAATGAAGAATTTTTGCGAATGCAAACATTATTAAAATCAAAATTAAGTGATATGGATTTATCTGTTCGTACAAAAAATTGCTTAAAGTTTGCTTCTATAACTACTATAGCAGATTTAGTAAATTGTGGTAGAAATGATATGTTAAAAATGAGAAATTTTGGTAAGAAATCTCTAGAGGAATTAGAGAAAAAAATGAAGGAAAAAGGATTATATTTTGGAATGAATATAGAAGAATATAAATTGAAGGAATCATAAAGATTAAATTATTGATGAATCGATGAATCATAGAAATAAAAATAATCCTTTGGGAAGGAAATGTGGACATCGTAAATCTCTTCTTTCCAATATGGCTACTTCTCTTATAAAAAAGAAAAGAATTTTTACTACTTTAGCTAAAGCTAAAGCTTTAAGAAAATATATAGAACCTATTATTACAAAATCAAAAGTTAATACAATTCATTCCAGAAGAAATATTTTTTCGTATTTAAAAGATAAGACCGCAGTGTCAGAATTATTTAAAGATATTTTTGAAAAAGTACGTAAACGTCCTGGTGGATATACTAGAATAATAAAGATTGGATTTCGTTTTGGAGATCAAGCTCCTCTATCTCTCATAGAACTAGTGGATTTCAATGAGATTTATACTTCTAAAAAAGAAGTAAAATCTGTAAGACGGATAAGACGGAGTAATAGCAGGAGAAAAATAGATAAAAAAAAAGTGAACAATGAGAAAAATTAAAAGTATTCAAGCTAGACAAATATTAGATTCTAGAGGAAATCCTACTGTGGAAGTAGATGTAATAACAGAAAATAATATATTAGGACGTGCTTCTGTTCCATCTGGAGCATCAAAAGGAAAAAATGAAGCTTTTGAATTACGTGATAATAAAGAAAATATTTTTTTCGGAAAAGGTGTTTTAAAAGCGGTTCAAAATGTTAATGAGATTATTGCTCCTGAATTAATTGGAAAATCAGTTTTAAATCAAATTTACATCGATAAATTAATGTTAGAATTAGATGGAACAAAAAATAAAAAAAGACTAGGATCTAATGCTATTTTAGCTATATCGTTAGCAACAGCGAAAGCCGCTTCTAATGAATTAAACGTTCCTCTTTATAAATATATAGGAGGAATCTATACCTGTTTTCTTCCTATTCCTTTGATAAATATTATAAATGGAGGAAAACATTCAAATGCTTCTTCTATAGTTTTTCAAGAATTTATGATAGTTCCTGTTAAAGCAAACACTTTTGGAGAAGCGATTCAAATGGCGCATAAAGTATTTTTTCAATTAAAAAACATTTTAAATGAAAAAGGGTTTTCTACAAATGTAGGTGACGAAGGAGGTTTTTCTCCTAATTCAAAAAATGGAATTGAAGATGTTTTAGATCATATACTAGAAGCTATACATATGGCAAATTATGAACCTTATGATCAAATAGCAATAGCTATAGATTGTGCTGCATCTGAATTTTATGAAAATAATCAATATGATTATTCAAAATTTGAAAAATCAGGAAAAAAAACAAAAGATTTGATAAAATCAAAAGAAGAACATATTCATTATTTATCTTATTTAATCAAAAAATATCCAATTATATCTATTGAAGATGGTATGGATCAAAATGATTGGGAAGGATGGAAATTGTTAACTCATGAGATAGGAGATAAAGTTCAATTAGTTGGAGATGATCTTTTCGTTACACAAGTAAATAGATTAAATAAAGGAATAGAAAAAAAAGTAGCAAACTCTATTTTAATTAAAGTAAATCAAGTGGGAACACTAACAGAAACGATTGAAACAATAAATGTAGCTAAAAAAAATAAGTATAAAAATATTATTTCTCATCGTTCTGGAGATACTGAAGATTCTTTCATTTCTGATCTTTCTGTTGCGTTTAATATTGAACAAATAAAAATAGGCTCTTTATGTCGTTCTGAACGAACTTCAAAATATAATCAATTATTACGTATTGAGAGTGCTCTTGGAGAAAATTCATTTTATTCAAAATGGAATTATTAAATAATCAATAATATTAGAATAGAACAATACAATAATCAATGGTAATTTTAATTTTTATCTTTGGATATTTATTAATTACTCTTGAGAGTTTTTTCTCTGTAAATAAAGTTATTACATCTATTTTGATGGCTTCTATTTGTTGGTCTTTAATTATATACTTTAATATTCCAGTCTATGAGTATGATCAACATTTAATTATAAAAAAAAATCCTAAATATTTATTATTATTTCATCTGGGAAGAGCATCGGAAATTGTTTTTTTTCTTATTGGAGCTATGTCTATTATTGCTGTCATTGAAAAATATTCTGGATTTGAAGCTTTAAAAGAATTACTTTGTACAAGTAAAAATACAAAACGTAAATTTTTATGGATCATAAGTATAGTTTCTTTTTTATTATCTGCTATAATAGATAATCTTACGGCTACTATGGTTTTGATTTCTCTTTTGAGAAAAACAATTTACAATTATAAAGATCGTTTATATTATTTGGGACTAGTTATTATATCTGCTAATGCAGGAGGAGTTTGGTCTCCAATTGGAGATATAACTACAACTATGTTATGGATTTCTAATAAAGTAACTACAATTTATCTTATAAAAAAAATATTTATACCATCTATATTGTGTATGGTTATTTCTACTTTAATTGCTTCTTATATGTCTATTTTTAATGGAAATATTCAAATCAAAAAAAATGATCTCTCAAGAGATTCGATAAATAGAGGTTTTTTTATGTTAAAAATAGGTTTATTTCTAATGTTACTTGTCCCAATTTTTAAAACTATAATAGGAATTCCTCCATACATGGGAATAATGTTTTCTTTAGGAATTATACTTCTTATAACATCTAAGAAATATAAATCAAAATCTATTATAGATGATACATTAAAAAAAATAGATATATCTAGTGTTTTATTTTTTTTGGGTATTTTACTTTCTGTTTCCTCTCTGGAATCTATGGGAAAATTATATAGATTATCTCATTGGATAAATGAAACTGTTTATACATGGAAAATTACAACTTTTTTATTTGGATTAATTTCTTCTATTATAGATAATGTTCCTTTAGTAGCTGCTACCATAGCTATGTTTTCTTATTCGATTAATCATGATTTATGGCATTTTATAGCTTATGTTTCTGGAACAGGAGGAAGCATTTTTCTTATAGGATCTGCTGCAGGTGTGGCAGCTATGAGCATGGAAAAGATTGATTTTTTTTGGTATTTAAAAAAAATTAGTTGGATTGCTTTAATCGGATATATATCTGGCTTTATTTATTTATTAATTTATCCATTTTTTTCTTTGTAAAAATTCTATAAAATTTCCTCCTATATATGAAAAAAAGGAAAAAATAGGTAATATCATTATTTTAAACCATAATGGAAATGGATAAAAAAACATATGAAATATGGTAATAATAAATAAAATAAAACCTGTTAATATAGCATAAGCTTTTTTTGCATTCTTTGTAAAAAATGCAGTGATTATCCCTCCTAATAAAGCGCTAGAGGCATAAAAAAAAATTAAAATTATGAAAAATTCAGTAGGAGCTTCAGTCAAAAGATATTTGAATTTTTTTAATGGAATTAATTGTATTTTTGCAAACCATTTTTTTACAAGTTTTATAGAACAAAGTATCTCCACAATACTTATCACAACACCTATAGATATAGACAATATATTACGTAACATAACATAATAGAATCTCTTTTTTTGTTATTTTGTAAAAATAAACATCAATTTTTAATTTTAATATTATGAATTATACTATAGATTGGACTCCTATTAAAAAATATGAAGATATTTTATTTTTTTTCGGAGAAGGTATTTCTAAAATAGAGATTAATAGGCCATGGTGTCATAATGCATTTCGTGTAGAAACAGTTAATG
This sequence comes from Blattabacterium sp. (Blaberus giganteus), assembly GCF_000262715.1. Lineage (NCBI taxonomy): Bacteria > Pseudomonadati > Bacteroidota > Flavobacteriia > Flavobacteriales > Blattabacteriaceae > Blattabacterium > Blattabacterium sp. (Blaberus giganteus). The sequence continues at coordinate 389,087 of NC_017924.1, read as the reverse complement.
AAATGATAGATGCTATAAATATATGTAGCAATAGAAGTGATATAGATGTATTGATTATAACTGGGTCTGGAAATAAATCTTTTTGTTCTGGTGGAGATCAAACCACAAGAGGAATGGGTGGGTATTTAGATAAAGATGGAGTTCCAAGATTAAATATTTTAGATTTTTATAAAAGAATAAGAGAAATCCCTAAACCAGTTATTGCTATGGTTAATGGATATGCAGTAGGAGGAGGTCATGTTTTGCATGTTGTTTGCGATTTAACTATAGCTTCTGATAATGCTATTTTTAGTCAAGTTGGGCCAAAAGTTGGGTCTTTTGATGGAGGATTTGGATGTTCATATTTAGCTCGTCATATTGGACAAAAAAAAACACGAGAAATGTGGTTTTTATGTAAAAAATATACTGCTAAAGAAGCTTTAGAAATGGGATTAATTAATAAAGTTGTAAAAAAAAAAGAATTGGAAAAAGAAACCATAGAGTGGTGTCGAATTATACAAAAAAGAAGTCCTATGTCTTTAAGGATGATAAAACGTAGTTTAAACGCTGAGTTGGATGGACAACATGGATTAATGCAGTTGACAGGAGATGCTACTTTAATGTTTTATTTAATGGAAGAATCTCAAGAAGGAAAAAAAGCTTTTTTAGAAAAAAGATCTCCAAATTTTAAAAAATTTACAAAATTTTTATGAAATTAAAGTATTGGATTTATGCAGCTCGTATTTATACTTTACCTTTATCTTTTTCTGGTGTAACTTTGAGTTTTTTTATATCCAAATCTAGAACAAATGTAAGTATTACTGCTTATATTCTGTGTGTTATTACTGCTTTGTTATTGCAAATATTAGCCAATTTTTCAAATGATTATGGAGATAGTATAACAGGAGTAGATAATTTAAAACGAGTAGGCCCCAAAAGAACAGTTCAATGTGGTTTTATTTCTTTATCAGAAATGAAAAAAGCTATCTATATATTTTCTATATTATCTTTTTTTTCAGGATTATTATTGTTTTGCAAAACTATTTTATGGAAAAATTTTTTTATTTTTATTCTATATTTCATAGGTATTTTTATATGTATATATAGTTCAATAAAATATTCCATTGGATCTAATCCTTATGGATATAAAATCGGAATGGGCGATCTATTTGTTATGATTTTTTTTGGTGTTCTTTCAATAAAAGGAAGCTATTTTTTGTATACTTATACTTTATGTGTTGATATATTTATTCTTTCTTTATCTATAGGATTTTTGAATGTAGGAGTTTTAAATATTAATAATATGAGAGATTTGAATAATGATTGTGAAAATAGAAAATATACTATACCTGTATGGTTAGGCATAAAATATGCAAAATTATATCATGCATTTATTATATTGATTTCTATATTTTTAGGTTCATATTTTATATTTTTGAATCAAAAAACTGTTTATCAATGGTTTTTTTTTATTTTTACTGTTATATTTTTAATATTGCACATTAAAAATATAATTTATATAAAAGAAAAAAAATTGTTCAATTCTGAATTGAAAAAATTAGTTATACTCACTTTTTTATATGAACTTGGTATAGGAATTGGTTTTATTTTATAAATTATGAAAGTTACTTTTTTTGCTCATAGTACATGTATGTTAAAAATACATGATAAATATTTATTAATTGATCCTTTTTTTTCTGAAAATCCTGTTTTTAGAAATACTAATTTTTTGAAAAAATTTCAAAATATAGATTATATTTTATTAACTCATGCGCATTATGATCATGTATGTGATGTGGAATTATTTTCACGTAAATTTGATAATGTTTTAGTTATTTCTAATTATGAAATATCTAATTATTTTGGAAAAAAAGGAATAAAAACATATGGAATGAATTATGGTTCTTTTATATCTTTTCCTTTTGGAAAATTAAAATATATTTGGGCAACTCATTCTAGTGTTTTTAATGATGGAACTTATGGAGGAAATCCAGGAGGATTTCTTCTACATACAGATGAAGGAAATTTATATATATCAGGAGATACATCTGTAATGTATGAAATGAGCCTTATTCCTTATTTTGGAAAATTAAAACTTTCTATTTTACCAATAGGAGGAAGATATACTATGGACATAGAAGAAGCTATTCTTGCTTCAGATCTTTTGAAATCTGAAAAAATATTAGGAGTTCATTATGATACTTTTGAAGATATTCGAATTAATAAGAAACAAGCAAAAAAAAGATTTTTTGAAAAAGGAAAAGAATTAATTTTATTGGAAAAGGAAAAAACTATATATGTTAAATAAATGAACAAGTATAAAGAGATTAATTGTTTTTTGAAAAAACGAACATTTTTCTTTAGAAAAAAAATATTTAATTCTAATAGAACATTTCAAAAAAATGTTATCTGGTTCATTATATTAATAAAAAATAATAAAATAGGAATAGGAGAATGTAATCCAATATTGGATAAATATGCTTTAAAAAACCTAAAAAAATTTGAGATAGAATTGGAAAATATTTACAAGAAAATTATTTTTTTAAAAAAAACAGAAATATATTATTATTATAAATATATCTCATATTCATCTATCTTATTTGGGTTAGAGCAAGCATTTTTAAGTTTGAAAAATGAATTTCCTATCTTATATCATTCTGAATTTACTCATGGAAACGAAGGAATTCCTACAAATAATTTAATGTGGTTAAATTCTTTTAATAAGACAAAATATGCAATAAAAGAAATAGAAAATCAAATTATGAAAGGTTTTTCATTTATAAAAATGAAAATTAATAAAGAATTAATTGAGAATCAATTTATTGTTTTAAATAAAATAAAAAAAATATATCCATCAATAAAAATACGTGTAGATGCAAATGGTTGCTTTGAAAATATTCAAATGGCTTTATATTATTTAAATAAATTTTATGATTTGGATATAATTGATTTTATAGAACAACCTATATTACCTGGAAATTGGAAATATATGTCAGAAATATGTGAAAAATCAAAATTGCCTATAGCATTAGACGAAGAACTAGAAAATGTAAATATATTAAAAAAAAAAAAAAGATTATTGGATATAATTTCACCCCAATATATAGTATTGAAACCTAGTATAAATAATGGATTTTATGGATCTGAAGAATGGATATTAGAAGCTGAAAAAAGAAAAATAAAATGGTACATTAGTTCTTCTTTAGAAAGTAATATCGGAATTAATGCGATAGCTCAGTGGACTTTTATGATGCAAAATAAATATAGTCATAAAAATTTTTTTAATGCACATGGATTAAATACTGGAATTTTATACATAAACAATTGGATTTCCTCTTTAGAAATTAAAAAGGGTTTTATTTGGTTTAATCCATTTACGAAATGGAGAATAGAAACATTATTAAATTAATAATTAATAAAAATGTGGATAGATTTTTCTTCTAAAAAAACTAATTTTTTAAAAGATCAAGATTTCAAAGAACAAAATAAAGATTGGAAAAAAGCTATTTTTTCATTTTTAAAAAATTGGTATGAAAACAAACCTATATTGTCTTTAACTTCTGGAACAACAGGAGTTTCTAAAGTCATTTCTTTACGTAAAGAACATATGTATGAAAGAGCTATAAAAACTGTAGAATTTTTAAAACTGAAAAAAAAAGAAATTAGAGGATTATTATGTTTATCTCCAGATTTTATAGCTGCTAAAATGTTTTTAGTACGTGCTATTATTTTTAAGTGGAAGATATATTGTGTTCCTCCATCATCTAATCCTTTAAAAAACATTAAGGAACATTTTGACATTACATCAATGGTTCCCATGCAAGTTTATTTTAGTTTAAAATACTTAAAAAATATTAAAATTGTTTTAATAGGAGGATATTCAATATCAAATATTTTAGAAGAAAAATTGCAAAATATTTCAACCATTTGTTATTCCACTTATGGAATGACAGAAACTTCAGGTCATATAGCCATAAAAAAGATTAATGGATCAAATAAATCTACTTTTTATAAATCATTTCAAGATGTATCTTTGAGTGTTGATAATAGAAATTGTTTAGGTATTTTTTCTTCATGCAGTATGAATTCATTTGTGCAAACAAATGATGTTGTTCATATGATATCTGAAAATACATTTACTTGGATCGGTAGATATGATAATATTATTAACAGTGGAGGAATTAAAATTATTCCTGAGTTAATAGAAAGAGAAATTAGTTCCTTTATTCCTTGTGATAAACGATTTTTTATATCCTCAATCCCAGATAAAATTTTAGGAGAGAAAATAATATTGATTATTGAAGGAAATCCTTTTTCATTAGATATTCCAGATAATATTTTTAATGGTAAAAAAAAATTTTATAAACCAAAAAATATTTTTTTTATTTCTCATTTTACGGAAAATTTATTGGATAAATTCAGAAGAAAAGAAATTATGAAAAAACTGATAAAGATAAAAACATAATATTTATATACTTTGATTCATTTTTTTATCAAAAAGAATTCTTAATTTTTCAAGAAAAATATTGGTATTTAAATAATTACATGTTTTTTTATTTTTATAAGACAATTGAAATAAATCTTTAGTCATTTTTCCGGATTCAATAAAGTCTATACATGTTTTTTCCATTTTTTCCGAAAATAATTTTAGATCTTTATTTTTATCTAAAACAGCGCGATGTTTAAGACCACGAGTCCAAGAAAAAATAGAAGCAATAGGATTGGTAGATGTTTCTTTTCCATTTTGATGTAATCTATAATGCCTTGTTATAGTGCCGTGAGCTGCTTCAGATTCTAAAGTTTTTCCATCTGTAGTAAGCAAAATAGAAGTCATCATTCCTAATGAACCAAATCCTTGAGCTATACAATCTGATAACAGATCTCCATCATAATTTTTACAAGCCCATATAAATTTTCCATTTAATTTAATTGCTTTTGCCAGCATATCATCAATCAAACGATGTTCATAAGTAATCTGTAAATTTTCAAATTTTGATTTGAATTCATTATTATATATTTCTTGAAATATATTTTTAAATCTTCCATCATATGCTTTCAATATAGTATTTTTAGTAGATAAAAAAAGAGGCCATTTTTTATATACAGAATAGTTAAAACAAGAACGAGCAAATCCATATATAGATTGATCAGTATTATACATTCCCATAGCGACTCCTGGTCCCATAAAATGATGAATTTCAAATTTTATTGGTTTATTTTTTTCGTCATCTGGAACAAAAGAAATATATAATTTTCCTTTTTTTTTAATGAAAAAATCTGTAGCTTGATATTGATCTCCATAACCATGTCTAGCTATACATATGGGATTTTTCCAATTTTTAATCGAACGAGGAATATTTTTTACGATAATAGGTTCTCTAAAAACAGTTCCGTTGATTATATTTCTAATAGTTCCATTTGGAGATTTCCACATTTTCTTTAGATGAAATTCTTTCATTCTATCTTCATCTGGCGTAATTGTTGCGCATTTAATTCCTACATTATATTTTTTTATAGCATGAGCGGCGTCTATAGTAATTTGGTCATTCGTTATATTTCTATTTTCTATTCCTAAATCGAAGTAAATGATATTTATATCTAAATAAGGTAGAATAAAATATTTTTTTATATATTTCCATATAACTCTAGCCATTTCATCCCCATCTATTTCTACTATAGGATTGTTGACTTTAATTTTTTTCATGAATTTGAAAAGTTTGTTATAATATAACATGTTTTTTTAAAAAGAAGAAATTCTTATATATTTGTGTAATGGTAAATAGAAGGAAGGGAATGAATGAAATGAATATACCTAAAATAATTTGGAGGGTTTTTTATAAAATAATTATAAATAAACCTGTTAAGAATTATGAAAATCCGAATAAAAAAACAAAAAAACCTACCGATTCTACATTCTTACAAAAAATGAAAAGGATAAATAGTGTTTCCGTTTTTTATACACACAGTGTTTGTTTGATACAATCAAAATAAATGTTAGATTTTTTAACAACCATATTTGAAAATAATAAAAAAAAAGATGTTTTTCCTGATAAGAAAAAATCAGAGTTTTTTGTGAAAAAATTGTTTTACACTTTATTTACTCCAGATCGAAATATTTTGAATGATACAGTTCTTTTTAAAAAAAATTACGAGAAATTACAAAGAATTTTATATGAAATTTTTATTGAATTAAATCTGAATGAAAAAGATTCGGTGAATTTTACTCGGATTTTTTTTAGAGAAGTTCCTAGTATTTATAATACATTGGTAATAGATGCTAATGCAATATTGAAATCGGATCCTGCAGCAACAGTTATCGAAGAAATTTTTCTTTCTTATCCTGGTTTTTTTGCTACTGCATTATATCGGATAGCACATCAATTATGGATTCAAAAAATTCCAATAATTCCAAGATTAATTACAGAATATGCACACAGTAAAACTGGAGTTGATATTCATGCCTCTGCAAGAATAGGAGAAGCTTTTGCTGTTGATCATGGAACAGGAATAGTTATAGGTTCTAGTACAAAAATAGGAGATAAAGTAAAAATATATCAAGGTGTAACTTTAGGAGCAATTTATGTGGATAAAAAATTAGCGAATACAAAACGTCATCCTACAATAGAAGATAGAGTAACTATTTATGCCGGTGCCACTGTTTTGGGGGGAGAAACAGTAATAGGTCATGATTGTGTACTTGGAGGTAATGTTTGGGTTACCAAAAGTGTTCCTCCTTTCTCTATAGTATATCAGAAAAACGAAATAAAAATGAGAAATAATAGTCCTTTTCCTAATCCCATTAATTTTATGATATAATTAAAAAAAATGAAAGTTAAAGTTGATAGCATTTTAAAAACTATCGGAAATACGCCTCATGTACATCTTAAAAGATTATTCCCTAATCATCAGGTTTGGATTAAATTGGAAAGGAATAACCCTGGAGGAAGTATAAAAGATAGAATCGCATTATCTATGATAGAAGACGCAGAAGAAAAGGAAATTATTCATAAAGGAGACATTATTATAGAACCAACTTCTGGTAATACAGGAATAGGATTAGCTATGGTGTGTTCTGTAAAGGGTTATCGTCTTATTTTAGTTATGCCAGAATCAATGAGTCTTGAAAGAAGAAAATTATTTTCTATTTTTGGAGCAAAATTTGTTCTTACTCCAAAAGAAAATGGAATGAAAGGAGCTATTAAAAAAGCAGAAGAATTAATTAATACTATTCCAAATTCTTGGATGCCTAAACAATTTGATAATGTTTCAAATCCGAATATACATAAAAATACAACAGCAAAAGAAATTATTAATGCTTTTCCTAAAGGAATAGATTATTTCATAACAGGAGTAGGAACTGGAGGTCATATTACTGGAATAGGAGAAGTATTAAAAAATAAATTTCCAAATATAAAAATATTTTCTGTAGAACCTATAGAATCTCCAGTTATATTAGGCGGTGAACCCAATCCTCACGCTTTACAAGGATTAGGCGCAGGTTTTATTCCATCTATTTTGAATGTAAAAATATTAGATGGATCTTTTTTAGTATCTAAAGAAGAAGCTTTTCATTATGTTAGAAAAACTGCAAAAAAAGAAGGAATTCTTGTTGGAATATCTACTGGAGCGTCATTATCTGCTATAGAAAAACAATTATATAAATTTTCAAAACAATCGATAATATTAACTTTAAATTATGATACTGGGGAAAGATATTTGTCAGTTGACAATCTTTTTTTATGATCAAAAGAATAGTAGAATAGTCTTTGTAAATCGTTTATTTAATGAGTATTAACAACATATAACTCGTATAATTGAAAAAGATATAATTTTTACATTATTTTTTAAGAAAATTTAAGAAAATTAAATAAAAAAAGTTATAGTATTTAGTATTTTTATAAAAAAAAAAAAATGTTATCTGAGTCAAATAACAAAATATTTTTTAAGTTGATACAAGAGTCCTCTAAGGAAGAAATTATATGGATGTGTGGTTATATGTATGGATTGTTATTTTATAACAAAGATTCTAAAATATTTCAAAAAAAAGAGGAAGAAAAAATTACGTTAGTTTATGGTACGGAAACAGGAAATGCTAAAAATTTGGCTTTTGATTTTTACCAAAAAGCCAAGAATGAAAAATTGAAAATAAAATTGATTAGTTTAGATCAATATTGTTTGAAAGATTTAGAAAAAGAAGATTATTTTTTCATTATCATGAGTACGCATGGAGAAGGGGAGCCTCCTTTTTCTGCAAAATCTTTTTTTAATTTTATTCATCATAATAAAAATATTTTTCTAAAAAATATGAAATATAGTGTGTTAGCGTTGGGGGATAGATCTTATACTTATTTTTGCAAAGCAGGAGAAGATGTAGATAAACGTTTATATGATATAGGGGCAATAAGAATTGTTCCATTACAGAAATGTGATATTGATTATGAAATCCAAGCAGAAAGATGGTTTTCTGAAATTTTAAATTTTATAAAAAAAAAAAAATGTGAAATTAACACAGAAAATAGAAATAAAAAAATATATGGAAAAATTTTAAACAAAATAATTTTAAATAATCAAGAAAAAGGATCTAATAAAGAGATTCATCATATTGAAATTTTTGTTAAAAAAAATAAAATTAAATATCTACCTGGAGATTCAATAGGAATTTATCCTGAAAATCCTTATAATGAAGTAAATAATATTATAGAATATATCAAAAATAATAGAAAAAAGGAATATGAAAAATATGAAGAAAAAAACAAAATTTTTGATCTTTTTCAAAAGAATTTAAATATTCTTTATTTATCTGATAATTTTTTGAAAAAATATTCTTTTTTATCAGAAAAAAAAAATATTCCTTTAAATCAGAAATGGAAACTTACTGATCTTTTAATCAAATTTCCTATGAAAAATAAATGTTCTTTAAAAGAATTGATAAAAATCATGGACCCTATAAAACCTAGACTATATTCTATTTCTTCATCTCCTACCGCTCATGTAAATGAAATTCATATTACTGTATCTCGTCATCGTTTTCAATTATATGGAGAGACTTTATATGGTCATTGTTCTGATTTTTTATCTAAATTAAAAATAGGAGATGAATTGTCTTTTTTTATTTATAAAAATCAATCATTCAAATTACCCAATTTGGATAAAGATATAATTCTTATTGGACCTGGCACTGGAATTGCTCCTTTTCGATCTTTTTTGTATGAAAGAGAAGCAACAGAAGCTACGGGTAAGAATTGGTTATTTTTTGGAGATCAACACTTTTATGCTGATTTTTTATATCAAAAAGAAATTAAAAATTGGAAAATGAAAGGAATTCTTCATCGTGTGAGTTTCTCTTTTTCTAGAGATCAGGAAAAAAAAATTTATGTGCAAAACAAAATATGGGAAAATAGAATTGAATTTTTTTCTTGGATAAAAAATGGAGCTCATGTTTATATTTGTGGAAATAAAATTCCTATGAGTCTAGATGTAGAAAAAATGATTTGTCACGTTATAGAAAAAGTAGGAAAATGCGATTCAAAACTTTTTATTAAAAAAATGAAAAAAGAAGGGAGATACTTAAAAGATGTATATTGAGTGATATAATTCAATTTAACGAATATGATATTTTTGATTAAACTTTTTTATTAAAAGAATAATTTTTTCCACAATTTTTTTATCCATTTTATATTTTGATTCTTTAGTCCATCCTGCAATATGTGAAGTAAATATCACTTGATCAGAATTAATAAGATAAAGAAAACTTTTAGTAAGTTTATGATGATGAAAAAAGTTCTTAAAGGAAAGATTCTCATATTCTAATACATCTAAACACGCTCCATATATTTTTCCATTTTTTAATGCTTCGGCTAAATGATTTGTTATTACACATTTTCCACGAGAGGTGTTTATAAAATAAAAAGGTTTGCAAAATTTTTTTATGAAATTATAGTTAATCATTCCTTTTGTTTTTATAGTATAGGGAACGTGTAAACTTATTATATCTGATTTTTTAAAAATTGTACTCATGTTTACCTGTTTTGCATAAATATCTCCTACTTTAGGTAATATGTCATAACATAATATTTTAGCATCAAAACCTGAAAGTTTTTTTGCAAAAGCTTTTCCTGTATTTCCATATCCAATAATACCTATTGTTTTTCCCATAATTTCTACTCCTCTATTTATCTCTCTGATCCATTTTCCTTTTATAATTTGTTGATGTGAACGAACGATATAATTCATCATACACAAAAGCATTCCTGTAGCATGTTCTGCTACTGCATCTTTATTTCCTTCTGGAGAAGAAATCAAAGTTATTCCTTTTTTTATAGCATAATCTTTATCTATATTTTCTGTTCCAGATCCAATACGAGCAATAAATTTTAAGTTTTTAGCTTTTTTAATAAATTTTTTATCTATTTCTAATCTATTTCTTAAAATGATGCCATCATATGCAGATATATCAATTTTATCTGTTGAATCATTGTAATTTTCATCACAAATCAATCCTTCTTTTTTTAATTTGTATATAATAAAAGAATGATTTTTATCTAATATTAATATTTTTTTTATCATTTATCATAATATTGACTGCTTTCTGAGTTTAAGTTTACATCAAAATCTATAATTTTTTCTGAATAATTTTCTTCTTTTTTTTCTTCGTTGATTTCGTTTTCTTCTTTATGGATTTCATTGCTGCAATGATCCCAATAAGATTGATAATTTTTAGGTTTATGAAACAATAGTTTATCGTGATAAATCAAATTAATATCTTTATACAAATTTTTCATATAATAAGCCCATATAGGTAAAGCCATATTTGCTCCTTGTCCCAATTTAATACTATCAAAATGAGTAAATCGATCCTCCCAACCAACCCAAACTCCAGTAGTTAAATTTGGAATCATCCCTATAAACCATCCATCTGAGTTTTCATTAGTTGTTCCTGTTTTTCCGGCTATCTCTCCTATGAGATTGTATGATTGTAATCTTTTTGCTGTTCCATATTTAACTACCCCTTGCATTAATTTTAACATAATATATCCTACATCTTCACTAAAAACTTGTCTTCTGCTAAGATCTACATGCTCTTTAATTAAATTTCCATTTTCATCTTCTATTTTTACTAAAATACTAGGTTTTATATAAATACCATAATTAGTAAATGTATTAAAAGCTCCTGTCATTTCATATAAAGTTAAATCAGCAGAACCAAGTGCAATAGATGGATGTTCAGGAATTACAGATTCAATTCCCATTTTTTTTGCTAAATTAATTACTGGACCTGGAGTAATTTGTGATATTAAACGAGCTGAAATTGTATTGACAGAAAAAGCTAATCCATCTTTCAAAGTAAGAAAACCTCCGTATTTTCCATTAGAATTTCTAGGTTTCCATTTTCCTAAATGAAATTTTTCATTTGAAATTTTCGTACAAGGATTATAATGTAATTCATTAATAGCTGCAGCATATAAAATAGGTTTAAATATCGAACCAACTTGACGTTGTGTTTGTGCTACATGATCATATTGGAAATAATTGAAATCGATTCCACCTACCCATGCTTTAATAAATCCAGTAGAAGATTCTATAGATAACATTCCTGCTTGAATAATACTTTTTTGATAACGTATAAAATTCCATGGAGACATAAATACTTTTTTAGATCCGTTCCAAGTAAATAATTTTATTAATTGTGGTTTTTTAAATTCTTTTATAATTTTTTCTTCTGTTAATCCTCTTTGTCTTAAATCTTGGTAAAGGGGTGTTCTATGCATTGCAGATATGAGAATTCGTTTTGTTTTTTCTGGAGAAATATTTGAAAATGGAGCATTTCTATTTTTTTTTTGAAAACGATTAAATAAAATTTGTAATTGACTGAGATGACTTTTTACAGATTTTTCTGCATAATCTTGCATTCTAGCATCAATAGATGCATATATTTTTAATCCGCTAGAATAAAGATTAAATTTTTGTCCAGTTTTTTCTTCATGTTCGTCTAAAGCTTCCTGAATTTCTTTTTTTAAAAATTCACCATAATAAGTTAGTAACTCAAAATCTTTTTTTTGTATTTTGAAATTAATTTTTAGAGGTTTTTTCAGTTCTTTTTTATATCTATATATATTTAGAAAATTATATTTCTTCATTTGAAATAAAACTAAATTTCTTTGTTTTCTTGCTCTATCAGGATAATTTTTAGGATTATATAAAGAAGGATTTTCTAACATTCCGACCAATGTTGCACATTCTCCCAAATTGAGTTCAGAAACCTTTTTATTAAAATAAGTATGAGCTGCTGTTTCTATTCCTTTTGCGTTATACAAAAAATCAAATTTATTATAATACATAGTTATAATTTCTTCTTTTGTATAACGTTTTTCTAATTCAATTGCCATTACCCATTCCAAAAGTTTTTGATGAATTCTATGGAGTTTATTTTTTGCAGATGGTCCTGTAAAAAGAAGTTTTGCTAACTGTTGAGAGATTGTACTCCCTCCTCCTTTTTTTCCTAAAGAAAGAATTGCTCTAAGAAAAGATTTAGCATCAATTCCAGAATGATATTTAAAACGAATATCTTCTTTCGCAAGAAGTGCATTTACAAGATCTTTTGGTAGTTGTTGATAACTAACTAAAGTTCTATTTTCTGAAAAAAATCTTCCCAATAATATTCCGTTGGAATCATATACTTCTGATCCTACTTTCATAGTAGGATTTTCTATATCCTTTGTATTAGGTAAAGTACCTAAATAACCTTTAAAAGCTGCATAAAAAATGATAAAAATAGCACTTATTCCTATGAGGAATAAAAACCAAAAATAAAAAATAAGTTTACGAATTTTGTACACGTAAAAAAAATGATTAATAATCATGCATCATATAATATAATGTGAAAATATGAAAATAGTTATATAGATAAATCTTTAAATATTAATTCTTTTTTTTGAATAGAAGTTGATAATTCCTCTAAAGGAGGTGCGATTTTATTTTTTTCAAAAATTTCTTTAATCTTTTTTACTTTTATTCTGAACCAGATATTGGAATTCTTAACATAAGAAAACCACATTTCTCGTTTGAAAACATCAATTTTCATACATTGAGCAATTCCCTTTTCTGTATGAATTTTTCTGTTAAAATCTGGAAAATCTTTTATGGTATCTAAATAAGCATCTAATTCATAATTAAGACAACATTTTAATTTGCTACATTGTCCAGTTAATTTTTCCATATTTATGGAAAGTTGTTGATATCTTGCTGAATTAGTTGTTACACTTTTAAAATTTTTTAACCAAGTAGAACAACAAAGTTCTCTACCACAAGAACCAATTCCACTAATTTTTGCCGCTTCTTGTCTATATCCTATTTGACGCATTTCTATACGTATATGAAAATATAAAGCAAATTCTTTTATTAATTTTCTAAAATCAATTCTATTTTCAGCTGTATAATAAAAAATAGCCTTTTTTCCATCTCCTTGATACTCTATATCACAAATTTTCATAGAAAGATTCAGATTTTTTGCAATTTTTTTAGCTTTTAAAATAGTTGTAAACTCTTTTCTTTTTAAATACTTCCAACTATTTATTTCTTTGCATGTTGATTTTCTATATATTTTTTTAAAAGTATTTGGATTAATTGTATAATTTCTTATTTGAAACTTTACTAATTCTCCAGTTAAAGAAACGAGGCCTATGTCGTACCCTATACCAGATTTGGTTTCTACAGTAACTGTATCTCCTTTATTAAGGAAAATTTTTTCTTTATTAAGAAAAAATTCTTTTCTTTTATTTTTAAATTGGACTTCCACAATATCATATTTTTGATATTCAAAGGGAGATTTTATATTGGACAACCAATCAAATACATTAGATTTGTTACATTGTTTTTTTTGAAAAAAATTTTCTTTTTTTTCACATTTATTTAAACAATCAGAGCATGATTTGTTCATAAGTTTACTAAGAAAAATTATGTTTCTTTTTTTGTTTATTTCAACAAAAAATTTATATATAAATATATTTCTAAAAAATGAATAAAAAAATAGCAGTATTTCCTGGATCTTTTGATCCTCTAACTTTAGGGCATTATGATATTATTATTAGGGCTTTAAATTTATTTGATAAAATTATTATAGCTATTGGAAAAAATTTTGAAAAAAAAAATATGTTTTCTATTGAAAAAAGGAAAAATTGGATACAAAAAACTTTTTTAAGTTTATCAAAAAAAATAGAAATTGATTCATTTAATGAATTAACTCTCTCTTTTTGCATCAGAAAAAAAGCTAAATTTTTGTTAAGAGGAATTCGAAATCAATTGGATTTTGAGCTTGAAAAAAATATATTTTTTTCGAATCAAGAATTGTGTAAAAAAGATATTATTGAAACAGTTTATCTTTTTTCTTCTTATGAAAAATCTCATATAAATTCTTATCTCGTAAGAGATGTAATAAAAAATGGAGGAGATTATACCATATTTGTTCCTTCTACTGTTAGAATATAAAATACGTTTGTACGTCATCTATACGTCATCAATCCAATCAAGAATAATTTGATTTTTTTCTATATTAGCATCCATGAGTTTTACTTTTACTTTATCTCCCAAATGATAAATTTTTCTTTTTTTTTTTCCAATTATACTATAATCATTCGAATTTAGAACATAAGAATCTTCTTTAATATCATTTAATCTGACCATTCCTTCGGTTTGAAACAATAGTAAGTCAATATAAACACTCCAATTAGTAAATCCTGTAATAATTCCATAAAATTCCTCTCCTACAAATTGTCTTATATATTTAACTTGCATATATTTTAAAAACTCTCTTTCTACATCTATAGCTAAACGTTCTTTACAACTACAATGATGGGATTGTTTTTCATAAAATTCTATTGTTTTAAGTTTATATTCTTCATTTTTGTTTTTATCTTTTGTTAAATAATAATATAATAAACGATGAGCAATTATATCTGAATATCTTCTTATAGGAGAAGTGAAATGTGTATAATAAATGAAAGATAATCCATAATGTCCTATATTTCTTGTGGAATATTTAGCTTTACTCATTGAACGAAGAATTAAATTTTCAATCATATTTTGTTCAGGTTTTCCTTTAATCTGTTTTAATAAATGATTAATAGAAGTTTTTAAATTTTTTGTATCTAAAAAATAACCTAAAGGTTCTATAATTTTTTTTATTAAAAAAATTTTTTGAAAATCGGGTTTATCGTGTATTCTATAAATATAGAGTTTTTTGGAAGTTCCTCCATCCAAATTTAAACTAACAAATTCTGAAATTTTTTGATTTGTTAATAACATAAATTCTTCAATTAAACGATGCGCATCATTATTTTTTTCTAAGTATAAAGATATTGGATTATTTTTTTTATCCAAATGAAATTTTACTTCTACCCTTTCTAAAAAAAGTGCTCCATTTTTTAATCGATTTTGAATCAATATTTTAGATAACAAAAATAATGTATAAATATCCTCGTAATAATCTCCTTTTTTTTTATCTATAATAGACTGAACTTCATCATATGTAAATTTTCTATCAGATCGTATTATGGTTTTTCCAAACCAATTTTTCAATATTTTTCCTTTACGATTTATATTAAAAATATAAGAAAAACTTAATTTATCTTTTTTTGGTTGTAATGAGCAAAGATTATTAGACAATATTTTAGGAAGCATAGGAATCACTTCTCCTACAAAATAAATAGATGTAGCACGTGAATATGCTTCTTGATCCAGTAAACTTCCTTCTTTTATATAATGAGATACGTCAGATATATGAACTCCTATTTCCCAAGTATCATAACTTAACTTTCTAATGGAAAGAGCATCATCAAAATCTTTTGCATTTAAAGGATCTATAGTAAAAGTTTTTACCTTTCGCATATCTCTTCTTAATCTGATATCCATAACTTTTTTTGAAAAAATAACTTTGGCTTCATTTTCCATTTTTTTTGAGAATTTATAGGATATTTCATATTCTTCTAATAAAGAAGAAATTTCTGTTTTGTATTCTCCATAAGAGCCAAATACTTTTACTATTTTTCCAAAAGGATTTTTAAATTTTTTAGGCCATGATTCAATTTGAACTAATACTTTATCATTGTGATGACATTTTTCCAATTTTTGTATTGGAACTAATATATTTACATGAATATTAGTATTATATACTATACCATAGTTATTATGAATTTTTAATATTCCAATAAATTTATTGGTTTTTCTTTTTATAATCTTTAATACTTCTCCTTCCATTTTAATTCCTTTTTTCATATAAAATTTAATTTCCACTAAATCTCCTTCTAAAGCTCGATTAGTTTTATTTTTTGGAATAAAAACATCTTTTTGAAATCCGTTTATATGAACAAATGCATATCCATGGTTAGTAATCCTAATCCATCCTATGGATAAATTATTATACTTTTTTATTTTTCTTTCTTTTTTCATGACAAAACATATATATATAAAGAATTTTAGTTTTTAAATAGTTAAAAAATCTATAATCTAAAGATTTTATATATATATAAAAGAAATTTTATTACTAAACTTAGTATATTATTTATTATATTTGCAATGATCCGTTTTTTTTACTAATAAAAATAAAATATCTCTAAGATGACAGGTAAACGTATATTATATGTTTCTTCAGATTTATTTCCATTTTCTTCAGAGAATACAATATCTTTATCCGTATTGAAAGCCGCTAAATTTATGCAATCAATAGGAAACGATGTACGTATATTTATGCCTCGTTTTGGAGTCATTAATGAAAGAAGGCATCAATTACATGAAGTGATTCGTTTATCAGGCATGAATTTAGTAATTAATGATATAGATCAACCTTTATTAATAAAAGTAGCATCCATTCCTGATGCTAGATTACAAGTCTATTTTATAGATAATGAAGAATATTTTAAAAGAAAGGCTATAGATGAAGATGAGAATGGTATTTTTTTTCAAGATAATGATGAAAGAGCTTTATTTTTTACAAAAGGTGTTTTAGAGACTGTAAAAAAATTAAATTGGAAACCTGATATAATACACATATATGGATGGATGAGTTCTTTTATTCCTTTATATATTAAAAATTTTTATAAAAGTGATCCAGTGTATCAAAATGTAAAAATAATTGTATCTATCTACAATAAACCTTTTAAGGGATATTTAAATAAAAATATTATTAAAAAAATAAAATTTGATGGCATCAAATCCAGAAAATTAAAACTGTTAGAAAATCCAAATTATTTTAATCTAATCAAATTATGTATATATTTCTCGGATGCTATTATAAAAGGAGATCTTTTTTTTCCAGAGAAAATAGAGGATTACATAAAAGTAACCAAATTGTTAGTATTAAAATACTATCCTGTAGAAAAGATAGAAACCGTTTATCAACAATTTTATAAAGAAACTGTTTTAGAACAGATAAATTAAAATAGATAAAAACTTTTAATTTTATCTAGAATGTGTGGTATAATTGGTTATTTAGGTTATAGAGATGCTTATCCTATTCTTATCAATGGATTAAAGAAATTGGAGTATAGAGGATACGATAGTTCTGGTATTGCTGTTTTTTATGATAATGTATATAATTTATATAAAACCAAAGGAAGAGTTCATGAATTAGAAAAAAAAATTTTTTCTTGTAAAAAACAAGTAAAAGGAACAACTGGAATCGGTCATACAAGATGGGCTACTCATGGAATACCAGATGATATAAATGCTCATCCTCATGTTTCAAATTCTAATGGAATTATTATGATTCATAATGGAATTATAGAAAACTATTATGCTATCAAAATTATTTTATTAAAGAATGGATTTACTTTTAAAAGTAAAACTGATACAGAAGTTCTTGTTAATTTTATTGAATATATTAAAAAAGAAAATAAATTCTCTTTGGAAAAAGCTGTGAGAATTTCTTTAAATGAAGTTGTGGGAGCTTACTCAATTGCTGTAATAGAAAAATCTCATCCTGAAACAATTATTATTGCCAAACTGGGAAGTCCTTTGTCTTTGGGCATTAATAATGAAGAATTTTTTGTTGCATCTGATCCTATTTCTTTTATTGATTATACCAAAAATGTTCTTTATTTAAAAGATGGAGAAATGGCTATACTCAAAAAAGGAGAAAAACTAGATTTAAGAAAAATTAAAGATAATCATAAATTAAATCCAGTTATCGAAAAACTTAAAATTAATCTAAAAGAAATTGAAAAAGGAAAATATAAACATTTTATGTTGAAAGAAATATATGAACAACCTAAAACAATTTTGGATACTTTACGAGGTAGATTGTTAATTCCGGAAAAAATTATTTGTATTGATGGAATTGAATCTAATAAAGAGATTTTTTTGAATGCTAAATCTATAACTATAATAGCATGTGGAACCTCTTGGCATGCTAGTTTAATTGGAGAATATTTATTAGAGGAGCTTACTCGTATTCCAGTAGAGGTAGAATACGCTTCTGAATTTCGGTATAGAAATCCTATTATAGAAAAAAAAGATGTAATCATTGTAATTTCACAATCAGGAGAAACTGCTGATACTTTAGCCGCTTTGAAATTAGCAAAAAATAAAGGAGCTTTTGTGTTCGGAATTTGCAATGTAGTTGGATCATCTATAGCACGAAATGTAGATGCAGGAGCTTATACACATGCAGGCCCTGAAATTGGTGTAGCTTCTACAAAAGCTTTTACTGCACAAATTACAGTTCTTGTTTTATTAGCTTTGATTATAGGAAAACATAGATCTACAATTGATGATTTCCGTTATAAATTTTTATGTAAAGAACTTGGATCAATTCCAGAAAAAGTAGATCATGCTTTAAAAATGGATGATGCTATAAAAAAAATATCTCAAGTATATTACAATGTAGATAATCTTCTTTATTTAGGTAGAGGAATCAATTTTCCAGTAGCTTTAGAAGGAGCTTTGAAATTAAAAGAAATATCCTATATTCATGCGGAAGGTTATCCTGCCGCAGAAATGAAGCATGGTCCTATTGCTTTAATTGATGAAAATGTACCAGTAGTTATTATCGCTACAAGAAAAGGATGTTACGAAAAAATTATTGGTAATATTCAAGAAATAAAAGCTAGGAGAGGAAAAGTTATAGCCATAATTAATGAAGGAGATATTCAAGTTCATCTTTTAGCAGATCATGTGATAGAAATACCAAATATTTCTGAAATACTTAGTCCATTAATAACTGTTGTTCCTCTTCAATTATTAGCTTATCAAATAGCCTATATACGTGGAAAAAACATAGATCAACCAAGAAATTTAGCAAAATCAGTAACAGTAGAATAATAACTACTTTGAAATTTGTATGTGATAAAGATATTCCTGATCTTTTGATAAAAATAAAGTTTTTTTGAAAAAAATTAATTCTTTTTTGTTTGGTTCATATATTTGATTGTCATTTTCGTCATAAAAACAAAATAATAAGTATTTTCCTTTTTCTATATGTAGAATTTTGTATTTATTATTTTCATAATCTATAAAAGCAATATAATCCGGTTTTTTTTTCAATGACAATGTCATATCATCATTATATTTATATAATCCTATTATTGTATTTTTTTTATTTTTAAAATTTGTTATATTTCCTTTAATATAGGTTAAATCTATATTTTTTCCAGTAGAAAAAACATATTCAAAAAAAGATAAAACATTTTCTTCTTTATTATCTTTTATACAATTGTTGAACTGAATACTATAAGTAGTATTTTTTTTTAATGTTTTTATAAATCGAATACTAATATATTTTCTAGGTAAATTTCCAGGATGTATAATTATATATTTCCGTATATAATATGGATTTACAATTACATGATTGTGATGATATATGTTATTTAATATAATATTTTCATCAAAAAAAATTTGAATTTTTTTTAAATTAACTTGAATATCAGTAGAAAAATTATTAGGAATAGAATATATAAAACGTGGAGATAATATATCAACATTACCACCAGTAAGTGGTTTATAATTTGCGCATGAGATTAAAAAAAAAGAAAAAAAAATAAAAAATATTTTCATTATTTAATTGCGTTTAGTTTTTTAATATATTTTTCTAAAGCCATAGACATAGAAGGAAATTCCGGTGTTGGAACTTTGATGTGTATCTTTAATCCTGCTTTATAAGCCGCATCTAAGGTGTTTTTTCCAAAAGTAGCAATTTTAATATTATTCTGATCAAAATTAGGAAAATTATCAAATAAAGATTTGATTTCTGCAGGACTAAAAAAAACAAAAATATCATAACATCCATGTTCTAAATCAGATAAATCGCTAGAAGTCGTTTTATATAAAATGGCTCTTCTCCAAAAAATATTTTGTTGGTTTAACATTTCAGGAATTTCTGGTTTTAGTATATCAGAAGAAGGTAAAAGAAATTTTTCTTTAGGGTATTTTTTAATATAAGGAAGCAAATCTTTAAATGATTTATTTCCAATATAAATTTTTCTTTTTCTATAGATAATATATTTTTGTAAATAATATGCTATAGTTTTTGTTTGACATACATATTTCATGAATATAGGGACTTTAAAACGCATAGATTCTGCTAATCGAAAATAATGATCTACAGATTTTTTACTAATAAAAAGAACTACGGTAAAATCAGAGAAATTTATTTTCTGCTTTCTTACATCATTAGATGATGCTCCTTTTACTTCTATAAAAGATCGAAAATCAATATTTATATTTTTATTTTTACTAAGTTTTATATATGGAGTATTAGAACTACCACTTAGAGGTTGTGAAATCAGAATATTATTTATCTTCATCCTTTTTTTTACGTATATGTATGCAATAGAACTTGTTTAAATTTGCAAATGTATACAGAAAATTAATATAAAAAAAGTTAAAAAGAGGCACAGAGCGGAATCGAACCGCTATACAAGGTTTTGCAGACCTCTGCCTTACCACTCGACCACAGTGCCATTAATATCAATCATCTAAAATTACACATACTCTATCTACATTTCCTTGTAATGGAGGATTTTCCTTACAAATTTTCACTTTTGTATATTTTATTAAAGGTTTTTTGTATTTTTTTATTCTTTTAATTATTCTTTGTGCTAAATGTTCTATCAATTTAGAATTAATGTTCATTTCTTCTTTTACAATGTAATACAAATCTACATAATTAATAGTTTTGGATAAATCATCATCAACAGATGCTTTACAAAAATCTAATTCAACTTCTATATTAATTGTATAGTGAGATCCAATATATTTTTCTTCTGGTAAACATCCGTGAAACCCAAATAACTTAATATTTTCTAATAAAATTCTTCCCATAGAAAAAAAATATTACATTTTCATAGCTGTTTTGTAATTTTTTTCCACTTTGATCCAATTCACAATATTCCAAAAGGATGAAATATAATCTAAACGACGATTTTGATATTGTAGATAATAAGCATGTTCCCAAACATCTAATCCTAGTATGGGAATTCCTTCACAACCTATTCCACACAACATTAGAGGATTATCTTGATTCGTTGTAGAACAAATTGTTAATTTTTTTTCTTTTACACATAACCAAACCCATCCAGAACCAAAATGATTAGCTGCAACTTTAGAAAAGTTATCTATAAAAAAATCAAAAGAACTAAAATTTTCTTGAATAATTTTATTAAAATATGTACTTGGATGAATATATTCTGTATGAGGTATTAATATTTCCCAAAAAAGATTATGATTGTAAAAACCTCCAGCGTTATTTCGTATTATTGAAGATTCAACATGTGCTCTTTTTAAAATTTTTTCTATAGAAAAATTCATCATAGTTGTATTTGAAATGGCTTTATTTAAATTGTTTGTGTAAGCCGCATGATGTTTATTATAATGAATATCTATAGTTTTTCTGTCTATGTAAGGCTCAAAATCCTTATATAAATAAGGAAACTTTGGAAGTTTAAATGACATAGTTATTTTTTTAATATATTAGTAAAATGTTAGTAAAACAAATATAATGAAAAACCTTGGTAATTATTTTATTGCATTAATTCCGGGGAGTATTTTTATTTTATTTTTTTTTAAACTTGCTAACATTGCCCCTCCTCCTGTAGATAAATAACTGATTTTTTTATCATATTTTTCCATTTTAAGTGCAGCTATAGAATCACCTCCTCCTACTAAAGAAAATGCTCCTTTTTCAGTTGTATTCGCAATAGATTTTGCTATCAATCTAGTTCCTAAAGAAAAATTTGAAAATTCGAAAACACCTACAGGTCCATTCCACAAAATAGTTTTAGATTTTTCTATAATTTTACAAAATTTTTTAATAGAAAAAGGACCTATATCTAATCCCATCCATCCGTTTGGAATAGAATGAATAGGTGAAATTTTGGTATTTGCTTCATTTTTAAATGAATCAGCTATTATTACGTCTTTTGGAAGATGTATAATATTCATTTTTTTGTTAAAAAAAATTTTTTTTAATGTTTTTTCAATTATTTGATCTTTTTCAATCATAGAATTTCCTATCATTCCTCCTTTCATTTTTATAAAAGGATAAGACATTCCGCCTCCTATCAAAATATAATCTGCGAAATCAATAAGATTTTCAATAACTTCTATTTTTGAAGAAATTTTAGCACCTCCTAATAAAGCAGTGATAGGTCTTTTTCCTTTTCCATAAGAAAATTGACCTAATAATTGTATTTCTTTTTTCATGAGAAGACCGATACATTTTTTTTTTCCGAAAAATTTTGGAAGAATAGTAATGGAAGTATGAAAACGATGTGCTACTCCAAAAGCATCATTAACATATATATCTCCTAACTTTGATAATTCATAAGCAAAATTTTTATCTTCTCTTTCTTCTTCTTTATAAAAACGAAGATTTTCCAACAACAATATTTCACCGTTTTTTAACTCATTAACTTTTTTTACGACAGTTTCTCCTATACAATTTTCGTGAAAAAATACATTGATTTTTAATTTTTTGTATAAATAATGTGTTAAAAATTTTAAAGAATAAGTTTTTGAAGAAATTCCTTTTGGTCTTCCAAAATGAGAAATCAGAACAATTTTTCCTTTTTCAGAAATAATTTTTTGTATAGTCGGAATACTATATTGAATACGTGTATCATCTATAATTTCGTAATATTCATTTATAGGAACGTTAAAATCAACTCTTATTAAAGCAGTTTGATTTTCAAAATTAAAATCGTTAACAGTTTTTATTTCCTTCATTATAAAATGATATAAATGCAAAAGAAGATATTATGCAAAATTAATAAATTCAATGTTTGAAAAAAAAATCTTTATGTATAAAAGATGTATATTTGTTATTCATTTTTTTTGAAATACAATGCTAATTGCAATAGGTTCTGATCACACAGGCGTAGATTACAAATATTCAATAAAAAATTTTTTAATTCAAAAAGGATACAAAATAGAAGATTTAGGATTTTCCGAATATGGAAAAAAAGTTGATTATCCTGATTTCATTCATCCTACAGCAGAACTCGTAAATAAAGGACAAGCTGATTTTGGCATAATTATATGTGGAAGTGGGAATGGCGCGGCCATGACAGCGAATAAATATAAAAAAATACGAGCAGCTTTGGTATGGAAAAAGGAAATTGCAATTTTGGCAAGAAAGCATAATAATGCAAATATTATTAGTTTACCAGCACGTTTTATTGTAGATAATAATGAGATTATAGAAATTGTGAAAATATTTTTGGAAACAAATTTTGAGGGTGGAAGACACGAAATAAGAATAAAGAAAATATCTAAAATCCTCAGTAGCTCAGTTGGTTAGAGCATCTGACTGTTAATCAGAGGGTCGCTGGTTCGAATCCAGCCTGAGGAGTTGGAGTGTACATAGATTAGAACAGCTTGTTTATAGTATGTATAATCGTTAATTAAAATCCACTCACTCCGATTGTTTTCCATAAATAAAATTGGAAACTATTTGAATCGCTTTTTTTTTAGTTTGATACAAATCAATATTGAATAAAATAAAGTCAAACAATTTAGCATAACTATTTTCTTCTTGAACCTTATTTAAACGAGTGTTGATGTTCGTATTATTTTTATAACATCTTGCAATAAGTCTTTTTTTTAAAATATTTATAGAATTTACTGTTACAAATATGGATAAAGAATTATTTGGGTATTTTTTTTTTAAATTTAATCCTCCTTTTACATCTATATCAAATAAAATATGTTGATTAGATTTCCAAATTTTGGAAATTTCGTTTTTTAAGGTTCCATAAAATAAGTTTGGATAAACTTCTTCCCACTCTGCAAATTGGCATTTTTTTATTTTATAAATAAAAGAGTTTACAGATAAAAAATAATAATCTTTTCCATGTATTTCATTATTCCGAATTGATCGCGTTGTGCATGAAACAGAAAATTTTAATTCCGGAAATTTTGAAAGTAAATAATGCGAAATGGTTGTTTTTCCAGATCCAGAAGGGCCTGACAGAATAATCATTTTTCCTTTTTTCATTATTTTGCCTAACTTTGTTTTGTTTAATATCATGGAAAATTAAGTTTTTATAAAAATTTATATGAAATGAAATTAGGAATAGTAGGTGTAACAGGTATGGTAGGTCGCGTGATGATTGATCTTTTAGAAAAAAGAAATTTTCCATTAAAAAAATTGTACATTTCTGCTTCCAACAAGTCTGTAGGAAAAAAAATTCTTTTTAAAAAAAAAGAGCATAAAGTCATTAGTGTATATGATTTATTTTTAAAAAAACCTGATATTGTTTTATTTTCAGCGGGATCTAACATATCCAAAGAATGGTCTCCAAAATTCTCAGAGATAGGATCTACAGTTATCGACAATTCTTCTGCATGGAGAATGGATCCTGGAAAAAAATTAATTGTTCCTGAAATTAATGCTTCTTGTCTATGTAAACAAGATAAAATTATTGCCAATCCAAATTGTTCTACAGTACAATTAGTTATGGTTTTATTTCCGTTACATATAGAATACAAAATTAATAGAGTTATTGTTTCAACCTATCAATCTGTAACAGGAACTGGAAAAAAAGCTTTAGATCAACTGTATCAAGAAAAAAATGGAAATTATTCTTGCAATAAAGTGTATCCATATCCTATATATCAAAATGTTTTACCTCATTGTGATCATTTTACAGATAAGGAATATACGATAGAAGAAATGAAATTAATAAATGAAACAAAAAAAATAATGAATGATTATAATTTAGCAATAACAGCTACAGCTGTACGTGTTCCTGTTATAGGGGGGCATTCAGAAAGTGTTAATATAACATTTGTAAAAAAACCTAGTATAAATCGTGTCCGTGAAATATTATTGAAAACAAAAGGAATAATACTTCAAGATCAACCAAAAAAAAATATTTATCCAACACCTTTATATGCTCATGGAAAAGATGAAGTTTTTGTAGGTAGAATACGAGAAGATTTTTCATTTAAAAATTCTATCCATATTTGGATAGTATCAGATAATCTTCGCAAGGGTGCAGCTACTAATGCAATTCAAATTGCAGAATATTTAATAATGAAAAAATATGTTTAATTATTTTATTTATTTATCAAAATTTTTTTCAATAATGATAGTATACTCTCCTGATATTTTTATTATATTTTTATAATATAGAATCATTTTTTCTATATTTCCTCTTAATATATTTTGAAAATATTTAGATATTTCTTTGCATATGACAATATTTCTTTTGGATCCAAAAAAATATTTCATATCATTTAATGTTCGTAATAACCTATGAGGAGATTCATATAATATAATGGTTCTGTTTTCTTTAGACAGATTTTCTAATTTTGTTTTTCTTTTTTTTCTAGGCAAAAAACCAATAAAAATAAATTCATTAGAAGATATTCCAGAACAAACTAATGCTGGAACAAAAGCTGTAGGACCAGGTAAGCATTCTATAGAAATAGAAGCTTCAATACAAGATCTAATAAGTAAGAAACCTGGATCTGATATACAGGGAGTCCCTGCATTAGATATTAATGCTAATTTTTTTCCTTCTTTAATTTTTTTTATAAAAAAGGGAATTATTTTATGTTCATTATAAATATGATATTTATTTATGTTAGTTTTAATATTATAAAAATTCAATAATTTTTTGGAAATTTTAAAACTCTCAACTAAAATCAAGTCTACTTCTTTTAATATTCGTAAACTTCTAAAAGTAAAATCTTCTAAATTTCCTATAGGAGTAGGTACAATATATAACATACTAAAATTTAAAATTTTAAAAAAAATCTTAAGAAAATTATGTGAAAAAAAGATATAATAAATCTATTATTATAAAAATCTATAACTTTTGTTATATAGTTTATGAAAAATATTTGTGACAATTAGATTATGTAAAATACTTTTTTTTAAAAATTTAAAATTTCATCATAAAATAAAATGATTATTCGCAATAATAATTAGTTGTAGTTGAGTACATTATTAATGCTGATGAAATCAATAATAATGAGAGGTAAACAATATATATTTAGAAGTCGTTTAGTATCTGGAGAAATCATATTTAAATATGATTTAAATGGTTTTTTAAGAGAAGTTATTTTTCCTGAAAGACTTTCTTTATCTCATTATATATGGATAGGTAAATATTTACCTTATAATGAATCTATTATAAATAAAATGAAAAATACAAAAGCGGCTTTTTCTATAGAAGAAATTCCTACTGATTTATCTTTTAATCGTTTTTGGACAGATTATAAATATAAAATAGGAAAAAAAAGAATGGCTGAAAATATATGGAATCGCATGTCTTTATCTGACAGAGTTAAAGCTTTGTCTTATATTCCTAAATATTTAGATCATATTAGACGAACAGGTCATGATCAAGCCTATCCAACTACTTATTTAAATCAAAGATATTTTGAAAGTTAATTAATTGAGATATTGATACAATTGTTCAATTTATTTTATATTCTCAATTATAATATTAATAGCTTGTTCTAAATTTAATAAATTTTTAAAAAACATTTTTTCATCAATCGGAATTGATTTATTGTTGTATTTTATGTAAATATTGTGTTTATTTATTTTCAATAAAATTTCTTTTTTTTCAAATATTCCCAATGACTTGGGTAGTTCAATAATTTTTAGAACTTCTGCAAAAGAAATTTCTTCTATTTTTTGTCTATTTAATAAAGGAAAAAATTTAGGTTTTTTTTTATTGTTAGATTCTCCTATTTGAATAATAGGACCATACTTTCCTATTTTTGCAAAAATTTTTTTATTAGATTTTGGATCTATTCCAATAAAACGTTCTTTATTAATTTTATTAACATTTTTTTTAACATATTGTATTTTGTTATAAAATTTACTATAAAAATCTTCAACAGTTTTGATCCAAGATTGTTTTCCTTTAGCTATATTATCAAAATTTTCTTCCAAATTTGCAGTAAAATCATAATTTATTATTTCATGAAAATTTTTTTTTAAAAAATTAGTAGTTAAAATTCCCATTTCAGTGGGAAAAAATTTATTTTTTTCCGTTTTAATAATTTGATCATTTTCTTTAACAATTGAATCTCCTTTTAGAATAAAAATTTCACGCACTTCTGTTTTTTTTGAAATTTTTTGTACGTTAACATAATTTCTTTTTTGAATTGTGGAGATAATGGGAACATAAGTGGAAGGTCTTCCAACACCTAATTGTTCTAATTTTTTGACTAAACTGGCTTCGTTGTATCTGTGTATACAATTTTTAATAGCTTGTTTAGCTATAATTTTTCTCTTTTCTAAAATAGAACCTTTTTTCATTTCTAAAATATCAATATTAGATTTTTCTTTTTTCTCTTTGTTTAATATTTTCATGAATCCATCAAATAATACTGTTTTTTTTGTATAAATAAAAAAATTTTTAAAATGAGAAGATTGAATATAAATGTCTTTTTTTTCAAAAAGAGCATCTGTCATTTGTCCTATAATTGTTCGTTCCCATATAAGTTTATAAAGACGTTTTTGAAATATATCTAACGAATCTAAATAATTTTCATTAAAATTAATAACAGTGGGATGGATAGCTTCGTGAGCTTCTTGAGATAATTTATTTTTTAAATTAGAAAATTTTCTTATGTATAAATATTTTTTTCCATATAAAGAAAGAATAAAATTTTTTATTTCTAATAGTATACTTTTTGACAAACTTGTACTATCTGTTCGTATATACGTAATAAATCCTTTTTCATATAATTTTTGAGCTAATAACATTGTTTTATATATAGAAAAATTTAATTTATTAGAAGCTTCTTGTTGTAAGGAAGACGTAGTAAATGGAGGTAGAGGACTTTTTTTTTCTTGTTTTACAGTAATTTTTTTTATTGTGAAAATACTATTAATACATGATATTAAAATCTTTTTCATTTTGTTTTTATCCTCTACTTTTTTTTCTAATTTAGCGTTAAAAGTTTCTTTTTGTTTAGAATTTTTGAAAATTCCATATATTTGATAAATTGGATGGGGGACAAAACTATGAATTTTTTCTTCTTTTTCTACTATAAGTCTCACAGCTACAGATTGAACTCTCCCTGCAGAAAGACCTGCGTTTATTTTTTTCCATAAAATAGGAGATAATTGAAATCCTACCAATCGATCTATTATTCGTCTAGCTTGTTGTGCATGAACTAAATTGTAATTGATAAACCTAGGATTTTTAATAGCGTGAAATATCGCTTTTTTTGTAATTTCGTGAAAAACGATTCTTCTGTATTTTTTATCAGAAATATTAAATGTTTTATAAATTTGATAAGCTATTGCTTCACCCTCTCGATCCTCATCAGAGGCTAACCAAATAGTTTCATAATTTTTGATTAATATTTTTAGATTCTGAACAATTTTTTTTTTTGGGATCATATTACGTAATTAGGTTTAAAATTTTCTTGAATTTTAACTCCTATTTCCTTATCTGGTAAATCTATAATATGTCCATAACTGGATACTACATAATAACTTTTTCCAAGAAATGTTTGTATTGTATGTGCTTTAGTAGGTGATTCTACAATTACTAAATTTTTTTTCATCTAATTTTAAATTACCGATTTCTTTCCACAATAAAATTCACCATCATTTTTAATGCTCTTTTGATTGTTCCTTCTGGATAAATTTCTAAAATTTCTAATGCATTATTACGGAATCTAATCATTTTTTTAGTTGCATATTCTAACCCTCCATATTTTTTTACATAATCAATTATTTTATATCTTTTTTTATTGTCATAATTTTTTATGTAATTTAATATATGTTGCTGATCTTTTTGAGATGCTTTCTGAATCGTATAAATAAGTGGAAGTGTTATTTTTTTTTCTCTTAAATCTATTCCTACAGGTTTTCCCGTAAAACTTTCGTTTTTTTCTTCATAATCAAACAAATCATCTTTAATTTGAAAAGCAATTCCTGCAAAAATTCCAAATTTTCTCATTTTTAAAGCAGTTTTTTCATCTGTATTAACAGAGCGTGCACCTGCCTCACAAGAAGCAGCAATCAAACTTGCTGTTTTATGATAAATAATTCGATTATAAATTTTTTCGGAAATATTTAGTTTTTTGGATTTTTCCATTTGTAATAATTCTCCTTCACTCATATTTTTTATGGTTTTACATACAATTTTTAGCAAATCATAATAATTATTATTTGTTGCAATTAAAAGACTTTTAGAAAGTAAGTAATCACCAATTAAAACTGCTATTTTATTTTTCCATATTGCATTAATAGAAAAAGAATCACGGCGAAGTAAACTATTATCTATAACATCATCATGTACAAGTGTAGCTGTATGTATTAATTCAATTAAACAAGCGGTATGATATGTTTTTTTTTGTATGTTTCCTAACATTTTAGCTATTAAAAAAACAAACATAGGACGAATTAGTTTTCCTTTTCTATGAGTTAGATAATGTGTTATTTGATCTATAAGAGATACGTTGCTTTTAATTATATATATGAACTGTTTTTCAAATTTTTCTATTTCTTTTTTTATAGTAGTTTTTATTTCTTCTAGTATGATTTTCATCATATCACAATAATATACGATCTTTTTATATTATTAACATAGCATCACCATAAGAATAAAATTTATATTTTTTTTCTATTGCTATTTGATATGCTTTCATTATTAAATCAAAATTTGCAAAAGCAACTGTCATCATAAGTAATGTAGATTTTGGCATATGAAAGTTTGTAATCATAGAATTGGCTATACTAAAGTTATAAGGAGGAAAAATAAATTTATTGGTCCACCCATAAAATGGATTTAAGTTTTTATTGGAAGAAACAGAGCTTTCAATAGCTCTCATAGAAGAGGTTCCAACTGCACAAATTCTTTTTTTTTTTTGGATAGCTAAATTTACAATTTTACACGTATTTTCATGTATGTAACATTTTTCTGAATCCATTTTATGTTTTGAAATATCTTCCACTTCCACAGGTAAAAAACTTCCTAATCCTAAATGTAAAGTTATTTCTGCTAAATTAATTCCTTTTATTTCTAATTTTTTTAATAAATGTTTTGAAAAATGTAATCCTGCAGTAGGTGCAGCTACAGATCCTTCTTTTTTTGCATACACTGTTTGATAACGTTCTTCATCGTTTTTTTCCGGTTGTCTATTAATGTATTTAGGTAAAGGAGTTTTTCCCAATTCTTTTATTTTTTTTATAAGTTCTTTATGAGTTCCATTAAAATTAAGTTGTAAAATTCTTCCTCTGGAAGTCGTGTTATCTATAACTTCTCCTGTTAATCCAGATCCAAAATTTAATTTATTTCCCACTCTTACTTTTCTTGCAGGGTCAACTAGAACATCCCATGTTCTATCTTTTGTATCTAATTCTCTAAGTAAAAAAACTTCTATTTTTGCTTCTGTTTTTTCTTTATTTCCAAACAATCTTGCTGGAAATACTTTAGTATTATTAAGAATAAATGTATCTCCTTCTTCAAAATATTCATGCAAATTTTTGAATAATTTATGTTCTATTTTTTGACTTTTTCTATGAATAATCATTAATTTAGATTCATCTCTTTCTTGAGAAGGAAATTTAGAAAGAAGATGTATAGGAAATGTGAAATTAAAATCTGAAGTTCTCATGAATTAGATGATTTATATATACATGACTATATAAAATTAACACATTTATTTATAAAACTTTTTTTTTGATAAAAAAAGATGTATACTTGTTTTTTATATTTGTTTTATTGTTCTTTGCATAAAAAGCTTCTAAGCCTAATCCTTCAGAATTTTTAATAAGGATTTACGTATTTTATTTTATTTACAACGGAGAGTTTGATCCTGGCTCAGGATGAACGCTAGCGGCGGGCTTAACACATGCAAGTCGAGGGGCAGCATGAAATCTATGCAAATAGATTTTGATGGCGACCGGCGTACGGGTGCGTAACACGTACGTAACCTGCCTTTTGCTAGAAAATAGCCTGAGGAAACTCGGATTAATGTTCTATAGCATGATAAAATCGCATGATTTTATTATTAAAGCAGAAATGCGGCAAAAGATGGACGTGCGTCTGATTAGTTAGTTGGTGAGGTAAAGGCTCACCAAGACGATGATCAGTAGGGGGCCTGAGAGGGTGATCCCCCACACTGGTACTGAGACACGGACCAGACTCCTACGGGAGGCAGCAGTGAGGAATATTGGTCAATGGAGGAAACTCTGAACCAGCCACGCCGCGTGCAGGAAGAATGCCTTACGGGTTGTAAACTGCTTTTGTTTAGGAATAAAAATTCTTACGTGATAAGAATTGTGAATGTACTATACGAATAAGTGTCGGCAAACTCCGTGCCAGCAGCCGCGGTAATACGGAGGACACAAGCGTTATCCGGATTTATTGGGTTTAAAGGGTGCGTAGGCGGTTTATTAAGTCAGTAGTGAAATATTGCAGCTTAACTGTTAAAATGGCTATTGATACTGATAGACTTGAGTGAGATTGGAGTAGCTGGAATGTGTGGTGTAGCGGTGAAATGCATAGATATCACACAGAACACCGATCGCGAAAGCAGGTTACTAAATCTATACTGACGCTGAGGCACGAAAGCGTGGGGAGCAAACAGGATTAGATACCCTGGTAGTCCACGCCGTAAACGATGATCACTAGTTGTTGGATTTATTTTTCAGTGACTAAGCGAAAGTGATAAGTGATCCACCTGGGGAGTACGGCCGCAAGGCTGAAACTCAAAGGAATTGACGGGGGCCCGCACAAGCGGTGGAGCATGTGGTTTAATTCGATGATACGCGAGGAACCTTACCAAGGTTTAAATGTACTACGAATAAGCTAGAAATAGTTTAGTCTTCGGACGGAGTACAAGATGCTGCATGGTTGTCGTCAGCTCGTGCCGTGAGGTGTTGGGTTAAGTCCCTCAACGAGCGCAACCCTCATTGTTAGTTGCCAGCGAATAACGTCGGGGACTCTAGCAAGACTGCCGACGTAAGTCGAGAGGAAGGTGGGGATGACGTCAAATCATCACGGCTCTTATACCTTGGGCTACACACGTGCTACAATGGTCGGTACAAAGGGTTGCTACTGGGTGATCAGATGCTAATCTCTAAAAGCCGATCTCAGTTCGGATTGGAGTCTGCAACTCGACTCTATGAAGTTGGAATCGCTAGTAATCGCATATCAGCCATGATGCGGTGAATACGTTCCCGGGCCTTGTACACACCGCCCGTCAAGCCATGGAAGTCGGGGGGACCTGAAATCGGTGACTGTAAAAGGAACTGCTTAAGGTAAAATCGATAACTGGGGCTAAGTCGTAACAAGGTAGCCGTACCGGAAGGTGCGGCTGGAACATCTCTTTTTTTAGAGTTTTTTTCTTATTAAAGAAATTTAGTTGGAATTAAGCTAGAAGCTTTTTTTTAAATTGATTAAAATAAAAATTAGGAGTAGAGAGATTGATTGTAAATTGAAATCAGTCTCGTAGCTCAGATGGTTAGAGCGCTACACTGATAATGTAGAGGTCCGCGGTTCAATTCCGCGCGAGACTATTATGGGGAATTAGCTCAGTAGGCTAGAGCGCTTGCTTTGCACGCAGGAGGTCATCGGTTCGATTCCGATATTCTCCATTTTATTTTTAAAGTTCTTTGACATACATAATATATAATAATGAGAAAATAAAAGCTAATAAAGGGCGTATGGTGGATGCCTTGGCTCTGAGAGGCGAAGAAGGACGTGATAAGCTGCGATAAGCTGCGGGAATTGGCACATACAAATTGATCCGCAGATTTCCGAATGGGGAAACCTATCATATGAATTTTTATGTGATATTACTTTAACGTAAGGCGAACCTAGAGAACTGAAACATCTAAGTATCTAGAGGAAAAGAAAACAATAGTGATTCTGTTAGTAGTGGCGAGCGAAAATGGAATAGCCCAAACCGTTTTAGTCTAGGCTATAACGGGGTTGTAGGTCTACTATAAAAGACTATTTTTCTATAGCAGAATGATTTGGAAAAATCAATCATAGAAGGTGATAATCCTGTATGCGAAATAGAAAAATTACAAAAGTAGTCACCTGATTAGGACGGGACACGGGAAATCTTGTCTGAATTTGCCGGGACCATCCGGTAAGGCTAAATACTACTCAGAGACCGATAGTGAACTAGTACCGTGAGGGAAAGGTGAAAAGTACTTCGAATAGAAGGGTGAAATAGATCCTGAAACCATACGCTTACAAACTGTCGGAGCTTTTTTATAAAGTGACGGCGTGCCTTTTGCATAATGAACCTACGAGTTAATTTTTTTCGGCAAGGTTAAGTAGTTCAGCTATGGAGCCGTAGCGAAAGCGAGTCTGAATAGGGCGTATAGTCGGAAGAATTAGACGCGAAACCGAGTGATCTATCCATGAGCAGGTTGAAGCTGTGGTAACACATAGTGAAGGACCGAACCGGTTGACGTTGAAAAGTCTTCGGATGACTTGTGGATAGGGGTGAAAGGCCAATCAAACTCGGAGATAGCTCGTACTCCCCGAAATGCATTTAGGTGCAGCATCGTGTTAAATAATACAGAGGTAGAGCTACTGATTGGATGAAGGGGTTTCATCACCTACTTATTCCTGACAAACTCCGAATGCTGTTATTATGTTTCACGGTAGTGAGGGCATGGGTGCTAAGGTCCATGTCCAAAAGGGAAACAACCCAGATCATCAGTTAAGGCCCCTAAGTATATATTAAGTTGAACAAACGAGGTTTAGTTACTAAAACAGCTAGGATGTTAGCTTGGAAGCAGCTATTCATTTAAAGAGTGCGTAACAGCTCACTAGTCAAGTGATTAAGCATGGATAATAATCGGGCATAAATATATCGCCGAAACTATGGGATTGATTAATTAATCAATCGGTAGGGGAGCATTGTAATGGCAAAGAAGCTATGTTGTAAGATGTAGTGGAGCTTTTACAAAAGAAAATGTAGGTATAAGTAACGATAATACGGGTGAAAAACCCGTACACCGAAAAACTAAGGGTTCCTCAGCTATGTTAATCAACTGAGGGTTAGTCGGTTCCTAAGGTAAAATCGAAAGGTGTAATCGATGGAAAACCGGTTAATATTCCGGTACTTGCTTTTATTGCGATGGGGGGACGGAGGAATGAAACTGTCGCGTACGTACGGATGTGTACGTTAAAGTAGCTAGGTATAAAATATATTGGAAAATCCGTATATTTTGCTAATCTACGATAGTACCACAAGTCTTAGGATAAGTGGATAGTGCAGGTAAGAACTTCCAAGAAAAGCCTCTAAGCTTCAGATAAAAGTAATCCGTACCAAAACCGACACAGGTAGTTGAGGAGAGTATCCTAAGGTGCTCGAGTGATTCATGGCTAAGGAACTAGGCAAAATAAACCTGTAACTTCGGGAGAAAGGTAGCCTTCTTTAGGGAAGGTCGCAGCGAAGAGATCCAGGCGACTGTTTATCAAAAACATAGGACTCTGCTAAATTGAAAAATGACGTATAGGGTCTGACACCTGCCCAGTACTGGAAGGTTAAAGAAAAAGGTTAGCTTCGGCAAAGCTTTTGACTGAAGCCCCAGTAAACGGCGGCCGTAACTATAACGGTCCTAAGGTAGCGAAATTCCTTGTCGGGTAAGTTCCGACCTGCACGAATGGTGTAACGATCTGGAAACTGTCTCAGCCATGAGCTCGGTGAAATTGTAATATCGGTGAAGATGCCGATTACTCGCAATGGGACGAAAAGACCCTGTGAACCTTTACTATAGCTTCGTATTGATTTTGATTAAAAAATGTGTAGGATAGGTGGGAAACTTTGAAACATTGTCGCTAGGCAATGTGGAGTTGTCCTTGAAATACCACCCTTTTTTTAATTGAAATCTAACTCGATTAAAAAAATTGAGAACATTGCGTGGTGGGTAGTTTGACTGGGGTGGTCGCCTCCAAAAAGGTAACGGAGGCTCCCAAAGGTACCCTCAACACGTTTGGTAATCGTGTGTAGAGTGTAATGGCATAAGGGTGCTTGACTGTGAGACTTACAAGTCGATCAGGTACGAAAGTAGGGCATAGTGATCCGGTGGTTCCGTATGGAAGGGCCATCGCTCAAAGGATAAAAGGTACTCCGGGGATAACAGGCTAGTCTCCCCCAAGAGCTCACATCGACGGGGAGGTTCGGCACCTCGATGTCGGCTCGTCACATCCTGGGGCTGAAGAAGGTCCCAAGGGTTGGGCTGTTCGCCCATTAAAGTGGCACGCGAGCTGGGTTCAGAACGTCGTGAGACAGTTCGGTCTCTATCTATTGCGAGCGTTAGAAGCTTGAGTGGACCTGATTCTAGTACGAGAGGACCGAATTGGACGAACCTCTGGTGTATCAGTTGTATCGCCAGGTGCATCGCTGAGTAGCTATGTTCGGAAGAGATAAGCACTGAAAGCATATAAGTGCGAAACTCACCACAAGATTAGGCTTCTTTTATTTTTTTTATTTAAGGGTCGTTGAAGATGACAACGTTGATAGGCTATAGGTGTAAAGATAGTAATGTCATAGCCGAGTAGTACTAATTACCCGTAAGCTTTTTATCTCATGAAAAATATATTATGTTATGTCTTATTTTATTTTCTTAATATAAAAATTAATTGGGTGGTTATAGCAATGTGGCCCCACCTCTTACCATTCCGAACAGAGAAGTGAAACACATTAGCGCTGATGGTACTGGTTGATTTCGGGAGAGTAAGTCGCCGCCCTTTTTTATTTATAAATTATAACAAACTTTCCGAATATAAATCTCGATTCCTGGTATCTGCTCGAAGAATACTTTCACTTCTATAGTAATAAAGACTTTTTAACCCTATTTTCCAAGCTTCAATATGAACTTTGTTTATATATTTTGCTGGAGCATTTTGATGAAAAGAAAGATTAATGCTTTGTCCTTGATCAATATATTTTTGTCGTATGCTGGCTTGTTTAATTAATTCTAATTGATTAATTTCTTTGAAACATCTAAAAACATTTTTTTGTTCTTCATTAAGAGCTGTTAATCCAAGACAAGATCCTTTTTCATTAGCTATTTGCTCCCAAACTTCTGGAATATTATATCCATTTTTTATGAGTATATTTTCCAAATAAGGATTCTTACGGATATGCATTCCTTTTGAATCATCATCCACATATATATTTGCCGCTAAAGGTTCTACACCTTGAGAAAGACCGCCTGCTAATTTAGCAGAACTCCTATTAGGTGCCATCGCCATCAAAGTTAGATTTCTTCTTCCTGTTCCAATATTCCATTCAGATTCTCCATATTCTTTAGCTAAATATTTAGTAGCTTTTTGAGATTCTAATTGTATATTTCTAAATATATTGTGTGTTAACATTTCCGATTTTATAGATATAAAAGGAATCATATTCGATTGTAAATATGAGTGCCAGCCTAAAGTACCTAAACCTAAAGCTCTACTTTTTTCTGCAAAACGAACAGAATCTTCTATCCCCCGTATATGTTTACCTTTATCAATAAATTCTTGCATAACAGCATCAAGGAATAAAATGGAATAAAAAACAGTGTTTGTATTTTTCCATTCTATATACTTATATAAGTTCAAAGAAGAAAGACAACATACAAGAGTATGACTTTCATCTGTTGGTAACATAATTTCTGAACAAAGATTACTGTGATGTATTTTTAATCCGTGTTTTTTCCAATTTTCTGGAAGATTTTTATTGGCATTTTCTTTAAAAAAAAGATATGGTTCTCCAGTTTGAACACGTTCTTTAAGAGTATCAATCCACAAAGATCGTTCTTTTCCATTTTTTTGTAATACTTTTTCCATAAAAGAGTTAGAAATTATCACACCTTGATGAACATTGTGACATTGACGATTAATATCTCCTTTAGGTTCTCTAATTTTCAAAAATTCTGGATATTCTTTATGTTCTATATTTAAATAAATAGCCACAGCACCTCTACGTGTTCTTCCTTGTTTACTAGCTACTATAGCACTATCATATGATTTAATAAAAGGGATAATTCCATCAGAATTTCCTAATGTTCCATTTTTTATAGAACTTCCTACAGGTCTAACTAAACTAAAGTCATAAGATGTGCCTCCACCATGTTTACTGAGTATCGCCATTTCTAAATTTTTTCTATATATTTCGTACATACTATCCCCAATTCTTCCAGAGAAACAACTAATAGGCAAACCTTTTTCTGTTCCAAGATTAACCATAACTGGAGTAGAAGGAATGAGCCATCCTCTCCAAAAAATATTAAAAAACTCTCCTTCTATTTTTGGTTTTTTTAAAATTTTTGCA
The DNA here is from genome assembly GCF_000262715.1 of Blattabacterium sp. (Blaberus giganteus). Lineage (NCBI taxonomy): Bacteria > Pseudomonadati > Bacteroidota > Flavobacteriia > Flavobacteriales > Blattabacteriaceae > Blattabacterium > Blattabacterium sp. (Blaberus giganteus). Next base: position 351,353 of record NC_017924.1, on the reverse strand, counting down.
GCATTTTTCGCTAATCTATTATATGCCTCAAAAGGAGTTTCTCCATCTAACAAGTATCCACCTTTAATTGTAGTTAAATATAATTCATTATTAGCCCAAACGGGAAAATCTTTTCCTACTTTCCATCCTTCTTTTTCTGCAATAGGGTGTGTTTCCATTATTTTAGAACTATTTATTTTTTTCTTTTTCTATTTGTTCTTTTAGTTTAGCTAATCCTGCTATATCACCGAGAGTAGATCTCTCAAATTTTCTATTTCTTACACGTTTTTCTTTTTTTTGATCTTGATCACGATAAATAGACGTATGAGAGATCACTATTTTTTTAGTTTCTTTATTAAATTCAATGATTTTAAAATTAGCTTTTTCTCCTTTTTTCAAAGTTGAGCCATCTTTTTTTTCTAAAAAGCGGAATGGAGCAAAAGCTTCCATTTTTTGATCTTCTATAAATTTTACAGTAGCTCCCTTGTCAAATAAATTTGATATTATTCCATTGTGAATACTTCCCACATGATAAATTTTTTCATATTTTTCCCATGGATTTTCTGTTAATTGTTTATGTCCTAAATTTAATCTTCTTGCTTGAGTATCCAAAGCAAGTACAATGATTTCTAATTTATCGTTTATACTGCAAAATTCAGAAGGATGTTTAATTTTTTTAATCCATGAAAGATCATTAGTGTAAATAATTCCAGATATTCCTTGTTTCAATTCTAAAAAAACTCCAAAATTTGTGAATTTTTTTACAATTCCAATATGTTTTGATCCTATAGAATATTTATCTTGTATATTAACCCAAGGATCTGGAGTTAATTGTTTTATACTTAAAGACATTTTCCTTTCCTGACGATCTATGGTTAATATAACAGTTTCCAATTCATCTCCTATTTTTACAAAATCTTGAGTAGAAGACAAATCTGTAGACCAAGACATTTCACTAATATGTAATAATGCTTCTACACCTGGTATAATTTCAATAAAAGCACCATAATCCGCTAAAACACTTACTTTTCCTTTCACTTTGCTTCCTACTTTCAAATTTTTATCCAAAGAATTCCAAGGATGAGGTTGTAATTGTTTTAATCCTAATTGTACACGATTTTTATCTTTATCTACACCTAATACAACAAATTTTAGTTCCTGTTCTAACTGAACAATTTCTGTAGGATGGTTAATATGTGGCCAACTCATATCGGTAATATGAAGCAAAGCATCTACACCTCCTAAATCTACAAAGGCACCATAAGGAAGAATGTTTTTGATTTTTCCTTCTAAGACTTGACCTTTGTCTAATTTTGATATCATTTCTTTCCTTTGTTCTTCAATATCTCTTTCTATTAACACTTTATGAGAAACAACAACATTTTTCGTTTTTTTATTGATTTTCACCACTTTCACTTCCATGGTTTTTCCAACATAAATATCATAATCTCGAACAGGTTTAACATTTATATGTGATCCAGGTAAAAAACATTCTATATCAAATATTTCAACAATTAATCCTCCTTTTGTTCTAGCTGCAACATAACCCAATATAACCTCAGATTTTTCATATGCTTCATTGATACGTTGCCAATTTCTTAGCATTTTCGCTTTTTGATACGAAAGAATACATTGTCCTTTATAGTCAATTTTAACAACCATTACTTCTATTTTACTGCCTACTTGTATATTAAAATTTTCTCTAAATTCACTTATAGAAATGGCTCCTTCTGCTTTGAATCCAATATCTACAATAATAATTTTGTCCGAAATATGTGTTACAACTCCTTGATATATTTCTAATTCTTGAACATAGGGTAAAGTTTTTGTATATATTTCTTCAAATTTTTTTCTTTCTTCTTGTCTATCATTATTAAAATGAGTTTCATATTTCGTCCAATCGAAACTTGTTTTAATACTTTTCTGATCCTTCAGTTTTTCATTTTGAATATCATATGAATGTGGTGATTTTCTTTTTATTTCTTCAGTTTGATTAGACATAATTTTATTGTTTTTCTCTATTTTTTATACATAAAAATACACACATAAACAGATAAACTAGAGCATAACAGTTTTAGAGTTATCGTTTATTATTTTTTTTAATAAAAAAAACAGGTAATACAATACAAAACTAATAATTTTTCAGTAACTTTTTTTGACTAATTCAAATAAAATGTACCTCATTGTTGATACCGAAACAACAGGATTGCCTATTTCCTATAATCTTCCAATTACTCATATAGATAATTGGCCGAGAATCGTGCAAATTTCATGGCAAAGTCATGATGTTTTAGGAAATTTAATAGAATTCAAAAATTTCATTATAAAGCCAGATCATTATGATATTCCTTTTAATGCTTTTAAAATTCATGGAATAACTAATGAAAAAGCAAATAAATATGGAGTAGATTTAAGTTTTGTTCTTCATGAATTTAAAAAATCTTTTGATAAATCTTTATGTTTAATTGGACACAATTTAGAATTTGATATAAAAGTTATTGAATGTGAATTTTTTAGAAAAAAAAAAGAAATTTTTTTTAAAAATAAAAAAACATTAGATACTAAAGAAATTTCTACTTCTTATTGCCAATTAAGAACAAATGGAAAAAGATTTAAATGGCCTACATTATCTGAATTATATCAAAAGCTTTTTGGAGAAAAAATTACAAACTTGCATAATGCATCAAATGATGTCAAAGCTACAGCACGTTCTTTTTTAGAACTGTTACGTATCGGAATAATATCACATAAAAACATAGGAATAGAAGAAAAGATTATTCTGAAATTTAGAAAAAAATATACCAAAAAAATTTCTTCTTCTGTAGTTTTATTGACAGAAGATCACTCTTATTTAGGATTAGAAATAGAGCAAAAAAAAAGAGAAAAAAAAGAAAAAATTTCATTCCATAATGATGATACATTATTAAAGGAAAAATTGAAAAAAAAAAAATATTCTCACATTCATAATCATACCTATTTTTCTATCCTTCATTCTACTATAAATATTAGATCACTGGTAGAAAGAGCTATGTATTTAAATATGCCAGCTGTAGGTATAACAGATTATGGAAATCTGATGGGATCTTTTCATTTTTTAAATGCTATTCATTCCATAAACGAAAAATATCATAAAAAAAAATCAATTAAAGGTATCGTAGGTTGTGAAGTCTTTATTTCAGATAATTATTTACAAAAAAAGTTTACTAAAGAAGAACCGGATAAACGATACCAACAAGTACTTTTATCTAAAAATAAAAAAGGTTATCATAATTTAGCAAAACTTTGTTCATTAGGTTTTACAGAAGGTTTGTATGCTGGAATCCCTAGGATTGGAAAAAATTTGATAGAAAAATATAAAGAAAATTTAATTGCTCTTACTGGAGATTTAAATGCAGAAATTCCATATACTATTCTGAATTGTGGGGAAAGAAAAGCTGAGATAATTTTTTTATGGTGGAAAGATCTTTTTGGAGATGATTTTTACATAGAATTATTACGTCATGGTTTAGAAGCTGAAGATTATGTAAATAATGTATTACTGAAATTTTCAAAAAAATATCATGTAAAATATATTATACAAAATAATACTTTCTATTTAGATAAAAAAGAAGCGAATGCTCATGATATTTTACTTTGTATAAAAAATGGAGAAAAACAATTTACCCCTATAGGAAAAGGAAAAGGTTACAGATTTGGTTTTCCTAATCATGAATTTTATTTTAAAAGTACAGAAGAAATGAAAAAAATGTTTTTTGATATTCCAGAATCTTTTGATTTTCTAGAAGAATTAGTTAACAAAATTGAATCTTATCATCTTTCGCATAAAACATTGCTTCCAAAATTTCAGATTCCAAAATCTTTTGAAAATCCTATGGATAAAATAGATGGAGGAAATAGAGGAGAAAATTATTTTTTAAAACAAATCACTTTTTGTGGAGCTAAAAAACGTTATAAAAATATAACAAAAAAAATTCAAGAAAGAATTTTTTTTGAATTAAAAACAATAGAAAAAATAGGCTATCCTGGTTATTTTCTAATTGTTCATAATTTTATTTCTCAAGCTAGAAAAATGAATATTTCAGTAGGTCCTGGAAGAGGATCCGTTGCAGGATCTATTGTTGCTTATTGTTTAAAAATAACAAACATAGATCCAATGAAATATCATCTTCTTTTCGAACGATTTTTAAATCCAGATAGAATTTCCTTGCCAGACATTGATATTGATTTTGATGACAGAGGACGTGAAAAAATTATTGAATGGGTTGTTCAAAAATACGGAAAACATCAAGTGGCACAAATTATAACATATGCAACTATGGGAGCTAAATCATCTATAAGAGATACTGGACGTGTTTTAGGGTTATCTCTAAAAGAAACAGATCGATTCGCAAAAATGGTTCCTAACATGTTTTCATTAAAAAAAATTTTATCCCAAAAAAGTCTCACAATAAATAAAGAAGAAATGAATAATGTACGAAAATTAAGAGAAATAGCAGAAAATAAAGATACATTGGAAGGAAAAGTTTTGCGACAGGCAGAAATTTTAGAAGGGACTATAAGAAGTACAGGAATTCACGCTTGTGGGATCATAATAAGTACAGATGATATTAGAAAATATATTCCAGTATCGATGTCAAAAGAATCAGATTTATTGCTAACGCAATTTGATAATCATGTGGTAGAACACACTGGATTATTAAAAATGGATTTTTTGGGATTAAAAACTCTTACGATTATTAAAGACGCAATGAATCTCATAAGAAAAAGACATAAAAATATTAATCTTACAGAGGATTCATTTTCTTTAAAAGATGAGAAAACTTATCATCTTTTTCAAAAAGGAGAAACTGTTGCTGTTTTTCAATATGAATCTCCAGGAATGAAAAAATATTTACGACAGTTAAAACCTGATAAATTTTATGATCTAATTGCAATGACCGCATTGTATCGACCAGGTCCTTTACAATACATTCCTAATTTTATATCCAGAAAACATGGAAAAGAAGCTATAACTTATGATTTACCAGAAATGGAGGAATTTTTAAAAGAAACTTATGGAATAACAATATATCAAGAACAAGTCATGCTTATAGCTCAAAAAATAGCTGATTTTAGTAAAGGAGATGCGGATATTCTTAGAATAGCTATGGGAAAAAAACAAAAAGAAAGACTCAATAAAATGAGGAATTTATTTATTCTTCAAGCTATGAAAAAAGGTTATTCTAAAAATATATTAGAAAAAATATGGAAAGATTGGGAATATTTTTCTTGTTATGCTTTTAATAAATCTCATGCTACATGTTATGCCTATATAGCTTTTCAAACTGCGTATTTAAAAGCACATTTTCCATGTGAATATATGGCTTCTGTATTAAGTAATAATATGGATAATATTAAACAGCTTACTTTCTTCATAGAAGAATGTAAAAGAATGAATATCTCTGTAATCGGTCCAGACATAAATCAAAGTGATTCATTTTTTAAAGTTACTGATTCTAATCGTATTAGATTTGGTCTTGCGGGGATAAAAGGAGTTGGAAAAAATGCTGTAAAAATTATTTTAAAAGACCGAGAAAAAAACGGTCCCTATACCTCTATTTTTAATCTGGTTAAAAGAATGGATTTACGTGTAGTGAATAAAAAAACTTTAGAAAGTTTAATTTTATCTGGATCTTTAGACAGTTTTCACATTTATAGAGAACAATATTTTCATATTGTATATAATGACAAATTAAGCACTTTAGAGAAAGTTATTAGATTTGGATCCAAGTTACAAAAAACAAAAAATAAAGTAGATAAACCTACTATTGTAAAATGTGATTTATGGAATAACATATATAAATTATCAAAAGAAAAAGAAGTGTTAGGTGTTTATACGTCTGCACATCCTTTAGATGATTTTTATTATGAAATGAAATATTTTACGAATATATCTTTAGAACAATTAAATAAGAATGAATCTCAACTTATAGGAAAAAAAATGTATGTATGTGGAATTTTATCCAAAATAGAAAAAAAAACATATATAAGAAATGGAATCAAATATGGTATTTTTTTATTAGAAGATTATAACTCCTATAAAGAATTTAGAATTTATGGACAACAATATTTTAAATATGAGCCTTTTTTGATTCACAATAATCTATTGTATTTATGTATTTATATTGATAAATCAAAATATCAAAAATATAAAATCAACATTTTACATATAGAATATTTACAAAATGTTTTGAAAAAATTAGCACACAAATTGACGATAAAAATCAATATAAAGAGTTTAAATAGTGTATTTATAAATAGTATAGAAAAACTTTTTTTCCAACAAATAGGAAATAAAAAATTGAATATAGTTCTTTATGATAAAGAAGATAAAATCTTTTTAAATTTTGAATCTAAAAAATATGAAGTTAATATTAATTCAAGTTTTTTAAAAGAATTAGAAAAAATAAAAGGATTAGATTTTTGTTTAAACTAAAATTTAACTCATAAGTTAATTAAAAAGACTTTATTAAATTTGTATTTGTTCTGTGAAAAAATAAAATGAATAAATAAATATATGAAGCATTATTCTATTATAATAAATTGGGACAACAACGCATTTATTTTCTTTAGTGGTTTCTTACAGAGATGAAAATAAAAGTTAGAGTCTCTCATGAAGAGGATACGAAATATGCTTTCTTAATTTGCAAAAAAATTAAGGAATCAGCAAAAATAAGAGGAACTGGAATTGCAAAAAAAGATCCAGAATATATTAAATCAAAAATGATTCATGGAAATGCAGTAATTGCTTTTTGTGATGAAAGATTAGCGGGATTTAGCTACCTTGAAATTTTTCATAATGAAGAATTTGTCGTTAATTCCGGTTTAATTGTTTTTCCTGAATTTAGAAAGAAAGGATTAGCAAAAATCATTAAGATTGAAATTTTTAAACTTTCTAGAAAAAAATTTCCAAATTCTAAAATTTTTAGTATTACAACAAGTAATACTGTTATTAAAATTAATACAGAATTGGGTTTTAACCCTGTTACTTTTAGTGAATTAACTCATTCAGAAGAATTTTGGAAAGGATGTCAAAGTTGTGCAAACTTTGATATATTAACCAGAAATCAAAGAAAAATGTGTTTATGTACAGGTCTTTTGTATAATCCAAACACGGATAAACATAAAAAAGATAGAAATTATTTTTTATCTATTGGAGATAAAATCGTTTTAGCTTATAGTGGTGGATTAGATACCTCTTATTGTTTAAAATATTTAATACAGGAAAAATATGAAGTTCATACAGTTATTATTAATACGGGAGGATTTAAAAAAGAAGAATTAGATAAAATTGAAGAAAGAGCTTTAAGCATTGGATCTAAGTCGCATAAGACTATTGACGCTATAGAAGAATACTATCAAAATTGTATAAAATATCTTATATTCGGAAACATTCTTAAAAATAATACTTATCCACTTTCAGTAAGTTCAGAAAGGATTTTTCAGGCTATTAAAATAGCACAATATGCCACTTATATTCAAGCAAAAGCTATTGCTCACGGAAGTACAGGGGCAGGAAATGATCAAATTAGATTCGATATAGCCTTTCAAATTATTTGTCCGGACAAAATAACTTTATCTCCGATAAGAGATATGAAAGTATCTAGAAAAGAGGAAATTGAATATTTAAAAAATAAAGGAGTATCGATTTGTTGGGATCAAACTAAATATTCTATCAACAAAGGAATTTGGGGTACAAGTATAGGAGGAAAGGAAACTCTTACTTCTTATCACGATTTTCCGGAAGAGGCTTATCTAACAAAATTAAGAAGAAAAAAAAGCGAAAACTTAGAATTAGAATTTGAAAAGGGAGAATTAGTAAGTGTTAATAAAGAAAAAGGAAATGCTATAAATAATATAATAAAAATTGAAAAAATCGCTTCAGAATTTGCCATAGGAAGAGGAATTCATATAGGAGACACTATTTTGGGTATTAAAGGAAGAGTGGCATTCGAAGCTTCAGCTGCTATTATTATTATAAAAGCTCATCATTTGTTGGAAAAACATATTCTTACAAAATGGCAACTATATTGGAAAGAACAATTATCCAATTGGTATGGTATGTTACTTCATGAAGCTCAATACTTAGATCCTGTCATGCGTGATATAGAAAAATTTTTAAAAAGTACACAAGAAAGATTAACCGGAACAGTAGATATTATTCTTTATCCTTATAGATTTCATTTAGTAGGAATCAAATCTAAATTCGATTTAATGACATCTTCTAATATGGCTCAATATGGAGAAATGAATTATGCTTGGACTGCTGAAGATGTAAAGGGATTTACAAAGATTTTGAGCAATCAAATGAAAATGTATCACAATTTAAATAAAAAAAATCATGATTGAAATAGGTATTATAGGAGGAACTGGATACACTGCTGGAGAATTAATAAGATTGATGATCCATCATCCAAAAATTAGTATTAAAAGTATAGTTAGTAAAAGTAATCCAGGAAAATGGATTCATTTGATTCATCAAGATTTGTTAGGAGAAATAGAGAATATGAAATTTTCCCATGATTTAAACAAAAAAATAGATATTGTATTTCTTTGTTCTGGACATGGACAATCTAGAAAAGAATTAAATAATATATCAGAAAATATAAAAGTGATTGATTTGAGTCAAGATTTCAGGATAAAAATTCAATCCATTTTTAATAATAGAAATTTTGTATATGGATTACCAGAATTACAAAAAAAAACAATAAAAAAATCCAATAATATAGCTAATCCTGGATGTTTTGCTACAGCGATTCTTTTAGCAATTTTACCATTAGCTAAAAATCAATTATTAGAAAAAGATATCCATATTAGTGCCATAACAGGTTCTACAGGATCTGGAAGAAGATTGAGTGACAATAATCATTTTAGTTGGAGAAATAATAATATTTCTGCTTATAAAATATTTAAACATCAGCATTTGAAGGAAATTGAACAAATCATTCATCAAGTACAAAACAATTTTTATTCTAAAATTTATTTTGTACCTTACAGAGGAAATTTTTCTAGGGGAATTATAACTACTTTATATACTCATTCTGTTCTTTCTTTAGAAAGAAATCAAGAAATATATGAAGAATATTATAAAAATGATCCATTTGTAAAGATTTCTTATGTTAATATTGACATAAAACAAGTGATCAATACCAATAAATGTATTTTATATCTTATGAAAGAGAAAGATCAACTGATTGTCATAAGCATCATAGATAATCTCATAAAAGGAGCTTCTGGTCAAGCCATACAAAATATGAATATTATGTTTGATTTGGATGAAACTTGTGGTTTAAGATTAAAATCCGTTCGTTTCTAAAAATGAAATTATTTGACGTTTATCCTATTCTAAATATAGAATTAAGTAAGAGTAAAGGATCTTATGTTTTTGATGTGCATGGAAATATGTATTTAGATTTTTATGGAGGACATGCTGTGATTTCCATTGGACATTCACATCCATATTACGTAAAAGCTATAACAGAACAAATTCATAAAATATCATATTATTCTAATAGCGTTTATATTTTACAAAAAAAAAAATTAGCTTATCTACTTGGAAATATTTCAGGATATGAAGATTATTCATTGTTTGTATGTAATTCTGGTACGGAATCTAATGAAAATGCATTGAAAATAGCTTCTTTTCATACAGGAAAAAAAAAAATAATTGCTTTTAAAGGTTCTTTTCATGGAAGAACAAGTGGAAGTCTTTCGGTAACGGATAACTATAAATTTATATCCCCTTTTAATACTCAACATGAAACCATATTTTTAAATTATTTAGATTTTGATTCTTTAGAAGAGAAATTAAAAAATCAAGATATTTGTGCCGTAATTACTGAAGGGATCCAAGGGGTCTCTGGAATTATAGATCCTGGGTTAGATTTTTTTTATAAAATTGAAAATCTTTGTAAAAAATATGATACCGTATTGATTATAGATGAGGTTCAAAGTGGATATGGAAGAACAGGATCTTTTTTTTCTCATCAATTATATCCTGTAAAACCAGATTTAATTACTGTCGCTAAAGGTATGGGGAACGGATTTCCTATAGGAGGAGTGCTTATACATCCGAAATTTAAACCATATTATGGAATGTTAGGAACCACTTTTGGAGGAAATCATTTAGCTTGTGCAGCTAGTATTGCTGTATTGGAAATTATTAAACAAGAAAATTTAATTGAAAATGCAAAAAAAATGGGAAAGATCTTGTTACAAAAATTGCGTCTCATTCCTGAGATTAAAGAAATTAGAGGTAGGGGGCTCATGATAGGATTAGAATTTGATTTTCCCATTCAAGATTTGAAAAATTTTTTAATTTATAAAGAGAAAGTATTTGTTGGTACATCTAATAATCCATATGTTTTACGATTACTTCCTCCATTAAATATAAATGAAAATCACATAAAATCATTCCTTAAAAAATTAAAAAATGCCTTGTATAGTATAGATAAAAAAAATGGAAAATAAAATAAAAAAAGCGATACTTGTATTAGAAGACGGAACTAGATATGAAGCGGATCATTTTGGAGCACCAGTATCTTCTTCTGGAGAAGTTGTATTTAATACAGCAATGACCGGTTATACTGAAAGTATAACAGACCCTTCTTACAAAGGACAAATATTGACTTATACTTATCCTATAATAGGAAATTATGGAATTCCATCTTCTTCTTATAGTGAAGAATGTATTTATTCATTTTATGAATCCGATAGAATTCAAGTATCTGGACTTATTATTTCTTATTATTCTAGTCGTCCGTATCATTGGAGTATGAATCAATCTTTATCGGATTGGTTGTATGAAAATGGAATTCCTGGATTGTATGGTGTAGATACTAGATTTATTGCAAAAAAACTTAGAAAAAATGGAGGATCTATGTTAGGTAAAATTTTGATGAAAAGTGAAAATCTTCCTTTTTATGATCCAAATCAGGATAATCTTTCTGAAAAAGTATCAATACAAGAAAAAATTATATATGGAAATGGAAAATACAAAATATTACTTGTAGATTTTGGGTTAAAGAATAATATATTACGTTGTTTATTACGAAGAAATTGTTCTATTATCAGAGTCCCATGGAATTATGATTTTACGAAAGAAGAATATGATGGATTGGTTCTTTCTAATGGACCTGGGGATCCTAAGATTTATAAAAAACCGATACATTATCTTCGTATAGCTATGAAAAAAAAACAACCTATATTTGGCATATGTTTAGGAAATCAACTTTTGGGTATAGCAGCAGGAGGCGAGACGTATAAATTGAAATATGCACATAGAAGTCATAATCAACCAGTTTTGTCATTAATAACAGGAAAAAGTTTTATTACATCACAAAATCATGGATATGTTTTGGATGCGAAAAATATTTCTAGAGAATGGAAAGTATTTTTTAAAAATTTAAATGATGATACTTGTGAAGGGATCATTCATAATGATAGACCTTTTTTTTCGGTGCAATTTCATCCAGAAGCTTCAAGTGGACCTAAAGATACCGAATTTTTATTCGATTTTTTTATAGATTCAATTAAAAAAAATAAATAATTCAAGAATCTTTCAAAATAAGTATGAAAATAGAGAAAGTACTCATCCTGGGATCAGGTGCATTAAAAATAGGAGAAGCTGGTGAATTTGATTATTCTGGAACACAAGCATTAAAATCTCTTAAAGAGGAGGGAATTTATACTATATTAATTAATCCAAATATTGCCACGGTTCAGACTTCTAAAGGAATTGCGGACAAAGTTTATTTCCTTCCTTTGACTTTATTTTTTATTAAACGTGTTATAGATAAGGAAAGACCACAAGGTATTTTATTATCTTTTGGAGGACAAACTGCATTAAATTGTGGAATTCAGCTTTTTAAAAAAGGTATTATAGAAAAATATCAAATTCAGGTTTTAGGTACTTCTATTGAATCTATTATTCACAGTGAAGATAGAAACTTATTCAGGAATAGGTTAACTCATATTAACATAAAAACGGCAAAAAGTTTTGTGGTTTATTCTATGGATGATGCCATTTCCTATTCTTTAGAAATAGGATTTCCTATTATTATTAGATCGGCTTATACTCTTGGAGGATTGGGAAGTGGTTTTGCTAAAAATGTTAATGATTTAAAGAAAATAGTAAGTAAGGCTTTTTCTTATTCTTCTCAAATTGTTGTAGAAGAATATTTGGAAGGATGGAAAGAAATTGAATATGAAATAGTTAGAGATCAATACGATAATTGTATTGCTGTGTGTAATATGGAAAACTTTGATCCCATAGGAATTCATACAGGAGAAAGTATTGTTGTTGCACCGTCGCAAACCTTAACAAATTCTGAATATTATAATTTAAGAAAATTAGCTATACATATAGCTAGAGATTTTCACATAGTAGGAGAATGTAATGTTCAATTTGCGTTAAATCCGAGTTCGGAAGATTATCGTGTTATTGAAGTTAATGCGCGTCTTTCTCGCTCTAGTGCTCTTGCTTCTAAAGCAACAGGTTATCCTTTAGCTTTTGTTGCAGCAAAATTATCTTTAGGATACGGATTGAACGAATTAAAAAATTCTGTAACTAAAAATACTTCTGCTTTTTTTGAACCTGCATTGGATTATGTAGTATGTAAAATTCCTAGATGGGATCTAAACAAATTTTACGGTGTTTCTAATAGGATTGGAAGTAGTATGAAAAGTGTAGGAGAAGTCATGGCTATTGGAGGTTCTTTTGAAGAAGCTTTGCAAAAAGGAATTCGTATGTTAGATATAGGGATGCAAGGATTCATTAATATTATTAAAAAAAAGTTGAAATCTGTTCAATTATTGAAAGAATATCTAAAAAAACCTACAGATCAAAGAATTTTCTTTTTAGAAGAGGCTTTAGAAAAAGGTCTTTCCATAAAAGAAATACATTATTTAACAAAGATTGATCCATGGTTTTTATACCAACTTGATAATATTTTTCAAACAAAAAAAAAGATAGATCGTTTTGATAATTTTAAAGATATACCGGATGAATTATTACGAAAAGCCAAAAAAGAAGGTTTTTCTGATATACAAATAGCTAGTATTTTTTTTAAAAAAAATAGAAATCACAATATTTCTAATTTAGAACAAAAAATAAGAGAACATAGAAAAGTAAAAAATATAGTTCCATATGTTCGACAAATTGATACTTTAGCTTCTGAATATCCCGCACATACAAATTATTTATATTTAACATATCATGCCATTCAACATGATATTATTTATGAGAAAGATGGAAGATCTGTTATTACACTAGGATCTGGAGTTTATAGAATTGGAAGTAGTGTAGAATTTGATTGGTGTTGTGTGAATGCATTGAGTACGATTCATAAAGAATCTTATAGATCCATAATGATAAATTATAATCCAGAAACGGTCAGCACTGATTTTGATGTATGTGATAGATTATATTTTGAGGAACTTACTTTAGAACGTGTATTAGATATTATAGAACTGGAAAACCCTAAAGGAACAATTGTATCTATGGGAGGACAAATCCCCAATAATTTAGTTTTAAAACTTTATGAAAAAAAGGTAAAAATTTTAGGGACTTCTCCTGTTTCCATAGACAAAGTGGAAAACAGATATAAATTTTCTAATGCGATGGATCATTTAAAAATTAGACAACCTAGATGGAAAGAATTATCCGATTTTGATGCTATTTTTCAATTTATAAAAGAAGTAGATTTTCCTATATTAGTTAGACCTTCTTATGTTCTTTCTGGAGCGGATATGAATGTGATTTCTAATCAAGAGGAATTGCAGCATTATCTTCGTGAAAAAGTGTCTATATCTTCTGAATATCCATTAGTTATTACAGAATTTATAAAAAATGCTAAAGAAATTGAATTCGATGCTGTTTCTCAAAATGGAGAAGTTTTATATTATGCTATATCAGAACATGTAGAATTTGCAGGAGTACATTCAGGAGATGCTACATTGGTATATCCTCCACATAATTTATATTTATCTACATTAAAAGAAATTATTCGCATATCTGAAAAAATATCCAAACATTTTAATATATCTGGTCCTTTCAATATTCAATTTTTATCCAAAAATAATGAAATAAAAGTCATTGAATGTAATTTGAGAGCATCCAGAAGTTTTCCTTTTGTATCAAAAGTATCTCATTTTAATATGATTGAATTGGCGACTCAAGTTCTTCTTGGAAAGAATATAAATAAAATAAAACCTAATTTTTTTATTACAAATTTTTTGGGAATAAAAGCTTCTCAATTTTCTTTTTCCCGTTTGCAAGATGCAGATCCTATTTTGGGGGTAGATATGGCTTCTACAGGAGAAGTTGGATGTTTAGGGAATACTTTTGATGAAGCGCTTTTAAAATCTATGCTTTCTGTGGGGTACACCGTTCCCAAAAAAAATATATTGATATCTGGAGGGCCTATTGAATCTAAATTAGATCTTTTAGAGGTTGTAAAACTTTTACATAAAAAAGGATATATATTATTTGCAACAGAAGGAACTAATAATTTTTTATCCCAGAATGGGATTCCTTCAATAAAAGTTTATTGGCCTAATGTCAAAAAATATTCAAATGTTATTGAGTTAATAAAAAATAAAAAATTGGATCTTATTATTAATATTCCAAAGAATCTCAGTAAATCAGAATTGAATAATGATTATGCTATTAGACGTTATGCCGTAGATTTTAATATTCCTTTACTCACTAATGCGCGTTTAGCAAAAGCTTTTATACAAGCATTTTGTAATTTATCTATGGATAAATTATTTATAAAAGCTTGGGATGAATATTGAATATAAATAAGTTTATGAAAAAATTTTTTAGTGTAGAAGATGTTATCAATGTCCATGATCTCATTAAAGATGGTCTTTTTTTAAAAAAAAATCCATATGACTTTCAACATATTGGAAAAAACAAAACAATAGGATTGGTTTTTTTTAATCCTAGTTTACGCACAAGAATTAGTTGTCAAAAAGCGGCTTCTAACTTAGGATGTCATACTTGGGTATTAGATATACATAGAGATTCTTGGAAAATTGAAATGAATGATGGAAGTATCATGAATCTTACACAAGAACATATTAAAGAGGCTATTTCTGTAATGAGTATGTATTGTGATATTCTTGCAGTAAGAACTTTTCCAAATCTTGTTGATAAAGATTATGATTATCAAGAAATTATTTTTAATAAAATATTGAATTATTCCAAAGTTCCAGTCGTGAATATGGAAAGTGCCACTTTGCATCCTTTACAGTCTTTGGCAGATGTTATGACTATTGCAGAATTTACATCTTTTTTTAGAAAGAGATGTAAAGTCGTATTAACTTGGGCCCCTCATGTAAAATCATTACCTCATTCCGTAGCGAATTCTTTTTCTCAATGGATATCAAAAATAGAACAGATAGATTTTACAATTACGTGTCCAGAAAGATACAATCTACATAAAAGATTTTCTAATGGAGCCTATACAACGCATAATCAAAACAAAGCATTTATAAATGCAGATTTTATTTATGCTAAAAATTGGAGCAGTTATTTAGATTATGGAAAAATACTTTGTCAAAGTTCAGATTGGATGATTACTGAAAATAAAATGAAACTAACGAATCAAGCTAAATTTATGCATTGTTTGCCTGTAAGGAGAAATGTGGTAGTGGAAGATGCGGTTTTAGACAGTAAATATTCCATTGTATTGGAACAAGCAAAAAATAGAGTTTATGCTTCGCAAATAATTTTTTTAAAAATGTTAGAATCTTTATCATGAAAATACATATAGTAAAAATTGGAGGTCATTTAATTAATGATCGTAAGTATCTTCATGATTCTTTGAATGCTTTTTGTAAATTACAAGGATATAAAGTCTTGATTCATGGAGGAGGAAGAAAAGCAGATTTGATTTCAAAAAAAATGGGTATTTACCCTAAAATGATACAAGGTAGAAGAATGACAGATAAAGAAACTTTGGATATAGTTGTTATGACTTATGCAGGAATAATCAATAAAAATATTGTAGCTCTATTACAATCTTATCATTGTAATGCTTTAGGATTATGTGGAGCAGATGGAAACTGCATTAAATCATATTTACGAAAAATTAAAAATATTGATTATGGATACGTAGGAGATATTAATCTAAAAAGTGTTAATACATATTTAATAAAATTTTTATTAAAAAACAATATCATTCCTGTATTATGTTCCATAACACATAACGGAACAGGTCATCTACTCAACACAAATGCAGATACAATAGCAGCTTATATAGCTATGTCTTTAGCTAGTGAAAAAGGTTGTGAAGTAGAGTTACATTTTTGTTTTGAAAAAAAAGGGGTTTTACGAAATGTGAAAGATTCGGAATCTTATTTTCGAGAAATAAATTTTCATTTATTTAAAAAAATGAAACAAAATCATACTATAACAAATGGGATGATACCTAAATTGGAAAATGCTTTTTTTGCATTACAAAATGGAGTCTCTAAGGTTAGTATAGGTCTACCTAACTATTTAAATGATGTTAAGAATAAAACTATGCTATGTCTATAGTCAATTTGCAAATTTTAAAAAAAGAAGCCATACAACTTCTGATTCAGATAATCAATACGCCTTCTATATCTAAACAAGAAAATAAGGTTTCTATCCTGATAGAGGATTATCTCCATCAATATGGATTTTATGTTAAAAGAAAATTTAACAATATATGGACTGAAAATAACAATTATTCTAAAAAAAAAGACATACAAACCATATTATTAAATTCTCATCATGATACGGTAAAACCAGGAAAAAATTGGATAACAGATCCTTTTTCTGCTACCATAAAACAAGAAGATCAACTAATAGGATTAGGAAGTAATGATGCTGGAGCTTCTGTCGTTTCATTAATATCTACTTTTATATATTTAAGTAGTTTATCTGAATTGCCTTATAGATTAGTCCTATCCATTACTGCAGAGGAAGAAATATCTGGAAATTTAGGTGTAAGATCCATTTTACCTGAATTGGGATCTATAAATTTAGGAATTGTGGGAGAACCAACAAAAATGCAAGTAGCTATAGCTGAAAAAGGACTAATAGTTTTAGATTGTATAGCTGAAGGAAAGACAGGACATTCTGCGAGAAATACAGGAATCAACGCTATTTATATAGCTATAAGAGATATCGAATATTTAAGAAGTTTATCTTTCGATAGAAAATCTGATTTTCTTGGTTTTACTACTTTGAATGTAACTCAAATACAAGGAGGAATACAACATAATGTTATCCCTGATATTTGTTCTTTTGTTATAGATATTAGAACAAATGAGTTATATGAAAATGAGGAATTGATTGATATGATACAAAAAAAAATTCATTCTAAAATGAAACTGCGTTCTTTACATTTAAATTCATCTTTCATAAATCCTATGCATCCTATTGTTTTAAAGGCTAAATTTATAGGAATAAATACTTATGGATCTCCTACTCTTTCAGATCAAAGCACAATGCCTTTTTCTACTATTAAAATGGGAGTAGGAGATAGCGTACGTTCTCATACACCTAATGAATACGTTTTGATTTCAGAAATCATGGAGGGAATCGATATTTATATCTGTTTATTGAAAGATTTTAACTTTTGAATTTAAAACGTAAATTTGTTATATTTTTATTTATTGGAAAAAGTATGTTACAAGAAATAAACGATGGAAATTTTGAAAAGTTGATTTCCGAATCGAAAAACCCTGTTATGGTAGATTTTTGGGCTCCATGGTGTGCTCCATGTAGAGCTTTGTCTATTCTATTAGAAGAAATATTTTCTGAATATCATACAAAAGTATCAGTTTTTAAGTTGAATGTAGACAATAATCCGAAGATTTCTTCTAAATATGGAATACGGAGTATTCCTACTATGATTTTTTTTAAAAATGGGAAAAAAAAAGATCTCCATATTGGAATTCTTTCTAAAGAAGATATAAGAAAAAAATTAGACGCTTTAATTGTTACATAATTTTTGGTCTGGTAGTTCAGTTGGTTAGAATACATGCCTGTCACGCATGGGGTCGCGGGTTCAAATCCCGTCCAGACCGCTATCATTTTTATATTTCATCTTATATTTAATAAGATCTTCTATGGATATAATTTTCATATGAAATTTTTTTGCAATTTGAATTAATTGTGGGAGACGTGCCATAGATCCATTTTTATTCAATATTTCTACCAAAACTCCTCCAGGAATACATCCTGCTATTTTAGTTATATCAATTGCAGCTTCTGTATGCCCAGGTCTTGCTAAAACACCCCCTTCTTTTGCGCAAAGAGGAAATATATGTCCTGGCTTATTGAATGCTTCTGGTTTCACTTCATTAACTAGGGCTAGAATAGTTTTGGCTCTATCTGAAACAGAAATGCCAGTGCTCACACCATATCCTCGTAAATCTACGGAAACTGTAAAAGCCGTTTTTCTAGGATCTGTGTTATTTTTTACCATCATTTTAAGTTTTAATTGATCACATTTTTCCTTTGTTAAGGAAACACAAACTAATCCTCTTCCATGAGTAATGAGAAAATTTACAATTTTAGGAGTTATTTTTTCAGCAGCTACTATGAAATCTCCTTCGTTTTCACGATGGTTATCATCAACTACAATAATAATTTTTCCATTTTGTATATCCTGTATGGCCTCTTCTATTCTATTAAAATTTTGATCAAAATCAAAAATCATATTTATTTAATTAATATTTAATATAAAAATCATCCATGACAGTTTTATAAGTCATCCATATACTTACTGGAAAAAAAATAAAATTAGGTATCCAGGCTCCTATCCATGGATATATTTCAGCTTTTTCTACTTTATTTTGAGTGATGGTTAGTAAAATATAATAAATGGTGAATATAATCAGTGCTATCATAGTTGGATAACCTATTCCTCCTTTTCTAATAATAGCCCCTAATGGTGCTCCAATAAGAAACATTATAATGCATGTTACTGGAAATGTAAATTTTTTTTGCAATTCTAATTGCAATTTGGCTAAGTATATTTTATTTTTATTATTGGGATTGGTATTAATTTTTTTCTTTAAAAAAGAAATTTTTTTAATAATATTTTTTGTATTTAGGGTTTGATAAAAATCATAATCATCTAAGTTTTTAATTTTTGATTCTGAAGGAATTTTAAAGTTTTGAATTAAAGTATCAAATTCTACAATTTGATAAGAATTTTGTTCTTTTTTTTTTTTAGGTTCATGAAAATTTTCACAATATAAAACTCCATTCATTAATTTCAATTGAATGGATTCATCTTTTTCATTAGGGATTAAAACTCCTTTTTTAGAAATAATAGTACTTACAAGTGAATTTTTCCCATAAAAAAAAATAAATATATTATGTAAGTAATTACTATTCATAGATTTTCTATCTATTTTTATGTAAAAATTTGGTAAGAGATTTACAAAAAATCCTTCCTTTAATTTTAAAGATGGATGAGTGAAGGATATTTGATATCCTAATTTTTTAGCTTTCATTTTTGCTTTTGGAATTGCAAAATCTGAAAAAAAATATAATACAATGGATAAAATAAAGGTTATCCCTAAAATAGGAATCATGACACGAAAAAGAGATATTCCAGAAGATTTGATTGCGATCAATTCTTGATTTTCTGAAAAATCCCCAAATATTATAATAGAAGTCAGTAATAAGGCAATGGGAGTTACTAATGGAATAATCGATATACCGAAGTAAAATATAAATTTTAATATAATGAAAACACTAATGTTTTTTCCTGTTAGTTCATCTATTTGACTCCAAAAGAATTGGATCATAAAAATGATAAATATTGTAGAATAAATAATTAAAAAAGGAGGTATAAACAGACGAATCATGTATAAATCAAGTTTTTTTATTATCATGATAAAATCAATTATAATTTACTCATTCATTATATCCGGTTCTGGCAAAAAAAAGTACTCATTTTTTTTATTTTTTTTTCCATAAAAATCAACGATTTTTCTAATATCTGATAATTCCATGAATGGACATTGTAATCGTATCAATTCATTTTTATTAGAAAATAGAAGATCTCCTTTTCCTATTAATTGTTCAGCACCTGTACAATCTAATATGGTTCTAGAATCTATTTTAGAACTCACTTTAAATGCAATTCTTGCAGTAAAATTTGACTTAATTAATCCCGTAATTACATCTACTGATGGACGTTGTGTTGCTATAATTAAATGAATCCCTACAGCGCGAGCTAACTGTGCTAACCGGGTTATGTATGTTTCTATTTGTTTTTTTTGATTGTTGTAAATATTTAAATCTGCAAATTCATCAATAATTAATATGATATAAGGTAAGTTATATTTATTGTATTTATTATATTCTTGAATATTTCTAACCTTATGTTTTTCTAAAATAGCATATCTTTTATCCATCTCTTTGCATAAGGAATTTAATATATTTTTTACTTCGTGTAAATCTGTAATAATGGGTTCTATAGAATTCGGAAGTGTAGCAAAATAAGATTTTGAAATTTTTTTATATATTGATAATTCTACTTTTTTTGGATCAATTAAAATAAACTTGATATCTTTTGAATTTTTTTTATATAATAGAAAAATAATCATAACATTTAATCCTACGGATTTTCCTTGTCCTGTTGATCCTGCTATAAGTAAATGGGGCATTTTTGCTAAATCTACAATAAAAATCTCATTAAATACTGTTTTTCCTAAAGAAATAGGAAGTTCCATTTTATGACTTTTTTTGTTACTTTCTTCTGAAAACAAAATGTCTTTCATGTAAACGGGATAACGATGATGATTGGGGATTTCGATTCCAATGGATTTTTTTCCAGGTATGGGAGCTATAATTCTTATGGATATAGCGGACAAATTTAAGGCTATCTCATTTTTTAAGTTTTTAATTTTAGAAATACGTGTTCCCACTTTAGGAAAGATTTCATATAAAATGATAGTCGGTCCTATACTCGCTTTGATTTCATATATTTCTATATTATAACAATTCAGAATTTGAACTATTTTTTTTTTATTAGATTCTAAATCTGTTTTCAAATCAATGGATGAAAAATCCTCCTTTTTTCTAGAAAAAAGAATAGAATGAAGAAAGTTTTTTTCTTGACTGAAAGAAGAAGCCATTTCTAGCTGATAAATTGTATTTAATCTTGTATCTATTTTTTGGTTAATATTTTGTATTTTTTTTTTTATGTCATTTCTTATGGTTGGAGCACTGATCCGAAAAATGATAATCAAATAAAAAATGATACTTGTCAAAAGAAGCATATATAATCCAACTTTTCCAAATAAATGAATCAAATAGTTTCCTATTTCAAATCCAAAAATTCCACTGAATATTCCTTGATCAGGGATCATAACATAAAAAAATATGGGAAGCCATATGCTAAAAAATAGTAATTTATATATTGTGGATTTGTAAAAATTATTTAATAATTTTTGATTCATAAAAAGAATTTTTAATCCTGTGAAAAATAGAAGTACAGGAATAAAAAAAGCACTAACTCCTATTCCACAATGAATAAAATAGTGAGATACGGTAGCTCCCATTTTTCCGAGTAAATTTTCTGCTATAATTTCTTTATCGAAAAGTTTTTCTATTTGACTTTGATCATTTTTCCAATGAAAAAGAAAAGAAAAAAAACTTAAAAATAAAAAAATACTATTTCCTAATAAAAAAAATCCAAAAATGGTTTTAAGAATTTTTTTTTCTTTTTTTTTTATTTTATCTTTGTTCATTTTTTTTATAATTATGAAAAAAAATTTAATCTTTTTTAAACTATTTGTTTTGATTTAATAAAATTTTTATACTGGAAAATTTATTATATTATGATTGATATAATCAAATGAAAAAACAAAAATTATTTTTCTTATTCTTTTTTTAGTATTTTTTTATCCTTTTCATAAATTTGCATAAATCATACAGCAAAAAAAAAAAAAAAACAACAGATGAAAATTATAATTTTTACATGAAGGTAAATGATAAAATCAGTTATCGTTTTGCAAAACAGTTTAAAAAATATAAAATTACGAAATATCTGAAACGATTGATTTAGCTTATTTCAAATATAAGTGGAATGATAAACTTTTGTTAGGAAAACAACTTTTTTCTTTTGGAAGTATGGAGTATGCTAATAGTAATATAGTATTCAATGAATTAGTTTTATTTATCTCTCCATAAAAGATTATGAGTTATAATTTCAAATTGTTAATGGAATAAAATAAAAAACAAGGAAGAAAATATGGTTAAAGAAGTGAATCATCCTATGTATGGAATGTTCTGTGAATTGAAATTAGAATTTTTTAAATGATAAAATTATACAAAACAGATGGTATTATTCTATTTTTTCAAGAAAATGAGAATAATCATTTTAGGATTGAGTTATCGTGTTAAAATGATTTAAAAAATCATAATAAAAAATATATAGATGCCAAAATGCAATAAATATGTCGGCTCGGTATTTTTTATTTTATCAGTATGAAAATCGGACTTTATTTTGGATCATTTAATCCTATTCATTTAGGACATACAATTATTGCTAATCATATAACAGAATTTTTAGATATAGATTATGTTTGGTTTGTGGTTTCCCCTCAAAATCCATTAAAAAAAAAAGTATCTTTTAGATTATGAACATAGAATTGAAATGGTTAGAATCGCTGTTTCTGATTATGAAAAAATGAGTGTTTTAGATATTGAATATGGATATTTTCCTTCTTATACAATTCATACACTTTACAAGATAAAAAAAAAATATCCTAAAAATCAATTTTATATTCTTTTGGGAAAAGATTCATTTTTTTCATTAAAAAAGTGGAAAAATTATAAAATGATTTTAAATAAATATGATATTTTGGTTTATCCTAGAATTGGATCTTTTTCTCATTCTATTTTTAAACAGAAAAGGGATAACATAATTTTTTTGAAAGCTCCAATTATTGAAATATCTTCTTCTTTTATTAGAAAATCTATTCAAGAAGGAAAAAATATGAAACCTATGCTTCATGCAGAAGTTTGGAATTATATGAAAAAATATAAATTTTATATAAAAAAGTAAAATTATTCTTTCGTTTTAAATTTATAATATTCATGAGCTTTTTTTAACAATTTTATAAACTCAAGTTCTCCGAATATTTTTTTTATGGAATGCCAATTTGGTTTTTTTATATAAAATTTTTCTTCATGAAAAGAAAAAAAGGGAATATTAGTAACAATAGTAATTAATTTTTTTGATAAAAGACCTAAATATTTATTTTCTTCAATGTTTTTTTGAATTTTTCCGTTAAGATCATGAGTTGAATTTAATAATTTTTCAATACTTCCATATTTTTTAATAAATTTCATGGCATTTTTTATTCCGACTCCTGGCAATCCTGGTATATTATCAGAAGGATCTCCCGTCATACTCCATAAATCTATAACTTGTTTTGGATGATTTACCCCAAATTTTTCTTTTATTTCTTCTATACCCAAGATTTTTTTTGCATTTCCTTTAAAAGGTGGAATATAAACTTTAATATTTTCTGTTATTAGTTGAAAAAAATCTTTATCTAAAGTGATTATATAAATAATATATCCTTTATTTTCTGCTATTTTAGCTATGGTTCCGATAAAATCATCGGCCTCATATCCCTTAGGAGCATAAAAAAAAGAAATTTTAAAGGTTTTTAAAATTTTGATAATATAAGGAATAGCCATGTAAATAGCTTCCGGTGTTTTTTTCCTGTGCGCTTTATATTTTTCATATTCTTTCTTTCTGAAAGAAGTTCCAGCATCAAAAATAGTAGCCATATAGGATGGTTTTTCGTTATTCAATGTGTTCATTAAAAAATATGTGAAATTTATGATAGGCGAAGTGTTGATTCCTTTAGAAGTGAAAAGGGGATTCCGTATATAAGCATAATAACTCTGATAAATAAGAGGATATGCGTCAATTAAAAATAATTTTTTATTATTATTCATAAACTATATTTTTTAACTAATTAAAATTAACTATACGATAACATGAAAAAATCAAATAATAAATATACAGTCACTGCTGCTTTACCTTATGCAAATGGACCAATTCATATAGGACATTTGGCGGGAGTTTATTTGCCTGCAGATGTTTTTGTTCGTTATCTAAGACGAAGAAAAATAGATGTTATTTTTATATGTGGATCTGATGAACATGGAGTCCCTATTGCTATGCAAGCTAAAAAAGAAAAAAAAACTCCTCAAGAAATAGTAAATAAATATCATTCTATGATTAAAGATTGTTTTAATAATTTTGGGATACAATTTGACCACTATTCCAGAACCTCTACAAAAATTCATCACGAAATTTCTATTTCTTTTTTTAAAAAATTTCATGAAAAAAAAAAAATTTTTGAAAAAATATCTGAACAATATTATGATAAAGAAGCTCAACAATTTTTAGCAGATAGATATATATCTGGTACATGCCCACATTGCAAAAATGAAGAAGCTTATGGAGATCAATGCGAAAATTGTGGAAGTTCGCTAATTCCTGAAGATTTAATATATCCAAAATCAACTATAAGTGGAAGCTTTCCAGTTTTGAAAAAAACCAAACATTGGTACTTTCCTTTAAATCAATATCAAAAATTATTGGAAAAATGGATTTTAATTAATCATAAAAAAGATTGGAAAATAAATGTATATGGACAAGCAAAATCTTGGTTAGATAAAGGATTAAAACCTCGTGCTATAACAAGAGATTTGAATTGGGGAGTTCCTGTTCCAAAACATCCAGGAAAAGTTCTATATGTATGGTTTGAAGCTCCTATAGGATATATTTCTGCTACTATAGAGTGGGCTAGACAAAAAAAAAAAGATTGGAAACCTTATTGGAAAAATGAAAAAACCAAATTAATTCAGTTCATAGGAAAAGATAATATTGTTTTTCACTGCATTATTTTTCCAGTTATACTTAAAGCATATAATAGTGGATATATTCTTCCGGATCAAATATTGGCTAATGAATTTCTTCATTTAGAAAATAAAAAAATATCTACTTCTAAGAATTGGGCTGTATGGGTTCATGAATATTTAAAAGATTTTCCAAATCAACAGGACACACTTCGTTATATTCTCATAGCTAATATGCCCGAAAAAAAAGATAATAATTTTAATTGGATAGATTTTCAAAGAAAAAATAATACTGAATTGGTTGCTATATTAGGAAATTTTGTAAATAGAAGTCTCACTTTAATACAAAAGTACAATAAAGGCATTGTTCCTCATCCTGAAATGTTATCTATAAAGGATAAAAATATTTTAACAAAAATTAAAAATTATCCAGAACATATAGGTAATTTAATTGAATCCTATAAATTTCGAGAATCGTTAGCATGTTTTATGGATTTAGCTAGACTAGGAAATAAATATTTAACAGAAGAAGAACCTTGGAATAAAAAAAAAGAAAAACGTATCAATACTATACTTTATGTATCATTGCAAATTGTTGGGATGTTAGCTCAATTGGCAGAACCTTTTCTTCCACATACGGCAAAAAAATTGTTAAACATGCTTCGTTTGAAAACTTTTTTTTGGAATAGAATAAAAAACATAGAAGAAATTTTATGTCCAGGACATGTATTAGGAAATACCACATTTTTATTTAAAAAAATAAACAACGAAAGTATTGAAAAACAGATAAAAAAACTGGAAAAAATACAAAAATAAATAATTAACATTTATGATTGGTACAATTTTGCGGAGAGAGAGGGATTCGAACCCCCGGAGGTATCACCCTCAACGGTTTTCAAGACCGCCGCAATTAACCACTCTGCCATCTCTCCACCATACACTACATGTTGTGTATTTCTACTATGTTTCTCATAAGATCTTGCATCGTTTCTCTTTTTCTTATAAGAAAATCTTTTCCTTCAAAAATCATAACCTCAGAAGGTCTATAACGAGAATTATAATTAGAAGACATAGAAAAACAGTAAGCTCCCGCATTTTTAATGCATAAAATATCTCCTTCACGGATTTCTTTAACTTTTCTATTTAAACCAAAGGTATCCGATTCGCAAATATATCCCACCACTGTATAAAAACGAAAACGACCGTTGGGATTAGAAATATTTTCAATACAGTGATAAGCATCGTAAAACATAGGACGAAGAAAATGATTAAATCCTGAATCTACTCCTGCAAATACAGTAGAAGTAGTATGTTTAATGACATTTACATTAACTAAAAAAAATCCAGATTCACTAACTATAAATTTTCCTGGTTCAAAGATCAAAGTAATTTGACTTCCATATTTTTTACAAAAATCTTCAAATTTTTCTTTCATGGAAGAACTTAAAGAATTAAGATCCGTTTTTATATCATTTTTTGTGTATGGAACTTTAAATCCACTTCCAAAATCAATATAATCAAGATTTGGAAAATTTATAGCTGTTTGAAACAAAACTTTTGCTCCTTCTAAAAATGTTTTGATATCTGATATATCAGATCCTGTATGCATATGAAATCCTTCTATTTTAAGGCCGGTATTTTTTAATATTCTTTTCATATGAGGAATTTGATAGTAAGAAATTCCAAATTTAGAATCAATATGTCCTACTGAAATTTTGTAATTTCCTCCTGCCATAATATGAGGATTGATTCTGATTCCTATAGCATAATCTGGGTAATATTCTCCAAATTGTTCTAAAATGGATAGATTATCTAGATTAATTCTAACACCGAAGCCAACTGCCTTTTTAATTTCTTGAATAGAAACACAATTAGGGGTGAATATAATTTTTTTAGGATGAAACCCTGCTTTTAATCCTAATTCAACTTCTTGAATAGACACGGTATCTAATCCACTTCCCAATTTTTTCAAAAATTTTAATATATTCAGATTTGTATTAGCTTTACAGGCATAATTAATGATTAAATTTTTTATACCACTAAAAGCTTTTTTCATCTTTATATATTGTTTTTTGATTTTGAAAGAATCATATACGTAAAGTGGAGTTCCATATTTTTTTGCAAGTTGAATTAAGTATTCTCTATGAACTGGGGAGCTATTCTTTTCTAATTCATGCATCATAATTTACAATAAAGCTAAATGAATCACATCATTCATATTTCTAACATAATCAAAAGTTAATCCTTTTAAGTGTTCGGGTTTAATTTCTTCTACATCTTTTTTATTATCCTGTGAAAGAATAATTTCTTTAATATTAGCACGTTTAGCCGCTAGAATTTTTTCTTTAATTCCACCAACAGAAATTACCTTTCCTCTTAAAGTAATTTCTCCTGTCATAGCTAAATGAGGTCTTAACTTTCTTTTCGTAAAACTTGATACTAGAGATGTTAACATTGTTATTCCTGCAGATGGCCCATCTTTAGGAACAGCTCCTTCAGGAACATGAACATGTACATTTTTTTCTTCAAACATTATAGGATCTATGTTAAATTCTTGATAATGAGCTTTAATATACTGTAAAGCAATTGTTGCAGATTCTTTCATCACTTCTCCTAAATTTCCGGTAATACTTAAATGACCTTTTCCTTTCGATAAACTGGATTCAATATATAAAATATCTCCACCAAAATGAGTCCAAGCCAAACCAGTAACGACCCCTGGGATATTATTTTCTTCATAACGATCTGGATCATTAGGAATTCCAAGAATGCTTTCTATTTTTTCAATACTCAAATGCTTTACATATTTCTTATTCATAGCAATATGTTTAGCTACATAACGTGCTAATTTAGCAACATGTTTTTCCAAAGTTCTCAATCCAGATTCTCTTGTATAGCTTTCAATAACTTTTTCTATTTGTTTTGTTCCAAGGACTAAATCTGACTTTTTTAATCCATTATCTTTCAATTGTTTAGGTAATATATGTTTTCTTACAATTTGCGTTTTTTCTTCTACCGTATATCCATTCATTTCTATAACCTCCATTCTATCTATTAAAGCGGGTTGAATATGGGAAAGAGAATTTGCTGTAGCAATAAACAATACTTTTGATAAATCGTAACCCATTTCTAAAAAGTTATCGTAAAACGAGGTATTTTGTTCCGGATCTAAAACTTCTAACATAGCAGAAGAAGGATCCCCATTTGTTCCTATCCCCATTTTATCTATTTCATCTATAACAAAAACGGGATTTGAAGTTCCTATTTTTCGAATAGATTGTAATAACCTACCCGGCATCGCTCCTATATAAGTTCTTCTGTGTCCCCGTATTTCTGATTCATCATGTAATCCTCCCAAAGAAATACGAACGTATTTTCTTTTCAGTGCAGTAGCTATAGATCTTCCTAAAGAAGTTTTTCCTACTCCAGGGGGGCCATAAAAGCATAGAATAGGAGAACGCATGTCACCCCTTAATTTTAATACAGCTAAATATTCTATAATACGTTCTTTTACTTTTTCCAATCCATAATGATCCCTGTCTAATATTTTTTGTGCATATTCCAAATCAAAATTATCTTTTGAATATCTCCCCCAAGGGAGATCTATCATCAATTCCAGATAATTTCTTTGTACCGTATATTCTGGCATTTGAGGATTAGTTCTTTGCATTTTTAGTAATTCCCTATCAAACTGTTTTTTTGCTTCCTTAGGCCATTTTTTTCTGGTAGCTTTAGCCCTCATTTCATCTATCTCTTTTTCATAAGAAATATCTCCTAGTTCTTCTTGTATGGCTTTAATTTGCTGATGCAAAAAATATTCTCTCTGTTGTTGGTCCATATCACTACGAACACGAGATTGAATATCGTTTTTTAATTTAATTTGTTGATGTTCTACGTTTAAAAAACGTAATGTTTCCATTGCTCTTTTTTTCAAATCATCGTATTCTAACAATTTTTGTTTATCTCTAGTAGCTAAATTCATATTAGCTGCTACAAAATTTATTAAAAAAGAAGGACTTTCAATATTGCGAATAGCAATGCTTGCTTCTGATGGAATATTGGGATTATCTTGAATAATTTTTATTGCGATTTCTTTTATAGATTCTACTAAAGCAAGGTATTCTTTATCCTTACAAGAAGGTTTATTTTCTTCTAACGCTATAATTTCTGCTTTAAAATATGGATCGTTTTGAATAAAACGATTGACTTTAAATCTTCTTTTTCCCTGCAAAATAACGGTGGTATTCCCATCAGGCATTTTCAATAATTTCAATATTTTAGCAACCGTTCCAATAGAATACAAATCTTTTTCACTAAGATTTTCTATACCAGAATTTTTTTGTGTTAATACTCCAACTGTTTTATCTAATCCATAAGCATCTTGTAATAATTGGATAGATCCACTTTTTCCTGCTATAATTGGAAAAACAATTCCAGAATACAAAACCATATTTCTTACTGTTAAGATACATAATTGTTCAGGAATATCGTCTTTGAGTAATTGATCTTCTTCATCTTGACTCATTAAGGGTATAAACTCCGCTTCAGACTCAAATCCAGATTCTGTAAATATATTTTTTAATAACATAAAAAAAATAGATTTCTTACTTAAATGATGGATTAACTCATTGAAGAATCAATATCACCACTTATAAATTAAATATACTGTTTTCTATATGAAAAACAAAACCATCTATACGGACTTAAATGAATTGCTGACAATCGTTAAAAATTGATTTATTTTATTTTTTTTTCTTTTTGAAGCGCATTCAAAAAAATATGTTCTGTCAAAATTTTTACATGATTTTTTTTCATACTTTTTTTTAATTTGGAACCAAAATTTTTTCCAACTACTATAAAATTAATTTTATTGTTGACAGTATTATAGACTCTTCCTCCTAAAAATTCTACTATATTTTTAGCTTCATGACGGGTCATAGAAGATAATTTTCCTGTAAATACAAAAGATTTTCCTTCAATAAAAGAATATTTTTTCATTATAGGACGTTTATAAATATGTAATCCGTATTTTATAAGCATTTTAACTATGCGTTGATGTTCTGTCATTGAAAAATAAGTAATGATGCTTTTTGTAATTCTTTTTCCTATACCAGAAATAGAAATTAGATGATGATAATTTGCATGTCTCAAAGAATTGAGATCCAAAAAATTTTCTGTCAGTTTTTTGGAAATATATTCTCCTACATAACGAATCCCTAAGGAAAATAATACTCTGCAATAGGGATTTTTTTTAGATTTTTCTATATTGTTCAAAATGCTACATGCCAATTTTTCTTTTATACCTTCTATTTGAAGGAGTTCTTCTTTTCTCAATTCATATAAATCATAAAAATTATATAAAAAACCTTTTTCGTATAGTTTATTTATCATTTTGCTTCCGATTTTTTTTATATTCATAACATTTACAAAGTGTATGATTTTTTTTATTCTTTGAGAAAAACAGTTTTGATTAATGCAGTAAAATAATTCATTTTTTTTCGTTAAAATATTATTACATGATGGGCATTTTTTTAAAAAAAATACAGGAAAGGTTTGATTTGATCTTTTTTTTATATTTATTTCTGTGACTTTTGGAATGATGTTCCCTCCTTTTTCTAATAAAAGTGCATCGTCATAATGGATTCCCATTTTTTGTATGAAATTATCATTATAAAGTGCTACTCTTTTGATTGTAGTTCCATCAATTAAAATAGGAATAACATTGGCAACAGGAGTAATGATTCCTGTACGTCCCACTTGAAACGTAATATTTAATAATTTGGTTTCATACGATTTTTGTCTAAATTTATAGGCTATAGCCCAACGTGGATATTTATTGGTAAATCCTAAAATGGATTGTTTTTTATGTTCATTGACTTTAATAACTATTCCGTCCGTGTGATACGGTCGTTTATTTTGATAGATATTCCAAAAATCTATAAAATGATATACTTCTTTCATGTTCCTACAAAAACGTGTTGTTTCCGGAGTTTTAAACCCCCAATATTTTATGTATTTTATCGCTTCATATTGTGTATCAAAAGGTAAATTATTTCCTACAACATGAAATGCTATACAAAATAAATTTCTTTTACGTACTTCTTGAGTATCATGAATTTTCAATGTTCCACTGGCCGTATTTCTTGGATTCGCATAAGGTTTGTGTCCATTTTTGATACGTTTTTTATTGATTTCTATAAAATTCTTTATCGGAAGAAAAATTTCTCCACGTATTTCAAGATATGGAGGATGGTTCTTTCCACTTAATTCGAAAGGAATATATTTTATCGTTTTTATATTTTTTGTAACATCTTCTCCTTTTTCTCCATCACCACGAGTGACCGCATTTATTAAAAATCCGTTTTTATAAATTAAATTAATAGAAACTCCATCATATTTGGGTTCGCATACAAAAGATAAAGAATGAACTGATTTACTTATTTTTGTTTTCCAAATCATTAATTCTTTTTTAGAATAGGTATTTTGAATAGAGTACATTTTGTATTTATGATAAACAGAAGATATAAAGTTTCTTTCATGAACTTCTGCTCCTATTTTTATTGTAGGTGAAGTCGGATCATATAATTCAGGATATTTCTTTTCTAAAAAAGATAATTTTTTTAATTTTTTATCAAAATGTAAGTCTGATATTTCTGAATTATCAAAATTATAATATTGATCATTATATTTCAACAATTCTTTTCTGAGTTTATATATTTTATCTTTATCCATATTGTTTTATATTATTTATATTATTTTTTTTCGTAATAAATTGCACGAATCATTCTAAAAAATCCTTGAAAATCTCTTCTTATTTCTATATTTGTAAATCCTATTTGTTTTAAACAATCAATGATATCTAAGTAAATAAATTGGTTTATTTCAAAATAAACATAAACGATTCCAGTAAATCTTTTTTTAATCCAAAAAGAAATTTTTTTATAAAAAATAAGAGGGTCTTCGTCAGGAACAAATAAAGCTTGATAAGGTTCATATTGAACAATATTTGGATGTAATAGTTTTTTTTCAGAAAGTCTGATATAAGGAGGATTACTTACGACAATGTTAACAGTATTTTTATTCATTTTTGTAGGGATGTTCATGCTGTTTTTCAAAATATCTATATTTTTTAATGAAATTTTAACATTATGTAATTTTGCATTTTCACTAGCTATATCAAGAGCCCCTTGAGCAGAGTCAATGGCATAAATGTGTATAATTTCAGGTTTTTTTTTTTTTAAAGTAATACTTATGCATCCACTCCCTGTTCCAATATCAAATACTTGAACAGAATGATTACGATTGACCTTGTGATGATCCTGTAGAATCCAATATACAAGTTCTTCTGTTTCTGGTCTTGGAATGAATACTTTTTCATTAACTATGAATTTCATGTCAAAAAAATAGGTATGACCAATGACATATTGTATAGGTCTATTTTTTTTTAATTCCCATAATTTTTTTATTAATTTATCATAAGTAAAAAAATTTATTTTTTCTTTTCTACTTAATCGTAATAAAATAGTTGTTTTATCACATTGAAAAATATGGGTAGTGAGTAAAAAAAAGATATTTTCTACTTCTTTAGCTTCTGGATATAAATTTTTAAGAGTGTTTTGAAAAAAACGGTAAAATTTGTAAAAAGATTTCATATGTTAAAATGATGCGAATTTCAAAAAAAAATACTTATTTTATCTTACATAATTATTTTTTTTATGTTAGATTTAGATCATGATACCATTGTTGCTTTAGCAACACCTATTGGATCTAGTGCTATTTCTGTCATTCGTATTTCTGGCAAAAATTCTATATCTACTGTTGAAAATATTTTTATTTCTATTAAAACTGGAAAAAAATTGGAAAACCAATCTACACATACAATTCATTTAGGGTATATTGTAGCAGAAAATAATAATTTATTAGATCAAGTTTTAGTTTCTATTTTTAAATCTCCTTTTTCTTATACAGGAGAGAATATGATAGAGATTTCTTGTCATGGATCTGATTATATTCAACAACAGATTTTGCAATTGCTTGTTAGAAAAGGAATTCGTTTGGCTCGTCCTGGAGAATTTACATTTCGTGCTTTTATAAATAAAAAAGTGGATTTATCACAAGCTGAGGCGATAGCTGATTTGATTGTATCTGAAAACAAAATCAGTCATGAAATGTCTTTACAACAGATTAAAGGAACGTTAGCTAACACTATTAAGGATTTAAGAAAAAAATTATTGGATTTTGCATCTTTACTAGAATTGGAATTGGATTTTTCTGAAGATCATCTTCTCTTTGTCAAGAGAGAAGACCTTTTTTCTTTTTTACAAGAATTAAAGGGGATTTTGAAAGATTTAATTGAATCTTTTTCGTTAGGAAATGCTATAAAAAAAGGAATTTATGTGGTTATTATTGGAGAACCCAATGTGGGAAAATCTACTTTTTTTAATCAGGTGATTCAGGAAGATCGTTCTATTATATCCCATATAGAAGGGACCACTAGAGATTGTGTGGAAGGAGAAATCATTTTAAATGGAATTCTTTTTCGTTTTTTGGATACAGCAGGAATTAGAAAAACCAAAGATCCTATAGAAACTATGGGTGTGGAAAAAACCATGAAAAAAATAGAAGAAGCTCAAGTAATATTATATCTTTTTGATGTTTCAAATCAAAAAAAACAAAAAATTGTTAGTGATATTAAAAAAATTTACAAAAAATATCCATTAAAAAACATTTTTGCCATAGCAAATAAATCAGATATATCCTCTTTTCATGATTTTGAAAATTTCAAGTTAAAGATTTCAAATTTTTTTGAAATTTCGGCAAAAAATTATAATGAAGTGAAAAGAGTTCTCAATGCTTTGAGTTCTTTGTTTTTGGATAAATTAAAAGAAAAAAAAATAGTGGTAACTCAATACAGGCATTATGAAGCTTTAAAACTTTCATTAAGAGAACTTACATTGGCACATAATGCTTTTAATAAAGGACTTTCAGTAGATTTAATATCAATATATCTTAAAGAAGCATTACGATATTTAGGAGAAATTACGGGAGAAATCACAAGTGAAGATATACTCAAAAACATTTTTTCAAAATTTTGCATTGGCAAATAAATAAGATTTATTAGATTAATAAAAATTAAAAATTATGTCATCACATTCTGTAAGAGTTCGTTTTGCTCCTAGTCCTACAGGCCCACTTCATTTAGGTGGAATCAGAACCGCATTATATAATTATCTTTTTGCTAAAAAACATGGTGGAACATTCATTCTGAGAATAGAAGATACTGATCGAAAAAGATTTGTTGAAAATTCTGAATTGTATATTTTGAATACATTAAAATGGTGCCATATAGAACCTGATGAAGGAGTAGGATATGGAGGTCCTTATTATCCTTATTATCAATCTAAAAGAATTGATATTTATCATTTGTACATCAATCAGTTGTTAAAAAAAGGTTATGCTTATTATGCATTTGATACAGATAAAGATATAGATAAAAAAAGAAAAGAATATAACAAACGTGGATTAACTTTTTCTTATAATTCTATAATTAGAATGGACTTGAATAATTCTTTAACTCTGACAACAGAACAATTACATGATAAATTGCGATCTTGTTCTTATGTGATTCGATTTAAAATAAAACCTGGAGAAAAATTGAAAATGTATGATATCATTCGTGGCAATATAATTGTTGATACAGATCATTTAGACGATAAAATTTTATTGAAATCTGATGGGGCCCCCACTTATCATCTAGCAAATACAATAGACGATCATTTAATGAAAATTACTCATGTGATCAGAGGAGAAGAATGGCTTTCATCTACGTTCTTGCATGTATTGTTATATAAGGCTTTTGGGTGGTCCCTTCCTCATTTTGCACATTTGCCTTTAATTTTAAGAAATAATGGAAA
Organism: Blattabacterium sp. (Blaberus giganteus); assembly: GCF_000262715.1. Taxonomy (NCBI): domain Bacteria; kingdom Pseudomonadati; phylum Bacteroidota; class Flavobacteriia; order Flavobacteriales; family Blattabacteriaceae; genus Blattabacterium; species Blattabacterium sp. (Blaberus giganteus). The sequence goes on along the minus strand of NC_017924.1, from coordinate 316,538 downwards.
AGGAAAAATTAGCAAAAGAAATACAGGTAGTTTAAATTTTCCTATATATCCTATACAATGGAAAATTCCAAAAACAAAAATTATCATACCAGGATATAGGGAATTAGGTTATTTGCCAGAAGCATTTGTGAATATGTTAGCTTTATTAGGTTGGAATCCTGGAGTTGAAAAGGAAATTTTTTCTTTACAAGAATTAATCCACTTATTTTCTTTAGAAAAAATAAATAAATCTGGAGTTTATTTTGATATTAAAAAAATAAATTGGTTTAATAAAAAACATTTAAATAAAAAAAAAGAAGAAATATTTGCATTTCTTTTCGAAGAAATAAAAACACGTTCTATTTTATGCAAAAAAGATTATTTATGGAAAGTAATTCATTTAACAATAAATAGGATTCATTTTATTCATGAAATATGGAAACATTCTTTTTATTTTTTTGTTTCTCCTAGTTCTTATGAAGATAATTTTTTCAATAAAATTTGTCATAAAAATACCATACTTCAATTAGATAACGCCAAAATATTGTTATATGATATGAATCCATTTACATCTGTAAATTTGAAATTTTTGTTTCAAACAATAAAAAATAAACATAAAATCATGCCATTATTTCGTTTAGCTTTAGTGGGTTCTCTAAAAGGAATTGATATTTTCATTATTTTGGAAATGCTAGGAAAACAAGAAAGTATACGAAGAATCGAAAAATTGATCAATCGAATTAAAGAAAAAATTTAGAATATTTTTGAAAAAAGAACATAAAAATATAGATTTATATTTTCGTAAAAAAAAATTCAATGCTTAAACATTATGAAAATGTTATCATAATAACCCCCATATTATCTGATGATCAAGCAAAAAAAACAGCAAAAGAATATGAAGATTATATCATACAAAAAAAAGGAAAAATCGTTCATCAGGAACATTGGGGTTTGAAAAAATTAGCTTATTCCATTCAAAAAAAACAAAGCGGTTGTTATCACTTATTTGAATTTTTGTTAAATTCTGATTTAATTTCTAATTTAGAATTGAAATTAAGACAAGATGAGCGTATTTTACGTTTTTTGACTGTAAAATTAAATAAATATGGAATAGAATATGCAGAAAAAAGAATAAAAAAATTGTTAAAAAAAGACGAATAATTATAATTATGATATTAGAGGAAACCTCTCAACATGCAAAAAAAGTACAAGTAGTAGATAATGAATTAAGATATTTATCTCCTATTAAAATAGAAACCAAAGTAGAAAAAAGATATTGCTTCTTTGAAAAAAATAATATAAAATATATAGATTATAAAGATCCTACATTTTTAATCAAATTTTTGAATTCGCAAGGAAAAATTCTACCACGTCGTATCACAGGTACTTTACAAAAAAATCAAAATAAATTAAATGCGGCGATAAAAAGATGTAGACAGATTGGGCTTTTACCTTTTGTTACAGATGATTTAAGATAAAATGAAAATTCTTCTCAAAAAAGACGTAGAAAATTTAGGATTTCAATACGATGAATTAGATGTAAAACCTGGTTATGCTAGAAACTATCTAATTCCTAAAGGATATGCTGTATTAGCATTGCCTGGGACTATAAAAAATATTCATGAAATATTAAAACAACGTTCTAAAAAAGAAAATTTTTTAATTGAAAAATCGAAAGAAATAGAAGAAAAATTAAGTAAATTAACTATTAAAATATCAGTTAAGGTTGGAAAAGGAGGAAAACTTTTCGGTTCGATTAATAATCAATATTTGATAAAAATTCTTAAAAAAGAAGGAATTGATATAGATAAAAAATTTATTAGAATACCTGGAAATAAAGTAATTAAAACAATAGGAAAACATCAAGCAAGTATTCGATTACATCAAAAACGTGAGTTTACGTTAAATTTTGAAATATTATCTTCATCCCAATAAAGTATCATATAACAAAAATAAATTTAGAAAGACAATGATGACGGTAATCAACCAAGCTGATATTTTTAAAATGGGCCCATTTACAAATGATCCCATTTTTTCATTATCTCCTGTAAAATTAACTAATGGAATAATCGCAAAACTTAATTGTACGGATAAAATGATTTGACTAATTATTAATAATTCAGTTGTTCCTTTTTCTCCATAAACAATAGAGGCAATCATAGCTGGAACAATAGCTATAAGTCTCGTAATTAATCTTCGTATCCAAGGTTTTAATTTTATATTAATAAAGCCTTCCATAACTATTTGTCCAGCTAAAGTTCCAGTTAATGTGGAATTTTGTCCTGATGCGAGTAAAGCTAATGCAAAAAAAACTCCTGCAAGGCTAGAACCTAGTATAGGAGTTAGAAGTTTGTGTGCATCCATAATGTCTGAAATTTCTGTATGTCCAGTTTTATGAAAAGTGGCTGCTGATATAATTAATATAGCTGCATTAATAAAAAATGCTAAAGATAAAGATAAGGTACTGTCTATAGTCGCGTATTTTATAGCCATTTTTTTTCCTTCAATAGTCCGTGGATAATCTCTGGTTTGTATGATACTTGAGTGAAGATAAAGATTATGAGGCATTACTGTAGCTCCTAATATTCCTATAGATATATAAAAAGAACGCGAATTTTTTATAATTTCAGGATTAGGGACAATTCCTTTTAATATAGGAAAAATTTCAGGTTTAGAGCTAATAATTTCAAAACTAAAACAAATTAAAATTGTAAAAATTAAAGCGGCGACTACACTTTCAATATATCTAAACCCTTTATATTGGAAAAATAAAATAATTAAAACATCTATAGCTGTAATTAATACGCCCCATGTAATAGGAATGCCAAAAAGCAATTTTAAAGCTAATACGGAACCAATGATTTCAGCTAAATCACAAGCTGCAATAGAAATTTCGCATAATATCCATAAGCTAAAGCTTATAAAGGGGGGATAATGATCCCTACAAGCTTGTGCTAAATCTCTTTCACAAACAATTCCTAATTTTAAAGCTAAATGTTGCAAAATAATAGCAAAAAAATTAGATATAAAAATGACGGATAAAAGCATATAACCAAATTTAGCTCCTCCAGCAATATCTGTAGCCCAATTTCCTGGATCCATATATCCTACAGCAATTAATAATCCTGGACCAGTAAAAGCAAAAAGTTTTTTCCATATTCCTTTCTGTTTAGGGACAGAAACGGAAGAAAAAACTTCTGATAGAGAAGGGTGCTTGTTTTCATTCCTCCATCCTATAGAAGATTTTTTCTTTTGCATATGCATAAATAAATAGTAGAATACGAAAACATAAAGTTAACTGTTTTAATCTTTTGTTGTCAATTCATATTGAATCATTTTGAATCATTTTACATTGTGAAAAATTGAAAAAATTGTATAAAATAGAATAATTTTTTATATTTGCTTCAAGTTTTATCCGCTTGATTGATAATGATTCAATCTTTTTTTTGGGTTCATGAAAAAAATAGCGATACAAGGGGTTAAGGGGTGTTTTCATCATGCAGCTGTTTCCAGATATTTTGAAGGATGTAATTATAAGTTGATAGAATGTTCTTCTTTTAGAGAATTGGCTGTTTCTGTTGCCAAATCTGATGTAGATATTGGAGTTATGGCTATAGAAAATACTATAGCGGGAACAATTTTGACAAATTACAGTCTTTTATCTGAATATAATTTAAAAATAGTGGGAGAGGTCTATATGCCGATACAACATCATCTCATGGCTTATACCGTACAAAATATAGAAGATATTAAGGAAATATATTCTCATCCTATGGCTATTTTACAATGTGAATCATTCATAGGTGCGCATCCTTATATAAAAATATCCGAATATTCAGATACAGCTGCTGCTGCTAAATATATTTCTACATGCGAAAAAAAAGGTTTGGCTGCAATAGCGTCTGAAAATGCGGCTAAAGAATACGGTTTGGAAATCATTTCCAAAAATATACAAACGATTACAAGTAATTTTACTAGATTCTTCATTATTAAAAATTATTATAAACAAGAAAATAATTATTTCAATAAAGCTTCATTAATATTTAAAATATTCCATACTACTGGTAGTTTGTCTAAGATATTGAGTTTTATATCGAGTCTTGGAATTAACATGACGAAAATACAATCCATTCCTATCATACAAAGGCCTTGGGAATATTCATTTTATGTGGATATTATATTCAACGATATAAAAGATTATGAAAAGATGAAAAAACAAATACAAAAAATACCCTGTCTTCATAAATTGTCTATTATGGGAGAATATAAAAATGGTAGAATTAGATCCTAATGTAATGATTGTAGCAGCAAAAAGAACGCATAAAATATCGGAATATTTTTTTTCAGAAAAAATGAAGGAAATTCATAATTTAGAAAAAAATGGAGTGAAAATCATTAATTTGGGAATCGGTAATCCTGATCTTCTTCCACCATATGGGGTGGTACATAAAATGAAAAAAGCGTCAGAATTAAAACATGCTAATACTTATCAAAGCTATATTGGAATTGAAGCATTTCGTCATTCCATTTCTAATTGGTATAAAAAAGTATATCAAGTTGATGTGGATCCTGAAAATGAAATTTTACCATTAATGGGTTCTAAGGAAGGAATTATGTATATAAGCATGTCTTATTTAAATAAAGGGGATAAAGTATTAATTTCTGATCCGGGATATCCTACTTATTCCTCTATATCAAAACTTTTGGAAGCAAAAATTGTTTATTATGATCTTTATGAGAATGATAATTGGGTTCCAAGATTGGAAAATATATCTAATACAAAGGCAAAAATGATGTGGATCAATTATCCTCACATGCCTACTGGGGCAACCATTTCTTTTGAAGAATTAGAAAAAATTGTTTTTTTTGCGAAAAAAAATCATGTATTACTTGTTCATGACAATCCTTATGGTTTTATCTTGAATCAAGAACGTCCTTTAAGTATTTTTAATGTAAAAGGAGCTAAAAATATAGCTTTGGAATTAAATTCTTTAAGTAAAAGTTATAATATGCCTGGATGGCGTGTTGGAATGATAATAGGAAAAAAGGAATTTATTAAAAATATATTGAAAGTAAAAAGTCAAATGGATTCCGGTATGTATTATCCCATACAAATTGGAGCCATAGAAGCCATGAATCATGATTCAAAATGGTTTGAAAAACTCAATATAGAATATCTTAAACGAAGAAAAATTATATGGGATATATGTGATTTTTTAAATTTAAAATATACAATAAAAAGTTCTGGAATATTTGTTTGGGCGAAAATCACTGATGCAAATAAAAATGATTATATATGGTCCAAAAAATTTCTAGAAACTTATCACATATTTGTCACTCCTGGAAGAGTATTTGGTCATAATGGCAAAGGATATGTAAGATTTTCTATGTGTTGTCCAGTAAAAATTTTGGAACAGGCAAAAAATAGAATTTGTTCATGAATATTGGAATCATAGGATTAGGATTGATTGGGGGATCCATTGGGTTAGGATTAAGAAAATCCAATTTCGGAGATAAATTTATAGGAACAGATTCGAATAAAAAAAATGCTTTACATGCTGTGAAACTTGGAATTGTAGATGAAATAATTCCTTTGCAGGATCTCATCCTGCAATCTTCAGTAATTGTTTTATCTATTCCCGTAGATGAAATAGAAAAAATACTTCCAAGTATTCTGAATATAATCAGTACGGATACAGTTATTTTAGATACGGGATCTACTAAATATGATATTTGTAATAAGATTGATTCTCATCCTAAAAGAAGTCGCTTTGTAGCGACACATCCGATTGCAGGAATTGAAAATTCTGGACCTATTTCAGCTTATTCTGATTTGTTTTATAAAAAAAAATGCATCATTTGTGATTCTGAACTTAGTGATCCAGATGCAATGAATGTAGTTACAAAAATCTATTCTATTATGAAAATGCGGATGATTTATATGACTTCTAAAGAACATGATTCATATATTGCTTATATATCCCATTTACCTCATGTAGTTTCCTTTGCTTTAGCTAATACAGTTTTAAAAAAATTTAAACATGAAGAAAAAATTTTTAATAATATGATGGGGAGTGGATTAGATTCTACTACACGTTTAGCGAAAAGTAAGCCTGAAACATGGTTGCCTATTTTTATTTCTAATAGAAAAAATATGATTCAAGCTATAGATTTTTATATTGATCATTTAAATAAATTTCGTAATCATTTAATAAACAAAGAATTTCATAAAATAGATCAATATATGAAAAAGGCTAACAATATAAAAGATAAAAAATATGTGTAAATTAATGTGATGGATAAATTGAACAATAGTATAGACAGATCTTGGATTGATCAATGTAATAAACCTTTCATTATATCTGGTCCTTGTAGTGCGGAAAATGAACAACAAATATTAGAAACCGCTAATCGATTGAATCCTTCTTATGTTCAAGTTTTTCGAGCTGGAATATGGAAACCTAGAACAAAGCCCAATAATTTTGAGGGAGTTGGACAAAAAGGACTTGAATGGCTTCGTAAAGTAAAAAAAAGTACGGGATTCATGGTGGCTACAGAAATAGCAAATGCTGAACATGTGAAATTAGCCATTTCTTTTGGAATAGATATTCTTTGGATAGGAGCTAGAAGCACGGCTAGTCCTTTTACAATTCAAGAAATAGCGGACGCTTTGGAAGGAGAAAATAATAAAATTATTCTGGTAAAAAATCCTATTCATCCTGATATAGAATTATGGACAGGAGCTTTAGAGCGTTTATTAGGTAAAGGAATTAAAAAATTAGGAGTCATACATCGTGGGTTTTATACCTATAAAAATTACAAATATAGAAATCAACCTAATTGGAGTCTTTTGTTAAATTTTAGAAGTCTTATTCCTAGAATCCCTATTATATGTGATCCTTCACATATTTGTGGAAATAAAGAAGGAATTTTAGATATAGCAAAAAAAGCTTATCATTTTCAATATGAAGGATTAATGGTAGAAAGTCATTGTGATCCCGATCATGCTTGGAGCGACGCTCAACAACAAATTACTCCCGAAAATCTTTTGGAAATGTTAAAAGAATTAACATATATCAAAAAATGTGATCAAAAAAGTAAAAGATATTTAAATTTAGATTCTTTTAGGATTTTAATTGATGAACTAGATGAAAATATTATTGCACTTTTAGCAGAAAGAATGAAGATTTCTAAAAAATTAGGGACTTTGAAAAAATCTTCAGATATTGCAATTTTTCAACCCAATAGGTGGAAAGATATAATGAAAAAATCTCTTAATTTGGGTAAAAGTTTAGGAATTTCTGAAGAATTTCTTGAAGGAATTTTTCAACTTTTGCATCAAGAATCTATTAAAATTCAGAATCAAATCAGGTAATTTATAAATTTTTAGTCCTAAAAATGGCTTATTTATTCACCAGTGAATCTGTTTCAGAAGGTCATCCTGACAAAATTTCAGATCAAATATCTGATTCTATATTAGATCATTTTTTAGCGTGTGACCCAGATGCAAAAGTAGCTATAGAAACTCTAGTCACCACGGGACAAATTATATTAGCTGGAGAAGTCAATTCTAATACCTGGGTTAATGTTAAAAAAATAGCTCGTGACACTCTTAGGAAAATAGGGTATACTAAAAATGAATATAGATTCAATGCAGATTCTTGTGGTGTTCTTTCTTCTATTCAAGAACAATCTTTGGATTTATTAGAAGGGATTCAACGATCAAAAAAAGAAGAACAAGGGTCTGGGGATCAATGTATTGTTTTTGGTTATGCTGTGAAAGAAACAGAAAATTATATGCCTTTGTCATTAGAGATATCACATCATATATTAAAGGAACTTTCATATCTTAGAAATGAAGGAAAAAAAATGACTTATTTACGTCCAGATGCAAAATCTCAAGTAACTTTAGAATATTCTGATGCTAATGTTCCAGTTCATATTCACGCTATTGTCATTTCAACTCAACATGATGAATTTGATACAAAAGAAAGAATGCATCAACGGATAGTTGATGATGTTAAAAATATTCTCATACCAAGAGTAATGAATAATATAAAGAATGTAAAAAAATTATTTACGGATCAAACAAAATATTACATCAATTCAACAGGAAAATTTGTCACGGGAGGACCTCATGGTGATACGGGTCTTACCGGAAGAAAGATTATAGTAGATACTTATGGAGGAAGAGGATCTCATGGAGGAGGAGCTTTTTCTGGAAAAGATCCATCTAAGATGGATAGATCTGGATCTTATGCGGCTCGACATATAGCTAAGAACTTAGTGGCAGCAGGAATTTCAGATGAATTACAGATTCAAATATCTTACGCGGCAGGCATTGCAGAACCCATAGGAATTTTTGTAAATACTTATGGTAAATCAAAAATAGATAATGAAAACATTGTGTCGAATATAAATAAAATTTTTGATTTACGTCCTTATGCTATAGAAAAAAGATTAAAATTGCGGAACCCAATGTATGAAGAAACATCTGTGTATGGACATATGGGAAAAATTCCAAAAAAAGTGAATAAATCTTTTTTGGATACAGAAGGGAATCAAAAAAAACAAGAAGTAGAACTTTTCACATGGGAAAAGTTAGACTATTTATCCGTTATAAAGGAAATATTTAATATTTCAAAAAATAGGTATTTTTATTAGTGAAATATTTTTTAACTATGTCTTACAATCTATTGAAAGGAAAAAAAGGAATTATATTTGGAGCCTTGGATGAGAATTCTATTGCTTGGAAGGTTGCAGAACGCGCTTATGAAGAAAAAGCATCTTTCGTATTAACCAATACGCCAGCTTCTTTAAGAATAGGTAAAATTTATGAATTATCTAATAAAACAAAATCTATGGTGATTCCAGCAGATGCTACTTCCATCCCAGATCTAAATATTTTATTTGAAAAAACATTGGATCATTTTGGAGGAAAAATAGATTTTATATTGCATTCTATAGCTATGTCTATGAATATACGAAAAGATTTAACTTATCCCTCTTTAAATTATGATTTTTTAAGAAAAGGATGGGAAATATCTGCTGTCTCTTATCATAAAATTATGCAAACTGCTTGGAATAAAAAAGCGATGAATAAATGGGGTTCTATTGTAGCTATAACATATATAGCTTCTCAACGAAGTTTTCCACATTATGGAGATATGTCAGATTATAAATCATATTTAGAAAGTATTACACGTAATTTTGGATATCATTGGGGAATCAAAGAAAAGGTAAGGGTGAATACGGTATCACAATCTCCTAGTATCACACGATCAGCAAAAGGCATTAAAGGGTTTAATAAACTTTTCATATTATCTGAAAAAATATCTCCGTTAGGAAACGCTTCTACACAAGATTGTGCTAATTATATAATTACACTTTTTTCAGATTTAACAAGAAAAGTAACTATGCAAAATTTATATCATGATGGAGGTTTTTCTCATACTGGAATTAGTGAAGCTATGATTTCATAATCAAAAAAAAACCTCTAAATCTGAATGAACTCTTAAATATGAAAAAAATTATATCTCCATCTTTACTTTCAGCAAATTTAGCTTTTTTATATCGTGATATAGAAATGCTGAATAAAAGTGAAGCAGATTGGTTTCATATTGATATAATGGATTCTTCTTTTGTTTCTAATATTTCTTTTGGATTTTTGTTTACTAAATATGTTAAAAAATACGCTCATAAACCTATAGATGTACATTTAATGATATTGCAACCAGAACGCTATATAGAACAGTTAAAAGCTTGTGGAGCCGATCATTTACATATTCATTATGAAGCTTGCATTCATTTAAACAGAACCATTTATTATATTAAAAAAAATGGAATGAAGGTGGGTGTCGCTGTGAATCCACATACTCCAATTTTTCTTTTACAAGATATTATTAAAGATATAGATTTTGTTTTATTGATGAGTGTAAATCCTGGTTATAGTGGACAAAAATTCATTTATCAAACATATAAAAAATTAGAAGATACTAAAGATTTAATCTTAAAAAAAGATTCTCCTGCTCTTATAGAAGTAGATGGAGGAATTAATTTAGAAAATTCTTCTTTATTATTCAAAAATGGAGCAGATATATTAGTGGCAGGCACTACTATTTTTTCTGATTCTAACCCAAAAAAAATTATTCATAGAATGAAATTCGGAAATTAAACAATGATATTATGTTATGATTTATAAAGAAACTATAAAAAAAATACTTTCTGTTTCTTGCATAGAAGATGTTATTGGAAATTTTGTAGAATTAAAAAAAAGTGGTTTAAATTATAGAGGACTAAGTCCTTTTTCTCATGAAAAAACACCTTCTCTTATAGTTTCTCCTACGAAAAAAATATGGAAAGATTTTAGTTCTGGAAAAGGAGGGAATATCATCACTTTTCTTATGGAACATGAACATTTTACTTATGAAGAATCATTACGTTTTCTTGCCAAGAAATATAATATTAAGATAGATAATAACGATCATAAACGTAGTAAATATAAAGAAGAAGAATATGATCAATTATACTTGATACAAGATTATGCAAAACGTTTTTTTATGAATCAATTACATTCTACCAAAGAAGGACAGGAAAATGGATTGAATTATTTAATTCAAAAAAGGGGTTTTGACATAAAAATAATTAAAAAATTCGAATTAGGATATGCTCCAATTTCTTGGAATATACTTACAAAAACAGCATTAAAACAAGGATTTACAATACGTAATATAAAAAAATCTGGGTTAACAGTTCTCAATAAATACAATCATTTTTTTGATTGTTTCCGTCAACGTGTGATGTTTCCAATCCATAATTTATCAGGAAAAGTTATAGGTTTTGGAGGTCGAAATATTGATTATAGATATTCCACTAAATATATAAATTCATCAGAAAGTAATATTTTTCAAAAAAGTAAAATTTTATATGGCTTGTTTCAAGCTAAAAAAAACATTTTAAAAGAAAATTTTTGTTATTTAGTGGAAGGATATACAGATGTTATTTCTTTATATCAATCTAGGATAAAAAATGTAGTATCTTCTTCTGGCATTTCACTTACTGTGGATCAAATTTTATTAATAAAAAAATTTACAAAAAATATTGTTCTTTTTTATGATGGAGATCGTTCTGGAATTAAAGCCTCTTTAAGAGGAATTAATATGATGCTAGAACAAGAAATGAATTTACGCATATTATTTATTTATAATGGAGAAGATCCAGATTTTATATCCAAAAAATATTCTTTTTCTCAACTCAGAGATTTTTTAGCAAAAAATAGTTATAATTTTGTTTCCTTTAAACAAAAAATATATGAAAAGTTTCATAAACATGATCCCATAAAAAAATCATTTTTAGTAAAAAATATTTTGAATAGTATTTCAAAAATATCCAATGTTATTCAAAAAGAATTATATCTGCAAGAAGCTTCAAAAATACTGAATATTCGTCAAAAAATTCTGATTTCAGAACTGAAAAGAATAAGCGAAAAGAATGTGCATAAACTTAGTTTCGTTAAGGAAAACATAACGTTTTTTTCAAAAAAAACAAACACTATTCTTGTTCTTGAAGATGAATTAATTCAATTGATTTTAAATCATGGAAATCAAATCATAAAAAAAGAAAAATACAACACAACGGTTTTAGAAGAAGTATTACACGTTTTTAAATGCTGGAATTTACGTTTTTCTTTGAATAAGAACCAAGAAATATTTGATCAAATTTGTTTACAAAAGAAAAAAACGAATTTATCAAAATTTTTTTATAAAAAAAATACAAAATTTTATTCATTATCCAAATGGGATAAAAAAGGAATACAAGTTTCCTCTAAAGAGGATCACATGAATCAATATATGATTGATATTTTATTGAGATATAAATCTTTATATATTTCTAAATTGATTCAAAAAGAAATCATACATTATCAGAATTATCTTGCAAAAGATGAAGATAGAAAAGTTTTTATAAAAAAAATTATGCATTTAACAAATATAAAAAATAAACTTCATAAAAAGTTACATAGATATGTATAATTCTTTTTTTTAATTATTTTTTTCTTTTTTTAAGTTTTGGTAAATTCGTGCATATAAATACGAAAAAATGAATACATTGATTTCAAAAAAAGCGCCTAATTTTACGGCTAGTGCGGTATTAAATGGAAAAAATATTGTACCAAATTTTACTTTAGAACAATTTAAAGGAAGTAAATATGTTTTACTTTTTTTTTATCCTAAAGATTTTACTTTTGTTTGTCCTACAGAAATATATGCATTTCAAGAAAAAATTCAGGATTTTGAAATGAGAAATGTACAAATTATTGCTGTATCTACGGATACAGAACAATCTCATTGGGCTTGGTTACAGATACCAAAAGAAAAAGGGGGAATTCATGGGATCACTTATCCTATTGTTTCTGACATAAATAAGACCATATCTCATAATTATGGAGTATTATCTGGAAATTGGATTTGTAATAATGAAGGATTGAAAGCGACTGGAGAACTTATTGCTTATAGAGGATTATTTTTAATAGATAAAGAAGGAATCATAAGACATCTTTTAATTAATGATTTTCCTTTAGGTCGAAATGTACATGAAGCTATTCGTATGATAGATGCTCTTCAATATTATGAAAAAAGTGGAGAAGTATGTCCAGCAAATTGGAAAAAAGGAAAAAAAGCTATAAAAGCCAGTCATAGTGGGATTGAAGATTATTTTTCATCTTAATTAATTAAAGAGAATTGTATTCTACGGACAGAATGTTGAAAAAAAAAGTAGCATTTTATACCATGGGGTGTAAACTCAATTACGCAGAGACCTCTACTATAGCAAGAAAATTTTCTAACTTATATTATCAACATGTTTCTTTCAAGAGTTATGCAGATATTTATGTGATCAATAGTTGTTCTGTAACAAAAAATGCAGAAATGGAATTGAAGCATATTGTACGTTCTGCTATGAATAAAAATTCAGAAGCTATTATTGTAGCAATAGGATGTTATGCTCAACTGAATCCTAAAGAAGTGTCTTCTATTATTGGAGTAGATATCGTTCTAGGAAATGAAGAAAAATTTAAAATCATAGATTATCTTAATAGAGATAAAGAAAATAAATATTATGCAAATTTTCTTTCGAAAAGAACTTATTATTCATCGTTTTCCATTGGAGATAGAACTCGTTCTTTTTTAAAAATACAGGATGGATGTGATTATAAATGCAGTTATTGCATTATTCCTATGTTGAGAGGGGAGTCTCGTTCTGAGAGTATAGAAAATATATTGAAAAATATTAGATTTCTTTTTAATCAAGGAGTCAAAGAAATCGTGTTAACAGGTGTTAATATAGGAGACTATGGAAAAAATATATACGGAGAAAATCGACGGTTATACACATTTTTTGATTTAATACAAGCTATAGATCAAATACAAGAAAAAGGAAGAATCCGTTTATCCTCTATAGAGCCGAATTTACTTAAAAATGAATGTATTGAATTTTTGTCTAAAAGCAAACATTTTGTCCCACATTTTCATATCCCTTTACAGTCTGGAAGCAATGATATTTTGGGAAAAATGCATAGACGTTACATACGAGAACTTTATCAAGAAAAAGTAAAAAAAATTCGATGTTTAATGCCAGATGCTTATATCGGTTCAGATATTATTGTTGGGTATCCTGGAGAAACACATAAACATTTTTTGGAAACTTATCATTTTTTGAAAAAATTAGAAATTTCATCTTTACATATATTTACCTATTCTGCGAGACCAAATACAAAATCCAGTGCTATGCAGGAAAATGTATCTAAAAAAATACAATGGAAACGGAATAAAATTTTGAGAATCCTTTCAAACAAAAAATATCGTTTTTTTTGTAAAAAGCAAATTTTTACTAAAAAAACCGTCTTATTCGAAAAGAATAATCACAATAAAAAATATTTGTATGGATATACAGAAAATTATATTCGAATTAAGATGCCATTAAATTTATACAACTCTTATACTACATATGAAAATACATTACAAGATGTATTAATCACAAAAGTAGACAAAGATGGAATTATGATCGCCGAACCAATAAATTAAAAATTCAATTTTTTCGGTACGTTGATGAATTCTACATTAAAAATTTCTTGAAAAGATTTTTTTACCATACTTTTAACTTTTTGAAAAGAAATATCATTCTTTTTCAATTCTTTTTTTAAAGAAGTCACTTCTTGATTATAAATTCCACAAGGAATAATATAATTAAAATACTGTAAATCTGTATTTACATTTAAAGCAAATCCATGCATAGTAACCCATCTACTCATTCTGATTCCTATTGAACATATTTTTCTGGATTTTCCGTTTTTTACCCTAAACCAAACCCCTGTTTTTCCTTTTTTTCTTTCTCCCTTTATTGCATAATTTTTCCATAAAAAATGGATCATCACTTCTTCTAAAAGACGAAGGTATTTATGAATATCCATAAAAAAATAATCCATATTTAAAATAGGGTATCCGATCAACTGTCCAGGTCCATGGTAAGTGATATCACCCCCTCTATCTGTTTGATGAAAAGAAACATCGATTTTTTTTAAAAAATCTGACGAAACCAACAAATGTTTATCTTTTTTACCATTTTTACCTATAGTATATACATGAGGGTGCTCTACAAAGAGAAGATATCCTGCTTTTTTATCCGGTATATTATTGACTTTTTTTTGTATGATGTCATCAAATAATTTTTTCTGATATTTCCAAGTTTCTTGATATTCTTTTTTTCCTAGATCTTCAAAAAAAAGTATTTTTTTTTTCATAGTTTTTGAAAAATTTATATAATAAAAAAAACAAATGTACCTTCGTTTTGTTCAATTCATTCGTTTCATATAGTAGACATATACACAAATCAGTCTATGACCTATTTATCAGAACAACAGATTATCCGAAGAAAAAAACTAGATCAACTGAAAATGTTGGGAATAAACCCTTATCCAGCAGAAGAATATGTAGTAACTACTACCATTTATAATATACAAAAAAATTTCACGGAAAAAGAAACTATAAGTATAGCTGGACGGTTAATGCGTTTGCGAATTTTAGGAAAAGCCTCTTTTGGAGAGATTAAAGATCATACGGGTTGTATGCAAATATATTTGACTCATAATCATTTATTTTCGGATCAAATAAAAAAAGAAGATGCTTACAATATTTTTTTAAAAAAACTTATAGACACAGGAGATATTATTGGAATAAAAGGAATTTTATTTAAGACAAAAATGGATGAAATGACCATACATGTTCATCAATTGACTTTACTATCCAAATCTATACGACCCTTACCACAAGTAAAAATGGATAAAAATAAAAAAATATATGATGCTTTTTCTAATACGGAACAACGTTATCGTATGCGTTATGTTGATCTTATTGTCAATGATCATGTAAAAGAAATTTTTTTGAAACGAACTCGTATCATCCAAAAAATAAGAAATTTTTTGGATGATAAAGGATATCTAGAAGTAGATACTCCTATTTTACAATCTATCCCTGGAGGAGCTATAGCTCGTCCTTTTGAAACGTATCATAATACACTAGGAATTCCATTGTATTTACGTATAGCTAATGAACTTTATTTAAAAAGATTGATTATTGGTGGATTTCACGGTGTATATGAATTCTCTAGAAATTTTAGAAATGAGGGAATGGATCGTCTTCATAATCCAGAATTTACTGTATTAGAACTTTATGTCGCTTATAAAGATTATTACTGGATGATGAATTTTACAGAAAAGTTTATGAAATGTATCTGGAACGAATTTACAAAAAAAGAAAATAATCTTATTAGTTTTCAAACTCCTTTTCCTAGGATTTCCATATTGGATTCTATTAAAAAATATACCGGATTTGATCTTAAAGAAATGGGAAAAGAAGAGTTAAGAAAAGTTTGTAAAAAATTGCATATAGAAGAAAATATAAAAATGAGTAAAGCTAAACTGATTGAGAACATTTTTGAAGAAAAATGCGAAAAAAATTACATAAATCCTACTTTTATTATTGATTATCCTGTTGAAATGAGTCCTTTAACTAAAAGACATCGTGATAAAGAAAATTTATCAGAACGTTTTGAACTCATTATAAATGGACAAGAAATTGCTAATGCTTATTCAGAACTTAATGATCCTATCGATCAACTTGATCGTTTACGAGAACAGATGAAATTCTCTGAAAGAGAGAACATAAAAGACGAATCTCTATTTATAGATCAAGATTTTATACGTGCTTTAGAATTTGGTATGCCTCCTACTGCAGGTATTGGAATTGGAATAGATCGTTTAGTTATGTTACTTACTCAAAAAAAATCGATTCAAGAAGTTTTACTTTTTCCACAAATGCGTCCCGAAAAAATAGTGAAAAAATAAGTTACTTATCTACCAATCCTAATACTTTTAATCCATTTATTGTCGCAATTTTCACCAAATGATCTATATCATAATAATGACAAGCTTCCAACATAACTCGTAGCTCTATCCATAGATTTCCATCAGAAAAAGGTTTATATATGTCACAAATATTATCTGTTCCAAAAGCTACTATAATTCCTTCAGGAACCATTTCATCCACTGGAGTGATAGAATTATGGCTAGGAGTTAAACGTTCACTTCTGGTATGATCAATCCAAGCAATGGGACAAGATATTACCATTAAATCCGCTTTTTTCATTAATTGGTATATTTTATAACGATAATCTCTAGCATGTGCAGCTAAAGAAATACTATGTATCGCTACTACCTTTCCTTGCATTTCATATTCAATCGTTTTTTTTGCTAATTTTTCAGTTTCTTTTTCTCCGCTAGTATTAAATTGATCTACATGGACATGCACCATTTTTCCTTTTTTTTTAGCTGTTTGTAATAAGATATCTAAATGGTCATCTTCTTTTCCAAAATCTATTGCAGGTAATCCTCCAATAATGTCCACAAATTCTATTGATTTATCGAACCAATATTTTGATTTTTGATTCAATACGCCTTTAAGAACTTGATTTGCAAAACAAATATGAATAGAATTTCCATAATTATTTTTTAACTTTTTAGCGGCTTTCAAGGCTCTGTCTTCTATAATTTCATCTACATCGATAAAAGAACATAAAGCTTGTGTCCCTTGCATTAAAAAATATTCTAAAGCTTTTTCCATACGAATATAAATATCTTCTTCTGTAGCTAAACGTTTCATTTCATCAATCAGATACCATTTTTTTTGAAGGGGAGAATAAGAATATTTAAAATTTTTTTTTGTGAGAGTATAAGCTCTATCTAAATGAGCATGAGCATTCACCCATCCACCTTTTTGTTTTACTTTTTCTACAAAAATTTTTTTAGGATTCATTTTTCTATTCTATTTAAATATTAGAAATCCAAACAACTTTTTTAGTTATAAAAAATGGTTCTTCAAAATAATGATTTAAAGGATATTCTATGGCATGAGGAAATTTTTTTAATTCATCATAAAGATTTCCTCCTTTCAGGTAGAAAGTTCCATTTATAATTTTATAATTGGATTTATATTTAAATTTATCTTTTATCCAATTATGGATAATATCTATTTTATTTACAGCTCTAGTTACCACAAAATCAAATTTATTTTCTAATTTTTCTGCACGTATCCAAATAGGATACACATTTTTTAAATGAAGATTATCTATAATTTTTTCTATAATTTTAATTTTTTTTCTAATAGAATCTACTAATATAAATTTTGTATGAGGAAAAATTATAGATAAAGGAATTCCAGGGAATCCTCCTCCTGTTCCTAAATCCAAAACACATGATCCAGGATAAAAATAAAATACTTTAGCTATTCCTAAACAAAAAAGAACATGTTGTTGATAAAAATCATGAAATGTTTTTCTAGAGACTAGATTTACATATGCATTCCAATACATATATAAATTTTTTAAAGAAGACAATCTATAGATTTGTTGATCCAATAGATTTGGAAAATATTTTTCAATTAATTTCATATTTTAATTATTTGAATCACTAAACTTAGCTTAGTACCCAAATTTATTTAGATTTGTAATATCATTTCAAATAATTAATATATTTATGATATGAAAAATAGATTATCCCATCGTTTACAGAATATATCTTATTCACAAACCATAGCTATGTCATCGAAAGCCAGAGAATTAAAAAATAAAGGTTATGACATTATAAACTTAAGTTTGGGGGAACCAGATTTTCTTCCTCCTAATTTTGTTTTATCCTCTGCAAAAAAAGCTATAGATGAAGGATATCATTATTATACACCCGTATCTGGATACTTAGAACTTAAAAAAACAATATGCAAAAAATTCTATCGTGATAATCGTTTAAAATATTCACCTTCTCAAATTGTAGTTTCTACCGGAGCAAAACAAGCTATAATGAATGTTCTTTTATCTTTGTTGAATAAAGATGATGAAGTTATTATTCCTGCGCCTTATTGGGTTAGTTATTTACAAATGGTAAAGTTTTGTGAATCTTATCCAGTTATAATTCCAACAATAATGAAGAATGATTTTAAGATTCATCCAGAACAATTAGAAAAAGCGATTACATCTAAAACAAAATTATTTCTTTTCAGTACTCCTTGTAATCCTACAGGAAGCGTATATTCTTATAAAGAATTAAAAGATTTATCGGAAGTTTTAAAAAAACATCCCGAAATCATGATTATTTCTGATGAAATTTATGAACATATTTGTTACTCAGAAAAACATACTAGTATTGCTATATTTCCTGATATTTATCATCAAGTTATCACAGTTAATGGATTATCGAAGGCTTTTTCAATGACAGGTTGGAGAATTGGATATATTGGAGCTCCAAAATGGATTGCTCAATCTTGTGATAAAATACAAGGTCAAATGACGTCTTGTGCCAATTCTATTGCACAGATAGCTGCTATTACTGCATTAGAAGCTCATCCCAATAAAATAGAATATATGATCAAAGAATTTGAGAAAAGAAGAAATATAGTTTTGGATATGATCAAAGAAATTGATGGATTTCAATTTTATAAACCAAATGGAGCTTTTTATATTTTTCCAAAAGTTTCATATTTTTTTGGAAAAAAGTTACATGGAAAAATAATTCAAAATTCAGATGAATTTTCTGAATTTTTACTTGAAAAAACTAAAGTAGCTACCGTTAGTGGAAGTGCTTTTGGTGATCATCAATGTTTACGAATTTCTTACGCATCATCAGACGATAAAATCATAGAAGCTTTTACAAGAATTAAAAAGGGATTAAGTTAATTAATTAAATTATTGTAATTAATTTTGGGTGGACGACCGGATTCGAACCGGCGACCCTCAGAACCACAATCTGATGCTCTAAACCAACTGAGCTACGTCCACCAATATAATTATAAACAAAAACTTTCTATAATTTTTTTAGAATAAGCAAATAAATCACTATATATCCATTTTATAATGAATGTTTTTTCTTGAATAGGATATAAAAGATGAACATTGGCTCCTGCATCTAATGTAAAATAGATATTTTTCTTACTCTGTTTTCTAAAATCCCATACCGTATGAATCACGTTCAGAGTATTTGGTTTCATCCATAAAAAATAGGGACGAGAGGTCATGATCATGGCATGAAGAGTCAAAGCTTCATGTTCTATTAATTCTCCAAATTCTTGGAAATCTCCTATTTTTAATATAGATATAAGTTTATTCATATTTTTATTAGCACATTTTAATCTATCTCTAGCATAAGGATGATTATTCATTAATTGATGCCCTTTTGAACTCAATATTTTTTTAGGCTCATCATCTACAATTAAAATAGTATCTTCTATTTTTGTAAAAATGGAATGTACATCATATGGATATGGTATAGCATAAAGATTATTGCTTCTTTTTATAGATTGATGACATCCCCAAACAACAAGTCCAGGATAAATAGATCTGCAAGCACTTCCAGAGCCTAATCTGGCTAAAAAAGAAGCTTTTTTTAAAAAAAAATCTTCTTTTAAAGAAGAAACTAATTTTTTTTCTATTTCCATAATACATAATGCTAAAGAACTCATGGAAGAAGCAGAAGAAGCGATTCCACTACTGTGTGGAAAAGTATTATAGGTTTCTATAGTGAAATTATAATTTCGCAAATAGGAACAATATAGTGAAATTCTATGAAAAAATTCTAAAATTTTTGGAAGAAAACTAGTTTTTTCTTTTCCTGAAAAAAATATTCTTATAGGTAAATTACTTTTTTTTTTTTCTTTATAAATTAATCGAGTCACCGTGTATACTTCTCCTAAAGAATAACTAATAGATGAATTCAATGGTATTTGAATTTTATTATTCTGTTTTCCCCAGTATTTAATTAAAGCAATATTGGAATAACTTTTCCTCGTGACGACTCCATTAGGGGGTATATAATATTTTTTTTTCCTATAAAAAAAACAATTAGTTTTCATAATTCAATTACAAATCATTTTCATTTTTTTATATAATCTAACATTTTGTTATCGTCCAATTCTCCTTCAGAACGAGCTATGACACAACTAGCTAATCCGTTTCCTATCACATTTACGGTAGTCCTAGCCATATCCATTAATTCATCTATACCTATAATCGCTAAAATAGGCCAAGTTGGTAATCCAAAAGAAGCGACAGTGGCTAAAAGAATTACTAAAGATGCTCTAGGAACTCCAGCGACTCCTTTACTTGTTAAAATTAACGTAAGTCCTATAAATATTTGTTGACTAAAACTCAAAGGAATCCCAGATGCTTGTGCAACAAAAACAGTTGCTAAAGATAAATAAAGAGTTGTCCCATCTAAGTTAAAGCTATAACCTGTAGGAATCACAAAAGCTATAATTTTTCTGGGAACACCTAATTTTTCTAAATTTTCCATAAGTAAAGGTAAAGCTGATTCCGAACTTGTAGTCGCAAATGCAAGTGATACAGGTTCAGTTAATGCTTTGATAAAAGCTTTTAAAGGAACTTTAATCCATAAGAGAATAGGGAGCAAAACAACCATCAAAAAAATCAGTAAAGCAATATAAAGAGTCAACAATAACTGAAATAAATTATATAAAATATCCAAACCCATATGTCCTACTGTATAAGCAATGGCAGATCCAACTCCTATAGGAGCAAAATACATAATAATTTTAGTAAATTTAAACATGATTTCGGAAAGACTCTCTGCAAATAATAATATAGAACTTCGTTTTTTATCTTCTAAAAAAACCATGGATATGCCAAATATAACGGAAAATACCACTATCGGTAATACATCTCCATGATATATGGATTTTATAAAATTTTCAGGAAATACATGAATAATTGTGTCTTGCCAAGTTTTACTTTCTACTTTTGGTAATTGTTGTTCCGTGATTCCTGAAGGCATAACAATGCCAACTCCAGCTTGGGATACATTAATAGCAATAAGACCAATAAACAAAGCTAAAGTGGTCACCACTTCAAAATATAGTAGGGATTTCCATCCCATGCTCCCTAATTGTTTAATATTAGAATGACTTGCGATTCCAACTACCAAAGTTGAAAACAATATTGGAGCAATGATCGTTTTGATTAATCTCAAAAATATTTTTGATAAAAATCTTAGTTCTACAGCAATTTTTGGTATATCTAATCCTATTTCTATTCCTATGATAATGGATAATAATATCCAAGTAGTTAAGTCTTTTTTCATCAAAGAATACAATATGAAAATAGATATCACGAAACATCTTAATATGCAAAGAGTAAATTTATCCAATCCTAACAAGGATTTTGATAAATGAATAAATACATATGCCAAAACACTTAAAAAAGCAATTAATAAAACTTTTTCTTTTTTTATTTTCATTCCAATACTCATTTCAAAAAATTAACCAATATGGTAAGGTAACAGACCCGTAGGGACTCGAACCCCAACTAACAGAACCAAAATCTGCTGTGCTACCGTTACACAACGGGTCTATGAAAAATGTAAATATATACCATTTTTTTTCAAAAACATGATAATTATATCTAAATTTGGGCGACTTTACTTTTACTATAAAAACCTTTAAAGGTTTCATGTATAACATAAATTAATCAAATTATGTCCGTAAAAATTCGTTTAAAAAGAATTGGAAAAAAACATAAACCTATTTATCATATAGTTGTAGCGGATTCTCGTGCTCCACGAGATGGAAAATTTATTGAAAAATTAGGAACTTATAATCCTCACACGGATCCTCCTTCAACTGTATTAAAAATGAAAAATGCTGTATCCTGGTTAATGAAAGGAGCACAACCAACCAATACGGTAAAATCCATTTTTTCTAAAACCGGTGTATTATTTAAAAAACATTTATTACAAGGAGTCAAAAAAGGCGTATTAACTAATGAAGAATTCCAAAAAAAGTTTCATACATGGTACAAAAAATATAAAATTTAATATAATAAGTTAAATAACATGGAAATGATTTTAAACATTTAATTTGGGCTAAATATAAGTTTCTTTTCCGCAAAAAAAAATTTTATACTTTAGATTATGATTTCTTTCCTTAGGACGATTAATTAATGTAAAAACTAAAGTCCCTGCATGTCCGATTTTAAAATTTTTTTATCATAGCTGTAAAAATATAACTTTTATTATTACTTGTGAAAAATTTTGAATCAAAATTTTACAATCGGTTTTATTAAATTTAAATAATGGATAATCAGAAAAAAAGTACCTAAAACAATTCTGTAGTATCCGAAAAATTTAAAATTTTTTAAATATTTTGTGAAACATTTGATAGCTATCATTCCAGTGACAAAAGATACTATATTTCCTAATAACAATAATTCTATATCTTTAAATGTGAAAGAATTTAATTGAAAATAGTAGTCAAATAATTTTTTACACGTAGCAATTCCGATAACAGGGACAGATAAAAAAAAAGAAAATTCAATAGCTTTTATTCTATTCACATTTTGGAGCATGCAAGCGACAATAATAGCGGCACTTCTAGATACTCCTGGAATTAAAGCCAAACATTGAAATAATCCAATAATAAAAGCTTTAAAATAAGTAATACTATTTTTTTTTCTATTACAAAAATTTTTTTCATAAAAAATTTCTACTTTCAAAATTACCCATCCTCCTATTAAAAGAGATAAAGCCACTATGAGTGGTTTGTCTAAAAAAAAATTTATGATTTTGTTCAATAAAAAACCAAAAATACCAACAGGAAAACTAGCTATAAAAATTTTTAGATAAAAATTCAATTTTTTCATAAAAAATTTGTTTCTATACAAAAAAACTACAGATAAAACGGCTCCAAATTGAACAGAAACAAGAAATAAATTCGTTATTTTATTTTTTAGTATTCCCATTATGGAAGCCGCAAGGATCATATGACCTGTAGAAGAAATAGGAAAAAATTCTGTAATTCCTTCAATAATCCCTAATAGGATTGATTGAATATAATTCATAACGATATGATCGATTTAATTAACTAAACATTAATTTTTGCATGTATCGCATTTTTTTCTATAAAATTTCTTCGTGGTGGAACTTCATCTCCCATAAGAATGGAGAAGATTTTGTCTGCTTCCGAATAATCGTCTATATTCACTTTACGTAAAGTTCTTTTTTTTGGATTCATAGTTGTTTCCCAAAGTTGTTCTGCATTCATTTCTCCTAATCCTTTGTATCGTTGTATATTGACATATTTTCTTCCTCCTAATTTATGGATAATATTTTCTCTTGCTTGATCATTCCAAGCATATTGATAATGATTTCCTTTTCGAATTAAATAAAGTGGAGGTGTAGCAATATAAATATGTCCTTTTTCTATTAATGGTTTCATATAACGAAAGAACAATGTTAAAATTAAAGTAGAAATATGACTTCCATCTATATCCGCATCTGTCATAATAATAATTTTATTATACCTTAGTTTTTTTATATTTAATATTTTTTGATCTTCTTCTGTTCCCATAGAAACCCCTAAAGAAGTAAATATATTTCTTATTTCCTCATTTTCAAATATTTTATATTGCATCGCTTTTTCTACATTTAGTATTTTACCTCGTAAAGGCAAAATAGCTTGAAAATTTCTATCTCTACCTTGTTTAGCCGTCCCTCCGGCAGAATCTCCTTCTACTAAATAAATTTCACAGTTTTCTGGATTATTGAAAGAACAATCTGCTAATTTTCCAGGTAAAATACTACTTATAGAAGTTTTTTTTTGTATTAATTCTCGAGCCTTTTTAGCGGCTTGACGCGCTTTAGCTGCTAATATAATTTTATCAATAATTTTTTTTCTATCCCCAGGGTGTTCTTCTAAATAACTATACAACATCTCTCCTACAATTTTGTCCACAATTCCTCCTACTTCGTGATTACTTAATTTTGTTTTAGTTTGTCCTTCAAATTGAGGATCCATTACTCTAACAGATATAATAGCTGTAACTCCTTCTCTAAAATCGTCTCCAGTTAATTCTATTTTATTAGATAAAATACTACCATATCCATCTGCATATTTTTTTAACGTTCTTG
Source organism: Blattabacterium sp. (Blaberus giganteus) (assembly GCF_000262715.1). Taxonomy (NCBI): domain Bacteria; kingdom Pseudomonadati; phylum Bacteroidota; class Flavobacteriia; order Flavobacteriales; family Blattabacteriaceae; genus Blattabacterium; species Blattabacterium sp. (Blaberus giganteus). The sequence goes on along the minus strand of NC_017924.1, from coordinate 292,045 downwards.
TTAATGCTCTTCGGAATCCAGAAATATGAGTTCCTCCTTCATAAGTATTGATGTTGTTAACATAAGAATAAATTTTTTCTTTAAAAGAAGTATTATATTGCATTGCAACTTCTAAAAAAGTATTATCTTTCTCTCCTTCAATAAAGATTATATCTTTAGTTAAAGATTCCTGATTTTTATTTAAAATTGTAAGATATTCTTTTAATCCATTTTTAGAAAAGAAATGTTCTTTCATATCTTCTCTCTCGTCTTTAAAAAATAAGGACAGACCTTTATTTAAAAAAGATAATTCTTTTAATCTATGAGATAAAATTTCATAATTATATATAATGGAATTAAAAATAGAATGATCAGCAAGATAATAAATTTTTGTTCCTTGCATATTCGTTTTTCCTAAACATTTTACAGAATAAAGGGGTTTTCCCTTAAAATATTCTTGTTGATAAATTTTTCCGTTACGATAAATTGTCACTATAAGTTTTTTAGATAAAGCATTGACACAAGAAATTCCTACACCGTGTAATCCTCCAGAAACTTTATAAGAATTTTTATCAAATTTTCCTCCTGCACCAATTTTAGTCATAACTACTTCTAGTGCCGATTTTCCTTCTTTTTTGTGAATATCTATTGGAATTCCACGACCATTATCAAGTACAGTGATAAATCCATTTTTATGAATTGTAACCCATATTTTATTACAAAAACCTGCTAAAGCTTCATCTACAGAATTATCTATTACTTCATTAACTAAATGATGCAATCCTCTAATTCCTATATCTCCAATATACATAGAGGGTCTGAGTCTAATATGTTCGATCCCTTCTAGGGATTGAATACTATCTGCTGTATAATTATGTTTTTTATTTTTATTCATAATACATTAATTTTATTATAAATTTTTCTTATTTACATAAAATTTATTTATATAGAATTCATAAAATAAATTATTCCATGAAAATCTGGGAAAAAAAAACGAATTTTAGTTTTGATAAAGAAATAGGAAGTTTCACTTCAAGCAGAGATTCAAAAATAGATTTACTTTTAGCTCCACATGATGTTATAGGGACCATTGCTCATGTTATTATGTTGAAAAGCGTAGGATTATTAAACCAAAAAGATTTAAAAATTTTAATTCAAGAATTGCGTAACATTTATGTTCACGAAATTTTAAATAATAATTTCAAGATAGATGAAGGAATAGAAGATATTCATTCTCAGATAGAATTTATGTTAACTCATCGTTTAGGAAACGTAGGACAAAAAATACATAGTGGTAGATCTAGAAATGATCAAATTTTGGTTGATTTGAAACTTTTTATTCGAGCAGAAATAAAAGAAATTGTATATATGACTTATTCTTTTTTTGATTTATTATTAAAACTAAGTGAACAACATAAAAACATATTGATGCCTGGTTATACTCATTATCAAATAGCAATGCCTTCTTCTTTTGGTCTTTGGTTTGCCGCATATGCAGAAAGTTTAATAGATGATTTACTATTAATGCGCACTGCATATCGTATTGTGAACAAAAACCCTTTAGGTTCAGCTGCAGGTTATGGATCTTCTTTTCCTTTAAATAGAAAAATGACAACTGATTTATTGGGCTTCGAAGACTTAAATTATAATGTGGTGTATGCTCAAATGGGACGTGGAAAAATGGAAAGAATCGTTTCAGAATCTATTGCTTCTTTAGCAAGAACTTTAAGTAAAATGGCACAAGACATTTGCTTATATTTAAGTCAGAATTTCAATTTCATTAGCTTTCCTGATCACCTTACTACCGGGTCTAGCATTATGCCTCATAAGAAAAATCCAGATGTTTTTGAGCTCATACGAGCTAAATGTAATAGAATGACTTCGTTACCCAACGAAATTTCTTTGATTTCTTCTAATTTATGTTCTGGATATCATAGAGATTTTCAGCTTATTAAAGAAAGATTTATTCCTATTTTTGAAGAAACGAAAAAATGTTTTTCCATGTTTCAATATATGTTGAATCATATCATAGTAAAAAAGGATATTATTCAGGATGATAAATATAAATACTTGTTTAGTGTAGAAGTTGTAAACAAACTAGTTATTGAAAAAGGATATTCTTTTAGAGAAGCTTATAAAAAAGTAGGTTTAGATATACAAAATGGATATTTTAAACCCTTTACTCAGGGTTGTTATTCTCACGAAGGAAGTATAGGTAATTTGTGTAACACACAAATTAGAAATTTAATGCAAAATGTAATAAATAAATTTTACTTTCATAAAACTAACCAAGTTATAAAACGTTTAATTTATAGCGAAATTTATTTTGACGAATCCTCGTAAGGATCCAATTTTTGTTTGAATTGCATAGATTTTTTATACAACCAATCTTTTATTTTTTTATGATGTCCAGACACAAGTATTTTTGGAACAGACCATCCTTTATAAATCACTGGACGAGTATAAATGGGAGGAGCGATAAAGGATTCTTTTTGAAAAGAGTCTGTAAAAATGGAATCTTGATTTTGTATGACTCCAGGCAACAATCTAACTACAGATTCTACAACAACAGCAGCAGCTAGTTCTCCTCCAGATAAAATGTAATTTCCAATAGATATTTCTTTGGATATTAGGTGATCTCTAATTCTTTGATCAATTCCTTTATAACGTCCACAAAGAATGATAATATTTTTTTTATTAGTTAAATCTTGAGCATATTTTTGTGAAAATAACTTTCCATCAGGGGTCATAAAAATTTTTTCATCATAATCTCTTTCGGATAAAAGCTTCGAAAAACATTGATATACAGGTTCTATTCTAATTACCATCCCTGATCCCCCTCCATAAGGATAATCATCCACATTTTTTCGTTTTCCTAAACCATATTTACGTAAATCATGAACATGAATATCAATTAACCCTTTCTTCAAAGCTCTTTTAATAACAGAATTTGAAAAAGGGCTATGAAAAATTTCAGGCATTATACTTACAATATCTATCCGCAACGTATTATTTTTTATTTATCAATATACACTTTGACTAATAATCTAATAATGAAACTAATGAAAAAATTCTACCTTTGTGAATAATCTATTTCAAATGAATTATATCGTATCTATAATAGGACGTCCCAATGTAGGGAAATCAACTTTGTTTAATCGTCTTGTAGGAAGAAGAAAAGCGATTGTTCATGTAACAAGTGGAATAACAAGAGATCGTATTTATGGAAATTCAGAATGGAATGGAATCAAATTTTCTGTGGTAGACACTGGTGGTTTTTATATTTCAAAAAATGATGTACTTGAAAAAGAAATTAAAAATCAAATTTTCATAGCTATCAAAGAATCTGATGTTATTTTATTTTTAGTAGATATAAAAATAGGAATATTAGATGCAGATAGAGAAATTGCGAAAATATTAAGAAAATGTCAAAAAATAATTTTATTAGTTGTGAATAAAGTAGATAACGTAAAATCTATATATTCTGACACAGATTTTTTTTATTTAGGATTTGAAAAATATTACTATATATCAGCTATAAATGGAAGTGGTACGGGAGAATTACTAGATAAATTAATAGAAATATTCAAAAAGGAAAAATTTTTAAAAGAAAAAGAAGAAATATTGAAAAACGAATTTATTCCTCGTTTTTCAATAATAGGACGTCCCAATGTAGGAAAATCAACTTTAATTAATTCTTTTCTAAATAAAAACCATCATATTGTGACAAGTATTTCGGGAACAACCAGAGATAGTTTAGATGTATTATACAAAAAATGTGAATATGAGTGTATTTTAGTAGATACCCCTGGAGTTAGAAAAAAATCAAAAATAAAAGATAACATTGAATTTTATTCTACTATGAGAACTTTTAAAACAATAGAATATGCGGATGTTTGTCTTTTAATGGTAGATGCATATTGTGGATGGGAGAGACAAGATATGAATATTTTTAAATTAGTGGAAAAAAATCATAAAGGAATCATAATTCTTATTAATAAATGGGATTTATTTCACAAAAATAATTATTATACACAAAAAGATTACGAATTTTTTATAAGAAAAAAAATTTATCCATTTTATAATGTTCCCATTCTTTTTATATCCGCTAAAAATAAAGATGGAATACACAATATCCTTCCCATGGCTTATCAGGTTTTAAAATACCGTAAAAACAGATTAAAAACGAATATTTTAAATAAAATTATGTTACCAATTCTGAAAAAAAATCCTCCTACTACTAATAAAAAAAATAAATATATAACTATAAAATATTGTACTCAGTTACCTTCATGCACGCCAAAATTTATTTTTTTTTCTAATTTTCCTCAATACATAAAAGAATCTTATAAAAGATTTGTTGAAAATAAAATTCGTTATTACTTTGATTTTATAGGAGTTCCCATACAAATTTTTTTTAGAAAAAAATAACTTTTTTAGAATTTATTATCTGCTTACTGATAATATCATGATAACACACTTAAGAGGAAAGTTAATAGAAAAAAATCAATCTGATTTAATTATAGATTGTCATGGAGTAGGATATCATATTCATATATCCTCATATACTTATTGTTCTTTGTTAGAAAAAGAAGGAAAAAATATTTTCATATACACTTATTTATTTATAAAAGAAAATCAACATGTTTTATATGGTTTTTTTGACAAAAAAGAAAGACAAATATTTTCTTATTTGATATCCGTTAATGGAATAGGGCCAAGTTCTGCTATTATGTTATTATCTTCTCTCACTCCATATGAAATAGAAGAATCTATATCTAAAGAAGATATAAAAGTGTTTAACAAAGTTAAAGGAATTGGGACCAAAACAGCTAAAAGAATTATTATTGAACTAAAAGATAAAATTATTAAAGAAATAATTTATAAAAAAGAAAAAAACGTAAAACTATTGGAAAATACACCTTATAATATAAAAAAAGAAGCTTTAAGTGCTTTGAGTGTGCTTGGATTTTCTCCTAAAGAATCTAAAAAAGTTTTAGATGATATTTTGAATGAAAATCCAGAATTTTCTGTAGAAAATCTCATTAAAGAATCTTTAAAAAAATTGTAAAATCATAAAAATTATTCACCATTTAAAATATAAAAAAAACAAACCTTAATAATATACTTTTGTCTTTTTTTTTTTTTTGTGAATTCAATAATACCTCAATACCTCTTATTATGAAATTTTTTTACCTCTCAATTATAGTGGTTATTTTTTTCTTATCTATATTTGATCTGATTGTTGGTTTAATTAATGATGCCGTTAATTTTCTAAATTCTGCTATTGGATCTCAAGTTGCTTCTCGTAGAATTATTATGATTTTTTCTAGTTTAGGTATTTTACTAGGAGCTTTTTTGTCTAGTGGAATGATGGAAGTGGCAAGAAAAGGAGTTTTTGATCCTTCTTATTTTTATTTTTCAGACATTATTTTTATTTTCTTAGCGGTCATGATATCCGATATTATTTTATTGGATATTTTTAACACTTTAGGATTACCTACTTCGACTACAGTCTCTATGGTTTTTTGTTTATTAGGCGCCGCTTTCAGTATTGCCATGATAAAAATGACTTCTCCATTTAATAACGAACCTTTTCATCATTTAACTCTATACATTAAAGCGGAAAAAACATTTACTATTAGTATAGGTATTTTTTTATCGATTCTCATTTCTTTTACTTCCGGTGCTTTTATTCACTATTTCATTCGTTTTTTATTCAGTTTCGAATATGAAAGTAGATTAAAACATGTAGGAGTGATATGGACGGCCATTTCATTGAGCAGTATGACTTATTTTCTTGTTATAAAAGGATTTCATAGTACTTTTCAAGGTTCAATTGATGAAAACTTAACAGGATTTTACTTATTTATTCAACATTTCATAAAATGGATTCACCATAATTTTTTTATTTTTTTTCTTATATTATTTTCAACATGGACAATTATAGCAAAGATATTTGTTTCTTTAGGATATAACATATTAAAATTTGTTGTATTATATGGGACTTTTTCTTTAGCTATGGCTTTTGCAGGAAATGATTTAGTAAATTTTATCGGAATTCCTATAGCGAGTATACAATCTTATAATATATGGAAAGAATCAGGGAGTCCTCCTGCTGAAAAATTCAATATGAAAAGTTTATCTGGAAATGTACAGGTTCCGTCTTCCGTTTTAATTTTTGCAGGAATGATTATGATATTCACTCTTTGGTTTTCCAAAAAAACAAAAAACATCACGAGTACAGAAATTAATTTAAGTAGACAAAATGAAGGACCAGAAAAATTTTTATCCAATTCTTTTTCTAGAGGAATTGTTCGGTTTTTTTTATATTCAGGAAATCATTTCTTTAAATTGTTTCCTAAAAGACTTCTGGTTAAAATAGAAAAAAATTTTAAGCAAAAAAAAATACAAAAAGAAGAAAACATAGCTTTTGATCTAGTTAGAGCTTCTGCAAATTTAACGATATCCAGTATATTGATATCTATAGCTACAGTTCAAAAACTGCCATTATCTACCACTTTTGTCACTTTTATGGTATCTATGGGTACTTCTCTTTCAGATAGAGCATGGGACAGAGAAAGCGCTGTTTATAGAGTTTCAGGTGTTTTAAAAGTCATAAGAGGATGGTTTTTAACAGGATTAATCGCCTTTACTATGGCAGGAATCACGGCTTCTTTTTTATACTTTTTTAAAGCATGGGCTCTATCCTTTCTTATTTTTTTGATTTTATTTGTTTTTTACAGAAGTTATAAAACTTATCATCAAATGCAAGATCAAAAAATAGAAGAAAAACCGTTTTTTGGAATAGGGAATTTAACTTTAGAAAACTCCTTAAACAAAACTTTCGATATTCTAAACCCGATACTTGAATATATTGAAACTATTTACAAAAATAGTATAGAAGGAATTATTCAAGAAAATTTAAAAATTCTTCAAGACAGTAGAAATAATTTTTTTAAAGTAAAAAAAATTTTTACAAGTATACATAACTCTTTAATCAAAGTGATTAGAAAAACGAAGAATCGAGAACCAATAGCTGGAATTCTTTATCTACATATATACAATAAAACTAAAGAAATCATTGATTCTTCAGATATCATTACGAACCATACATTGTTTCATGTCATAAATAGCCATAAACCTTTAAAATATCAACAAAAGAAAAATTTATTAACACTTGAACATCTTATGATTGAACATTTTAACGTTATAAAAAGAATAACAAAAGATAAAAATTGTAAAACAATTCAATTTCCTTGTATAATACAGAATCAAATTATAAAAAAAATTGAGGAACAAATGAATCAACAGGTGATGGGAATCATACATAAAAAATATGGAACAAAAAATACATTTTTAATGTTAGATATTCTTTTACAATCGAAAAAAATCACGGAAAGTATAGAAGATCTTATTCTATTGTATCACAATGCATTTTTTCATAAAAAAAAGATGCATACTTTTTAGCAATCTTGCTTAATAATTAATAACATAAAAAATTAAATAGTCATTAGATTACATCCTCGCATATCTGAAAAATCCATTCTTCCTAATACTTCGAATTCATTTTCATTGATTTTTTTCCCCAAGTCTTCAGTAGAAATAAAAGGACAAGATAAATAATTTGATAAATCTATAATATCAATCCCTCCTATTTTATTATTATCTACATGTATAAAAGGATCTTCAGGATCTCTTATATATATTTTCATCCAAGGAGGACATTTAAATATTCCGTTTTTTTTTGCATATGCTTGAGAAAGTAATTCTGTCATTCCATATTCTGAATGAATTTCCTTAACACAAAAAAATTTTTTTAAAATATCGTGTAATTCTTCTCTAATGATTTCTTTTCTTTTCCCTTTCATTCCTCCTGTTTCCATAATTATTACTTTTTCTTTTTTTTTATATTTATTATGATGATATTTGTCTATAAAATCCAATAAAGAAAAGCTAGGTCCAAAAATTAAAATATTTTTATCATTTTGATTAGAACCCATATGTATATTTTTATCTTTATCTGAAGTAAAAGGGACAAAATGACTTCCATTTTGATAAGTTTTTTGTATAAAATATTTTACCATATAAATTAAAGAAGAATCTTTTCGATCTTTCGTAGGAAAAAATCCTAAAAACTTAAATTTTTCTATTGGACCATAAAAAAATTCAAAACTATTTCTAATACTATCAATATAAACACTTAAATTTTTTACATAATGTTTACTTTTAATTCCAGTAGTCCCACTGCTGGTAAAAATAACATCGTAACAATCCGTTATATTACTGTTACTACTCAAAATACGATGCGTTTTAAAAAAAGAAATAGGTAAAAAAGGAATTTCAGAAATATTTTTGATTTCAAATGGATCGACCTCTAAGGATTTAAGATAGTTTTTATAAATTTTGTTATTTTTAATTTGATAATGGAATATATCCCATGTTAAATGATCAAATTCTTTTTTTGATAATATAGAAAAAATCTTTTTTTTAAAATTCATAAAATTTAAAATATAATTCTTTCAGTTTATTCAATTTATTCAATAAAGATTCTTTTTGAGAGAAAAAAAATTGAAATTCTTTTTCAAAGGAACTTTGTAAAAAATTATAAGGAAAAAGATCTATTTTTTTATTTGCTTCTTTTAGTAAAAAAATACATATTGAAAGACAAAAAAAATATTTAATCATACCTAATATTACTCCTCCCAATCTATCTATAGGTTTCATCCACGTGACAATCATTATGAATTCTATAATTTTTTTAGTTATAAAAGTTATAAAAATAATAGAAAAAAGCGTAATTATTAGAGAATAAATTATAAAAATATAGGATTTTTCGTTTACTATATTGACTTCTTTTAATATTTTTTTTATAAAATCAAAAATATAAAAACCTTTGAAAAAAAACATAAAAAATATCATGAATATGAAAAATTGAGAAATTAATCCTTTTTGATATCCACGAAATCCGCCATATAAAACTAGAATTATAATAATTACATCTAACATAACTTATGAATAAATAATATATATGGAAACAAAATTTATGCAACAATTTTATATCAATTGGAATAAAGTCATGTCATATATACAAAAAAATTTTTCTATAGAAGGAAAAATTGATATAATTGGAATTATTTATATAATAGGAATTCAAGAATTAGGAAAAGGAAAGAATCGATTTTTCAATAAAGAAGATAAAATCAATATTCTACATATTGCAATATGTAGAATACTAGAACCTTTTGGGTATTATTTGTTTCTTGGAAAAGATAAGGAAGGATGGCCTCATTATATATTGAAAAATAAAATTCCTTTTAATCAGGAAAAACAATTATTTTTAATTAAAAGAGCTATTATTCGTTATATGAATGACGAAAATATTCTTGAATAAAAAAGATGACTCAAAAAGTTGACAAAATTAAAGAAGAAATCAAATGTTTTCACATTAAAACATATAATGATTTAGAAACATTCAGAATTAAATTTTTAGGTAAAAAAAAGGGAATTTTAACAATTTTATTTAAAGAATTAAAAAAAATTTCCATTTATAAAAGAAAAATTTATGGAAAAATTATTAATGAGTTAAAAAAAGAAGTTCAAGATAAAATAAAGGTTTTTCAATCAAAAAATGATATTCAAAATGATAAAAAACTAAAATTAGATCCTACTATACCGGGAAGATCGATAGAAATCGGATCCAGACATCCCCTGTCTCTTATAAAAAAGAGAATAATAGATATTTTCATAAAAATTGGATTTTCTTATGTAGATGGACCTGAAATAGAGGATGATTGGCATAATTTTACAGCTTTAAATATTCCTATTTCTCATCCATCCAGAGAAATGCAAGATACATTTTTTTTGTGCAAAAATCCAGATATTTTGTTACGGACACATACTTCCTCTGTGCAAATACGGTATATGAAAAAACATTGTCCACCTTTTCGTGTATTGTCTATCGGAAAAGTATATAGAAATGAAACCATTTCATCACGTTCCAATTTTATGTTTCATCAAGCAGAAGGATTTTATATAGATAAAAAAGTTTCTTTTTCTGATTTAAAACAAACGATTCATTATTTTATTATTTCTCTTTTTGGAAATGCAAAAATCCGATTTCGTCCTTCTTATTTTCCATTCACGGAGCCTAGTGCTGAAGTCGATATCTATTGTAATAATGGATGGTTAGAAATCATGGGTTGTGGAATGATAGATCCCAAAGTTTTGGAAAACGTAAATATTGATTCAGAAATTTATTCTGGATTTGCTTTTGGGTTGGGAATTGAACGTTTAGCTCTAATAATTTATCAAATAAAAGACATTAGAATTTATTTTGATAATGATATTCGTTTTTTAAAACAATTTAAAAGCGAATTTTAGATTTATATTTTCTTTGTCTAAAAATTTCATATAAAATCACACCACAAGCTACAGATACGTTTAAAGATGAAATTCCTTTTATTGCTGGAATTTTTGCTTTTTCGTAAGAAATTTTTAAATATTTTGAAGAAATTCCTTTTTCTTCATTTCCTAGTATTAAAGCTGTTGGTCCTGAAAAATCAATATTATACCAATATATATTGGATTTTTCTGTAGCAGAAACGATTTTTAATCCAGAATTTTTCAAAAACTCTATTGTGTTCAATATATTTTTTTCTTTACATATTGGAACTTGAAATAATGCACCTGAAGAAGTTTTGATCGAATCAGATCCAATCATGGCTGTATCTTGTTTTGGAATAATGATAGCATCTGCTCCTGCGCATGCAGCAGTCCGGATTATAGATCCAAAATTTCTTACATCTGTAATTCTATCTAAAATGATCAAAAGTGGATTTTTACCTTTTTCATAAAATATAGGAAGTAAATCTTCTATGTAATAAGTTTTTATAGGAGGAAGAACAGCAAAAACACCTTGATGATTCTTATTTTTCAATTGAAAAAATTGTTGTTTTGAAACAATTTTAATTGGAATATGCTCTTTTTTGGAAAGATTTATTAATTTTTTGTGAGCATTTGATACTTTTTTCAATCCTCTTTTAAAAAAAATCTTATCAATAGTTTTTTTAGCTACAATCGCTTCTATCAATGGATGTATTCCATAAACAATTTCTAATTTTTTCATAATTATTATTTTTTATCATCAAAAATTTTAATAAAAGATTTATTTAATAAATCCTTGATAATAAATCGTGTAATATCCCTGCCAAAACAAAATATAATTATAAAAATTAAAAAATATAAAATAGTTAAAATTCCAAATCCTATAACATAATTTCCAAAATAAAAAGAAAGAAAAAAACATAAAGAAAAACTTACTAAAAAAAAAACAATAATACAAAATATCAATAATAAAAAATTCAAAAAAACCTCTGTCATGATAGAAATCAATATTTTAATGATTTCATTTCTAAAAATACACCATTTCTTATGGATAAAATTTCTAATAAAAATGAACATTTTAAAACAATAAAAACTTATTAAGTTTTAAGTTCCTAATTCATCTTCTACTTGATCCATTTTTTCTATTTTATTTTTTTTCCATTTAGCTTCAAAGTCTAATTTAATTTTATGTACTTTTTTTCCAATTTTTTTACCAATTTCCTGTAAATGATCTCTTAGTTCTTCTGTTTTTTTTCCTAATATATTTTTTATTTTTTCCTCTTTTCTTGGATTTAATATCATTCCCACTATTAAACCAGCCATGGTTCCTAAAATAACTCCCCAAAAAAAACTTACTCCTTTTTTCATAAAGAATAACAATTTTATATTTTTACTGGATAAATTTAATCATACAATATTTACGTACAAAATTGTATTTATGTATTTATGAAATATTTTTCATATGTTCATTAAAAAAAACTTAAAAAAAAACTTTTCTCTAAAAAAATTCAATACATTTGGAATAAATGTTTATGCTCGTTATTTTGTAGAAGTGAAAAGTATAGAAGAAATTCAAAAAATTTTTGATATGTATACATCCATTTCAAAACTTTTTTTAGGAAATGGAAGTAATATTCTTTTTTTAAAAAATTATTATCCGGGACTAGTAATAAAAATGGGAATGAAAGGAAAAAAAGTGATCAAAGAAAATGATGATCAAGTCATTGTTCAAGCTTGTGCTGGAGAAAATTGGAATGAATTTGTAAACTGGACGATAAAAAAAGGATTTAATGGTTTAGAAAATTTATCATTTATTCCTGGGACAGTTGGAGCTGCACCCATTCAAAACATTGGAGCATATGGAGCAGAAGTAAAAGATACTTTAATAAAAGTACAAGCATATGAAACAAATAATAGAAAAATAAGAGAATTTACACGTGAAGAATGTCAACTAAAATATCGTTATTCTTTTTTTAATCGTCCTTATTATAAAAATAAATTTTTAATTTTGTCTGTTTTTTTTCTTCTAAAAAAGAAATATAAACAATTAAATACATCTTATGTGGAAATTCAAAAAGAATTAGAAAATATGAATGTTAAAATCCCTACTATTCACAATTTAAATCAGGCGATTTTTAATATTAGACATAGAAAACTTCCAAATCCAAAAAATATTGGAAATGCTGGTAGTTTTTTTATAAATCCTGTAGTAGGGATCTTAGAGTTTAAAAAACTAAAACATAAATATCCCGCTATTATAGGTTATAATATTTCTAATCACAAAGTCAAGCTCTCTGCTAATTCATTAATTGAAAATATAGAATGGAAAGAAAAAAAAATTAGAAATGTAGGGATATATAAAAAAAAACCTATCATTTTAGTCAATTATGGAAAAGCTACTGGAATGGATATATATTCTTTTTCAGAAAGAATAACAAAAAATATAAAAAAAAAGTTTGGTATTTCTTTATCAAGAGAAGTAAATGTCATACAATAAGTATAAAGAATGAATCAAATGATAAAACACAGTTTTTTTTATGGGGTATTCGTATAATTTGATAATAACTTGAATTTATTTATGTAAATGACTATGAGTTTAGAAAAATCAAAACAATACATACAAACAAAAATCAAAGAAAAACCTGATTTTGGAATTTTATTATTAGGAAATCAATTTGATAAACTGATAGAGGAGATCAAAAATCCTGTATGCATTTCTTATGAAGAAATACCCATTTTTTCAAAAAAAAATTTACATGGAAAAATTTTTTTTGGGAAAATAGAAGATAAAAATGTGGTTTTTTTAATAGAACCTTTTTTTGAAGAAAAAAAAACAAATCATTTTCCTATTGTATTATGTAAAGATCTAGGAATAGATAAATTAATATTAATTAATATTTCTGGAGGAGTAAATCCAAATTACAAAATAGGAGATGTTATGTTGATTAAGGATCATATCAATTTTTTTCCGGAAAATCCTAATATAAAAGAATTTATAAAAAATAGATTTTTTAAAATTACAGAACCATATGATAAAAAAATGATAGAAATTGCAGAAAACATTGCAATGAATCATAATATCATTATTCAAAAAGGAGTATATGTTGCTTATCCTTATCCTAATTACAAAACCTATGCAGAATATGCTATGATACGATCTATGGGAGGGGATAGTGTAGGAATGAATATAGTAACAGATGTCATAACAGCCAGATGTATAAATTTACGAGTATTTGCTATATCTATTGTAATGGGATTATATGAACAATCTAAATATAAGGAATATAATTCAGATGAAATCAATTTTTTTAATCCCTTTTATAAAGAAATAGAAAAATCTATATCTCTACTAATATTAATAGTAAAAGAATTTATAAAACTTTGTTTATGAACAAAAAAATATTGATTCTTATTCATGCAATTTATGAATAATCTTTTCCGTAATTTTTAGAAATATATTTCTAATATACTCGTTATCTAAAACAACAGGAATTCCTAAATCTGAATATTCTCGTATTTCTTGTAACATAGGAATTCCGCCAAGAAAAAAAATATTCATTTTTTTTGAAAAATCTCTGACTCCATTTTTTCCAAAAAAATAGCATTTATCTTTAGTTTCTTTTGAAATAACGTAAGACATATTTTCTATAATTCCAAGGATAGGAACATAAATAGATCTGATACGAAACATTCCTACAGAACGATTTACATCCGATAAGGCAATCTTTTGAGATGTACTGACTATAATAATTCCTTTTAATGGAATCTCTTGCAAAAGAGATAAATGAATATCCCCTGTTCCTGGTGGTAAATCTACAATTAAAAAATCCAATTTTCCCCAATTGGTTTCATGCATAAATTGTCTTAAAACTTTAGTCACCATGGGGCCTCTCCAAACAATAGCTTGTCCATATTTTGAAAAAAAACCTATAGATAGAATTTTAACTCCATAACTAGTAATAGGATTCATCATTCCATTTTGATGTTGAAAATTTACAGATTGTTCTTCAATATTAAACATTAATGGAATAGAAGGGCCATAAATATCCGCATCTAATAATCCAACATGAAAACCCTTTTGAACTAAAGAAACTGCTATATTTGTTGCTATTGTGGATTTTCCTACACCTCCTTTTCCAGAGGCTATAGCGATTATATTTTTTATTACAGATTTCATTTTTTTATCTGATTTTATTTCTATTTTTATGCGTATTGTATCTAAAATATTTTGATTTTTTATAGAATGAGTAATCTCTTTTATGAGTCTATTTTTTATATGCATAGCAGGATTGGATAAACTCAAATAGATTCTTATTTCATTACTTAATAAATCTATCTTTTTTACTAAACCAGACTCTACAATATTTTTATTGTCAAAAATAATAACATTTTCTAACGCTTTTTCAATTTTCTTTTTCATACACATATATATTAATTCACAATAGTACAAAAAAAATGTCTAGATTTAATAGAATGAATTTCTATCCCTATAATACCCTTCATACAAGGATCATAGTTTTTAAATGGAAATGTTCTTTAAAAACTATGTTTTTAAGAAAACTTTTTCTTTCAAATAAAGAGAAAGTATTTTTTTTATCATTATCAGAAAAACGAAGAAGAGAATTTTTAGGAATACGTTATGCTTTAAGATATATAGGTATAAAAATGAATATTTTTTATAATGAAAAAAGAAAACCTTTTCTTTTTTCTGAAGGAAAACATATTTCTTTTAGTCATTCTTTTGAAAAAATAGCCATAGCTATAAGCTATTATCATATAGGAATAGATATAGAAAAATTACGAAAAAATAAAAAAATAGTAAGGATCAAGAAAAAATTTATTAGAGAGGATGAATCTACTTTTATTCATCCAAATTATGAAGAAGATTATTTGCATATTATATGGGGAATTAAAGAAAGTTTATATAAACTGGAAGGAGGAATTTTTTATAGTTTTTTAAATCATTATAAAGTTTCTCCTTTTTGCCTTAAAAAAGATTCTTTTGTATCATGCTGGATTATAAAAAATTCCTACAGTAAACGGTTTTATGCTTTTTATAGAAAAATAGAAGAATATTACTTAGTTTATATTATAGACAAATGATGAATAATTGTAATTGGATAGATATTCTTTTATCCCCCTATTATCATAATAGTTATTTTCACATAATTTTAGAATTTACGGCTGTATCATTTACTATATTTAGTGTTTTTTGTGCTCAAAAAAATAATATATGGGGATATCCAATAGGAATAGTCAGCACTATCATATATAGTTATTTAACTTTTGTGACTTCTCTTTATGGAGATTTTGTTATTAACTTGTATTACACGTTGATGAGTTTTTATGGATGGTATACATGGATGTATAAATATAAAAAGTATAAAAAAAAAATACCTATTACTTTTTGTAATAAAAAAGATTATTTTTATACCTCAATTTTGTTTTTATTTACTTGTATTTTCAGTATGATGATTTATTTTTTTTATGGTAAACTTCAATCTCATTATGATTGGATGGATGTATTGACTACAGGTATTTATTTTTCTGGTATGTATCAAATGTCCATGAAAAAAGTAGAAAATTGGATATTTTGGACGGTGGGAAATGTAATTTCCGTACCTATTTATTTTTTTAAGGGTTTTGTATTGACAGGAATTTTGTTTATTATTCTTGTTCTATTGGCTATATTCGGATTTTTGATTTGGAAGAAAAAAGCGCTGAATCAAAGTTTTTTCGTTAATTGATTCACAACGTCGTGAATGTTATCATATTCTTTCTCTATTCTTTTTTGAATATTTTTCATTCTGATTTTATTTTTATTGATTTCGTTTTTTCCTATACTAATAGCAAATGGAATGTTGTTGTCATTAGCATATCTAAACTGTTTTCCTATTTTATCTACATTAGGATATAATTGAGTAGAAATTCCTTTGTCTCTCAAAAATTTTATTATTTTGTATGCATACAAAACCTCTTCATTTCCAAAATTAATAAATAAAACTTTTGAAGGATAATTCAAATTAGAAATAGTTTTAAACAAATTTTCTTGTTCCATTGCTAAATAAATTCTATCCAAACCTAAAGAAATTCCTACTCCAGAAATATTATTCATTCCAAATAAATTAGCTAATTGATCATACCTACCTCCTCCTCCAATCGAAATAGAATTCTTATTTTTTAATGGTACAATTTCTAATATTGTTCCTGTATAATAATTCATTCCTCTAGCTAAAGAAAGATTCCATTCCAATTTTGTCTTTTGTAAAGAAATATTCTTTATATTTTTATAAATAAAACTCAGATCCTGTATCCCTTTTTTTCCTTTTTCAGAATTTTTTAAAGCGACAGTCAAATGTTTTTCTTTATTATAGAAATTTTCTTTCATATCGAAAAAAAATGCCACTTGATCAAATGATTTCGATGAAATTCCTTTGTTGAGCATTTCTTTTTTTACTAAATCTCGTCCAATTTTCTTCCATTTATCTAAAGATGTAGTAAAATCTTTCCATAAATTATTTTCTATACCAGCCATATCAACTAATCCTCTTAATATATCTCTATGATTTATGTAGATAATGATAGGAAAATTTAATTTAGTAAAAATTTCGTCACAAAGTTGAATTAATTCAATTTCTTCCCATAAAGACCAAGAGTATGATATGATATCCGCATCACATTGATAAAATTCTCTAAATCTTCCTTTTTGAGGTTTATCTGCACGCCATACAGGTTGTATTTGGGATCTTTTAAAGGGAAAAACGATTTTATTTTTATGCATAACCACATAACGGACAAAAGGAACCGTTAAATCATATCTAAGAGCTTTATTAGACATATATTTAATTAAACATTTTGAAATCGTTTTTTTATCATGATGAATTTCTTTTTTTTTTATAAAATCTAAAATTCTCTTTTTTAAAAAATTACCTGAATGTAACAATTTAAATATTAAGGAATCACCTTCTTCTCCATATTTTCCAACAAGAGTGGAAATATTTTCAATAGAAGGAGTTTCTATAGAGCAGAAACCAAAAAGTTCAAATTGTTTTCGAATAGTTTGAATTAAATAATTTCGTTTACTCATCTCAATGTATGAAAAATCTCTAGTTCCTTTGGGAATATTAGGCAACATCAATTGAACTCTTGATTTGTATTATTTTCTTTTTTATGAATACGATTTGTTGATCTTTTTTTATTTTCATTTTCATTGTATGAAATAGGAAGATCAAAACTATCTTCTAACATATATTTTTTATGTTTTTTTTCTATAAATAAATTTATAGACTGATCAAAAATGTTTTGTTTTTGATTCGATGAAAAATCGTTTTTTTTATTTTTATTCTTATAAGAAGATTTATCTAAATAGTTTGATTTAGAATAAGTTTTTGAAAAATAAGAATCAATACGTTTAGAATTAGAATGAATTTCTTCCATTTTGTTTAATCTTTGTTCATAAGGTTCTTCTAATCTATGAAATATTTTTTTTTCTTCGTGATTAATAGCCCGTTGTACTTCCGTAGGAAATCCCGTTGCCACTATAGTGACTGAAATACTTTCTTCCAAACTTTCGTCTTCTCCTAGACCCATAATAATATTGGCATTGTTCCCAGCTTCCGCTTGTATATAATCACTGATAATTCCTATTTCATCTATAGTAATTTCTATTTTTCCTGAAACAATGAGAAGAAGAACATTTTTGGCTCCCGTAATCTTATTATCATTCAATAATGGAGAATCTAAAGCTTGTACAACCGCTTCCTTAGCTCTATTTTCTCCAACAGCAATAGCAGAACCCATAACAGCCGTTCCACTTTCTTTGAGTACGGTTCTTGTATCTCTTAAATCTATATTTTGTTTATAATGATGAGTGATGACTTCTGCAATCCCCTTAGCTGCAGTCGTTAAAACTTCATCTGCTTTTGCGAATCCAGCTTTAAATCCTAAATTTCCATATAATTCCCTCAATTTATCATTATTAATCACGATCAGAGAATCCACATTTTTTCTTAACGCTTCTATTCCCTTTTGAGCTTGTTGTAATCTCATTTTTCCTTCAAAATGAAATGGAATTGTTACGATGCCTACAGTAAGAATTCCTTTTTCTTTAGAAATACCAGCAATAATTGGAGCAGCCCCAGTTCCCGTTCCACCACCCATTCCTGCTGTAATAAAGGTCATTTTAGTGTTAGAATCTAAAATACTTTTTATTTCTTCCAAACTTTCTAATGCGGCTTTTTCTCCTACATCTGGATCGGCTCCAGCGCCTAATCCTTCTGTAATTGAAGCTCCTAATTGAATTTTTATAGGGACTGGATTGTTATTTAATGCTTGTGCATCTGTATTACACGCTATAAAATCTACTCCAGTAATTCCTTGTTCAAACATATGGCTTAAAGCATTACTTCCCCCTCCTCCTACTCCAATTACTTTGATGGAAGCTGAACGATTTTTTATAAATCCAACGTTTTCTTTTTTTGGTCGTATAAAATCTTCTTTTTTCATTTCATGGTTTGTTATTCTGTATCATTTAATATTTGACGGAACTTATCTGCCCAAATTTCAAGAAAAGATTTTGATTTTGTTTTATTTTTTTTATTTTTTTTATGATCCTCCTCATAATTGAATCTACGATTTTTGTAAAATTTTGTAGAAATCAACTCAGAATTTTCAACATCTCTATGTTGTTGTCCCATATCTGTTGTATATTTTTTTTTATCATCAAGTCCTTTAATTACTAATCCTATAGACGTTGCATATTCTGGATGACTTATAAGACCGTTTTCTCCTCCTGCAATATGTTCATTAGAATAACCTATACGAACGTCCATTCCAGTAATATACTCTGTTAATGGACGAATATGGTTAAGTTGTGACCCTCCACCTGTCATAACCAATCCTGCAATTAGTCTTTTCTTTTGTTCTTCATTTCCATAATTTTCTATTTCTACATTTACTTGTTCCAAAATTTCACATACTCGTGTATGAATAATTTTGGAAAGATGTTTTAAAGAAATTTCTTTAGGATCACGACCTCTTAATCCAGGAATACAAACAATTTCTGTTTCCTTATTTTCTCCTGGCCATGCAGATCCAAATTTTATTTTTAGTAATTCGGCTTTCCGTTCAATGATCAAACAATCTGTTTTTATATTTTCAGTAATGACGTTTCCTCCAAAAGGGATCACGGCAGTATGACGAATTATATTATCTTTAAATATAGCAAGATCCGTAGTTCCACCTCCTATATCCACTAAAGCAACACCTGCTTCTCTCTCTTCGGTACTTAATACCGCTTCAGCAGAAGCTAAAGGTTCTAAAGTCATTCCAGATAAATTTAATCCTGCAGCTTTTACACATCTTCCAATATTACGTATAGAAGAAATTTGTCCTACGACTACATGAAAATTTGCTTCTAAACGACTTCCATACATTCCGATTGGTTCTAATATTTCTGTTTGACTGTCGACTTTATATTCTTGTGGAAGAACATGAATGATTTCTTCTCCTGGTAGCATGACCAGCTTATGAACTTGATCTATTAATTTTTGTATATCTTTTTGACTGATAACATTTTCAAAATCTAATCTAGTAATATAATCATTATGTTGTAGACTCCTAATATGTTGTCCTGCTATTCCAACAATAACTTCTTTTATTTTTAAACCAGAACTATGCTCGGCTTCAGATATAGCTTCACGAATAGCTTCAATTGTTTGAGTTATATTATTCACAACTCCTCTATGCACACCTACACTTTTAGATCTACCTATGCCTAAGATCTCAATTTTATTATATTCATTTTTCCTTCCTACCATAGCTACAATCTTCGTGGTTCCTACATCAAGACCTATAGCTATATCTTGATATTCCATAGACTTATCTTTTTTTTGCGACTATTTGGTCTTTATATTGTAAATCAATACTTTTATATTGATTAATATCTATCTTATTAAGGTATTGTTTATAAAATGCTTTTAATTTATTCAATTTATTTTTAAAATTTTTTATATTTCCTAATATAATATGATGATTTCCGATTTTTGGGATTAAAACAAATGAATTTTTATTATTTTTTTTTATACTAATAATTTGATTTCTTAATAACTCATCTGAGTTTATGAATTTGACTAAACTCGTTAAATATTTTTTTTCTTCTTTTGAAAAAGGTCCTTTCGCTAAGATGACTTTTGATGAATAAAAAGAAGAAAGATCTAAATTTTCCGCATCTTTAGTAAGATAATATTCTTTATTTACATTTTTAATTCTTAATATGGGTTCTTTTTGACAAATTTTAATGTTTAGACTCCCATCTACATTAAGAAATACTTCAGATTTTTTTATAAAAGGATAATTATTTAATTTTCTTTCCATTCTCAATATACATAATTGACCGATTTTTTTTTCAATTTTTTCTGTTTTATAAAACAGAATATTTTTAATTATTTTTTCATTTACAAAATGATTTTTAGATGAGGAATCAATGACAATATTAAATTTTTTTAAAGTTCTGTTTCGATGTGTTTTTTGAGAAAAATAAAAAAGGAATATCATAAAAATCATATATAATAATAAAATAAGGATAAAGGATGTTTTATTATTTCTCATTTATTTTTATTTGTCCATATCGTTGATTTTTTAACAACCATTCTTTAATAGGAATAATTAAGGTATCTATATCCCCAGCTCCCATTGTAAGAATAATATCAAAATGTTTTTTTTTAATTTTTTCTAAAACTTTTGATAAAGTAGATATTTCTTTAGAACTCATTTTTATTTTTTTTAATAAACTATTGGAATGAATTCCATTTTTTGTGGGAAATTCTCTAGCTGGATAAATATCTAGTAAAATTAAAATATCAAGATGTTCTAAACTTTTTGCAAAATATTTTTCAAAAAATTTAGTTCTACTAAATAAATGGGGTTGAAAAATCCCCAATATTTTTTTATTTGGAAAACATTCTCTTACAGTAGAAATCAAAGCATTAATCTCTGTAGGATGATGCGCATAATCATCTATATATATTTTTTCTGAAGATTGAAAATGAATGGAATATCTTCTTTTGATTCCTTTAAATAAAAATAAAGCTTTTCTGATTTTTTCTTTAGGAATTTTTAGATAGTCAGATATAGCTAATGCTGCAGTCACATTTTTTAAATTATGTTGACCTGGAATAGGCAAAGGCAACGATTTCCATGTTTCTCTAGGAGTATGAAAATCGAAATACCATTTATTTTTTTTTATATAAAGATGATCGGAATAATAATTTTCTTCTTTTCGCATCATAGAATAATATATAGCGTTATTAAATCGAAAAGATTCTTCTTGACAAAGAAATATTTTTTTATATGGTTTTTTTATTCTATTTGAAAAAGCTATATAAGCCTTTTTCAAGGATTCTTTTCTTGGATAAGTGTCTACATGATCTTGATCAAAAGACATTATACATGCTATATTAGGAGATAAATATAAAAAAGAACGGTCAAATTCGTCGGCTTCTACCAAAATAATTTTTTTTCTATTCAATCCATTACTGAATATCAAATTAGATTGATAATTTTCAGATATGCCTCCTAAAAAAGCTGTAACATTTATTCCTACACTATATAAAATGTGGCCTAACAAGGTACAAGTAGTTGTTTTTCCATGTGTTCCTCCTATGGCTATACAAATTTCATTTTCTGTAATTAAAGATAATACTTGAGAACGTTTTTTTATATTTTTACCATGTTTTTTTAAATATATCCATTGTTTATGATGACTTGGAATAGCTGGAGTATACACAATCAAACATTGTTTAGATAATACCCATTTTGGTAATATTTCTATCCTATCATGATAATTTATGGATATACCTTCTTTTTCTAATTCTTTTGTTAAAAAAGTTCTATTTTGATCATGACCATAAACAGTTTTACCCATAGTATGAAAGTATCTAGCTAGGGAACTCATCCCCATTCCTCCTATTCCTATAAAATAAAAAAAATCAATTTGGTTTAAATTCATAAAATAATTTGTAAAATCTCGTTTACAATATCGTTTGTTGCTTTAGGTTTTCCTAATTCTAATATATTTTTACTCATTTTTTTTTTCATGCTAGAATTATTCATTAATTGAATAACAGAATTCACTAATTTTTTTTCTATTTCCTCGTTTTTTATAATTAAAGCAGCCTTTTTTTCTTCTAATATTTTAGCATTTTGATTTTGATGATCATTTGAAGCCCAAGGAAAAGGAATTAATATATATGGTTTTCCTATTAAACATATTTCTGATATGGTTAAAGCTCCAGCCCTAGATACAATAATATCTGCAGCAGCATAACATATTGGTATATTTTCAATAAATTCCATGAAAATGATATTCGAATGATGAGACATTTTATTTTTTTTAATCTTATGAAGATCGAATTTTCCTATCTGCCAAATAAGTTGCATATCCAATTCTATTATTTTTTTTAATCCTTTAATCCAAGCATTATTCATACTATTGGAACCTTGACTTCCTCCTATAGATAAAATAATAGGTCTTGTAATTTTTAATCCTAAGTGAATGCAAGCTTTTTCTTTACTAGGTAATTGTAATATTTCAGATCTTACTGGATTTCCAGTTATGATAGTTTTTTTTTGAGGAAAATATTTTTTTGCTTGCTCATAAGCAATGCATATTTTATTCGCATAATGAGAAAATATTCTATTGGTCAATCCCGGAAAAGAATTTTGTTCTTGAATCAGAATAGGTATCTTATTTTTTTTTGCAGCATATAAGGTAGGAAAACTTACAAATCCACCTGTTCCGATAACTATATCTGGAGAAAATTTTTTAATAATTTTATTTGCCAAAAAAAAACTATATATTAATTGTATAGATAAAATAAAACCTGATATGGAAAAAAATTTATTTTTTCCACCTGAAAGACAAATTTCCTCAATGGAATATCCAAATCTGGGAATCTCTCGCATTTCCATATGATTTTTAGATCCGATAAACAAAATATCGGTTTTTGGAATTTTTTTTTTAAGTTCATTCGCAATAGCAATTCCCGGATAAATGTGCCCTCCTGTTCCTCCACTTCCAATAATGATTCTAGGTGATTTATGTGAAAAATCATGGGTCATGACAAATTATCATTTTAGTGGTTCTATTCGAATTTTTATTATATATCAGACGACTGACATTTAATATAATACCAAAACTAAAAAAAGTAACCCACATAGAAGTTCCTCCAGCACTAATCAAAGGTAAAGTTTGTCCTGTAACTGGAAATAACCCAACGGCTATTCCCATATTAATGAGCGCTTGATTGACAATAGGGAACCCTACAGCAAGAACCAACAAAGAACAAAAATAATTTTGTACTTTCGTAGCTATTATCATAATTCTCATCAGAATTAATATATAAATGAATAAAAGGATGACACCTCCAACAGATCCATATTCTTCTATTATAATAGCATAAATAAAATCTGAAGAAGATTGTGGTAAAAAAGCTTTTAAAACACTCTTTCCAGGACCACGACCAAATTTATTTCCTAAAACAATAGCCGTTTTAGATTGTTTCATTTGATAACTTTCTTCCGATTCATGATCCAAAAATTGTTCTATACGACTTTTCCATGTGTAAACCCTATTTATAGGTTTTTTATAACCCCATTTTATTACAGAATAAATATATATTCCTGCAAATAAAACACCCATTAAAAGAACTCCTATCACACTTGTTAATGGATATCCTCCTATAAAAAGTAAAATTAAAACGGATATAAAAACAATAACAGCAGTAGAGCCATTTGCAGGAAAAATTAGTCCAATAATAAAAAATATTGGAAATAACAATGGTAAAAAAGAATTTATAAAATTTATTTGTTTTTTATTTTTTTTAGCTAAATATCTGGCACAATAAATGAATAGGGCTAACCCAGCAATACTAGAAGTTTGAAAAGATATATTAATAATAGGAATATGTAACCAACGAGAAGCATTCACACCATCTAACTCTTTTCTTTGACTCATAGTAAAGATTAATAAAATGAATATTATAGGCATGGAAATAATAGACATCCGGTAAAAATATTTATAGTCTATAAATTGAGTAAAAAAAAGGATACAAAACCCAACCAACAAAAAAATAGCATGTTTTAATAAATAACTAAATACTGTATTTGTTCCTCCATATGTTGTCACTAAGTTTGTACTCGCAGAATAAACTGGTAAAAAAGAAAATATAGCCAACAAAGATATGAATGCCCATAAATATCTATCTCCTTTTATATATTTATTTAAAAATAGGTCTATTTTTTCAGAAATTTTCATAAATCAGTTTTCTTACTTCTTGTTTAAATTTATTTCCTCTTTCCTTATAATCTTTAAAAAGATCAAAGCTAGAACAAGCAGGAGAGAATAAAACATGATCTCCATGAGAAGATAATATATAAGCCATATAAACAGCTTTTTTCATATTTTTTGTTTCCAAAATAATATCAATTATATTTTTAAAAAAATTTATAATTTTTTTATTATTTTTTCCTAAACAAATTATAGCTTTTACTTTTTTTTTAACCAAAGGAATTAATTCTATATAATTATTCCCTTTATCTTCTCCTCCTGCTATCCATATAATAGGCGCATTTATACTTTTTAATGCATAAAAAACTGCATTTACATTAGTAGCTTTAGAATCATTAATGAATTGTATTCCATTTATATTTCGTATTTTTTCCATACGATGTTCTATAGATTTCAATTTTAATAGTATGGAAATTATTGATTCTTTTTTTACGTTTAATATTTCGAATATAATTAATGAAGCCAAAATATTATAGAGATTATGATCCCCTATTAAGGGAATATCTTTTACATTAAGGAAATATATTTCTTGATTTTTTTGATTTCGAATAAATATTTTGTTATTTTTTATATAAGCGCCTGTATGTAATTCTTCTTTTATAGAAAAAGGAATGCAATGAGACATGACAGGATACTTTTTTAATCCCTTTCTGATAATAGGATCATCATAATTATAAATAAAAATATCTTTTTTTTTTTGAAAAATTGCTATTTTAAATTTGGAATCGATATAATTTTCAATATTATTATATCTATTTAAATGATCCCTTGTCACGTTTAATAATACTGCAATATTTGAACGAAAATTTAAACAATCATCTAATTGAAAGCTACTCATTTCTAATATATAAATATCTTTTTTTTTTATAACTTCTTTAGAAAAACTATGTCCAATATTTCCTGCTACTCCTACATTCATTCCTTCTTTTTTAAGAATTTCATAAATCATGGAACAAGTTGTTGTTTTTCCATTACTTCCTGTAATTCCAATTACATAAGAATTTTCGATATAACTTTTACCGAATTCTAATTCGGATTGTATAGGAATCCCCAAAGAATTGATTTTTGTTATCAAAGGATTTTTTTTAGAAGAAATTCCAGGACTTTTTATTATTTTAATAGCATTTTGAATGATGATATTTTCTGTATGTCCTTTTTCTTCAAAAGGAATTTGATTCTTTATTAAAACTTTTTTGTATTTGTTTAAAATAATTCCAGAATCGGATAAAAATGTTTTTAATCCATTTTTTTTAGCTAATAAAGCTGCTCCTACTCCACTTTCTCCTCCACCTAACACAACTATAATTTTTTTTTTCATTTGTATATTATATAATTAATAAAATAAATACTAACATAGAAAGCATCATTTGTATGATAATAAAACGATTGAAAATTTTATTTTCATGATATCCTATTTTTTGAAAATGATGATGTAAAGGAGCCATGAGAAAAATTCTTTTTCCTATGCCATATTTTTTTTTAGAATATTTAAAATATAGTACTTGTATGATTACAGAAATATTTTCTATAAAAAAAATTCCACATAAAATAGGCAATGTTAATTCTTTTCTATTTATAATAGCTAGTGTAGCAATGACTCCTCCTATAGTTAAGCTACCAGTATCTCCCATGAAAATTTGAGCTGGATAAGTATTATACCAAAGAAAACTTATCAAAGATCCTAAAAAAGAAAAAGAGAATATGATAATTTCTTCTATATGAGGAATATATATAAAATGAAAATAGTATGAATATATTTTATTACTGGAAATTATAGATAATAAAGATAATGTGGCAAAAATGATAGAAGAAATTCCAGCTGTTAATCCGTCGATTCCATCAGTTATATTTGCTCCATTGGATAAAAATGTAATAATTCCAATAACAATCGGAATAAAAACAACCCATGCATATTTTTTACATTTTTGATGATACCAACTCAAAAGATAAGCATAGTCAAATTCATAATTATGACAAGAAGAAAAAATGGGTAAAGAGGTTTTGAACCCATATTCTTTTTTTTTAGAAAAATGTGAATTTTGTGATTCTATTTTTTGTTTTTGAATAGAAATACTTGTATTAAAGTACATAGTGATTCCAACAAAAATTCCTAATAAAATTTGACTTAATATTTTTAACATTATACTAAGTCCTTTTTTATTATATTTTATTTTAATACAATCATCTATAAATCCAATACAACCCATATACAATGTAGTCATTATCAACATTAATACATATACATTATTTAAGGTAGAAAAAAATATTGTAGAAATTAATGTGGAAAATATCATGACGATACCACCCATGGTTGGGGTCCCTTCTTTTTCTTTTTGACCAAAAAGTCCAAGATCTCGTATTTTTTCTCCTATAATGCTATTTTTTCGGTTCAAACATATAATTTTTTGATACAAAATCAAAGCTATACAAAACGATAAAAAAAAAGCTATAATCGCTCTGGAATAAACAGAATTTATATTGATAAAAAAAGAGATAGCAATTATGGATTTAAAAAAAATAAAAAAATAAATCATCTTATTTCTTACTTGTTGTAAGTTTTTAATAAATTTTTAGCGATTTTCATATCGTTAAAAGAATAACGTATTCCTTTGATTTCTTGAAAAGTTTCATGTCCTTTTCCTGCTATTAAAATAATATCTTTTTTTTTGGCAATTTGGATTGCAGTTTGAATAGCTTTTTTTCGATTAACAAAAGTTAAAATAGATTTTTTTTTTATATATGATTTAAAGTTTTTCATATCATTGAATATTTTGTTCAGATTTTCATATCTAGGATTATCAGATGTAAAAATAGATATATCACATGTTTCATAAACAATTTTACCCATTAAAGAACGTTTTTTTACATCTCTATTTCCTCCACAACCTATGACACAAATTAATTTTTCATCATTTTTTTTTATTATTTTAAGAGTATTAAAAATAGATTTTAATCCATCTGGATTATGGGCATAATCTATAATAATTTGAATACCAGAACGGGATATAAATTGCTCAAAACGACCTTTTATAGGTTTAATATCTTTTATTTTTTTCAGAATATCATTTTTATTTATTCCTAATAAAATTGCTGTCGCGTAACTGGCTAATAAATTATAAATATTAAATCTTCCTATTAAATGGGTAAAAATTTTATGACCATTAATTAGTAATTGATTTCCATTCATATTTTCTTTCAAAATTTTAATTTTAAAATTGGCATTTTTTTTTATACCATAAAAATAGGTTTTCGCTAAAATTTTTTTTATTATTTTATGCGAATTTTCATCATCTAAATTAATTAATGCAAAAGCTTTTTTAGACAAATTTTCAAAAAAAAATTTTTTAGTATATAAATAATGATCAAAAGATTTATGATAATCTAAGTGATCATGTGTAATATTAGTAAAAATTCCTCCTTCGAATAATAATCCTGCTATTCTTTTTTGATATATTCCATGTGAGCTTACTTCCATAAAAGCGTATTTGCATCCTTTTTGGATTGAAATGTTTAAATATTTATTAATTTCAATAATATTTGGAGTTGTATGTGTCGTCGGATATTTTCTAGATAATATTTTGATTCCCATAGTAGAAATAAGAATATTTTTTTCTCCCATTTTAGAAAATAACTGATGAAGTATCGTAGCTACAGAGGTTTTTCCATTTGTCCCGGTTATTCCTATTAATTTAATTTTTTTTGTAGGATGATCATAAAAATTAGATGAAATAATCCCTAAAGCTTCCATGCAATCTTTAACCAGAACATAGGTTATATGTTGATGAATGAAAAAAGGACTGTTTTCACAAATTATAGTATTGGCACCTTTTTGGATTGCATCTACAATAAATTTGTGTCCATCTGTTATTTTTCCTTTTTTGGCTACAAAAATCATATTAGATTGTACTATTTTTGAATCTATAGAAATTCCTTCTATAAATTTAGAAGTATTTTTTCCTATCATTTTTAACACATGTACTTTTTTCAGAACATCTTTTAAGAATTTTTTCATTCTTCTAATTTCAAAAATATAATCTGATTTTTTTTCAATTTTCTTCCTGGAAGAACAGATTGAGTCACCACTTTTCCTATCCCTTCATATTGAATATGAAACCCCCTATTTTCCAATATAGGGATGATTTCTTTTCCAGGAACAGACATTACATTAGGCATGATCCATTTGTCAATAAAAAAATTTTTTGACTTCATAATTTTATTTAGTAAATCTTCTTGGTTTTTTCTATTTTTTAAAAATGTTTTTCTTCCTATTCTGGTATAAATAGATTTAGCTATTTGGTCAAATACAGGAACGGCTACTTCAATTCCGTAGTATCCTTTTTCTGGTTTTGAAATGACTACTATACAAGAATATTTAGGATTTTTAGCAGGAAAATATCCTACAAAAGAACTATTATAAGAAACAGGAGTCCCCTTCTTCCAGTAATTTAACTGTGTTGTTCCCGTTTTTCCTGCATAAGGATATTCTGGATTATAATATTTTTTAGCTGTTCCATTTTTGACAACTCCTTCTAACATATTTTGAATTTTAATTAAAGAAGATTTTCCAGCTATAGAAGGATTCATAACGATAGGTTTGGTATATTTTTTTATATTTTTTCCATGATGTTTTATTGCTCGAATAAATAGAGGTTTTATCATTTTACCTTGATTTGCAATAGCATTATAAAAAGTAAGTATTTGTAAAGGAGTTAGTTTAATATTATATCCAAAAGTCATCCATGGCAAGGTTATGCTACTCCAATTTTTTTTTCCAGGACTTGGGATAAAAGGCATGCTTTCCCCTGGAATGTCTATCCCGATTTTTCTATCCAATTTCCATTTTCGTAAGTGTTCTATGAATTTTTCCGGATTTTCTTTATAATTTTCATAAATAATTTTTGCAATGCCTACGTTTGAAGATAATTCTAAAATTTGCTTTGGATTCATTTTAACATATCCATTGTAATGACTATCGCGTATTTTTTTTCCTTTTAATTTCATAACTCCGCCTTTAGTATTAACGATCATATCAACATCTATTTTTTTGTCTTCTAAAGCAGCAAGAATAGCCATCGTTTTAAAAGTCGATCCAGGTTCATTTCCTTCCCATACGGCAAAATTTCTTAAATCTTCATAAGTATTTTGTTTAGTTTTTTCCAAATTGATCATAGCAGGAATTTCTCCACTTTTTATATCCATTAAAATCACACATCCATGATCTGCTTTAGATATGGATAATTCTTGAAGTAATGCATGGTAGGCTATGTCTTGTAAATATATATTTATAGTAGAATAAACATCTTTTCCATCTTCTGGATGGATCTCATTTTCTGATTTCAATGGTTTCCATATTTTAAAACTAATACGTTGTTCTAATCTTTTTCCATCTCTCCCTTTCAAATATTTACTAAAAGCTCCTTCTAATCCTGCTTTTCCTCTATGATCATCATATCCTAATGTTCTTTTTCCAATATTTTCCAATGTGGAAATTCGACATATCTTTTTCTCAACAATGAAACCGCCTCGTATTTGTCCTTTATTGAAAATAGGAAAATTTCGTAATATTTTAAAATGTGGATAATCTAAATTTTTCGATAATAAAAAATATCTATTTCCCTTTTTTTTCTCATATTGAAATTTTTTATAGAAAAAAAATTTTGGTTTTTTAAATAAATTTTCTAAAGAATTACATAAAGAATAAATATTTTCTTGAAATAATTTTTCAGATATAGACCTAAAATCAATGTGAATGTCATATCTTATAACAGACATCGCTAATATACTATTATCTGACGCATAAATGTTTCCACGTTTAGCCTTAATTAAATTGGTTCGAATCGTTTTTTCTATGACATATTTTTTGTATCCTTCTGAATAATTTTGAATATATAATAAATTGAAAATAATTAATGCGGCAATAAATGTGAATAAAAAACCAATTAAATAAGATTTATATAATAAAATATATCTTTTTTCTTTCATTATTTATTTTCTTGTGTTTTATCCATATTTTTTTTATTTTCTATGACTAATTCGTATGGAGGAGATTCTAAATTTTTTAATCCATTAACTAATTTTTTTTTTATAAAAGAGGCTAATTGCATTTTCATACATTTGCTATGAATATCTGCATATTCAGATTTTAATTCTTTTATTTCTTCACTAATTTTAGTTATTTTTCTAATTTTTCGGTCCATCATATGTGAACTGGTAATGCTTATTAAAGATAATACAGTAATAAAAACAATAAAATTCCAACTACGATAAGCGTCTTCTTTTACTAAAAATTTTCCTTTTAGAATATCTTGTATATTTATTTTCATTTTTTTACAAGTTTTTTTCTGCAATTCTTAATTTAGCGCTTCTAGATCGTGGATTATTTATGATTTCTTGAATATTTGGTTTGATTACTTTTTTATGTATCATTCTAAATGGAAGAGTTTTTAATTTTTTTTTATTTATTATAATTCCCTTTTTAAAAAAATATTTAATGATTCTATCTTCTATAGAATGATACGAAATCATAGCAATTCTTCCTCCTGGGAATAAAATCCTAGAAGATTCTAATAAAAAATTCTTTAAAATATTTATTTCATTATTAACTTCTATTCGTATAGACTGAAAAAGTCTAGCAAAAAATTTTTTTCTCTTTTTAAAAGATCCTTTTATAAAAAAAAGATGAATTAAATCCGAAGTCGTTGTAATATTTTTTTTAAAACGTTTTTTAAATATTTTATCTACAATTTTTTTTGCATTTTTAAATTCTCCATATTCATAAAATATATGAAATAACTCTTCCCTTGAACATTCATTTATGACATTTTGAGCAGAATAAGAAGATTCCTGGTTCATTCTCATATCTAAAATACAATTTAATTGATTCGAAAATCCTCTTTCAGGATTATCTATTTGTAAAGAAGAAATTCCTAAATCCGCTAATATTCCCGATACTTTACCAATATGATTTCGATTCAAAATATCACGTATATGAATAAAATTATTGTGAAATAAATGGAAACGTTTATCTTCAATCCAATTTTTTTTTATGGATTCTTTATCCTGATCCAAAGCGATCAAGGTTGCTTTTTTATTTAATTTTTTTAAAATAGCATAAGAATGGCCTCCCCCTCCAAATGTGGCATCTACATAAATACCATTTTGATCTGTAATTAAATTTTCTATACTTTCTTTTGTAAGAACTGATTTATGATGGGATTGATTATTCATTTTTTAACGAAATTATGTTTTATAAGAACTATATTTTTGCATATATCGTTGAAATTTTCAAAATTGTTCAAATGAAATTTAACTTAATTAAAACGGATTGCCATTCCAAAGCAAGAATAGGAATTTTAGAAACAGATCACGGTAAAATAGAAACCCCTATTTTTATGCCAGTAGCTTCAAAAGGTTATGTTAAATCTGTTCCAATACATGAACTTTATAAAATATCTAAAATCATTCTTGGAAACGCTTATCATTTACATTTTCAGCCAGGTATTGAAGTATTACATAAAGCAGGAGGAATTCATTCTTTTCTGAATTGGAAGGAATCTATATTAACAGATAGTGGAGGATTTCAAATTTTTTCCATGAGAAAATTAAATAAAATAACTGAAGATGGAGTTGTATTTAAATCTATTATAAACGGATCTTATCATTTTTTTTCTCCTGAGAAATCTATGGAAATTCAACGTTTTATAGGTGGAGACATTATTATGGCTTTTGACGATTGCCCCCCCTTTCCCTGCAGTCATACAGAAGCGAAAAAATCGGTAAAAAAAACACATCATTGGTTAAAAAAATGTTATTCCTATTTACAAAATAATCCAGAAATATATAATTATCAACAAAGTTTTTTTCCGATTATACAAGGAAGTATTTATACGGATTTAAGAAAATATTCTGCAGAAGAGATTTCTTTGTTAGAAGCGGAAGGTTACGCTATAGGTGGATTAAGTTTAGGAGAAGAAAAAGAACAAACACATAGTATTACTAATTTAGTAACAGATATTTTACCTAAAAAAAAACCTAGGTATTTAATGGGAATAGGGAATCCTGTAGATCTTTTAGAAGGAATCGCTCTCGGTATAGATATGTTCGATTGTGTTTTACCGACAAGAAATGGACGTCATGGAATGCTATTTACATGGAAGGGAATCATAAATATAAAAAATAAAAAATGGGAAAAAGATTATTCTTGTTTAGATGAATTTGGAAATTCTTACGTAGATCAATTATATAGTAAATCTTATGTAAGACACCTTTTTTTATCTAGAGATAATTTAGCAAAAGAAATCGCTTCTATTCATAATCTTTCTTTTTATTTTCATCTTATTCAAGAAGCAAAAATACATATTATGCACAATAATTTTTTTCATTGGAAAAAATATATGATTCCTTTGTTAAAAAAACGTTTATAACATGAAAATTATTGATCGTTATATTATTCGTAATTTCATTGAGACTTTTATATTTATTACTCTTTCGCTACAATTTCTGTCTGTGATTATAGATATTTCACAACGTATGCATCGTTTAGAAAATAATCAAGGATCAATTAAAGAGGCTTTAATTTTTTATTATCCTTTTTGGTCCATATGGTTAATTAACACTTTTTCTCCTATTTCCGTTTTTTTATCTGTTATTTTTTTCACATCTAAATTAAACCATAATTCAGAAATCACAGCTATTTTATCAAGTGGGATCAGTTTTAGAAGATTGGCTCTTCCTTATTTGATATCATCTATTATGATAGGAATTGTAGCTTTAATAACAAATTATTATTTTTTACCTATAGCTAACAAAAAAAAAAATCAATTCCATTATCAATATCTTTTGAGTCCAAAATATAAAAATAAATATGAAAATAATCAAACAATAAGCGCTCAAATTTCAAAAAATGAATATATTTTTATTCGAAATTTTTCAAAAAGAGAAAATATAGGAAAAGAATGTGTATATCAAAAATTCAATGAAAATAAATTAGCGTACATTTTAAAATGTAGAAACATTTTTTGGTCTAAAAAACATAAAATATATATTTTATTTGATTACAGAGAAACTATAATCAAAAAAAATCATGATTTTTTTATTAAAGGAGATTATAAGATTATAAAATTACCCATAACTCCTGAACAACTTTTACCAGAGGAATACATAGCAGAAACTATGAATATTCATGAATTGAAAAAATTTATTGATGTAGAAAAAAACAAAAGAAATATAAATATGCATTTAAATGAATATTATCAAAGAACAAGTTTGCCCTTTTCTACTTTCATATTTACCATTTTGGGATTATCTATATCTACAAAAAGAAAAAAAGGAGAAATTGCTTATAATATGATTATAGGAATTGCATTAGCTTTTTTTTATATTTTTTTTATAGAAATTACAAAAATATATTCCACCAAGGATTATATCCCTTCTTACTTAGCTGTTTGGCTTCCTAATGTGATTTATGGAATAATTACAATGTTATTTTATTGGAATAGAAATATCAATTAATTCATTTCAAATCCTGCTATGTATACTTGTCCGTTTTGTTTAATAGATTTTATGGTCACATCTCCTGAGTATTTTTTTAAAACTCGATCAACGTCATTAGGTTTTTTCATTTTTTCTCCATTAATAGATAAAATGATGTCTCCTTCTTCCAGCCCTATAGCACTTAAACGACCTGTTTTTATTTCTATGATTCTAATTCCATAACCTATTCCAAAATCTTTTTTACATTCTTGACTTAGTGGTTCAAATATCGCCCCTAATAATTCAGATGGAGTAATTTCTTCCTTAGTTCTTATTTTTGTTCTTCCTTGTAAATCTTTTAAAATAACATGAAAAGTTTTTTTCTGTCTGTTTCGTATTATATTCACTTTTACTTTATCTCCTGGATATTTTGTTCCCACAATAAATGACAAATCGGCAAGATTTTGTATCGGTTTTTCATCTATGCTTTTTATGATGTCTCCTTTTTTAAGTCCGGCATCTGATGCTCCACTTTTTTCAAATACTTCTCCTATTAAAAAACCCTGTTGTGATTTTATACTTTGATGTGTTTCTTTATTATAAGCTTTCAAATATTCTGTTTTAGAAAGATCCATTCCTCTCACTCCTAAATATGCACGTTGTACGGTTCCATATTTTTTGATATCTTGGATCACTTTTGCTACTAAGTTAGAAGGAGCAGCAAAACTATATCCTATAAAATTACCTGAAGCTGAAGAAATGGCTGTATTAATTCCAATCAATTCTCCATTAGTATTAATTAATGCTCCTCCACTATTTCCAGGATTTACAGCGGCATCTGTTTGAAAAAAAGATTCAATGGCGGAAGAGGTTTCTCCTCTTAATATTCCCAAACTTCTATTTTTAGCGCTAATAATTCCAGCTGTTACAGTAGAATTTAAATCAAAAGGATTTCCTATAGCTAGAACCCATTCTCCTACTTGTACTTTATTAGAATCAGAAAAATAAATGAAAGGTAAATTTTTTTCATTAATTTTTAATAAAGCGATATCAGTATTAGGATCTGTTCCTATTAATTTTGCTTTATAAGTTCTTTGATCGCTCAAAGTAATTTCTATTTTTTCTGCATCTTTTATAACATGATTATTAGTTACAATATATCCATCAGGAGATATGATGACTCCAGATCCATGAAGTCCAGGAATATCATTTTTTTGAGGTTTTCTCCCTCTATTATTTCCAAAATCATCAGGAAATCCGAAAAAGAAATCAAATGGATCAAATTGATTGTTATATTTTTTTGAATAATTTTTTACATTGACTACTGCATGTATGGTTTTGGATACAACTCTAGTAAAATCAGGAAATCCTGCAGAACTGACCAATGATGAAGAACCTGAACCTAATGAGGATAACCTTGTTTTCGATGATGAATATGGAAAAACTAAAGGCTCTTCTTTATTAGTGTATTGTTTATATGCAGCAATAGTTATGATTGAACTCATAATACTGCTTAGCACAATATAAAAAACTATTTTCTTCATACTTTAATATGTGTTTTAAACAATTTTATTTAAACAAACAAAACAAATATATGTAAATTAATAATTTCACAGTTATAAAAATAATATTAACTTCGTTGTTATGGAATTGAATTTTTATAAATATCAAGGAACGGGAAATGATTTCATTATTATAGATTCTAGACAAAAACAAGATAAAATAGGAAATTCTTTTTTATTCAAAAAATTGTGTGATAGACATTTTGGAGTTGGAGCCGATGGAATTATTTTGATTCAAAATGATGATGAAAATGATGAAAGTCATTTTTATATGAAATATTGTAATTCAGATGGAAAAGAAAGCACAATGTGTGGAAATGGGGGAAGATGCGCTATTTCTTTTGCTGCTAATAGATTAGGAATAAATAAAATTCATTTTCGAGCTGTAGATGGATATCATGATGGATTTATCATAGATAATTTAGTTTCTATAAATATGCTTAATATAGATAAAAAGACAATAGAAATTCATCCAAAATATGTATTTATAAATACAGGATCTCCGCATCATGTTCAATTTGTAGAAAATATAAAAGAAAAAAACGTATATAAAGAAGGTAAAAAAATTAGATTTCAAAAAGATTATTGTGAAAAAGGAGTCAATGTGAATTTTGTAAAAATACTTGAAAACAATATGTTACAA
The DNA here is from genome assembly GCF_000262715.1 of Blattabacterium sp. (Blaberus giganteus). NCBI lineage: Bacteria > Pseudomonadati > Bacteroidota > Flavobacteriia > Flavobacteriales > Blattabacteriaceae > Blattabacterium > Blattabacterium sp. (Blaberus giganteus). The sequence continues at coordinate 255,657 of NC_017924.1, read as the reverse complement.
GTTCGTACTTACGAAAGAGGAGTGGAAGACGAGACTTTATCTTGTGGAACAGGAGTTGTTGCCTCTGTCATTGCCGCATGTGAAACAAATAAAATTAAAAATCATGTGGAGAAAATTTTAGTTCAAACTCTTGGAGGAAAATTATGGGTTTCATTGACAAAAACGAAAAATGAATATCAAAACGTTTACTTGACCGGAAATGTTAAATTTATATTTAAAGGATATATTCTGATTTAAAAAAAAATATAAATAATGATTAATTATTCAATGAATAGTGATTCTATTAAATTTCTTGAAAAATATTTAAATGAATTTTCTCCAACAGGAGACGAAAGGGAAGGACAGAAAATATGGATCAATCATATTAGTCCTTATGTAGAAAAAATACAAACAGATTTATATGGAACAGCAGTAGGAATCATTAATCCTGATTCTACGTATAAATTAATTATTGAAGCTCATGTTGATGAAATATCATGGTCCGTTAATTATATCACAGAAGAAGGAATAATATATGTTTCTCGTAATGGAGGATCTGATCACCAAATTGCTCCATCTAAAAGAATCATTATTCACACGGAAAAAGGATTTGTACATGGAGTATTTGGATGGCCTGCAATTCATACAAGAAAATCTTCAGAAGAAAAATCTCCTAATGTAGATAATATATTTGTAGATATTGGTGTTTCCAATAAAACAGAAGCAATTAATATGGGTGTTCATGTAGGGTGCGTCATTACTTATCCTGATCAGTTCTTTATTATGAATCATAATTATTTTGTATCTAGAGCATTAGATAATAAAATAGGAGGTTTTATTATAGCAGAAGTAGCAAAAATGCTAATAGAAAATAGTATTGATTTAAAATTTGGATTATATATAGTAAATTCAGTTCAAGAAGAAGTTGGGCTAAAAGGAGCTAAAATGATATCTCAAACTATACAACCTAATGTAGCTATTGTTACAGATGTAACACATGATACTTGTAGTCCTATGATTGATAAAAAAATACAAGGTGATATTAAATGTGGATTAGGTCCTGTTATTGGATATGCTCCTTCAATACATAAAAATATTAGAGAATTGATTATTAATACTGCTAACAGTAAAAAAATATATTTTCAACGTTTAGTATCATCTAGATACACGGGAACAGATACAGAAGCTTTTGCTTATTCCAATAAGGGGGTATTGTCTGCTTTAATTTCCATTCCTCTTAAATATATGCACACTACAGTAGAAATGGTTCATAAAAAAGATGTAGAATTAACTGTATCACTAATTTATGAAACTTTACTAGCAATGAATAATCAATTTTTTATTGGTTAAATCGGAAATGAATGATGTCTCCATCTTGAATGAGATGATTTCTTCCTGCTAAGAATATTTTTCCTGCTTTTTTCACATTTTCTTCAGAACCATATTTGATAAAATCATCATAATGAATAATTTTTGCTCTAATAAATCCTTTTTTAAAATCTGTATGAATAACTGAAGAAGCATTATAAGCCGTACATGGATTGGGGATCGTCCAAGATCTAATTTCTTTTTTTCCTATCGTAAAAAAACTTTGTAAACTTAATAATTTGTATATTTTTTTCAGTACTTGATTTATTACTAGACAATTTTTTTTTTTCAATGATAACTTTACCAAAGTCGAATTCTCTATTTGTATCATTTTTTTCATATTTTCTATATGTATATTAGTTTTTATATTAAACTCATCATCTATATTACATACATAAATAACAGGTTTAACCGTTAATAACTGTAAATCTTTTATATATTCTTTATCATCTTTTTGAAATGGAAACATTCTGATATTTTTTCCTTCTTTTAAAAAAGAAAGAATTTTTTTCAGTATACATGGATATTTATTAATTTTTTTTAATCTTTTTTCTATCGTTTCTAAATCTTTAAACTGTAATTCCATATCAATAATTTCTTTATCCCTAATAGGATTTACAGTCCCTTCTACATGAAGAATATTTATATCGTGGAAAAAACGGATTATGTGTATAATGACATTTGTTTCACGAATTTGAGATAAAAATCTATTTCCTAAACCTTCTCCCTTATGAGATCCTTTAATTAATCCAGCTATATCTACTATTTTTATTTCGGATGGAATAATTTTTACAGGATTAATAATTTTTTTTAGTTCGTAGAGTTTTTTATCCGGAATTTTTGCGATTCCATAATTAGGTTTTATAGTACTAAAAGGAAAATTTTCTGATAAAGCTTTAGAGTTAGAAATTAGATTAAAAAATGTTGATTTTCCCGTATTTGGAAGACCGATAATTCCACATTTCATTTTATATTAAATTTAACATAAAAACAAAAATTACAGTTTTTATCGAAAATAAGTATTATTTTATAAAATTTGATTTATGGATGAACGAAAATAAAATGCCGTTTTGGAAACATATTGAAGAATTAAGAAAACATATAATTCATTGTATTTGTGCTATAATCATTTCAATGATTATTTTAATGAACAATAGAAATATTATATTTGACTGCATTATTTTTGGTCCAGCAAAAACAAATTTTATCACTTATCGTATATTTTACAAAATAGTCAATTCCTTTTCTTTTTTAGGTATGCATTTAAATTCTGTTTCTTTTTTATATAAAAATTTAGAGATACAGAATAGACAAATATTTGGGCAATTCCATATTTATGTATGGACTTGTTTTATAGGAGGGGTAATTTTGTCTTTTCCTTATATTTTTTATGAATTCTGGAAATTTATAAAACCGGCTCTTTCGGATGCAGAGAAAAAATATTCTATATGGATACTTTTCATGGGCACTTTTCTTTTTTTATTAGGAATTTTATTCGGTTACTTTATATTATGTCCATTCTTAATTCATTTTGGATATTCTTTTAAAATCAGTCATATTCCAAAAAATATATTCGATTTATCAGATTATATCTCTTTAATTGTACATTCAGTCCTTTCTATGGGCATTCTTTTTTTATTTCCATTTTTCATATTTTTTCTTGCTAAAATGGAATTAATATCCTACTCATTTTTAAAAAAATATAGAAAACATGCTTTTTTGATTATGTTAGTTATATCTTCTGCTATAACTCCTGGAGATATTTTAAGTACAATCATCGTTTTAATTCCTCTTCTAATACTTTATCAAGTGAGTGTATATATATCTTTTCATACTACTAATAAAAAAAAAGTCTCTTAATTAGAGACTTTTTTTTGTTATGATTTTCGTATTGTGATTTCAACACGTCGTCCTTTTTTCTTTCCGACTCCAAATCCTCTAACTTCAATTCTAGAAGAATCTATTCCTTTAGATACTAAAACTTTAAACACAGAATGTGCTCTTTTTATAGATAAAATTTTATTATAATAAGGTTTTCCATGAGCATCTGCATATCCATCTATATAAAATTTAGAATTAGGAAAACTATTTATCATGATTTCAGCAATTTCATTAATCCTTATTAAGGAACGATAAGATAATGAAAATTTTCCTAAATCAAATAAAATAGGGAGAAAGACTACATCAGGACATCCTTTATTTTCTTTTTTTCCAAATTGATTTGGACATTGATCTTCATGATCTGGAATATTGTCTGAATCTGTATCAGGACATCCTTTATTTTCTTTTTTTCCAAATTGATCTGGACACAAATCTTCTTTATCTAAAATTCCATCATGATCTGAATCTTCTTGATCTTCTTGATCTTGATCCTTTTTTTGATGACAACAAATTTTATTTTCTTTTTTTTCTTCGTTGATTCCGTTTTTTTCTTTTTCTTCAGAAGAAAAAGGAACAAAAGAAGAATTTTTATCTGCATCTATCAAGATTTTATGATCATGACTAATTTTTATATTTCCAAAACGAAAAACTAATCCTATATTATGTTTCCAAAAATTTAAAAAATCTCCGGATTCTTTGGCAAATACATGATTATAAGTACTTTCTAAATTTAATCCCAAATTGGAAAATAGCCAAAAATTTAGACCTAATCCACCATCTAATAGTAAAAAATTATTTCTATTCGTTCTAAAATATTTTTCATCTGAAACTTTTAACTCTCTGTTTAGATAATCACTGAATTTGTGATATCCTCCTCCAAACCTTAAATAAGGATCAATTTTATGATAAGGAAAAATGTATAAACTAATTCCAGGACTTATCTTTACAAATAAATCATTTTCTACTCTCCATCTCGTATTGTCAATTACTCCTAATGAAGCATCTAAATATAAACCTATATGTTTCATTATTTTATGTTCTAATTCTATACTAGAAATAATGGGGATGAAATTATTATTCCGTTTAAGAAAAAAATCTTTAAAAGGGGACTTAGTAGGATAATAATTAACATCATGTGCTCCTATTCGGATATACCATTTTTCTTTCGAATTCTGGGAAAATACAGACGAAAAAAAAGTAAATAAAATAACAATAAAAAAATTGACGTTTTTCATAAAACTATAATTTCTTTAAATCTAAACAAATATAAATATTTGATTTTAAAATCAAATACGATTTTTAAATTTTAAAGATCTCTTAACTTCTCTAAGAAAATCTTTTTTTCGCAAAGATTCACGTTTGTCATATATTTTTTTTCCTTTAGCTAAAGCTATTTTCATTTTTATATATCCTTTATCATTAAAAAATAATTCTATGGGAATTAAAGTTAAACCTGTATTCTTTAATTTTTTATTAATTTTCATTAATTCTTTTTTTTTCAATAATAATTTTCTTTCTCTTCTGCTTGAATGATTCCAATTTGTTCCAAATTTATATTCAGCTATATACATATTTATAGAATACAATTCTCCATGTTTCATTTGACAGAAACTTTCCATTATATTGGCTTTATTTTGTCGTATCGATTTTACTTCCGTTCCAAACAATTGGATTCCAGCTATATAATATTCAATAAAATCATATCTAAATCTTGCTTTTCTATTTAGAATACTCATAATTAATTATTATTTTTGTGAATTGTGAAATTGAAGTAATCAAACAAAAATACAAAAATATACAAAACTAACTGAAAAAATGAATAAACGTTATTATTTAAAAGATTTGTGTATTCAAGTAAGGAGAGATATTTTACGTATGATAAATAATGCAAAATCTGGACATCCTGGTGGATCTTTGGGATGTACAGAATATTTTGTAGCGTTATATAAAAAAATTATGCGTTATAATCCAAATAAATTTTCTATGAATGGAAAAAAAGAAGATCTTTTTTTCTTATCTAATGGACATATATCTCCTGTTTACTATAGTATATTAGCTCGTTCTGGATTTTTTTCTATTAAAGAATTGTCTTCTTTTAGAAAATTAAATTCTCGTTTACAAGGACATCCTACTGTACATGAAGGGCTACCTGGAATCCGAATTTCTTCCGGATCCTTAGGACAAGGAATGTCTGTATCCATTGGAGCTGCTTTATCAAAAAAACTTAACAAAGAATTTCGTAGTATTATTTATAGTTTACATGGAGATGGAGAGTTAAATGAAGGACAAATTTGGGAAGCGGTTTTATATGCTGGTTCTAGAAAAATAGATAATTATATTGCTACGGTAGATTACAACGGAGTCCAAATAGATGGAACTACAGATGAAGTATTACCTCTAGGTAATTTGAAAAAAAAATTTGAATCCTTTGATTGGAAAGTTTTAGAAGAATTAGAAGGAAATAATATTGAAAAAGTGATTAATATTTTAAAAAAAGCTAAAAATGAAACTGGAAAAGGAAAGCCTATTTTAATCATATTATATACTAAAATGGGATATGGTGTCGATTTTATGGTTGGAAATAATGCATGGCATGGAAAATCCCCTAATGAAGAAGAATTAAAAAAAGCTTTATATCAACTTCCTGAAACTTATTTAGGGGATTTTCCATTATAATTTTATTTATATGAAACAATATGAAAATAAAGGATTTAAAGAAACTAGAGCTGGTTTTGGTAAAGCTTTAACTTTGCTTGGTAGAAAAAATAATAAAGTGGTTGCATTATGTGCAGATTTGACGACCTCTTTATTTATGGATCAGTTTTCTAAAGAATTTCCTGAAAGATTTTTTCAGATAGGAATAGCTGAAGCAAATATGATAGGGATAGCAGCTGGATTGAGCATAGGAGAATATATTCCATTTGCAGGTACGTTTGCTAATTTTGCAACATCTCGTGTTTACGATCAGATTCGTCAATCTGTTGCTTATTCTTACAAAAATGTAAAAATATGTGCATCTCATTCTGGATTAACTCTAGGAGAAGATGGAGCGACACATCAAAGTTTAGAAGATATAGGAATGATGAAGATGCTACCTGGTATGACTGTGATTAATACTTGTGATTACAATCAGACTTATGCAGCAACTTTAGCTATTTCGAATTACTTAGGTCCAGTATATTTACGTTTTGGTCGTCCTGCTGTAGCTAATTTTACAGATCAAGATCAAATATTTGAAATTGGAAAAGCTGTAGTCTTGACAGAAGGAAAAGATGTGACCATTGTTAGTACAGGACATTTAGTATGGGAGTCTTTAGAAGCATCTAAAATTTTATACGAAAAAAAAGGGATAGAATGTGAAGTAATTAATATTCATACGATAAAACCATTAGATGAGGATACTATCTTGAAATCTATTAATAAAACAAAATGTATTGTTACTGCAGAAGAGCACAATTATTGGGGAGGATTAGGAGAAAGTATAGCTAGAGTATTGACCACTAAAAAATGGTCTATCCATCAAAGTTTAGTAGCTGTAAACGATACTTTTGGAGAAAGTGGAAAACCTATGGAACTTTTAAAAAAATATAATATTGATCGTTATTCTATTATAAATCATGTTCAATTTGTTTTGAAGAAAAAAAAATAAATTTTGGAAATCAATAATTTACAAAAAATCGTTCATAATTGGATAATGAATCATGGAATTCGTTATTTTGATGTATTGACTAACACAATTCTTTTGTCTGAAGAAGTCGGTGAAGTTTCTAGAATCATTGCTAGAAATTATGGAGAACAATCGAAAAAAAAAAATTGTAAAAAAAATGAAGATCTTGGAGAAGAATTATCAGATGTATTGTTTATTATAGCTTGTTTAGCAAATCAAACTGGAATTAATTTGGAAGAATCCTTTCATAAAAAATTAAAAAAAAAGGAAATTAGGGATCATGACAGACATCATGATAATAAAAAATTAAAATAAAAATATGTCTTCTTATATTAATGTTTCCAAAAATAGAAATTCTTTATATGGTTCTATATCAATAACGGGATCTAAAAGTATATCTAACCGTCTTTTAATTTTAAAAGCACTTTATAAAGATGATATTCATATTGAAAATATTTCTAATTGTGAAGATACAGAAGTATTAAAAGAAAGTTTAATTAGTACTTCTAATATATTAGATATTCATCATGCTGGAACAGCTATGCGTTTTTTAACCTCTTATTTTTCTATACAAGAAGAAAAAAAAATAATATTAACAGGATCAAATCGAATGAAAGAAAGACCAATTTTTATACTCGTAGAAGCTTTAAGAAAGCTAGGATCCGAAATTTATTATTTGGAAAAAAAAGGTTTTCCTCCAATAAAAATTTTTGGTAAAAAAATTTTAGGAGGAGAAATAGATATGAATGCGAAAATTAGTAGTCAGTATATAAGTTCTCTGATGTTAATAGCCGGTAAATTTAAAATGGGTTTAAAAATTTTTTTAAAAGGAAATATTACATCTATTCCTTATATAAAAATGACTTTCGATTTGCTGACTATAGCTGGAATAAAAGCGGATTGGAAAGGTGAAAGAATTATCCATATTTATCCCATAAAAAATAAAGGAAAAAAATATTTTTATGTAGAGTCAGATTGGAGTTCTGCTTCTTATTATTATTCTATGGCTGCTATAGCAAAAAAAAGTTATGTCATTTTACGTTCATATAATAATACGAGTTTACAAGGGGATAAAGAAGTTTCTTATATATATGATAAATATTTTGGAATATCGACCGTTTTTGATAAAAATGTGATAACATTAAAGAAAAAATTACATTTTTTATTCCCAAAATTTATTGAATTAGATTTAAATAAAACACCAGATCTTGCTCAAACTATCGTTGTTACTTGTTCTACAATTGGAATTAAATGTAGTTTAAAAGGTTTAGAAACATTGAAAATTAAAGAAACAGATAGATTACAAGCATTAAAAGAAGAGCTTTTAAAATTTGGAGTGATAATAAAAATTACAGATTCTTGTTTAGAAATAACAGATTTTTATAGAAAAAAAATTGATTCTTTTATCCCTATTAAAACTTATCAAGATCATAGAATGGCTATGTCTTTTTCTACATTTGGATTATGCTCTGATTTTATAAAAATAGAAAATCCAAATGTTGTAGAAAAATCATATCCTAATTTTTGGAAAGACTTAGAATCTTTAGGTTTTTTAATTTCATATTATGAAGGATAAAGAATTCTTCTTGCCGTAATGAATCGATGATTCCAATATTTTTGATATAGTTGTGATATGATTACCCCATTGGATGTAGATGCATGAATAAAAAATATGTTATTATTGTTATTGTTAGTATGGATCACCATTCCTACATGATTGATTTTTTTAGATGTTCCTGTAGCAAAAAATAATAAGTCTCCTTTTTCTATTTTTTCTTTGGGAACGAAAAAACCTTTTTTAGCTTGATGGTAAGAAATACGTGGTAAAAATATCTGATAAGAAGCAAAAATATTTTTGATAAAAGCAGAACAATCTATTCCAGATTTGTTGGTCCCTCCATATCTATATGGAGTATTTATATAATTTATAGCATTTTCTATAATACATTCCGTCTGTTTTTTAAAACAGAGTTTTTGATTTATTAATTGAAAGTAATTTTTATTTTTATATTGCTTTTTTTTTCTGAAATAAATTCTTTCATAGCATTCCATATTTCCATTTCTATGTAATTTTCCATACAATGAAATAGAAATAAGATGATAATAAAAAATTATAAGTAAAACAATTTTAGAATTTATGATAAACTTTTTTTTTCTTGTTTAAAACAAATATCGATAAAAAAAGAAAAAATCAAATGTAAACAAAATACTTGTATTACTTGTATTAAATATAAAAAAAATTTAATTTGTGTCATTAATTTTTGATGAGAGGCCCATTCGTCTATTGGTTAGGACGTCAGGTTTTCATCCTGGAAAGAGGGGTTCGATTCCCCTATGGGCTATAATTATATAGCATGGCTAATCATTTATCTTCTTTAAAAAGAATCAGACAAAATCATATTAGACGATTACGTAACAAATATGTATATAAAAGTACCAAGACAGCTATAAAAAAATTATTAATGGATAAAAAAAATAAGAAACAATATTCTATTGTTATTTCCATGATAGATAAATTAGCAAAAAAAAATATTATACACATGAATAAAGCTGCAAGATTTAAAAAAAAAATTGAAAAAAAATTAATTTTTAATTAATTGTTTATGTGTTTATGAAATTTTTTATTAAAAATTTATCATTAATTATATGATTTTTTTATTTTTTTAAAAAAAAATTTATTCCATCATGGAATAGTGCGTAAAAAATATTTACGATTTTTTAGAATTGTATTGAATTTTACAGTAAAACTATAAAATTATATTATACTTCATACAATTTTTTTTGTCTGTATTAGCTTTTATAATTCATTTATATATATGAAAACAAGTCTATTTTCTCCAATAGGAATATTTGACTCTGGAATTGGCGGACTTATTATAGCTAAAGAAATTAAAATTCAAATGCCTAATGAAAATTTTATTTATTTTGGAGATACTAAAAATATGCCTTATGGAGAAAAATCTAAAGATTTTATTAGAAAAAATTCTATGAAAATAGCTTCTTTTCTTTATGAAAAAAAGTGTAAAGCTTTAGTGATCGCATGTAATTCTATTGCATCTAATGCTTTGGATATGATCATAAAAAAATTTCATAGAAAAATATTAATATTTAATGTCATAGATCCTGTAGTAAAAAATACAGTTCTTCTTTCTTATAAAAGAATAGGAATAATTGCAACGTCTGCTACTATACATTCCAATTTTTATACAAAAAAAATAAAAGAATACTATCATCATTTAGATGTAGTTCAAATGTCTACACCTTTATTAGCTCCCATTATAGAAAATGGTTGGAAAATGAAAAAAATAAATCCTATTATAAAAAATTATTTAAATCATTTAAAATCAATTGATGCAATATTATTAGCTTGTACTCATTATTTTTTCTTGAAAGAAGAAATAGATAATTTTTATCATGGAAAAGTTCATTTAATTGATATACCAAAAATAGTGGCGCAGGAAATAAAAGAAAAATTAAATGAAAAAAAATTATTATGCTTTCATCCTATTTCTACTTGGAATAGATTTCCTATTTTTTATACATCTAGTTCTATTCCCATTTTTTTTGAAAAAAAAGTGCGAATTCTTTTTGGAAAAAAAGTATTTTTAAAACATGATTTTTAATTTTTTCTAATTTGTGCATCTATTACAGCTAAAGTTGCTAAATGGACTATTTCTTCTATGCTAGATTGCATTTGCATAACATGTGCTGGTTTCCGCATCCCCAACATAACAGGACCAATAGTTTGAACATCTCCTAATCCTCTAATAAATTTATAAGTTAAATTTCCTGATTCTAAATTTGGAAAAATAAAAATATTTGCTCTTTTTTTAACAAGTTTTGAAAAAGGAAATTTTCTAGACAATAAAAATTCATTCAAAGCAAAATCAGGTTGGACTTCCCCATCTACTATTAGATTTGGATATTTTTTATGTAAAAAAGCTACTGTTTTAGAAACTTTAGAAGATGTTTTTGAATTAGATGAAAAATTTTGAAAAGATAACATAGCGATACGTGGTTCAATGTCAAAACTTTTAACCACATGAGAAGCCATTAAAGCAATTCTAGCCAATTCTTCAGTTGTTGGATCTGGAATTACAGCTGTATCTGCTAAAAATAGAGGACCACGTTTTGTTAATAAAATCATCATTCCTGCTGTTTTATGAACAAAATCATCTTTTCCAATCACCTCTAACATAGGACGTAAACTTAATGAAAAACTTCTAGAATATCCTGTAATTACGGCATCTGCTTTTCCTTGATCTACCATCATAGCTCCAAAATGATCATTAGTTCGCATACGAATTTTTGAATCATACAATGTTAAACCTTTTCTATTTCTTCTTTTCCAAAGAATTTTAGAAAATTCTTCTACTTCTTTTATATTTTTTTCTGGATCTACGATTTCTAATTCAATATTTAAATTATTTTCATGAATTAAACGTTTAATCCTATCTTCATTTCCTAAAACTATAGGAATAGAAATAATTCCTTCTTCATGAAGAATTTGAACAGATTTCAGAATATCGTATTCTTCCCCATTACAAAAAACAATTTTTTTAGGATTTGTACGTGCTCGATTTTGAATCATTCTAAGCATTTTACTTTCATATCCCATTCTATCTAGTAGTTTTTCTTGATAGATTTTCCAATCTAAAATAGGATTTTTCGCTACTCCAGAATCCATTGCTGCTTTTGCTACAGCAGGAGCTACACGAGTTATTAAACGGTTGTCAAAAGGTTTTGGAATGATATATTCTTTTCCAAAAGAAATATTTTTTTTATTATAAACAATATTTACCTGTTCTGGAACAGGTTCTTTTGCTAAAGAAGCAATAGCATATACTGCAGCAAGTTTCATTTCATCATTGATAACATTAGCATGAACATCTAATGCTCCTCTAAATATATAAGGAAATCCTAATACATTATTTACTTGATTGGGATAATCGCTTCTTCCTGTCGCCATAATAACATCTGGACGTACTTTTATAGCTAAGTTGTAATCTATTTCTGGATCGGGATTTGCCATAGCAAATACTATGGGATTTTTAGCCATACTTTTTAACATATTAGGAGTTAATATTCCTCCTATAGATAACCCTATAAAAACATCTGTATTATTAATGGCCTGGTCCAATTTTTTAATTGGATCAATATTCACGGAAAATTCTCTTTTTTCTTTATTCAAATCTTTTCTTGAAACATGTAACAATCCCTTACTATCAAACATAAGAATATTTTCAGGTTTAACTCCTAGTTGTTTGTATGTTCTTGCGCAAGAAATAGCTGCAGCACCAGCTCCGTTAACAACCATTTTAATTTCATGAATTTTTTTATTTACATAAGTAATAGCGTTAAGTAGTGCCGCTCCTGAAATAATAGCTGTTCCATGTTGGTCATCATGCATAACAGGAATATTAAGTTCTTTTTTCAGTCTTCTCTCTATTTCAAAAGCTTCTGGAGCTTTTATATCTTCTAAATTAATTCCGCCAAAAGTAGGAGCAATTGCTTTTACTGTTTCTATAAATTTTTCTGGATCAGATGCATCTATTTCTATATCAAAAACATCAATACCGGAAAATATTTTGAATAAAAGAGCTTTCCCTTCCATAACAGGTTTAGAGGCTAATGCTCCGATATCACCAAGACCTAATACAGCAGATCCATTAGTTATTACTGCTACAAGATTTCCTTTAGATGTATATTTATATACTTCAATAGAAGAACGAGCTATTTCCTTACAAGGTTCAGCAACTCCTGGAGAATAGGCAAGAGACAGATCTCTCTGACTGCTATATTTTTTTGTAGGAGTAATTTGTATTTTTCCAGAAGGAAATTGACTATGATAATTTAAAGATTCTTCACGAAAATTACTTATGTTTTTTCTCATTATATTTTAAATTAAAAATGAAAACAAATAAAAAATATTTAATTGATTCCAAAAAATATCTTTTTCAAAAAAATATTTTTTATCTGTTTTCCATCTGATTATCAGTCTATAAAGTCCTTTTTTTAAAAGTTTTTTAGGAATCAATAATATTTTTTTGGAGGATTTCAATATTTTGAAAGATCGCGTAAAATCTAAATCTTTAGAAGAAGATCTAAATAAAGTAAAAAAACCATGAATATCATTGTTAATAGGAGGAAATATTATCTCAATTCCAGAATATAAAATTAAAACTTTTATTTTTCCAGGAAGTTTCAATACATTTTTTTTCTCATTTATAATTTCTTGGTATTTCATTTCTTCTTCATAATATCGATCCGAAACAAGTTGACTTCCTACATGTGGAAAAAAAAAAGCAATGTAACTAATAAAAATTATAAAAATAACTAAAGATAACATGATTCCAATATCCCAATTGAATTTTATTCTCATAAAAAAAATTTTAAGCTTAAAATATAAAAATTATAATGAAAGAATCAATTATATCTTACTCCATTCTGTTATTTTTATTCCTTGAGGATCTTTTCCTCTTAAAGGTTTTTTAGATTTTTGATTGATAAAATAAACATAACTGGATATTTTTTCAATATCATTTCCTTTAATTTCTCCTGATAGACCAAAAGCCCGCATAGTTGGATTATTATCGCTTCCATTCCATATGACATAAAATATATTTTTAAATAAATCTTTTTCTTTTTTGTTAATCCAATAATCATCTGTCAAATTCGGTCCTATATTTCCACTCCCATCTGATTGATGACAAGTAGCGCAATTTTCCTCAAAAAGAACTTTTCCACGATTTACTAAATTTTCTTTAAAACACGCATTTTCTATAGTTACTTGTGGGGTATTTTTTTCAAAAATTTCAATTTTTTTTAATTGATCTTTATAAGCAATATCATATTCTTTATAAGGATTAGAAAAATCTATTAATAAATAAGAAAAAAAATAAATTGCAGAAAAAACAATTGTAAGATAAAAAAGATGAACCCACCACATAGGTAATTTGTTATCTAATTCTATTATTCCATCAAACCCATGATCTATTTTTTTAACTCCATCATGATTAATTTTTTTTAAATCGTAAAATATAAATTTGTAAAGTCTATAAAAATAATTTCCTTCATTTTCTTTAAATATTTTTATTCTTTCTTCTTTTGAAAGAAATTGTAATTTTCTTTTATAAATTAAATTATTAATAGATTCTAAAACATATAGTAATGCCGTAATCATAATGAAAAAAAATATAGTAATAGGATGGACCAAATAATATATATGATTATAACTTACAAAAAAAACATAAAACATGAATATTATAACAGATAAAAGTGAAGGAATCATAATAAAAGAAGGAATTTTAGATCTCATAACTTTTCCTTTTTTTATCATTTTTTTCTAATTCTTCTACTTCTAAAGGAATTAAACTTATTTTATTATAATATTTTTTAGATTTTGATAACACAAAAAATATTACAAAAAAAAATGCCAATAAGAATAAAATTAACATAAAAGATTGAAAAATCCCTATATTCTTTTCTCCTATAAAATATTGCTTTAAAAAACTTATCATGAATTTTTTTTATATCTACATTTTTAAAAAACTATTATTAAGATTTTATATCTGTTCCTAATCGCTGTAAATAAGCAATAAGGGCTATAATTTCTCTTTTTTCCAATGGAATAAATTTTTCTTTTTCTATTTTTTTTTGTTTATCTATTTCTTTTTTTAAATTTGGATACTCTTTATAAATATCATATACAATATTATTCGCTTGACGATCCATATCTTGATTAACATTTTTTATATATTCCAATGTATATGGAACTCCTAGTTTTACCATTGCTTGCATTTTTTTTTCTGTATTAGATCTATCCAATTTATTATAAATTAACCAAGGATATCTTGGCATAATAGAGCCAGGAGATGTAGATCTAGGATTATACATATGATTAAAATGCCAAGAATTAGGATTTTTACCACCTTCTCTAGCTAAATCAGGTCCTGTTCGTTTAGACCCCCAAAGAAATGGGTGATCATATACAAATTCACCAGCTTTAGAATATTCTCCATAACGGACTACCTCATCTCTAAATGGACGAACTTGTGCACTGTGACAAGCATTACACCCTTCCCTAACAAATAAATCTCTTCCTTCTAATTCTAAGGCTTTGTAAGGTTTAACATTATGAATAGTAGGAACATTAGATTTAATGACTAAAGTCGGTATAATTTCTATAAATCCTCCAATAGCTACTGCTATAAAAGAAAGAATAGTAAATTGTATTGGTTTTTTTTCTAGCCAACCATGAAATGTTTCCATTTCCTCTTTTATACCATAATGTGGATCGCATTTAAATTCTTCATTATTTAATGAATAACCTTGTTGAATTGTTTTAAAAATATTATAAATCATTAAAACAAAACCTAAAAAGTAAATCATTCCACCCACAAATCTTATTTTATAAAATGGAATGATAGATAAAACAGAATCTAAAAAATTTTTATAAGCTAAAGTTCCATCAGGATTAAATTTTTTCCACATGATAGATTGTATAATAGATCCAAAATACATGGGAAAAATATATAAAATAATACCCAGAACACCTAACCAAAAATGAATATTCGCTAATGATATAGAATATAATTTGGTATTCCATATTTTTTGAGTCAACCAATACATAATTCCAAAAGCCATAAATCCATTCCATCCTAAAGTACCTAAATGAACATGAGCAATGACCCAATCTGTAAAATGTCCTATGGAATTTAAAGTTTTAGTTGCTAACATAGGACCTTCAAAAGTAGCCATTCCATAACAAGTAATTCCAACTACAAAAAATTTCAAAGTAGGATTTGTTTTCATTTGATCCCAAGCTCCTCTTAAAGTTAGTAATCCATTCAGCATTCCACCCCAAGAAGGAGCGATTAACATAATTGAAAAAATAGTACCCAACATTTGAGCCCAATTAGGAAGAGATGTATACATTAGATGATGAGGGCCTGCCCAAATGTATATAAATATTAATGACCAAAAATGTATAATGGAAAGTTTATAAGAAAAAATAGGTTGATTAGATGCTTTTGGAACAAAATAATACATTAATCCTAGTATAGGTGTCGTTAAAATAAATGCTACGGCATTATGTCCATACCACCATTGCATTAAAGCATCTTGTACTCCAGCATATAAAGAATAACTTTTAAAAGATAAAAGAGAGATAGGTAATTCAAGATTGTTAAATACATGCAACATACCCACAGCAACCCATGTACCTAATAAAAACCAAACACTAACATATAAGTGTTTAATTTTTCTTTTCAGAATACTTCCGATCATATTTATTCCATAAATAATCCAAATAATAAATACTCCTATATCTATAGGCCATTCGTGTTCAGCGTATTCTTTACTCGTATTAATTCCTAATAAAAAAGTGATCCAAGTAGAAATAATAAATATTTGCCATCCCCAAAAATGAATCCAACTAAGAATATCACTAAAAATTCTTGTTTTTAACAAACGTTGTAAAGAATAATAGTAACCTGTAAAAATAATATTTCCTACAAAAGCAAAAACAGCTGTACTTGTATGTAACATTCTCCATCGACCAAAACCCATGACTCCTTGAGAATTTTTCAAATTATTACCAAAAATTAGTTCAGGAATTTCAGGAAAAAATAATAATAGAGCTACAAACAATCCAGCTAAAAATCCAATAAAAGCCCAAAATATTGTAGCATATAAAAAAGCTTTGACAATACTGTTATTATAATAATATGTTTTTAATTTCATCAAAAAATTTAATTTTTTTCAAAATCATCAATTAAAATTCTAATCCCAGGAGATTCATAATCATCAAATTGTCCGGAATAAACAGCAATTAAGAAAAGTATAAGAAAAAATGCTCCCAGAAAAATACTAGATAATATCATAATAATTAATATATCCATAACAAAACAAATAAAAAAAATATTAATCTTCGTGAAACTATCCAAGTAGATATAACAGAAAAAAAAATTACAGAAAAAGAACTTAAAGGCATTAAAATAGCTGCTATAAAAGGTTTTAAATGACCAGTCACTGCAAAAAAGATTCCTATGCTATTATAAAATAAACTAATCATAAAATTTATGAAAACTAATTTGGCAGATATTTTAGATATTTTCAAGAATAAAAAAATTTTATTCAAAGAATTATATTGTATAAAAGCATCACAACTTGGAAAAAAGTTAGTTGGATTTTCCGACACAGAAACTCCTACTTCACTTTGATTTAAGGCAGCACAATCATTAATTCCATCTCCAAACATCATAATTTTTTCTCCTTTTTTTTGTAATTTTTTAACATAATCTAATTTGTCTTCCGGACTTTGACTAAAAAAAATTTTACTTGATTTTGGTAAGATTGATTTTAAATACTTTTTTTCTAAATCATTGTGATCTCCAGAAAGAATAAGAATTTTATATTCTTTCAAATCCTGAAATATTTTTTTTATTCCTTCACGATAGAAATTTCTAAATAAAAAATAACCTATAAATTTATTATTTATAGAAATAAAAACTGTTGTTTGATTGATTTCTTCATTAATTATTTTTTTTGTAACGCCTAAATATTTTTGAGAACCAATTTTAACCGGTATGTCTTTTATGATCCCTTCTAATCCTTTACCTATGATTTCTCTAAAATTTTTGATTAAATAAAAATCTTTTATAGATAGTTCTGATAATATTCTTTGACTTAAGGGATGATTTGAATTTTTTAATAAAGAAGCTATAATTTTTTTTTCTTCATATTTCATCTTTCTTTTTCCTACAAAAAAAATCTTTTCTTTATTGGGATCAGTTATAGTTCCAGTTTTATCAAAAATTAAAGTTCCAGCTGAAGAAATTTTTTCCATCGTATAAATATCTTTAACATAGAAACCTTTTTTGGAAAAAAAACGTATAATATTTCCAAAAATTAATGGAGTAGAAAGAACTAATGCACAAGGACAAGTAATAATCAAAACAGAAAAAACTGTCTGAAAAATTTTTGAAACATCATTCCCAAAAGACCAAAATATTCCAGTTACAATCGAAATCATCAAAATAATAGGAGTAAAATACTGACTAAATTTAGTAGATATTGAATTTAAATAAAATAATTTTTTATTACAATCTCGATGAGATTTATTTTTATTCCATAATATACTTAAATAACTATGATCTACGTTTTTGATCACCTTTATAATAATAGCTTCTCCTTTTTGTCTAGATCCAGCATAGATTCGTTCTCCTATTTTTTTATTGATCAAATAAGATTCTCCTGTAATAAAACTATTATCTAACACAGCGTTTCCTTTCATTAACATAGAATCAGCAGGAATAACTTCTTCATTTTTAATAATAATCACATCTCCTTTCTTCAAAGAAGAAAGAAAAATTTTTTCTTCTTTTTCATTTTTATGTATTTTTGTAATTAAAACTGGATAAAAATACTTATAATTTTTATCGAAAGATAAAATTTCATTGTGAGTATATATTTGAAATATTCTACTCATAAGTAGAAATAATGAAAAACTAGAAAGACTATCAAAATATCCCGAACCTAAGTCAAAAAAAATTTCATAACAACTCCATAAAAAAAGCACTAATATTCCAATGGAAATTGGAACATTCATATTCAAAATATGCTTTTTTAATCCTAATACAGCATATTTGATATGATCAACAAAAGAAAAAATTACTATAGGTAAAGATAAAATTAACATTAAATAACGAAAAAAATTACGATTTTCCATAAACCATATGTCTTGTCTAGCTCCAACATATTCTGGTATAGCTAAAAGCATAATATTTCCAAAACAAAAAAAAGAAATAGATAATTTTCCTATTAATTTTCTACCGAATAAAATCGTGTTATTTTTTTTGTTTTCTATCAATTCAAAATTTATAGAAGGGCTATATCCTATGTCATCAAGTAATTTAGCTATATCGCTCAGTTTAAATTCAACGTTATTAAATGTGATCCAAATTTTTTTATTGGAAAAATCAACAGTAGAATCAAAAATATTTTTATATATTTTAGATAATCTTTCCAAAATTAAAACACAAGAACTACAATGAATAGAAGGAATTAAAAAACGAACTCTAGTAATGTTTTTATGATTAAAATCAATTATTTTATTTGCAATTTTTTCATCATCAAGAAAATCAAAAATTTTCTTATTTTTCATATTTTTAATTTTACCAATTAGTTAGTTTAGTTGGATTCCTGTTGTATATGTTTTTTATATTCTGTTGAAGACATTAATTTATTATATTCTTTTAGATCTAAAATTTCTATTCGGATAATCCATCCTTCACTATAAAAACTTTTATTAATTAATTCTGGTTTTGATAATAATTTTTTGTTTATTTCAAGAATAAAACCCGAAACAGGCATAAACAAATCTGAAACAGTTTTTACTGCTTCTATTGTTCCAAATGAATTGTCTAATTTCATTTTTTTTCCTATTATAGAATCTTCTATATCTAAATAAACGATATCTCCCAACTCATTTTGAGCAAAATGAGTAATACCTACATAAGCTTTATTTTTTTCATTTGGTATACTTATCCATTCATGATTTTTACTATACCTTAAATTATCAGGGTTCATATTCAACAAATTTTAATTCTTTCTAGATGACTTTATTTGATTGAGTAAAAAACTTTTTATAAAAAAATATAGTTTTTTACAAAAAACCTTAAAAAAAGAATCTTTATTTTCTTTCATTATATAATTCAAATACTGATTAATTCTTTTTTCTATATTATAAGGAGTATTTTTATCAAACTTCCATAAATAATATTTTTCAATTTGATTAACTAATAAATTTGCATAATTAAAAGACGTGGCATAACCTGCTTTTTTCAGCTCTTCAGCCCAAGCTTGATAATCATTTTTTTTAAGAAT
The DNA here is from genome assembly GCF_000262715.1 of Blattabacterium sp. (Blaberus giganteus). NCBI lineage: Bacteria > Pseudomonadati > Bacteroidota > Flavobacteriia > Flavobacteriales > Blattabacteriaceae > Blattabacterium > Blattabacterium sp. (Blaberus giganteus). The sequence goes on along the minus strand of NC_017924.1, from coordinate 235,874 downwards.
AAATAATTTAGAATAACGAGGTTGCTGCAAAAATTTAGAATGATCATGAAAAGATTCCTGCACAGAATTATATTTACGAAAACATTCTTTTGGAACATCGTCGTCATGATAATAAACATTACCTGTCCAATTTTTACCACATTTAATTCCAAAATGATTATTTGTAGCTTTAGATAAAGAACTATTTCCACTAGAAGATTCTAAAATTCCTTGACCCAATTTAATACTAGCTGGAATTCCAAATTTTTCCATCTCTTCAATAGCAAAAACAGCATATTTTTTAACATATTCAATTACATTTTCTTTTTCTATTTCTTTTTTATTTCCTTTTACTAAAGAAAAAAATGGCATAAACAGAAAAAATAATACGAAATAAAAAAACTTTTTCATTTTTAAAATAAAATTACGTTTTTATAGATAAATTTTTTGAATCAAGTAAAAAGATTCCACAAAAAACCAGTTTTAATAAATATATTATGAGAATTATCAATGTTAAATAATCCTATGTTTTGGACACTTAAGTAAAATATAGTTCTATATATTTTAAAATTAAAAAAAAAATCTAAAAAAGGAGTTCCTCCAATAATTTTATTAGGGATACACTCTTTTTCAAAAAAAGAAAAAGGTTGAAAATTAAAAGGATAAGAAATTTTTTGATAAAAAAATTTACTGAAATGATGAAAAGAAAAACCTGTTTGTATAAATAAGGCTTTATGAAAGTAATTATCATTATAAAATATTGTAATTCTAGATAAAAAATTTGGAATAGAAAAAATTAATGGATTAGAATTCCATTTATGATATAATAAAATATTACTTAAATGAAATTTCCATATATCATATGTAGTTTTAATTTTAAATCCATATAACTGGATATACTTACGATATAGAAATTTTTTCATTTCTTCTTCTTGATTTTTAAAAGAATGATTTAATCTTTTAGATATATTAGATATATAAAAAGAAACATAATGTTTATCATTATCGTAAGAACTTAAAGAAAAATCCATTGTTTTTTCTATTCCAAATAAAAACATATTATTTCGTCCATTATTATAACAATCTTGATTTTTTTTTAAAAAAATATGAAAAGGAACAAAATTATTATAAATACCATTATCATTTTTATTGATGCTTAATCGAGTTAAAAATCGAAATTTTGAAAATAAAAATGAATTTAACATAATATTAACTTTAAAATAAGATTTCTTAATATTATTGTTTTCTACAATCCATCTTCCGTTTGAATCAAATTCAAAAATATTATTAATAGGATAATTCATTTTTGTTTGTATTGATAAACTATTGATATCCTTGTTTTGATAACTGCTATTATTATTGTTAAATAATTGATAATGTATTTTATCAAAAATAGATCCTACTTCTATATTAATTTTTTTTTGATTAAAAATTAAAAATAAACCATTTCTTAAGTATAAATGATTTATTTTTTTATGAAAATATTGAAATTTATTCTTATAAGAATTATAATAAGGATAAAGATAAAGAGGAAAAAGAGGGAAATGATCCTTATAATATTTTTCGTATTCTATATAAGTTTTCAAAAACAACGATCTTTCTTTTTCTTTAACAAAGAAAACTTTTTTAACAAAATTTATATAAAACCTACTATGAATTAATTTTTTATGATATAAAAAAATTTTTTTATAATTTCTAATATCCCATTTTTTGATTTCTTCTTTTTCTTTTGTTTCAAATTTTTGATAAAGATAATGTCCCCATAATTGATAATTATCATAATCTTGATAATTAAAAGTAGTTAATACTAAATTTTTACTTTTTTTTAAGTCAAACTCATTTTTCAAATGAAAACTTCTCCATTCCATAGAATAATTAGTTTTTTCATCAAAACTTTGAGAAAAAAAACCACCTAATGTTTTTTCTTTTTTTGAAAAATCACTTATATAAAAAATTTCTGAAATAGGAGTTTTAACATCAAAATATTTAATTTTTTCACGGTAAAAAAAAGGATCTTGAAAAAAAAGCATTTTTTTAGGCATATTTTCATTAAAATTTTCTTTCATGAATTTTTCATATCTGTTATTATAAATAAACAAATCTTTTCCATTACTGAAAAATAATCCGACATAATCATTTTTAAAAAAGTTGTGAGAATAATAGTTTTTTATAGAGAAAGATTTTTCTAAAAAATTTTTTTTTATACTTTTTTCTTCTGTCCAAAATTTGTAATCTTTATAAGTGGGATCATAAAATTTTACATCTTCTGTTTTTTTTTCATCATTTATATTATTTATATTATTATATACAAATTTTTTTTCATCCATGGGTTTTTTCATCCTGTTTTCTTCCATATTCATATTATTATTGTATATAAAAAGAAAAAAAGTCAAAATGAATATTTTCATATATATAAATATAAAATTGAATTATAAATTGCACTATTTATAATTATAATTAAATGTCTAAAATAGAAAAAAAATTTATTTATATTTGCATGATATAAATATCATTGTCTATAAAAAAAATGAAATACTTCAATTAACAATTAATTAAGTTAAATAAGAATTAAGTATTGATTGTATCAACAATATTTCTAAGGCTTGTCTTTGTGACGGCCTTTTTTTATCACGTCAAAATACCATAAACCATGTTTAAATTTAATTTTAGAACTATTCGAAAAAAAATTTTGGCTGATAGTACTACACCAATAGAATTATATTTAAAACTAAGAGATATTTTTCCTAATACATTACTATTAGAATCTTCTGATCATCCAATTTCAAAAAATAATTCTTCTATTCTTTGTGTTAATCCTATTTCTGAACTTATTTTAGATAAAAACGTATTGCGAATATCATATCCTAATTGTGTTCAAAAACATATTTTTATAAACGATAAATTAGATATACAAATTTTAATTGAAGATTTTTTTCAAAAATTTGAAAGTGAAAACATGATTATTTCTTACTCAGGTTTATATGGATACATATCTTATGATAGTATACAATATTTTGAAAATATTCAATTTCATGCTGAACTAAAAGAAGTATATAATCTTCCGCAAATACGATTTGGTTTTTATAGAAATTTGATAGTATTCCATCATTTTCATCATGAAATATATTTAATTGAACATCAATTTTCTGATATTGAAAAGAAAACTTACATCAATCAATTGATAGAATTAATAAAAAAGAAAAACTTTCCTTCTTTTCCATTTCAATCTGTTGGAAATCGTATTTCAAATGTAACAGATGTAGAGTACAAAAAAATGGTGTCTTTAGGCATAAAAGCTTGTTTGCGTGGAGATGTTTTTCAAATAGTATTATCTCGACAATTTCAACAAAAATTTAAAGGAGATGAATTTAATGTATATCGCGCTTTACGGTTTATAAATCCTTCTCCATATCTTTTTTATTTCGATTATGGAAATTATAAATTATTTGGGTCTTCTCCAGAATCACAACTCATTATAAATAATAAACAAATAGCCTATATTAATCCAATAGCAGGAACAATACGAAGATCAGGAGATGAAAATAAGGACAAAAAATTATCCGAAAATCTTATAAGTAATCCAAAAGAAAATTCAGAACATATCATGTTAGTAGATTTAGCAAGAAATGATCTTAGTAAAAATTCTTCTCATGTAAAAGTAGAAGAATTTAAAGAAATTCAATTTTTTTCTCATGTATTACACATGGTGTCTAAAGTATCCGGTAAGTTGGAAAAAAATATATCAATTATAAAAGTATTTGGAGATACTTTTCCTGCAGGAACACTTTCTGGCGCTCCAAAATATAAAGCAATGGAATTAATTGACAAAATTGAAAATCAACATAGAGGAGTGTACGGAGGAGCAATTGGTTTTTTTGGATTAAAAAATTCTTGTATTAATACGGCTATAGTGATTCGTTCTTTTGTGAGTCAAAATAATATTCTATTTTTTCAAGCTGGTGCAGGTGTTGTTTCTGATTCTAAAGAAGAAAAAGAATTAGAAGAAGTGAATAATAAGCTAATGGCTTTATTTAAAGCTATAGAATTAGCTAAAAATATATGAAGAATTATGAACAACAAAATATTGATATTAGATAATTATGATTCTTTTACTTATAATCTTGTTTATACTGTAAAGAAATTAACAAAAAATCCTATACAAGTATCCAGAAATAATGAGATTAAACTTTCGGATATAGAAAAATATAATAAAATTATTCTTTCTCCAGGTCCAGGAATACCTGATGAAGCACATATTTTGAAACCTTTAGTAAAAACTTTTGCTTCTACTAAAAGTATTTTTGGAGTTTGTTTAGGACAACAAGCAATTGGAGAAGTATTTGGAGCCACTCTTTTGAATACAAAAAAAGTTTATCATGGAATTTCCAGTTTAATTAAAATTGTAGATCCACAAGAAATTTTGTTTCAACAATTACCTAAAGAAATTAAAGTTGGACGTTATCATTCTTGGATTATATCTCCAAAAAATTTTCCTGAAGATCTTCAAATTACAGCTATAGGAAATAAAGGAGAAATTATGGCTTTACGTCATAAATTTTATGACGTACGTGGAGTTCAATTTCATCCAGAATCTATTTTAACCCCATATGGAGAAAAAATAATAGATAATTGGTTGAATTTTAATAAACTATGAATAAAATATTAGAAAAACTTTTTTTAGAAAAAAAATTAACAAAACAGGAGGCTAAGAATCTTTTTATAGAATTATCAGAAGGCAATATTAATAAAACTCAAGCAATAGCTATAACTACTATATATAATATGAGATATCCCACTTTAGAAGAAATCGCAGGGTTTAGACAAGCCATGATGGAACTCTCTATCAAAATCAATTTGACAGAGTTTAATGCTATTGATATTGTAGGAACAGGTGGAGATGGAAAAAATACTTTTAACATTTCTACTTTAGCATGTTTTATAGTAGCGGGAGCAGGAGAAAAAGTAATTAAACATGGAAGTTATAGTTCTTCCTCTACAACTGGATCTTCAAATATATTAAAAGGATTAGGATATCATTTTACTAACAAAGAAGAAAGTTTAAAAAATCAATTAGATAAAGCAGGAATTTGTTATTTACATGCTCCTATATTTCACCCTATATTGAAAAGTATATCTTTGACAAGAAGAGAATTAGGAGTTAGAACTATTTTTAATACACTTGGTCCATTGTTAAATCCAGGAAATCCAAAAAATCAATTGTTAGGAGTCAATAATTTAGAATTAGCAAGAATATATTATTATATGTACCAAAATACAAATAATAATTATGTTATTGTTCATAGTTTAGATGGATATGATGAAATAACACTTACTAGTGATGTAAAATGTTATTCTCCAAAAGGAGAACGATTTTATTCTGTAGAAGAATTAGAAATAGGAAAAAAAAAGGTTAAAGTAAATCCAAAAGAATTGAAAGGAGGAAAAAATACAGAAGAAAATATTCGTATATTTGTTAGTGTTTTATCTGGAGAAGGAACTGTAGCTCAAAATGAAGTAGTTTTAACAAATGCCACATTTGCATTAAGTTTATTAAATCAAGATAGTTTAGAAACTAATTACGATAAAGCAAAACGTTCATTGAAAAGTGGTAAAGCAAAGAATATTCTAAAAAAATTATTAAGTTTATGATGAATATTCTTGATAAAATTGTATATGTAAAACAAAAAGAAGTATACAAAAATAAAATTATATGTCCTATAAAAAAATTAGAAAATAGTTCTTTCTTTGAAAGAAAAATTTTTTCTCTAGTAAAAAATATAAGAAAAAGTTATACGGGTATCATTGCAGAATTTAAATGCAAATCTCCATCTAAAGGAATCATTAATAATAAAGCATCAGTTGAAAAAGTAGTTAAGGATTATGTCTATGCAGGAGTAAGTGGAATATCTATTCTTACAGATCAACATTTTTTTTCCGGTAAAAACGAAGATTTAAAAAAATCACGTTCTGTAGCTTCTATTCCTATATTAAGAAAAGATTTTATTATTGATGAATATCAAATTATAGAATCTAAATCTATGGGAGCGGATGTTATATTGTTGATTGCTGGAATTCTTTCTAAAAATCAAATAGCCAATTTTTCTAAAATTGCAAAAAGTATCAATTTAGAAGTCATTATTGAAATTCATAATGAATTTGAAATTGATAAAATAACAGACAATTTAGATATTATAGGAATTAATAATCGTAATTTGAAAACTTTTATTGTGGATTATAATAATTGTTTAAAATTATCTTCAAAAATTCCTAATAGTTACGTAAAAATTGCAGAAAGTGGAATTGATGATATAAATCACATATTAAAATTAAGGAAACAAGGATTTAAAGGTTTTTTAATTGGAGAATATTTTATGAAAGAAAAAGATCCCGGGAAAGTTTGTAAATATTTTATAGAATCTTTATCAAGAAAAGATACTAATTAAATTAATTGATCAATCAGTATGCAATATGCAAAATGAAATGATATAATATAAAATGAAGTCAAAATTATTAAAAGTAAAAATATGCGGAATTAAATTTGATGTACAAAAAATTTCTGATTTGTTACCTAATTTTATAGGTTTTATATTTTATCCGAATTCTCCTAGATTTGTAGGTTTCGATTTCGTTATTCCAAAAATAAGAAAAAAAATATTAAAAGTAGGCGTTTTTGTAAATGAATCAGAAGAAAATATATTGAAAATAAAAGAAAAAAATAAATTAGATTTTATTCAATTACATGGAACTGAAAATCCTTTTTATTGTGAAAAATTATCCAAAAAAGGATTGAAATTAATTAAAAGTTTTAGAATAAATAACTTTTTTTCTTTTAAAAAAATTGTGGATTACATTCCTTTCTGTACTTATTTTCTATTCGATAATAATACAATTCATTATGGAGGAAGCGGACAAAAATTTTGTTGGAACAAACTTTATGAATACACTTTTCAAGTTCCATTTTTTTTAAGTGGAGGAATTGGAACACAAGATTTTGATAAAATTATCAATTTTTCGCATTCAAAAATATTTGGAGTCGATGTTAATAGTAAATTTGAAATTTTTCCAGGAAAAAAAGATGATATCAAATTAAATGCATTTATGAAAAAAATAAGAAAATTATGAAATATTTTGTTGATAAAAATGGATATTATGGAGAATTTGGAGGAACTTTTATTCCTGAAATGTTATATCATAACGTAATAGAACTACAATGTAAATATAAAAAATTTATTACAAGTTATGAGTATCAAAAAATATATAAAAAATTGTTAAAAAATTATGTAGGAAGACCTACTCCTTTATTTTTATGCAAGAAATATTCAGATCAATATCATGCTAAAATTTATCTTAAAAGAGAAGATTTAAATCATACAGGATCTCATAAAATTAATAATGCCATAGGTCAAGCTTTATTAGCAATAAAATTAGGGAAAAAAAAAATTGTAGCGGAAACAGGTGCAGGACAACACGGAGTAGCAACGGCAACTGTTTGTGCTTTAATGCATTTAGAATGTATAATTTTTATGGGAGAAAAAGATATCCAACGGCAATATAGTAATGTTATAAAAATGAAGGGATTAGGAGCTGAAGTTGTTTCGGTTTCAAGTGGAAATAAAACGTTAAAAGATGCTGTGAATGAAGCTATTCGTTATTGGATAAATCATCCAGAAAGTTATTATTTAATAGGTTCTACAGTAGGGCCTCACCCTTACCCTCAAATGGTTGCAGATATTCAATCTATTATAAGTGAAGAAGTTAAAGTTCAATTAAAAGAAGCAGAAGGATTTAATTTTCCTAATTATGTAGTGACTTGTATTGGAGGAGGAAGTAACGCTGCAGGATCTTTTTATCATTTTTTAGAAAATGATTCGGTTCATCTTGTGGCGGTAGAAGCTGCAGGATTAGGTATTACAACAAAAAAAACGGCTTCAGCTATTCAATGTGGATCTAAAGGAGTATTACATGGAAGTATGACATTTATTTTACAGGACAAAGACGGTCAAGTTCTTCCTGCTTATTCTATATCTCCAGGGTTAGATTATCCTGGAATTGGACCTATGTTTGCGAATCTTTTTGTAAAAAAACGTGTAAATTTTTTACATTCTACAGATGAAGAAGCTTTGCAAGCGGGATATGAATTAATCCGATCAGAAGGAATTATTCCTGCTCTAGAAAGTGCACATGCATTAGCTGCATTAAAAAAAATCTCATTTAAAGAAAATGATGTAGTAATCGTGACTTTATCTGGAAGAGGGGATAAAGATATTGATATTTACAATAAATTTTTTGTTAAATTATCAAAAAATGAATAAAATACATAATTTATTTAGAAATAAAAATAAAGATATATTATGCATTTATTTTACAGCAGGATTTCCTTATGTAAATAGTACAGTAAAAATCATAAAAATATTGCAAGATCTTGATGTGGATTTAATTGAAATAGGAATTCCTTATTCTGATCCTCTAGCAGATGGAATGACAATCCAGAAAAGTAATCAAACTTCGTTGAATAATGGAATGAATATCTCTTTATTATTTGATCAAATAGAAAAATTTAAAGAAAAAATAAAAATTCCTATTATTCTTATGGGGTATTATAATCAATTTTATCAGTTTGGAAAAGATAAATTTTTGAAAAAATGTCAAGAATCAGAAATTTCCGGATTAATTTTACCGGATCTTCCAATTGATATTTATTTGCATGAATATCAAAATATATTTGAAAAATATTTGTTATCTATGATATTTTTAGTTACTCCAAAAACCAATTTGAATAGAATATCTATGTTAAGTAAAATTAGTGATGGATTTTTATATATTGTTTCTTCTATTTCTACGACAGGAAATGTTAATCCTTTTGGAGGGGAACAAATATCTTTTTTTAAACAAATCAAAAAATTGTCTATAAATATTCCAAAATTGATTGGTTTTGGGATAAGAGATAAAAAAACTTTTGATTTATCATGTCGATATGCTAATGGAGGGATCATTGGAAGTTCTTTTATTCAATCATTGAATAAAAATAAATTGGAAGAAAGTATAATAAAATATATAAAATCTATTAGATAGTTTTTTTTCGTTTACCAAAAATTATAGTACCTAATCTTACAATTGTGCTTCCATATTTTATAGCTATATTAAAGTCTCTACTCATGCCCATAGAAAGAACATCGTGTCCGTATTTTTTTTTATATTCATTATACAACTTACGTAAATATGAAAATTCATTATGTACTTTTTTAAGTTCTTGAAAAGAAGCCATTCCCATTATCCCTGTTATTTTGACATTTTTCATTTTTTTTAAAACGTCACTTTCCAATATATTAGAAGCTTCTTGATTAGTGATTCCGGATTTATTTTTTTCATTACAAATTTTTATTTGCAAAAGACAGTTTATGATTTTATTTTCATGATATTTTAACGCTATTTTATTTATTATATTAATTTGTTTCATATTTTGAACGCTATGAATTAAATGAATAAAAGGTATTATATATTTTAATTTATTAACTTGAATATTTCCAATCATATGCCATCGAATATTTTTGGGTAATTTTTTATATTTCTCTACCATTTCTTGAATATAATTTTCACCGAAATCTCTATGCCCTATTCTATATAATTTTTCCACAGAAGAAATATCTTGATTTTTAGAAACTATCAAAATTTTTACATTTTTTGGAATCAGTTTTTTTATACTAAAAAATCTATTTTCTATTACTTTATTCATTATTATGAAAATTTTTTTTCGAATTCTCTCATGATTTCAATAAGAAATTGAACACTTTCTAATGGAAGTGCATTATATATACTGGCACGATACCCCCCTAAATATCTATGACCATCTAATCCTACAATATTTTCTTTTTTCCACATTTTATTGAATTTTTCTTCTAAATTTTTTTTCTTTAAAAAGAAAGAAACATTCATATTAGAACGATTTTCTTTATGTATTTTATTTTCAAATAAATGATTTTTATCTATTTCATCATATAGTAATTTAGCTTTATATTGATTTTTTTTTTCTAAAATAGTAAGTCCTCCTTGATTTTCTATCCATTCTAAAGTCAACATAGAAGTATAAATAGAAAAAACATTTGGAGTATTTAAAATACTATTATTTTGTATATGAATTTTATAATCCATATAAGAAGGAATATTTTTTTTCAATTTTCCTAAAATATCCTTTTTCACTATTACAATTGTCATACCTGCAGAGCTTACATTTTTTTGTGCTGAAGCATAGATTAAACTGAATTGACAAAAGTCTAATTTTCTACTAAAAATATCAGAAGACATATCACAAACTATTGGAATAGATGTTTTAGGAAATATTTTCATTTGTGTTCCAACTATTGTATTATTAGATGTACAATGAAAATAATCCACATTACATGGAATGTGATAATTTTTTGATATATACGTATAGTTTTTATTTTTACCGGAAAATAAAATTTTGACTTGTCCAAACTTTTTTGCTTCATTAATAGCGTTATGGGCCCAAAATCCTGTATCTAAATAAGCTGCTTTTTGATTCATTAAATTGTATGGAACCATTGAAAATTGTAGTGTAGCACCTCCTTGAAGAAATAAAATAGCATAATCATCATTTAAATTCATAATACGTTTTACTAAACAAGTTGCTTTTTCTATTATTTCTAAAAAATCTATACTTCTATGAGAAATCTCAAGTAAAGATAATCCGGTATCATTAAAATTAATGACAGATTGAGCTGATTTTTTAACAACTTCTTTTGGTAAAACAGAAGGACCTGCATTGAAATTGTGTACTTTCATAAATATAAATAGAACAACTAATTCTTTTCAAAATTAAAAAAAAATACTAATTGAAATTGTAAAACGAATAGATCAATGAATTATATTTTTATACCTAATATTTTTTTTGTATTTTCTGTTACCTTAAATCTATCATCTAAACGATTTCCTATGATTAAAATAATAGATCCATTTCCATTAATTAATAACCATGTATGTTCTTTTTCCAAAAGAGAAAATTTTTTTTCCTTATAATATTTGCTTAATTTTTTTTTTCCTTTCATTTTAAAAGGAAAAAAAAAATCTCCTTTTTTCCATGTTCTTAATAATAATGGAAATTGAATTTTTTCAAAATCTATAAAAAACATATTTTTTCTATTTTCTTTTTTTGGATCAAAAAAAATCTTCATATCAACAGGTAATAACATTTTCTTAAAAATTTTAATGTTCGGTATTATGTAAGTCTTATTTTTATTTTCTGATAAAAATTTATGAGAAACTAAAATCCAATCATTTCTACTTTTAATAATACGATAAGTTTTGGATATAAGTTGTTTTCCAGATTGTGCATCAATAAGCTGTTTCATACTTTTGATATCATTAAATCCATATGGAGAAAATAATTTAAATAAATAAAAAGACAAAGGTTTTAATTGTTTTATTTTTTTACATTCTATTCTCCAAAAAAATGGAGAATTTTTTTTTTCCATCGTAATTTCTTTACGAACCTTTTCTATTTTTTTTTCTATTAAAAAATTTTCATAATGAAGATAATTTATAGTTTTTTTTAATCCATTGTGAAAAGAAAATGATAAAGAATAAAATGTAGATAAAACCGAACGAATTTTATTTCTTAAATATTTAACTTCTTGGTTACTGCTATCCGATCTCCATTTTATATTTTTTATTTTTGCATAATGTAAAATTTCTTTTTTAGTAAAATCAGAAAGAGGTCGAATAAATTTTTCATTTTTTTTAGGTATTCCTAATAAACCCTTAATCCCTGTTCCCCTAAAAATATTTATAAAAAAAGTTTCTATAGAATCATCAAAATGATGTCCTAATACCATATATTCATATGAATTTTTTTTTAACAATTTTTCAAACCAATTATATCTGAGTTTTCTAGCGGCCATTTGTATAGATAATTTATGTTTTTTAGAAAAATTTAAAGTATCAAATTTTTTTACATGACATACTAAACTTCGTTTAAAACAAAAATTTCTGATAAAAATTTCATCTTCATTGGATTCTTTATTTCTTAAGGAAAAATTACAATGTGCTACTTCTGATTCAATTTCAGGAATATTAAGGAACAAATTTATAAGAACCATACTATCTAATCCTCCACTTACAGCCACACATACTTTCTTTTTATTTAACGAATCAAATGAAAAATATTTTTTAATTTCATCCAAAAAAAAATGATCACATGAGATTTTTTTCATGACAGTTTCAAATAATTAATAGATTTAATAATTTCTTTAACAATATCGTTTTTAGACTTTCCGTATACATTTACTCTTTCTAAAGATTTTTCATAAAAATAGATTCTTTTATATAAATGTTTTATTACAAATCTAAATAATTCATTTTTAGATAAATGAGAAATTAAAGGTCTTGTTTTTTTTTCTAAAAATAATCTCTTAAATAAAGTGTAACTATCTGTTTTTAAATAAAATGTATTTGAATATTTGTTTAACAAATAAATATTATTATAAAAACAAGGTGTCCCTCCTCCAACTGATAAAACATATTTATTTTTTTTCTTCAAAATTTTTTTTAACATAGAATGTTCTGTTTTTCTAAAAAAAAGTTCTCCCTTTTTCTTAAAAATATTACAAATAGAATCATTTTTTTTTTTAACAAGAAGAGCATCTAAATCATAAAAATCTAAATTTAACTTTTTAGATAGCATTTTTCCTATCGTAGTTTTTCCACTTCCCATATAACCAATTAAAGTGATTTTCATAAAAACATAAAAATTATAATTATATTTGCTGAAACAAACTAATCACTATCACTATTCTTGTATCTCAATAGAAGACCTGATAGCTCAGATGGTAGAGCATTACACTTTTAATGTAAGGGTCCTGGGTTCGAATCCCAGTCAGGTCATTTTCTAGTTCTTTTAAAAAATTTCTAGCACAACAGGACAATGATCAGAATACTTTACTTCGGGCATGAGATAAGCATTTTTTATTTTATTTTTTAAGGGCTCGCTAACCATAGCATAATCAATTCTCCATCCTTTGTTATTTTTCCTAGCATTAAAACGATAACTCCACCAACTATAATGATGTTCTTCTTGAACAAAATTTCTAAAACTATCTATGAACCCTAAATTTAAAAAATGAGTCATCCATTTTCTTTCTTTTGGTAAAAAACCGGAAACTACTTGATTTCGAATAGGATCATAAATATCTATTTCACGGTGACAAATATTATAATCTCCACAAACAATAAGATTATTCAATTTGTTTTTTATTTTCTTTATATGTAAAAATAAATTTTTCATAAAAAAAAATTTAAAATTTAATCTTTTTCCCATATCATTTCCTGAAGGAACATAAAGACAAATTATTGATATATCTTCTAAATCTACACGTAATACTCTTCCTTCTTTATCTATTGAATCCAATCCAATTCCATATTTTACATGAATTGGTTTTTTTTTGCATAAAATCCCCACCCCACTATATCCTTTTTTTTTTGAAGGGAACCAATAATGATAATAACCCAAATGATCAAAAATACTCATATTTATTTGTTCAGAAAAGGCTTTTATTTCCTGTAAACATAAAACATCTGGTTGATTGATTTCAATCCAATTTGATAATCCTTTACGAATTCCTGATCGAATTCCATTTATATTATAACTAATAATTTTCATCATTTTAAATTTTTATAAAAATAGACTAGATTAAGTTATTTCATAAGGTTAATTATAAAATATTCAAAATAGTTTTATATTTGCCGTTATGTATTGAAATGCATTAATTTGATCTACTAAAACTTAAAAAGCTTACAAGAGTAAGCTTTTATTATTTTTTCCTGTATGTATTTATTTGAATTATGGATAAACTGAAAATAGCTATTCAAAAATCGGGTCGTCTTTATGAAGATTCTATCAAGTTACTGAAAGACTGCAGCATTGAAGTGAATATTGGCATAGATAAATTAAAAACAACGGCACTTAATTTTCCATTAGAAGTCCTTTTTCTTAGAGACGATGATATTCCTCAATATTTAGAAGATGGAGTAGCTGATATAGGAATTGTTGGAAAAAATGTTCTTCTAGAAAAAAGAAAAAAGATAAGAATCAAAGAAACTTTAGGTTTTGGAAAATGCAGGCTATCTATAGCCGTTCCTAAATCTATATCTTACAATAATATTAATGATTTAGATGGGAAACGGATTGCCACAAGTTATCCTTTTTTGGTTAGAGAATTTTTCAAAAAAAGATATATAAATGCAGAAATTCATGAAATATCTGGAGCTGTAGAAATCGCTCCTGGAATAGGATTGGCAGATTGTATTTGTGATTTAGTCAGTAGCGGTTCCACGCTTTTTATGAACGGATTAAAAGAAGTGGAAACAGTCCTTCAATCTGAAGCAGTATTAGCTTCACATCTACATTTAAGTTCCCCACAAAATATCATAATGGAAAAATTATTATTTCGAATTAGAGCTGTAAAAAAAGCTAAAAATAACAAGTATATACTATTAAACGTTCCCAATGAAAAATTGAAAAAAATAATATCTTATCTTCCGGGAATTAAAAGTCCAGTTATTTTACCTTTAGCAAATTCAGAATGTAGTTCTGTACATTCTGTTGTCAATGAAAATGATTTTTGGGGAATAATAGAAAATTTAAAATCACTTGGAGCTCAAGATATATTAGTCCTTCCTATAGAAAAAATTATACTATAAAAATAGAAATATGAATATGATTCAAGTATATATTCACCCTCCAGAAAAAACATGGAAATCTATTTCAAATAGAGCTTTACAAAATATTTCTCACTTAAAAAATTTAGTGGATCCTATTATTGATAATGTTAAAATTTATGGAGATGTTGCTTTAAAAGCTTATACAAAAAAATATGATCATGCAGATATAAAATGCATTCAAGTCACAGAAGAAGATTTAGATAAAGCTCATGTGAAAATTTCAAATCGTTTAAAAAAATCTATTGACATTGCATATCAGAATATAAAACATTTTCATCAAAAACAAATATATGAGGAACCTTCAGTAGAAATTTCAAAAGGAATTTCTTGTTGGAGAAAAACAATTCCAATCGAAAAAGTAGGTTTTTATATTCCAGGAGGATCTGCTCCTTTATTATCTACTGTGTTAATGTTAGGAATTCCTGGAAAATTATCAGGATGTAAAAACATTATATTATGTAGCCCCCCAAATAAAGATGGAGAAATTCATCCATCTATTTTATACACAGCTAAATATGTAGGAATTACACGTATATATAAAGTAGGAGGAGCACAAGCAATTGCATCTATGGCTTATGGAACTGAAAGTATTCCTTCTGTATACAAAATATTTGGTCCTGGAAATTCTTATGTCACGATTGCTAAACAAATTGTATTCCAAAAAGGAATTGTATCTATAGATATGCCAGCAGGACCTTCGGAAGTAGCAATTATGGCTGATGATACAGCAAATCCAGAATACGTTGCTGCTGATTTATTATCTCAATCTGAGCATGATTCAGAAAGTTATATTCTTTTGGTTACCACAAATAATCAATCTTGGGTAGAAGAAGTTAAAAAAGAATTAAAAAAACAATTTTTGGATATTTTTTATAATAAGCGAGATATTGTTAAAAAATCTTTGAAAAAAAGCAAAATAATTGTTCTTACCTCTTTAGATAAATGTTTGACTTTACTAAATCAAATTGCTCCAGAACATTTAATTATTAATTGTAAAAATGCTTCTTATTGGGGAGAAAAAGTAATTAATGCTGGATCTGTTTTTTTAGGAAATTATTCTCCAGTTAGTGCAGGAGATTATGCTTCTGGAACAAATCATGTATTGCCTACATATGGGTATGCCAAATATTATAGTGGACTATCTATAGATAGTTTTGTAAAAAAAATTACTTTTCAAAAAATATCCAAAAAAGGATTAAAAAATTTATCGGAATGTGTCAATGTTTTATCTTCTGAAGAAGGATTATTAGCACATAAAAAATCTATTAATATTCGATTAAAATAAAATGAATTTTAAACGTAAATGCATGAATAAGTTTAATTTGAATTCTCTAATCAGAGAGAATATTTTAAATATAGATCCTTATATATCTGCGAGAATAGAACATAACAAAGAAAAAAATTCTATTTTTTTAGATGCTAATGAAAATTCTTTCGGATCTCCTTTATCTTTTTTAAATTCTTATAATAGATATCCGGATCCTTTGCAAAAGGAATTGAAAAAAAAAATATCGGAATTGAAAAATATTTCTTCATCTCAGATATTTTTGGGAAATGGAAGTGATGAAATTATTGATTTGGTATATCGCATTTTTTCTCGTCCAAAAATGGATCATGCTATTATTTTTCCTCCCACTTATGGGATGTATGAAGTTAGTGGAAAAATTCACGGAGTGGACATCAGAAAAATTTTTCTTACAGAAGAAGATTATCAATTAAATTTTTATGAAATAGAAAAAATTATCAATCAATATAGTAAAATTATTTTTATTTGTTCGCCGAACAATCCTACTGGAAATGATATTAAAAGAGAATATATTGAAAATATAATAAAAAAATTTACAGGAATTGTCGTTTTAGATGAGGCGTATATAGATTTTTCAAATCAAAAATCTTTATCTATAGAAATTAATAAATATCCAAATTTAATCATTATGCAAACACTTTCTAAATCTTGGGGATTAGCAGGATTAAGAATAGGAATTGCCATTGCTTCTAAAGATATTATTCAATGGATGAATAAAGTAAAATATCCATATAATATCAGTGTTCTTTCTCAAGAAATGGCTATTAAAGCTCTAGAAAATAAAGATTTATTTTTTTTTCATTTAAAAAACATTCTTTCAGAAAGGGAATATATGCGAGAGTATTTAAAAAAAATCCCTATCATTCAAAAAGTATATCCTAGTTCCGCCAATTTTTTATTAGCAAAAATTAATCATTCCTCAAAAAACCTTTATCAATATCTAATGAAAAAAAAAATAGTTGTTAGAGATCGTTCAAAAATCATTTTATGTAATAATTGTTTAAGAATTACAGTAGGAACTCATGAAGAAAATGAGTATTTAATAGATCAAATTCAAAAATATTCCATTCAAATCAAAAAATAAAAATACGATGAAAAAAATATTGTTCATTGATAGAGACGGGACTATTATATTAGAAAACCATACAACTTATCAAATTGATTCTATTGATAAAATCAATTTTTATCCAAAAATTATATTTTTCTTGTCAAAAATAGTGCAAGAACTAAATTACGATTTAGTAATGGTATCTAATCAAGATGGTTTAGGAACAGATCAATTTCCTGACAAGATTTTTTGGCCTATACATAATCATATATTAAATATTTTAAAAACTGAAGGCATAAATTTTATTTCTGTTCACATAGATAAAACTTTTCCAGAAGAAAAATCAATCAATAGAAAACCTGAAATAGGAATGCTAAAAAATTATTTAAAATCAGATTATTACAATATTTCCGAATCTTTTGTCATTGGAGATAGATTAACAGATGTTTTATTAGCTAAAAATTTAGGATGCAAATCTATATGGATTAAAAATAGTCCTCATTATAAAAATTTAACACAAGAAGAAAAAAATTACTTGTCTAATATAGATGAAAAAGACCTAAAAAAAACAATATCCTTAAAAACGGACAGTTGGGAAAAAATTTATGAATATTTATCATCCATCACAACTAAAAAATTCGTTCATCAAAGAACGACATTAGAAACAAATGTTAAAATTACTATTTCTCTTTATGGAAAAGGAAGAACTCATATTCAAACAGGACTTAGATTTTTTGATCATCTTTTACAACAAATAGCATTTCATGGTTCTATAGATTTGAATATTCAAACTAAAGGAGATCTTTGTATAGATGATCATCATACTATAGAAGATACTGGAATTACTTTAGGTGAAATTTTTTATCAATCTTTGGGAAATAAAAAAGGAATAGAACGTTATGGATTTTATTCTCTTCCTATGGATGAAAGTTTATCTACAATAGCACTAGATCTTGGAGGAAGAAGTCAATTATTTTGGAAAGTAAAATTTTTAAGAGAGAAAATAGGGAAAATTTCTACTGAAATGTTTTCACATTTTTTTAAATCTTTTTCTTTGTCTGCCAGATGTAATTTACATATTCATGCTATAGGAAAAAATGATCATCATAAAATAGAATCTATTTTTAAATGTTTTGGAAAAGCGATAAAAATGGCAATACAAAAAAACTCTTCTACTAAAATACCTAGTACTAAAGGTATAGTATAAAAACTTTTAAATATTATGAATATGAAAACGATTATCATAAAATATCCTGCAGGAAATGTGCAATCGGTTCTTTTTTCTTTAGAAAGAATAGGAGTACAAGCAAAAGTAACAGATTCCAAGGAATCAATTCAAAATGCAGAAAAAATTATTTTGCCTGGTGTTGGAGAAGCTAATTTTGCTATGAAATATTTAAAAGAAAAAAAATTGGATTTACTTTTGTCAAAATTAGAACAACCTGTATTGGGAATATGTTTGGGCATGCAATTACTTTGTAAATATTCAGAAGAAAGCAGTACTACATGCATAGGTATTTTTGATTTATTAGTAAAAAAATTTCAATCTAGCGATAAAAATGAGAAAATTCCTCAAATAGGATGGAACACAATTCACAAACTGAAAGGTCCTTTATTTGAGAATATACCAAATGGTAGTTATCAATATTTTGTTCATAGTTATTATGTCCCTTTAGGAAAATATACTACGGCAAAGACAGAATATATAGTCACTTACAGTGCCGCATTGCAAAAAAATAATTTTTATGCTGTACAATTTCATCCAGAAAAATCTTCTTATGTAGGACATAAAATATTAGAAAATTTTATTCGATTATAAATTTATGAGAATGGATATTATAGTAGCTATAGATTTGATTGACGGTAAATGTGTTCGATTAATACAAGGAGATTTTAAAAGAAAAAAAATTTATAATAACAACCCATTAGAAATGGCTTTTTTATTGGAAAATCATGGAATTTCTAGACTTCATTTAGTAGATTTAGATGGAGCAAAAAAAGGAAAAGTTATTCATTGGAAAATTTTAGAAAAAATAGCAAAACATACACATTTAATTATAGATTTTGGAGGAGGAATTCATTCTGAAGAGGATATACGAACTGTATTTGAAAGTGGAGGACATATGGCTACTGTTGGAAGCGTAGCAGTTCAAAAACCTTTTCTTTTAAAAGAATGGATTTATACTTATGGAGGAGATAAAATATTATTAGGGATAGATGTTAAAAATAATAAAATAGCAATAAATGGATGGACTAAATTCATTGAATTTCCTTTTTTAGATTTTTTACAGGAAAAAAGTAATCATGGAGTTAAAAAAATTTTTTGTACAGACATCTCTAGAGATGGAGTTTTATCAGGTCCTTCTTTTATTTTGTATAAAAAAATTATCGAAAAATTTCCAGACATTGAATTCATTGCAAGTGGAGGAATTAGTACCATGGATGATGTAGACAAATTATTTAATTTGGGTTGTAGTGGAGTTATTGTTGGAAAAGCTATATATGAAAATAAAATATCATTATCTCATCTAAAAAATTGGAAAAAAAAAAGAAATAATAATAATTAAATATGTTAGCTAAACGTATCATCCCTTGTTTAGATATAAAAAACGGAAGAACAGTAAAAGGAGTAAACTTCAAACATTTAAAAGATGCTGGAGATCCAATACAACTTGTTTGTTGGTATACAAAACAAGGAGCAGATGAATTAATATTTTTGGATATCACAGCTACAAATGAAAAACGTAAAACATTAATTAGCTTAGTGAAAGATATTTCTCGTCATATTAATATTCCTTTTACGGTTGGTGGAGGAATTAAAGAGGAAAGAGATGTAGAACTTTTGTTAAATGCGGGAGCAGATAAAATATCTGTAAACACTGCTGCTTTTAAAAATCCAAACCTTTTAGAACATTTTTCTAAAAGATTTGGAAGTCAATGTATTGTATTAGCTATTGATACTAAATATGAGAAAAATGAATGGTGGGTATATTTAAATGGAGGAAGAATTTCTACTCAAATGAAAACCTTAGATTGGGCTAAGGAAGGAACCAATAGAGGAGCAGGAGAAATATTATTAACTTCAATGAATCATGATGGAACAAAAAATGGATTTGCATTAGATATTACCAAAAAAATATCTGAAAATATTTCCACCCCAGTTATTGCTTCAGGTGGAGCTGGAAAATTAGAAGATTTTTATAAAATATTTGAAAAAGGAAAAGCAGATGCTGCTTTAGCTGCCAGTATATTCCATTATAGAGAAATAGAAATCCCAAAATTAAAATTTTATTTAAATCATCTTCACATCCCTGTAAGAAGGGAAGAAGGGCAATAGAAAAACATATAAAAAAATGATAGATTTTAAAAAAGGGTTAATTCCTGTTATAGTTCAAGATTCAAAAACCGATAAAGTGTTAATGTTAGGTTATATGAATCAAGAAGCTTATAAAAAGAGTATTAATGAAAAAAAAGTAACTTTTTATAGCAGATCTAAAAAAAGATTATGGACTAAAGGAGAAATTAGTAAAAATTATCTTTTTATTGAAGATATATTAATAGATTGTGACGAAGATACATTATTAATTAAAGCAAAACCAGCAGGGCCTATTTGTCATCAAGGTTCGGATACGTGTTGGAAAGAAATAAACAATAAAAATTTTTTATTTCATTTAGAAAATATAATATCGCATAGAATTAACAAAAAAAAAGAAAACTCTTATATATATCAATTATCAAAAAAAGGAATCAACAGGATATCCCAAAAATTAGGAGAAGAAACAGTAGAACTTATCATTGAATCTAAAGATGATAATCAAAATTTGTTTTTAAATGAATCTGCAGATTTACTTTTTCATTATCTCATTCTTTTGAAAAAAAAGGGATTCGAAATACAAGATGTCATTAATATTCTTGAAAACAGACATTCGAAATCTTACTAAGGAATATTTAACATTTTATGAATTTGAAGAGAAATTCTCCATTTAGGATTTTCTTTAATATAAGAAATTATTTTTGGAATAATTCTAAAAATATTAGTCCATTCGGGCTGTAAAAATAAAAAACAATTTTTAGATTTAACATAATTAGCTTGTTCTTCTGCAAAAAAGAAGTCATTTTCATCCGAAATAATAATTTTTAATTCGTTAATTTTTTTGTAATTTTCTTGTATAGGTCGTTTTATTTTTTTAGGAGAAATTGTAATCCAATCCACATATTTTTCTTTTATAGGATAAAAACCTGAAGTTTCAATATGAATACGATATTCTTTTTTTTTTAATTTTTTAATTAAAGGATATAAGTCCCACATCATCGGTTCTCCTCCAGTAATTATTACAGTTTTCACTTTATAATTGTTAATATTAGCAATAATTTTATGAATTGGAACAAAATCTTTTTTCTTTATATTCCAACTTTCTTTAGTATCGCACCAATCGCATTTTATATTACATCCTTCAAAACGAATAAAATATGCAGCTATTCCATAAAAATGTCCTTCTCCTTGAATAGAATAAAATGATTCTTTGATAGGATAGCTGATTTCTTTCATTCTTATAATTAAAATATTATTTATCTATTGTTTAATGCTGCTATTAAAGTATTTTTTAGTAACATAACACGGGTCATAGGCCCTATTCCTCCTGGAACAGGAGTTAAATAAGAAGCCTTTCCATAAACACTATAGAAATCAACATCTCCTAATATTTTTTTTTCATTATTGTGTATTCCAACATCTATAATGATTGCTCCTTTTTTAATCATTTTTCCTTTAAGAAATCCTGGAATACCTACTGCTACTACAATAATATCAGCTTGTTGAGTGTAATATTCTATATTTTTAGTTTTACTATGTGTCAATGTAACGGTGCTATTTCCAAGATTACTATTTCTACTCATGAGTAGACTAATTGGTCTTCCTACTATTCTACTTCTTCCAATGATAACAGTATATTTTCCTGATATTTGAATTTTATATCTTTCTAAAAGAGTTAATATTCCTAATGCTGTAGCAGGAAAAAAAGTTTTCATATCCAAAGCCATTTTTCCAAAATTTTCAGGATGAAATCCATCCACATCTTTTTTAGGATTGATAGATAAAATTACTTTGTCCTGATTTATATGTTTTCCTATAGGGAACTGTACAATAAAACCATCTATACATGGGTTTTGATTCATTTTTATTATTTCTTCTAACAATTCTTCTTCTAAACAATTAACAGGTAAATGTTTTAAAGAATATTTGATTCCTATATTTTTACATTCTTTAATTTTGTTATTAACATATGTTATACTAGAACTATTATTTCCTGTTAAAATAATTCCAAGATGAGGGACACGTTTGTTTTTATTTAGTATTTCTTTTTTTATAATTTTATATATTTCATTTCTTATTTCTTTAGCTAATAAAATTCCATCTAGTAATTTAGTAGTCATTTCCTAATTTCTATTTCTTTTGTTAATTGAATAAATTCTTTTACAGATAATTCTTCTGCTCTTTTTTCTAAAAATGGTATTTTGTGAAAATTTTGAATATGATTAAACAATTGTAAAGAATTTTTTAACTTTTTTCTTCTTTGATTAAAAGCAACTTTAACACATTCAAACAACATATTTTTATTACAGTAAATAGTTTCATTTTTTCTTATTAAAGAAATAACTGCAGATTGTACATTAGGAACCGGAAAAAATACCTTTTTTTTTACAGTAAAAAGATATTTTACGTTGTAAAATGTTTGAACTAAAACTGATAAAATTCCATAAGTTTTTTTTCCTTTATGAGATGTAATTCGTTTTGCTACTTCCTTTTGAAACATACCAATACATTCTGGAATATATTGGTTATATTTTAAGATATGAAATAATATTTTAGAAGAAATATTATAAGGAAAATTTCCAATAATAGCAAAATTTTTCAAGTTAATTTCTTCCGGATTCCATTTCAAAAAGTTTTTATGAAAAATTCGATTTTTTAAAATCGGAAAACTTTTTTTTAAAAAAAAAGTTAATTCTTTATCAATTTCTATTAAAAAAACATGATTGCATGGATTAGTTAACAAATATTGAGTTAAAACGCCTAATCCCGGTCCAACTTCTACTACTGTATTATAATTTTTAAAAGAAAGATAATTGACAATTTTTTTGGCGATATTTCGATCTTTTAAAAAATACTGATCAAATTTTTTTTTAAAAAAAAATTTATGCATTCGCATAATGCAAATATAAAAAAATATTATTTTGTATCTTGTGTGCATAAAAACGTATTACCTAGACGAGAAAGAAATATGCTTCAAATCTCTTTCATACGAAGAAACAAAGAAAAAATTTTATTGGGATTAGAAAAACGTAATTTTCATAAATTATATTTAATAAATGAAATATTAATTTTAGACGAAAAAAAAAAAATAATTCAAAATATTTTAAATAAAAAATTAGAAAAAGAAAATTTAATATCAAAAAAAATAGGGAAAATTTTAAGTTTACATAATAATGATTACCAAATCCAATCTTTGAAAGAAAAATCTGTCTTCCTAAAAAAAGAAAGAAAAAGTGTTAATATTCGATTAGAAAAAATTTCAGAAATTTTAAAAAAAAAATTAAATCAAATTCCTAATGTTCCAGATGAAAAAGTAAAAAAAGATTCTAATGATCTTCTTCTTCAAGAAGGAGAGATTCATTCTTCCATTGTAGATCCTTTACCCCATTGGGAATTATCAAAAAAATTTTGTTTATTTGATTCAAATTTGGGAACAAAAATATGTGGATCTGGTTTTTCAGTTTATATGGGAAAAGGAGCAAAATTACAAAGAAGTTTAATTCAATATTTTCTAGATCAAAATATACAAGCTTCGTACAAAGAATATAACTTACCTTATCTTATTAATGAAAAATCTGGATATGCTACGGGACAAATTCCAGATAAAGAAAATCAAATGTATTTCATAGAAAAAGATAATTTTTATTTGATTCCTACTGGAGAAGTTCCTATTATGAATTGTTATAGAGATAAAATTTTTACAGATTTAGATCTTCCTATTAAAGCAACTACTTATACTTCTTGCTTTAGAAGAGAAGCAGGTTCTTATGGATCTAAAGTTAGAGGGTTAAATCGATTACACCAGTTTGATAAAGTTGAAATTATTCAAATAACTACACAAAATTCTTCTTCTTTTTCTCTGAACGAAATGATTTTACATGTTAAAAGTATTTTAAAATCTTTAAATTTACCTTTTCGTCTTGTCCGTTTAAGTGGTTCAGATCTTGGATTTTCTTCATCTATAACTTATGATTTCGAAGTTTATTCTATTGCACAAAAAAAATGGCTAGAAGTAAGTTCTATATCAAATTGTACTAATTTTCAATCCAATAGATTACATCTTAGATATAAAACTATTACAGGGAACATAGAATTATGTCATACACTTAATGGGAGTGCTTTAGCACTGCCAAGAATTATGGCAGCTTTATTAGAAAATAATCAAACTAAAAATCAAATTAATATTCCTAAAGTGTTGGTTCCTTATACAAAATTTGATCATATTAAGTAAAAATTTTTATTTTATGAAAGTGACTGAGCATATAGATAAAGCAAAGAAAAGTTTATTTTCTTTTGAAATATTACCCCCTTTGAGAGGACGTGATATTAAAGATATTTTTTCTACTTTAGATCCATTAATGGAATTTTGTCCTCCATTTATAGATGTAACTTACCATCGTGAAGAATTCATTTATGTAGAAAAAGATAATGGACTTTTACAAAGAAGAAAAATTTCAAGACGTCCAGGGACCGTAGGAATTTGTGCAGCTATTATGAATAAATATGGAATAGACGCAGTTCCTCATCTAATCTGTGGAGGATTTAGTAAGCAAATGACGGAAAATGCTTTAATAGATCTAAATTTTTTAGGGATTGATAATGTGTTGGTTCTCCGAGGTGATCCTCTAAAATCTGAAAATAGTTTTTTTGCACAAAAAGATGGACACAAATACGCTGCAGAACTTGTAAAACAAGTTAAAAATTTAAATATAGGAAAATATCTTGATAAAACTTTTGTTGAAAAGAAAAAATCTACATTATTTGATTTTTGTATTGGAGTCGCAGGATATCCGGAAAAACATTTGGAAGCTCCAAATATAGAAAGTGACTTGTTTTTTCTGAAAAAAAAAGTAGAAGCAGGAGCTGATTATATTGTGACTCAAATGTTCTTCGACAATAAAAAATTTTTTTCTTTCGTAAAAAAATGCAGATTAGAAGGAATTTCTGTTCCTATCATCCCTGGTCTAAAACCTATTTCTTCGAAAAAACAATTAAACGGGTTACCCTCTAGATTTAATTTAAATATTCCTAATGAATTGGTTAAAGAAGTAGAAAAAGAAAAAGATAAAAAAAATGTATTTCATATTGGAATTGAATGGGCAATTCATCAATCTAAAGAATTAAAAAACTCTGGAGTAGAAGTGATTCATTATTATACCATGGATCGACCAGAAAATATTTACAAAATTGTTCAAGCTGTTTATTAAATTAATCAAAATTTTAAATAAAGAGTTTTTTTTATGGCGCTGATTATTTTTTCTTCATTAGGAAACCAAGTTTTTATCAAATTATAAGCATAAGGAGCAGGTGTATCTAACAAAGATATCCTATAAATAGGAGCATCAAGATAATCAAATGCTTTTTTTTGTATAAAATATGAAACTTCGGAAGCGATAGATGAAAAAGGCCATGATTCTTCCAAAATCACTAAACGATTAGTTTTTTTTACAGAAAATAAGATGGATTCATAGTCTAAAGGACGAATAGTACGAATATCTATGACCTCTACACTAATATTTTCTTGATCTAATTTATATGCTACATTTAAAGCTATTTTCATAATCTTTCCGAAAGAGACTAAACTTATGTCGGTTCCTTCTTTTTTGACTTCTGCTTTTCCTATAGGTATAATATACTCTTCATCTGGAATCATCATTTTATCTCCATACATTTGTTCAGATTCCATAAAAATTACTGGATTATTATCTCTGATAGCAGATTTTAAAAGACCTTTTGCATCATAAGGATTGCATGGAATTACTACTTTTAATCCAGGACAACTTGCATACCAACTTTCAAAAGATTGAGAGTGTGTAGCCCCTAATTGTCCAGCATAGCCAGTAGGACCTCTAAAAACAATAGGAATATTCCATTGTCCTCCACTCATATAGCGTATTTTTGCAGCATTATTGATTATTTGATCCATAGCAACTAAAGAAAAATTAAAAGTCATGAACTCAATAATAGGTCTACATCCATTCATAGCAGATCCAACTCCTATTCCAGAAAATCCTAATTCTGATATGGGAGTATCAATAATTCTTTTTGGTCCAAATTCTTCTAGCATTCCTTTAGAAGCTTTATAAGCTCCATTGTATTGAGCAACTTCTTCGCCCATGAGATAAATACTATCATCTCTTCTCATTTCTTCACTCATAGCTTCTGCTATAACTTCACGGAAACTTTTTTCTTTCATAATATATGAGGTGTCAATTTTTCATAAAAAAAAATATAAAAAAACGGAAAAGAATGATTTTCCTTTCTTTTCCGTTAATGAAAAAATTAGATCAACTTTTATTTTTATTTCTTTCTTGTCTTTCTTTTTCTTTTCTTTCTTTTCTTTCTTGTCTTTCTTTTTCTTTTCTTTCTTTTCTTTCTTTTTCTTCTTTATCTCTTTCTTTTTTTACAAAAAATGCTAATTTTTTTTGTAAATCCATTTTTACACTTCTTGCTTCTCTTATTGATTTAACTATATTATACAATAAATCATTTTTATCTTTAAGTATTTCGAATTTTTCATCACTAAATTTTTTTTCGTCTTCAAAATCTTTTTTAGCTTTTTTTTCCGCTTCTGAACCTACAGGCTTAGACCTCATTATCTTTTTTTTATTTATAATTTCTTGTAAAATCCCCTTTTGAAATTCTACGATTTTACGAAATTCACTATAATGTATGTTTTTCTCTTCTTCTAGCTTTCCTATTTTTTCTCCTATTTCTCTAATTTCCATATATAAGTCTTCTATATTTATGTCATTCTCTATCTTATTATAATTTTCATAATCAACATTAGAATAACGATAATAAGAAGGATCATCTAGGGGAAAGTCTGTTATTGGATCTCCTGTAGGCTCTACATTTTCTTGGGAAAATTTAGATGTTTTTGAGTATTCTATAGAAGAAGTATTTTCGTCAGATTCTTCTTCTTCTGAAAAAGTGATATTATCATTACAAGAAATAAGAAATCCTAACGATATAAAAATTGTTGGAATCAAAAATTTAAAAGAAGTATTCATAATAAAAATTTTTAATATTATTGTTAAATATATAAAAAAAATTATTACATTATTCTGTTTTATTATTGATTGATATAACAATAAAAATGAATTAAATATCCTTATTTAGGATATTTGAATACAGTGTTTAAATTGATTAAGATTTATTTATAAAATTCATATATTATTATGGATAAGTTTATTAGATTATCTATACGGGGAATATCCTTAAGTCAAATACAATCTGGTATATATGTTTTATTGCTTGAAGAAGAATCTGGAAGAATAAAACTTCCAATTATTATAGAGAGTTTACAGGCTCAATCTATTGCTTATGCTTTGGGAAAAAGAGATCTATCCAGATCTTTCACACATGATTTATTTCTTTCTTTTGCAAAAGAATTTCATATTATATTAAAAGCTGTAGTTATATATAAATTAGTAAATGGAATATTTTTTTCTTATATTTTATTGGAAGGGAATGGCATAGAAGAAGAAGGAAAAATAAAGAAAAAAGAACACAAAATAGATTCTAAAACATCGGACGCAGTTGCTTTAGCTGTGCGTTTTCAAGCTCCAATTTATACAACAAGAGAAATTTTTGATAAAGCGGGCATTTATTTTGAAAATGGATCATCTAATGATACGACTGAAACAAGTATGGAAAATAGTGGGATTCTTTTTTTTAAAGAAAAAAGTCAACAAGATTTAGAAAATATGACAGAAAGAGATTTGAATGCTTTATTAAATCATGCAGTAATCAATGAATGTTATGAGCTTGCTGCACGAATAAAAAAAGAATTAGATAGAAGAGAATAATTATTTTTTTCTTTCAAATCTAATAAAACTGTAGTTAAATAAATGATATTTATCTTTTTCGTAAACAAATTCACACGTTTTTTTCCATTTTTTTGTGTCTATTTTTGGAAATTTTGTGTCTCCATGAAATTTTTTATGAATTAATGTTAATTCTATGATATTTGCTTTTTCAATTGTAGAGGCATATGTCTTTTCTCCTCCTATAACAAATATTTTTTTGCATGTTAAATTTTCTATTTCTTTGATAGAAGAAACAATTCTAATATTTTTTTTATTTTTCAAGTATAAAAAATTCATTTTATTTTTTGTTAGTATAATATTTTTTCTTTTTGGAAGTATTTTTCCAATGGATTCGAAGGTTTTTCTTCCCATTATAATTGTCTCTCCCATAGTTAAATTTTTAAAACGTTTTAAATCATTAGGTAAATGCCACATTAATTGATTATTTTTTCCTATAAATCCATTTTCTGAAATAGCAGCAATCAAAACAATTTTCATGATTATTAAAATTTTTTTTATATTTTTAAATATATGGATATTCCAATTAAATATGATTCCAAATCAGTGGAGAAAAAAAGATATCATTATTGGATGAAAAAAAATTATTTTTCGTCTTATCCAGACGAAAGAATTCCTTATACTATAGTGATGCCTCCTCCAAATATAACTGGAATTCTTCATATAGGACATATGCTTAATAATACAATACAGGATGTTTTGATTAGATATGCTAGAATGAAAGGATATAATACTTGTTGGATTCCAGGAACGGATCACGCATCCATTGCTACGGAAGCTAAAGTAGTTCATCAATTGAAAAAAAGAGGATTATCCAAGATTTTGATAGGAAGAGAAAAATTTTTGTATCATGTTTTGGAATGGTCAAAAAAGCATAAGAACATGATTTTTGATCAACTTAAAAAATTGGGATGTTCATGCGATTGGAATCGGACTCAATTTACGATGAGTAAACAATTATCTCAATCTGTAACAAAAGTTTTCATGGATTTGTATGAAAAGGGGTATATATATAGAGATTATCATGTTGTTAATTGGGATCCAGATGCTAGGACTACTCTTTCTGATGAAGAAGTTCTTTATAAAGAACATGTTGGAAAACTTTATTATTTGAAATATAAAATCAAAGGAGAAAATAATTATGTGATTGTAGCTACGACTCGTCCTGAAACCATATTTGGTGATACAGCTATTTGTTTTCACCCAGAGGATTCCCGTTATTATCATTTGAAAGATAAATATGCTAAAATTCCAATTGTAAATAGATATATTCCAATTATACAAGATTCATATGTAGATCCAAATTTTGGAACTGGATGTTTGAAAATTACTCCGGCTCATGATAGATATGACAAAAATATAGCAGATAAACATAAATTAGATATCATAGATATTTTCAATGAAAATGCAACTTTGAATGATAAAGGACTTCATTATAAAGGAATGGATCGTTTTAAAGTAAGAAAAGAAATTATTGAGGAACTCAAAAAATTGGAAGTAATAAAAAATATAGAAAAATTTAATCATAAAGTGGGTTTTTCTGAACGAACTTTATCAGTAATAGAACAGAGATTATCTATTCAATGGTTTTTAAAAATGAAAAAAATGTCAATTCCTGCTATGGAAGCTGTAAAAAATGGAGATATTCAATTTTATCCAAAAAAATTTAAGAAAATTTATTTTAAATGGATGAGTCAAATTCGTGATTGGAATATTTCTAGACAATTATGGTGGGGACATCGTATTCCTGTCTATTATTATGGAAAAAAACTTGATGATTTTGTAGTTGCAGAAAATTTAGAAAAAGCATTAGAAAAAGCAAGACATAAAAGTAAAAATCGATATTTAAGTCACAATGAAATATGGCAGGATCCAGATGTTTTAGATACTTGGTTTTCTTCTTGGTTATTACCTTTATCTGTATTTGATGGAATTTCCCATCCTTATAATCATGAAATTTTTTATTATTATCCTACTGAAGAAATAGTGACAGGTTCAGATATATTATTTTTTTGGGTTGCACGTATGATTATGTCTGGTTTTTTATTACAAAATCATAAACCATTTAAAAGGGTTTATTTTACTGGAATTATTAGAGACTATAAAAACAATAAAATATCAAAATCATTAAATAATTCTCCAAATCCTATAGATTTAATTAATCAATATGGGGCGGATGCTATTCGTATGGGATTGATGCTTCACAATAGTGCGGGAAAGGATTTTCATTTTGAAAAAAAAATATGTTTACAAGGAAGAAACTTTTCTAATAAAATATGGAATGCTTTTCGTTTAATTCAAAGTTGGGAAGTAATAAAAAATCAAGATGTTCCTGATTCTTCTTCTCTTGCTATTCAGTGGTTAAAAAATCGTTTTTATTATATTTTGGATATTTTTGAAAACTCATTCCAAAAGTATAAATTAGATGAATCATTAATGATTTTATATAAGTTTATTTGGTACGATTTTTGTTCTTATTATCTTGAGATTATTAAACCTATTTGTGGAAATAAATTTATATCAGAAACAGTCTATTTAAATACTGTTAAATTTTTTGAAAATATATTAAAATTATTACATCCATATATGCCTTTCATATCAGAAGAAATTTGGAATCTTATTAAAAAAAGAGAGACAAAAGAAGCTCTAATTATTTCTTCTTGGCCTAAAAAAAAATTATATGATCATGATATTTTAGTTTCTTTCAGACAAGCGACTGAAATCATATCTAAAGTTCGTAATATTAGGAATCGTAATCATATTTCTCATCAAGAAAGTCTTATTTTATTTTATATGATAAAAAAAGAAAAAAAAGAGAGAAAATATGATTCCATTATATTAAAATTAGCGAATTTAGATAAAATAATTCCTGTATTAAAAGAACCCAAAAATGTCCCGTTTTTTTCTTTTTTTTTAAATACAGATCAATTTTTTTTATCCTATAAAGATGAAAAAAAATGTAATTTGAACCATCATATAGATATTGTAAAAATTGAAAATAAAATTCAATATTTGAATAATTTATTGTCTATTGTTAGAAAAAATTTATATAACAATAAATATGTGACTTCTGTATCAAAGAGTTTACTTTTTAAAGAAAGAAAAAAAGAGAATGATACACTAAATAAAATTACTAGACTCAAGGAATACTTGGAGTATTTAAAAAAAATTAGATAAAATAAATTATTACCAACTACTACTTCCACCTCCTCCTCCGAAATTTCCTCCACCTCCAAATCCATCAAAATTATCATCGTCGTCATTATGATAATTTTGATTTCTGAATAAAAAATTTGTTAAAAATAACGTGGATAATGAAACGTTTGTTGTTCTTTTTATTAAGAAGAAATAAAATAAAAAAAATATTATCAAAAAAATACTAATGTTGGTTAATAAATTCCATATGGAAAAAATTTTATTATTTTTATGTTTTTTTTGATATTTATTTTTTAAAATTTGAAATATTTCTTGAGTTCCATAATCTATAGCTTGATAATAAAGATTATTTTTTAACATAGGTTTCATTTTTTTAATAATCTTCATAGTTAGAAAATCGGTAATATAAGGCTCAATTCCGTATCCGTTTTGAATAGATATTTTTCTATCATGAATGGATAACAATATAATTATGCCATTATTTTTATGATATTTTCCAATTTTCCATTTTTCTCCCCATTTAGAAGCTAATAAATTTGGATCTTCTCCATGAAGATCCTGAATAATAGGAATTAAAATCTCTGTTGATGTAATTTTAGAATATGAAATCAGTTTTTGATTTAATTTTTCGATTTGTTTTTTGGATAAAACTCCTGCGTAGTCCTGTACAGGATATATTTTTTTTGTAAATTCAGGTACATACAATTGTCCTTGTCCAAAATTTGCACAAAATATTATCAAAATAATTAAAAGAGATCGAACAATTTTTTTCATGATTTTTTTTGAATTGATTTTATTTCAATCCATTTATTTTATTGAATCTCCTATTCATGAATAAAAATCGAATTCACCTAATTCGAAAAATCTATAATTGGAGATTTTTTTGATCCTATTTTAGATTGAAAATATCCTTTTTCTTTAAATTGAGAAAAAAAGTTTGCAATTATGATTTTTGGAAATTGGTTTCTATAAATATTGAAATTATTTACTTTTTCATTGAAACGATTTCTTTCTACATTGATACGGTTTTCTGTTCCTTCTAATTGATTTTGTAATTCATAAAAATTTTGCGTAGACTTCAAATTAGGATAATTTTCAACAATCATTAGTAATCTACTGACATAATTATTGAAGTGATCTTGTACTTTTTGAAATTTATTTATTTGATTTTGATTCAAATCATTTGTATTTATAGAAATAGAAGTCGCTTTTGCTCGAGCTTCTATGATTTGATTTAACGTATTTTTTTCAAAATTTGCTGATCCTTTTACTGTATTCACTAAATTTGGAATTAAATCAGCTCTACGTTGATAAACATTTTCTACTTGACCCCATTGTGTTTTAATATTTTCGTTAAGGTTAACTAATTGATTATATGTGTTAGTTATCCATAATATAGTTATAAATATCAAAATGAAAATGGAATAAATAGCTATCAAAAAACTTTTTTTCATACGAGAAAAAATTTTATTTTAACAAAAATTTTCTTTTAAAAAAATTTCTCTATTAGAAAAATAAAACAAACATTCTTTCAAAGCATTTTGATTATTATCAGATCCATGTATAGCGTTCTTTTCTAAAGAGGAGGCATATAAGTTTCGTATAGTTCCTTTTTTTGCATATACTGGATTCGTTTCCCCTATTAAAATTCTAAAATCTTTTACTGCATTTTCTTTTTCTAATATGACAGATACAATTGGTCCAGAAGACATAAATCTTATTAAAGATTCAAAAAATAATTTATTCTTATGTTCTGCATAAAATTTTTTAGCTGATTTTTTAGAAAGTTCTGTCATTTTTAGCGCTGCAATGTGAAACCCAGCGTGTATTATTTTACATAGAATAGGAATAACATATTCTTTTTGTACCGCATCCGGTTTTATAATCGAAAGAGTAATTTTTCCAAACATACGATCAATCATAAGTTTCGATTTTATCGAAAAAAACATTTAAAATTAAATAAAGAAATTCATAAATGAAAATTCCTGTATTTTCATATAAAAATATTATGAATTTTAACAATAAAAAATATGGTGATGATGAAGAACCCTTTTTTGAGTTTGATTCATTTCAAAAAATGGTTTTAAATGATTACAAATTAGCACGAATTAGTCGTGAAACTAGCATTTTAGGGCGTAAAGAAGTTTTAAATGGAAGAGCTAAATTTGGCATATTTGGTGATGGAAAAGAAATTCCTCAATTAGCTATGGCAAAAGTTTTTCAAAATGGAGATTATAGATCTGGATATTATCGTGATCAAACATTTATGATGGCTATTGGAGTTTTAAGTGTAAAAAGTTTTTTTTCGCAATTATACGCACATTCAGATTTAAAAGCAGAACCTGTTTCGTCTGGTAGAATGATGACAGCTCATTTTGGAACACGTTTTTTGAATGAGGATGGAAATTGGAAAAATCTTATTAAACAAAAAAATTCTAGTGCGGACATTTCTTCTACGGCAGCTCAAATGCCTAGATTATTAGGATTAGCTCAGGCTTCTAAAATTTATAAAGAACTTAAAAATTTAAAAAAAACACATAAAATGTTTTCTCATAATGGAAATGAAGTTGCGTTTGGAACTATTGGAAATGCAAGTATTTCTGAAGGATTGTTTTGGGAAACATTGAATGCTGCTTCTGTATTGCAAATTCCGATGATACTTTCTATTTGGGATGATGAATATGGAATATCTGTTCCGAATAAATATCAATTTTCAAAAAAAAATATTAGTGATCTTTTATCTGGTTTTCATAGAAATAAAAAAGAAAAAGGAATCGAAATAATTCGTGTAAATGGATCAAATTATATCGATCTCACAAAAACATATGTTATAGCGGATAAAATCGCTCGTTATGAACATGTTCCCGTTATCATACATGTTACAAATTTAACTCAACCTCAAGGACATTCTACTTCTTCTTCACATGAAAGATATAAATCAAAAGAACGTTTAGAATGGGAAATGAATAATGACGGAATCAAAAAATTTAGAGATTGGATTTTGGATTTTAGGTTTGAAATTAATCAAAAAGATTATCGTAAAATAGCTAATGCTGATTCTTTAGATAAAATAGATCTAGAAGCTAGAGAATATGTTGAAGATGAAAAAGAAAAAGCTTGGGAAGCTTTTATAAAACCTATTTTTAAAATTAAAAATGAAGTTGTAAATATTTTATGTAAAATGCAAGATACTTATACAGAAGAAAAATGGATCAATAAATATATTCAAGAATTACATAATGCAACTAAAAATTATCCTACAAAAAAATCAATATTTCGCATTGCTAAAAAAGTATTATATTTTTTATCAGAAGTTCAATTTGATACAAAAAATTGTCTAATAGAATGGATAAAAAAAAAATATCATGAAGAACAAAAAAATTATTCTTCACATTTATATAGTGTTTCGGAAAAAGCTTCTGTAAAAAAAACAGAAATTTTTCCTGTGTATAATGAGAATAACTTTAAAGTAGATGGTAGAATTATATTAAGAGAAAATTTTGATAAATTATTGGAATTACACCCTGATCTTTTAATCTTTGGAGAAGATGTGGGAAAAATAGGAGACGTGAATCAAGGACTGGAAGGTTTGCAAAAAAAATATGGAAAAATTCGTGTTTTTGATACAGGAATACGTGAAGCAACAATCCTTGGACAAGGAATAGGTCTTGCAATGCGAGGGCTTCGTCCTATAGTTGAGATCCAATACATAGACTATCTTCTATATGCTTTACAGATCATGAGTGATGATCTAGCTTGTTTACAATACAGAACAAAAGGAGGACAAAAAGCTCCTGTTATTATTAGAACAAGAGGACATCGTTTAGAAGGAATATGGCATTCTGGGTCTCCAATGGGTGGAATTATTAATTATTTAAGAGGAATTTTGGTTCTCGTTCCAAGAAATATGGTAAAAGCTGCTGGTTTTTATAATACTTTATTATCTGGAGATGATCCTGCTTTAGTTGTTGAATGTCTTAATGGATACAGAATCAAAGAACAATTACCAAATAATTTAGGTTTGTTTAGGACTCCTATTGGAATTGTAGAGAAAACAAGAAAAGGAAAAGATATTACTATGGTAACTTACGGTTCTACATGGAGAATAGTTGATGAAGCTGCAGAAGAATTATCTAATATTAATATAGATTCCGAAATAATTGATATTCAATCATTAATTCCTTTTGATTTGAAAAAAGATATTGTGAAAAGTTTACAAAAAACTAATAGATTATTGATTATAGATGAAGATGTTCCAGGAGGAGCTTCTGCTTATATTTTACAAAAAATACTAGAAGAACAAAATGGATATTATTACTTAGATAATCCTCCTGTTACGATGACAGCTCAAGAACATCGTCCTCCTTATGGATCTGATGGAGATTATTTTTCAAAACCTTCTGTTGAAAATATTGTAGAAAAAGTACTAGAAATAATACATGATAGTTAAAATACTAAGTGTTTTATTCATAATCTTTTAATAAAATATTTATATTTGTTTTACTAATGTTTGATTTATGAAAATAGAAAAAACCTTTCAATCTAGGATTGGAAAAGTAGATTTTAATAATATAGCTTTTGGAAATTTGTATTCTGATCATATGTTTTGTTCTGAATTCAAAAATGGACAATGGAAAAATTCTATTATAAAGCCTTTTGGAAATATAATGTTTTCCCCTATATCTCTTGTTTTTCATTATGGACAAGCTGTTTTTGAAGGAATGAAAGCTTACAAAGATAAAAACGAAGAAGTTTTTTTATTTCGTCCAGAAGAAAATTTTAAGAGAATAAATAGATCTGCTATTCGTTTGGAAATGCCTACGATACCAGAAAATGTTTTTATGAATGGATTAAAAAAATTAATAGATATAGATAGGGATTGGATCCCAAAAAATTATGGACAATCTTTATATATTCGTCCTTTTCTAATTGCAACCAATGGAGTTTTATCTGCTAAACCTTCTAAAGATTACATGTTTATGATAATATCTACTCCTGCAGATGTTTATTACAAACATCCCTTAAAAATTAAAATAGAAGAAAAATATAGTCGTTCTGCATCAGGTGGAGTTGGATTCACTAAAGCTGCTGGAAATTATGCTTCTTCTTTTTATCCTACTCGATTAGCAAATGAAGAAGGGTTTGATCAAATATTGTGGACAGATTCTTCTACTCATACAATGATAGAAGAATCCGGAACTATGAATGTTTTTTTTTATTTAAAAAATAAACTTATAACTCCAAAAGCTAATGATAATATATTAAGTGGAATTACCTGCAAAAGTATTATTTCTTTAGCTAAAAAAGAAGGTTTTTTTGTTGAAAAACGAAATTTAAGCGTTTCAGAAATCATAAAAGGATTTAAAACTGGGGAATTAAAAGAGGCTTTTGGTTGTGGAACTGCAGCTGTTATAAATTATTTTGAAACAATTAGTTATAAAGGAAATAATTTTTTTTTACCAAAAATTATAGAAAAAAAAAGAATATCTGTTTATTTAAAAAAAAGATTATTAGATATACAACATAATCGATCAGAAGATCCTTTTAGATGGAGAATTCAGTTAAAAAGATATAAATAAAATATTACGTCATCTATGAATGATCATTTTCAATCTATAGAGGAAATAGTAAGAGAATCCATATTTGTTTTATATAAATTAAAATTTTGTCCTGAATTAAATTTTCAATATACTAAAAAAGAATATCCAGGAGATATTACTTTGATTTTATTTTCTTTATCTAAAAAATTAAAAAAACCTGTGGAAAAAATAGGAATAGATATAGGAAATTATGTTCAAAATAAATTAAAAGGATTGATTCAATTTTCTATTATTAGAGGGTTTCTAAACTTTGTTTTTAAAGATGATTATTATGTTTATATTCTGAAAAAAATGTTAAATACAAATTTTTATAATATTAAATCTTCTTATACTAAAAAAATCATGATAGAATATTCTTCTCCTAACGCCAATAAACCCCTTCATTTAGGACATATTAGAAATATACTTATTGGATCATCTATAGCTGAAATATTAAAAACGGTTGGTTATGAAATAATAAAAATTCAAATTATTAATGATAGAGGAATACATATATGTAAATCTATGATAGCTTGGAAAAAATTTGGAAAAGGAGAAACACCTGATAGGGTTAAAATCAAAGGAGATCATTTTGTAGGAAAATATTATAATTTATTTGATAAAATTTATCATAACGAGATTCAAGAAGTATCTAAAAAAAAACCTATTCAATCTTCAATTTTTAATCAAGCTAGAGAATTATTGAAAAAATGGGAATCAGGAGATCCTGTGATCAGGACCATTTGGAAAAAGATGAATCAATGGGTTTATAATGGTTTTGAAGAAACTTATAAAAAATTGGGAATTACTTTTGATAAAATAGAGTATGAAAGTGATATCTATGAAATTGGAAAAGAAATTGTAAAAAAAGGTCTTAGAGAAGGAATTTTTTTTCAAAAACAAGATGGATCCGTTTGGATTGATTTAATTCAAGAAGGATTTGATCAAAAACTTTTGTTACGATCTGATCAAACTTCCGTATACATCACTCAAGATATTGGAACAGCTATAGAACGTTTAAAAAAATACAATGTAGACAAAATCATATATATA
This sequence comes from Blattabacterium sp. (Blaberus giganteus), assembly GCF_000262715.1. NCBI lineage: Bacteria > Pseudomonadati > Bacteroidota > Flavobacteriia > Flavobacteriales > Blattabacteriaceae > Blattabacterium > Blattabacterium sp. (Blaberus giganteus). The sequence continues at coordinate 197,878 of NC_017924.1, read as the reverse complement.
GTAGGAAAAGAACAAGATTATCATTTTCAAGTTCTTTTTAATATATTGAAACGTTTAGGATATATATGGATAAATAAATTGTCTCATTTATCATATGAAATGGTATATTTACCAAATGGTAGGATGAAATCTAGGGAAGGAAATGTTATAAATGCTGATAGTCTTATTTTAGAAATGTGTTCTCTTGCAAAAAAAAATTTTATAAAAAAGTATACTAAAGAAAAAAAAGAAAAACAAGAACAGGATGCTGAAATAATAGGATTAGGAGCTTTAAAATATTATTTTCTTAAAATAGATCCAAGAAAAAAAATAATTTTTCATCCTGAAAAATCCATAGATTTTAAAGGAAGAACAGGAACATATATTCAATATACTTATTCCAGGATTCGTTCTTTAGAACGAAAATTTTTCGATTTAAGTTCATTCCTTAATGATTATTGGTCAAATATAAAATTTGATGTATATGATAAAAATATGATCAAAATTCTTCAAAAATATCCATTGATTTTAAAAAAATCAGCAATTCATTTAAATCCTTCTTTAATTGCAAATTATATTTATGAAGTATCTAAAACTTTTAACCACCTTTATCAAAATAAAAAATTAATAGATCCTTTAAACATAATTCATAGCAATATTTGCATGAATATTATTCATGTAACAGGAAATATTTTAAAATCTGGTATGAATTTACTAGGTATTAAAATGCTTGATCGTATGTAAATAATAAAATATATACTTATGTTTGAACATTTACAAAATAAATTATCTGAAGCTCTTCATATTTTGAAGGGACACGATAGAATTACAAAAATTAATATAGCATCTTCTTTAAAAGAAATTGGACGAGCGTTGATCGATGCGGATGTTAACTATAAAATTGTTCGAAATTTTATTAGAAAAGTTCAAGAAAAATCTATTGGGAAAAAAGTACTTACTTCTTTGAATCCAAAGCAATTGATTATAAAAATAGTATATGACGAATTAGTTTCTCTTATGGGAGAAAAAAGTGTAGAAATGAATCTTTCTAATAATCCTTCTGTTATTTTAATTTGTGGATTACAAGGAAGTGGAAAAACTTCTTTTTCCTCTAAACTTGCTTTTTTTTTAAAAAAAAAAAATAAATATCCTTTACTGGTTGCTGCAGACATTTATCGTCCTGCAGCAGTAGATCAACTAAAATTGATTGCAGAAAAAGTAAATATTCCTGTTTTTTCTTTAGAAAGTAAAAATGTTATAGAAATAGTGGATCAATCTATTCTTTATGCTTCGAAAAAAAAAAGAAATGTAATTATTATTGATACAGCTGGAAGACTCGCGATAGATCAAATTATGATGGAAGAAATCAAAAAAATAAATCAATTATCTAAACCAGATGAAGTTTTATTTGTTGTAGATGCGATGACAGGACAAGACGCTATAAATACAGCTCAATCTTTTTCAAAAGTGTTAAATTTTAATGGAATTGTAATTACAAAATTAGATGGAGATAGTAGAGGAGGTGTTGCTATCACAATGTCTAGTGTCGTGAAAAAACCTATAAAGTTTATTAGTAATGGAGAAAAAATAGAAGATTTAGAAGTTTTTCATCCAGAAAGAATAGCTAATAGGATATTAGGTATGGGGGATATAGTTTCTTTAGTTGAAAAAGTACAAGAACAATTTGATGAAAAAAAGACTAAAAAAATTTATCAAAAAATTTCAAAAAATCGTTTTGATTTTAATGATTTATTAGAGCAGATTCAACAAATCAAGAAAATAGGAAATATAAAAAATATTATTTCAATGATTCCTGGAATCAATAATTATTTTTCTTTTTCTGGGAATCAGAAAGATTCTTTAAAAAAAATAGAAGCTATTATTGATTCTATGACTCCTTATGAAAGGAATCATCCTAAAATTATTACTGATATGAGTATAAAAAGGAAAAGAAAAATATCTAAAGGATCTGGTACAACATTGAATGATATAGATCTTTTTTTTAAACAATTTCATGATATGAATAAAATCATGAAAAAAATTCATGCTCATTCAGGAAAAAAAATTGTAAAAGATTTTATATATCAAATGATTAATAAAAAAAATAATATATAATTTCAATTATAATTTTCTTTTATTGAAAATATTTTTAATTTTGTTCATTTAATATTTTAAAAATCCCAATGCAATCGTATATTCCATTTGAAATTTGATATGATTGAAACATGATGAAAGGTTTTTTAAATAGAGATAGGTTTTTGGACATTTTAAGAAATGTAAATATTTGGGATGTTATTATTATTGGAGGAGGAGCTACAGGATTAGGAATAGCTTTAGATTCTTCTTCCAGAGGATATAAAACTCTTCTATTGGAACAGTCTGATTTTTCTAAAGCGACTTCTAGTCGAAGTACAAAATTAGTTCATGGAGGAATCCGATATTTAGCTCAAGGAAATATAAGATTAGTTTATGAAGCATTACGAGAAAGAGGTTTTTTACTAAAAAATGCACCTCATTTAGTTAAAAAACAGAAATTTATTATTCCAGTATTCAATTGGAGAATGGGTATTATGTACTGGACTGGATTAAAATTGTATGAATGGCTATCTGGTTCTTTAAGTTTTGGAAAATCTAGGTTTTTATCTAAATATGAAATAGTCAAAATTTTTCCAGAAATTAAAAGTAAAGAGTTGAAAGGAGGTATTTTATATTATGATGGACAGTTTGATGATTCACGTTTAGCTATAAATTTAGCTCAAACTTGTGTTCAAAAAGGTGGAATATTATTCAACTATTTTCAAGTTAAAAGTTTACTAAAAAAAGTTGAAAATAAAATTTCTGGAGTTGTAGCTTGTGATCTTGAAACTAAAAAAGAATATTCTATTTATTCAAAAATAGTAATAAACGCTACTGGAGTTTTTTCTGATTCTATTTTAAGAATGGATGAATCTGCATGTCCTGTTTTCATAAAACCGAGTCAAGGAACACATATTGTATTAGATAAATCTTTCTTCAGTAGTTCGAATGCTATAGTAATTCCAAAAACTCAGGATGGAAGAGTATTATTTTGTGTTCCATGGTATGATCATGTTTTAGTAGGAACTACAGATACTTTTTTAGAAAAAAGTGTTCTTGAACCAAAACCTTTAGAAGAAGAAATTGATTTTATATTACAAACTTTTAATAAATATTTTGTACTTCATACAAAAAAAAGTGATATATTGAGTGCTTTCTCTGGATTGCGTCCTCTTTTTATTCCTCATAATTCTTGTTCTTATGATCCTACTAAAACTAAAGATATTTCTAGATCTCATAAACTGATGATTAGTTCTTCTGGACTAATTACTATTATAGGCGGAAAATGGACTACATATAGAAAAATGGCAGAAGATACTGTCAATAAAGCTATTGAAATAGGAAAATTGAATAAAAGACCTTCTGTTACAAAGGATCTTAAAATTTATGGATCCCATTCTTCATATTCTTCGTATAAAAGTAAAAATCATTATTGGAATAAATATGGAGAAGATGAATATCATATAAAAAAATTAATTGAGGAAAATCCGTTGTTGGGAGTTTCTTTGATTCCACAAGATTTTTATTATTATACCGAAGCAGAAGTAGTTTGGATGGTTCGTAATGAAATGGCGAGAACAATTGAAGATGTTTTGGCGAGAAGGTTTCGTTTATTATTTTTAAACGCTAAAAAAGCAATAGATATAGCACCCAGAGTAGCTGCATTAATGGCTAAAGAGCTTTCTAGAGATAAAAAATGGGAACAATCACAAGTAGCTGATTTTAAAAAACTAGCTATGCGATACTATTATCCAGTAGTTTAATAGTAGAAAAGTTATTATATGTTTATGAAAAAATATGTGTTATCATTAGATCAGGGAACTACCAGTTCTCGAGCTATTATTTTTGATAAAATTGGAAATATTATTTCCATAGCTCAAAGAGAATTTACACAAATTTATCCTCATCCTGGATGGGTAGAACACAATGCAGAAGAAATATGGTCAACGCAAGCTTCAGTTGCTTTAGAAGCTGTTTTAAAGGGAAATTTAGAAGGTGAAAATATTATATCTATAGGAATAACTAATCAAAGAGAAACCACTGTTGTATGGGACAGAAAAACGGGAGAACCTATTTTTAATGCTATAGTATGGCAAGATAGACGTACAATAAAATATTGTGATCAAATTAAAAAAGAAGGATTAACCGAAATGATTCGAAAAAAAACAGGATTGATTATAGATCCTTATTTTTCCGCTACAAAAATTAAATGGATATTAGAAAACGTTCCTGGGGCAAAGAAAAAAGCTTATTCTGGATCTTTAGCATTTGGAACAATAGATTCATGGTTAATATGGAATTTAACCGGTAAAGAAATTCATGTAACAGATGTTACTAATGCTTCTCGCACCATGTTATTTAATATTCACACGCTTAGTTGGGATCAAGAGTTGATAGATTTATTTAATATTCCAGTAAATATGCTTCCAGAAGTAAAATCCTCTAGTGAAATTTTTGGTTATACAACAGGACATATTCTATCACATAAAATCCCAATATCTGGGATTGCTGGAGATCAACAAGCAGCTCTTTTTGGTCAAATGTGTACTAAAATTGGAATGGTGAAAAATACTTATGGAACAGGATGTTTTATGTTAATGAATGTAGGGGATCATCCTGTTTTTTCTCAAAATAATTTAATTACTACTGTTGCTTGGAAAATTAAGAATCAAGTTCAATATGCGTTAGAAGGAAGTGTTTTTATTGCAGGAGCTGTTGTTCAATGGCTTAGAGATGGATTGGGACTTCTTTTATCTTCTAATGAAGCGGAAATATTAGCTTCTTCAGTAGATAATACAGAAGGGTTATATATGGTTCCAGCTTTTTCAGGTTTAGGTGCTCCTTATTGGGATCAAAAAGCTAGAGGAACAATTGTGGGTATAACAAGAGGAACTTCTTCGGCTCATTTTGTTCGAGCAGCATTAGAAAGTATTGCTTTTCAAAATATGGATGTACTGAAAGCTATGGAAGCTGATTCTGGAATTTTGATAAAAGAACTTCGTGTAGATGGAGGTGCCACGGTAAATAAATTATTAATGCAATTTCAATCTGATATTTTAAATGTGAAAGTTGTTAAATCTAAAATTTCAGAACTCACAGCTGCTGGAGCGGCTTATTTAGCCGGATTAGCTGTTAATTATTGGAATAGTCTTGAAGAAATTCAAGATAAATGGCAATTGGAACAGGTTTTTAAACCAAAAAGAATGTCTAGTAGATTGGAACGAATTCAAGGATGGAAAAAAGCAATCAAAACAACTCGTTCTTGGTCTAGTCAAATAAAATAAATAACAAAAAAAAGAAAAATAAAATGACAAAAATATGTGCAGAAATCATAGGTACAATGATTTTAGTATTTTTAGGAAATGGAGTAGTTGCAAATGTTATTTTATCGAAAACTAAAGGTCATAGTAAAAATATAGATATAGGATGGTTAACCATTGCTATAGGATGGGCATTAGCTGTTTTTATGGGAGTAACAGTTTCTGCTCCTTATAGTGGAGCTCATTTAAATCCTTGTGTAACAATAAGTTTTGCCATGATTGGAAAATTTAGTTGGGAAATGGTCCCCTTTTATATTTTTTCTCAATTCATTGGAGCTATGTTAGGATCTTTATTTGTATGGTTTTTATACAAAGATCATTTTTTTGAAACTCAAGAAAAACAAGATAAATTATCTGTTTTTGTAACTATTCCTTCTATAAAAAATTTATTTTCTAATTTTTTAAGTGAAGTATTAGCTACTTTTATTTTTATATTCATTTTTTTGTATCTCTCTACAGAAGGAACTCTTCTTTTTAAAGAAGAAAAATATCCTATAGGTTTAGGATCTTTAGGAGCACTTCCTTCTGCTTTGGTCGTGTTAGGAATTATTTTGTCTTTAGGAGGATCCACAGGAGCTGCTATCAATCCCGTTCGGGATTTAGGTCCAAGAATCATATATTCCATTATTCCGATTCCTGGAAAAGGAAAAAGTAACTGGGATTATGCTTTGATTCCAATACTTGGTCCTATTGTAGGAAGTATAATAGCCGCTACATTATATTTATTTTTATCATCATAAAATAAAAAATTTGTAACTTATTTTTATGGGTCAAGACAAGTCAGTTCCTTTTTTAAAAAAGGAGGAGTATTCTCCTAATATAGATCATAGAAAAATAGGTAAAAAACTGAAATTTTTTGTTTTTTCTGATAGAGTGGGAACTGGATTACCTTTATGGTTACCGAGAGGAACAATTTTTAGAAAAAATTTAGAAGAATTTTTAACTGATGTTCAAAAAAAGTCAGGATACGAGATGGTTGTGACTCCACATATTGGGCATAAAAAATTGTATGTAAAAAGTGGTCATTGGAGTAAATATGGAAAAGATCATTTTAAACCCATTCACAGTCCTCATAAAGAAAAAAAAGAGGAGTTTCTTTTAAAACCGATGAACTGTCCTCATCATTGTGAAATTTATCGTTCTCAAGAATGGTCCTATCGTGATCTTCCAAAACGTTTTGCAGAGTTTGGAACAGTTTATCGTTATGAACAAAGTGGAGAACTTCATGGATTAACTAGAGTGAGATGTTTTACTCAAGATGATGCGCATATTTTTTGTACTCAAGATCAATTGTTAGAAGAATTTAAGAAAGTAATTAATTTAGTTTTTTATGTTTTTCGTTCTCTAGGTTTTTTAACATATACAATCAGAATATCTCTTAGGGATCCTAAAAAAATAGATGATTATATAGGATCAGAAAGAAATTGGGAAAAAGCTGAAAAAGCTATATTACAAATAGTAAAAGAAGAAAAAATAGAATCATCTATTAATTATGGAGAAGCAGCTTTTTATGGACCAAAATTAGATTTTATGATTAAAGATTCTTTAGGAAGAAGTTGGCAACTTGGAACAATTCAAGTAGATTATAATCTACCTGAAAGATTTGATTTATATTATAAAGGAAAAAATAATGAAAAATGTCGTCCTGTGATGATCCATAGAGCTCCTTTAGGATCATTAGAACGTATGATTGCTATCATGATAGAACATACAAAAGGAAATCTTCCATTGTGGTTAGTTCCCAATCAAGCCGTTATACTTCCTATAAGTGACAAATACATAATTTATGCAAAAAAAATTCTAAATTTAATGCTAGATTATAACATTCGTGTGTTTATTGATAATAGAAATGAAAAAATTAATAAAAAAATTAGAGATTCTGAAGAAAATAAGATTCCTTACATGGTCATTTTGGGAAATAAAGAGGAAAAAAATAAAATGATGTCATTACGACGTCATGGATTCGGACATTTAGGAGTATTTTCTATCTTCAATGGAATAGAATCTATTTTGAATGAAACAAATAAATTTAAAAACTAAAACTATAAAGCTATGATAAAAAAAAAATTTTCAAGAGGTAATAAAAGAAATAGAATATACCGGCCATTTTTACAAAAAAAAGAAGAACATCGTATCAATGATAGTATTGATACACCAAAAGTTCGTTTAGTTGGAGCTTCCTTTATAGAAAATGGGATTTACTCTATACAAGAAGCTATTCAGTTTTCTAGAGAAAGAGAACTAGATTTGGTTGAAATTAATCCTAAATTGAATCCTCCAGTGTGTAAAATACTGGATTATAAAAAATTTCTGTATGAACAAAAAAAAAGAAAAAAACAATTTAAAGCTAAACAAATCAAAGTTAATACTAAAGAAATTAGATTTGGCCCGCAAATTGGAGATCATGATGGAAAAGTTAAGATTAAAAGTGCAGAGAAATTTTTAATGCGAGGAGATAAAGTGAAAGTATTTGTTTTTTTTAAAGGACGTTCTATAGTATACAAAGATCAAGGTAAAATTAAATTATTAAAATTTGCAGAAGAAATTGAAGAATATGGAAAAGTAGAGCAAATGCCTATCATGGAAGGAAAGAGAATGTATATGATATTAGCCCCAAAAAAATTTTAACGTTATAATTATGCCTAAATTAAAAACAAAATCAGGATCAAAAAAAAGATTTAAAAAAACAGCTAATGGATATATAAAAAGAAAACATGCATTTAAGAATCATTTGTTAACTAAAAAATCTAAAAGAAGAAAACGAAATCTTTCTGTTTTCACTTTATTAAATAGATCAGATCAAAAAAATATAAAACTACAAATTTAAAAATTCATGCCAAGGTCTACAAATGCAGTTTCCTCTAGACGAAGACGTAAGAAAATATTGAAATCCGCTAAAGGATTTTATGGTTCCAGGAGTAAAGTTTATACAGTTGCTAAAAATGCAGTAGAAAAGTCTTTTATTTATGCTTTCTCAGGAAGAAAGAAGAAGAAAAGAAATTTTAGATCTCTTTGGATTCAACGTATCAATGCAGGAGTCCGTCAATATGGAAAATCATATTCTGAATTCATAAATAAGTTATGCAAAAAAAAAATTAAAATCAATAGAAAAATTCTTTCACATATATCGATGAATGATCCTAATGTTTTCAAAAAAATGGTAGATAATGTTTATTCACAATGAATTTTTTTTAACAAATTCATCAATTTTTTTTCTATCATTTTCTTCTTTGTATCAGAAAAATAATCTATGAAAAGTTTTCCTTCAATATGATCATACTCATGCAAAATTATTCTTGCACATATTCCTGTTAAAGTTTTCTTTTGTTTTTTCCAATTTTGATCATAATATTCAATTATAACATCGGATTTTCTTTTTATATATCCCATAATACCAGGAATACTAAGACATCCTTCATTAAATTTATACTCTTTTCCATGAATTTTCAATATTTTAGCATTAATAAAAACTTCCTTATAATTGCTAATATTTTCTCCATTTAAATAAGGAGTTTTGACTATAAAAAGTCGAATATTTTTTCCAATTTGAGGAGCCGCTAATCCTATTCCTTTTACTTTGTGTATAGTTTCAAACATATTTTGAATCAATTGATTAATTTTCTTTCTGTTTTCCCCAGAAGAAAAATCTATATCCAAACATTTTTTTCTCAAAATAGGATTACCATAAAAAATTATAGGTAGCACCATGCCGTATTATTTTATGAATTATTAATTTTTTTTTCTTTTTTTGTAAGATAAGACTGTAAAATTATAGTGGCACTAATTTGATTTAAAATTACTTTTTTTCTTCTTTTTTTTTTTTTCAAACCTAATTTTATCATAGTATCAAAAGCCATTTTAGATGTAAAACGTTCATCTAATCTTTCTATAATGATTTTAGGATATTTCATCTGAAATTTATTTATAAATTTCTGAATCTCTGATTCTATTAAAATTTCTTTTTGATTATTCAATTTTTTTGGTAATCCTACAACTATTTTTTCTATTTTTTCATAAACTAAAAAATATTCTAGAAAATTCATCAAATTTTTAGTAGGAATAGCATTTAATCCAAACGCAAATATTTGTTTTACATCTGTTATAGATAAACCAGTAATAATTTTTCCATAATCTATTCCCAGTATTTTTGCCATTGTAACTTGTTATCTTATTTTATTTTTGTTATTTTTGTTTTGTTTTTGTTTCTTATCTGTCGATCATCTATTTAAATCATCTATATGAAAGTGAATAAACTAAAATTAAAAATAGAAGAAGCTTGGAATCATAAAAGTGTATGGAACACTGATACAAATATAAAAAATATCGTGATTCAAGTTATTGATCATTTAGAAACAGGTTCAATTAGAGTCTCTAATTATTTAAATGGAAAATGGGTCGTCAATGAATGGGTAAAAAGAGCTATTATTATGTATTTTTATGTACAAAAAATGAATACAATAGAACTAGGTCCATTCGAATTTTATGATAAAATTCCTCTCAAGAACAAATTTAAAGAAAAAGGAGTTCGTGTGGTTCCTCATGCTATAGCACGTTATGGTTCGTGTATATCACCTGGAGTAGTTCTTATGCCTTCTTACGTAAATATAGGCGCATATATAGGAGAAAATACCATGATAGACACATGGGCAACAGTGGGAAGTTGCGCTCAAGTTGGAAGTCGTGTTCATGTAAGTGGAGGTGTAGGAATAGGAGGAGTTTTAGAACCTTTGCAAGCTTATCCAGTTATTATTGAAAATGATGTTTTTATTGGATCTAGATGTATTTTAGTGGAAGGCGTTTTGATTAAAGAAGGAGCCGTTTTAGGAGCAAATGTTGTTTTAACAGCCTCTACTAAAATTTTTGATGTAACTAATGAAAAAAAAGCTATTGAAATGAAGGGGGAAATCCCTAAATATTCTGTAGTTATACCCGGATCTTATCCAAAAAAATATCCTTCAGGGATATATCATCTTCCATGCGCTATGATTATAGGAAAAAGGAAAGAAAGTACAGATAAAAAAACTTCTTTAAATGAAGCATTAAGAACTCATAATTTAGTGATTTAAATGTCTTTTTACGTAGAAATAGAAAAAAGTGTAGAAATTTTAAAAAAAGGAAAAAGTTTGTTGTATCCTACAGATACTGTATGGGGATTGGGATGTGATGCATTTAATATACAAGCTATAAAAAAAATATGTAAAATTAAGAATAGAAGTATAGATAAATCTATGATTGTTTTGGTAGAAAACATGGATCGTTTACATCAATTAGTAGGAAAAGTTTCTAATTTCACTAAAAAAATAATTGTTGATAATCTTATCAAAAAAAACAAACCTATTACTATAGTATATGAAAATACTAGAAGAATAGCATCTAATTGTTTTAGACGAGACAATACTTTAGCTGTTCGTTTAACATATGACCCATTTTGTATTTGTTTGATCCGTAATTTGGATCGACCCATTATTTCTACTTCTGCTAATTTTTCAGGATTTGTTTCACCTAAATCTTTTTCAGAAATAAATCCTTGTATTTTAAGTAAAACAGATTATGTTGTCAATTTTCGTAGAGAAGAAAAAGCTCATTATACTGGTTCTTCTATTATAAAAATTGTTTCCAATCATATAAAAATATTACGCATGTAGACTGAGACTGACATGAATTTATCATCTGCTATTCATAGAAAAATATTCCATATTATAAGTGATTCTTCTAAAAGAATAAAACAAAAAAGCTATGTTATAGGAGGTTATGTTAGAGATTTTTTGTTGGGAAAAATGAAATCAAAAGATTTAGATATTTTAACCATAGGAAAAGGAGTAAGATTAGCCAAAGAGGTTTCTAAATATATAATTCCTTATCCTAAAATCAGAATATTTAAACGTTTTGGGACAGCCATGTTGGAATACGATAATCAAAAAATAGAATTTGTGGGATCAAGAAAAGAATCCTATCATTTTTATAGTAGGAAGCCTATTATAGAGTTTGGATCATTGCAAGATGATCAAAATAGAAGAGATTTTACAATTAATGCTTTGGCTATTAGTTTAAACCGTAACAATTATGGAGAACTTATAGATCCATTTGGAGGATTGTCCGATTTAAAAAAAAAAATATTAAGAACTCCATTAGATGCAAATTTAACTTATTCCGATGATCCATTACGAATGATGCGAGCTATAAGATTTGCAACTCAACTTAAGTTTGATATTGAAAAATATTCATTTCAGTCGATTCAAAAAAATAAAAGTAGAATAAATATTGTTTCTACAGAAAGAATTATAGAAGAATTTAACAAAATTCTTCTATCTGAAAAACCTTCTATAGGGTTGTTTTTATTATATAAATCTGGATTGTTATCAATTATATTGCCGGAATTAGTTCTGTTAAAAGGGATAGAAGAAAAAAATGGATATAAACATAAAGATAATTTTTATCATACTTTGCAAGTAGTCGATAATATTAGTAAAGAAAAAAATAATTCTCTTTGGTTAAGATGGGTAGCATTACTTCACGATATAGGAAAGACTTCTACCAAGAAATTTTTTCCGAAAATAGGATGGTCTTTTCATGCTCACGAATTTGTAGGATCTAAAATGGTTACAAACATATTTAAACGATTAAAACTTCCAAAAGGTTATCCTATGAAATATGTAAAAAAAATGATTCAGCATAGTTATAGACCTATTGCATTAATAGGAAATAATACGGGAGATTCTGCTATACGTAGATTATTATTTGATATAGGAAACGATTTAGAAGATTTAATGAAATTATGTATCGCTGATATTACTACTAATAACATAGATAAAAAAAATCAATATAAAAAAAATATTTATCTTATTATGGAAAGAATAAAAAAATTAGAAGAAAGAGATAGAATTCAAAACTGGAAATCACCCATATCAGGAAATGATATAATGAAGGTATTTCATATTGATCCATGTAAGAAAATAGGAATTATAAAAAATTTTGTTAAAGATTCCATTTTAGAAGGAAAAATAGCTAATAATTTTCATTCTGCTTATTTTCTTATGTTAAAAAAAGGAGAAGAATTGGGATTGAAAAAAAAATAAAATATATGTTGTTTTCTAACATTACTAACATTAATGGAACAAATAAAAAAAAAATTGTATTATTGCCTCATAATAATCCGGATGGAGATGCTTTGGGATCTTCTTTAGCTCTTTTATTTTATTTTAGAAAATTAAAACATAATGTGGATTTAATATCTCCAACAGAATATTCTGAATCTTTTCAATGGCTTCCTGGAAGCGAGAATATTCTTGTTTTTTCTGAAAAAACGCAATCTTTAATAAAAAAAAAAATTGTAAACTCCGATTATGTTTTTTTTATAGATTTCAATAATCTATCAAGGATTAATAATCCTTATATAATAGATTTTTTGTTATATTCAAAAGCAAAAAAAATATTGATAGATCATCATCCTTTTCCATTTTTTTTTGATTTTATGTTTTCAGATCCTACAGTGGCAGCTACCAGTATTTTGGTCTTTAGATTTATATCTAATATGAATAATTTAGATAAAATAGACAAAGAAATAGCTACATGTTTGTATGTAGGATTGATGACTGATACAGGGTTTTTTCGTTTTCCTTCTGTCACTTCAGAAACTCATTTTATTGCTGGAAAATTAATAGATAAAGGAATTGATATAAATTTTATTTATGATCATTTACAAGAAAAATACAATGAAAATAGATTAAAATTGTTGTCTAAAGCCTTAAAAAAATTAAAGATCATTAAAAAATATCGTACAGCTTATACAAGCATAAAAGCTTCGGATGTCAATTTTTATTCATATAAGCAAGGAGATACAGAAGGAATTATTACTTATGGATTAAGTATTAAAAATATCGTTTTTTCTGTTTTCTTTTTTGAAGAAAAAGAAAAATATCCCATCAAAATTTCCTTTCGTTCTAAAGGAAATTTTGATGTAAACATGTTTGCTAGAAAGCATTTTGGAGGAGGAGGACATAGTAATGCTGCAGGAGGAATATCAGAAAAAAGTTTATCAGAATCTATAGAATATTTTTTAAACATTATTCCCTATTATTATAAAAATCTTATGTTTTCCATTTGATGTTACATCCATAACTTAATTTTAGTGTTGGATCTACTTTTTTTCCTTTTAAAATGTTTTGTAATACATTTCTCACATCAACCCCTGTTACAGGAATGTCATTTCCAGGTCTAGAATCATCTAATTGCCCATGATAACATAAATTTCCATTTCCGTAAAATATAAAAAATTCAGGAGTACATTTTGCACAATAATATTTAGCAACTTCCTGTGTTTCATCAAAAAAATAAGGAAAAGGATAACCTAATTTATTATATATTTTTTTCATATTTTTAGGAGAATCTTCCGGATATTTTTTCTCGTCATTAGAATTAATCGCTAAAAATGAAATATTTTTTGGCATGAAATCATTAGCTAAACGAATTAATTCTGTATTGATATGTTTAACATATGGACAATGATTACAAATAAACATAATTACAGTTGCTTGATTTGAAAAAAAATCTTTTAAAAATTTCTTCTTTCCTGAAGAAACTTCTAACAATTCAAAATCTTTAATTTGAATTTTAATTTTACTAGAAGAATAAGTTTGTACCATGATCTATAATTTTTTATTATAACAAAAAACAAAAGATTTTTTCTTTTCTTCCTCAGCTAATTCCGCATCTATTAATATTCTTCCACTATGTTCATCTATTAAAAGCTTGTTACGTTGTATGAGTTCAGAATATTTTTGAGGAGTTATTGCTAGATAAGAACCCAATGGAGCTCCTCTTTGAACTGGAGCAACAGCTACTCCATTTTTGACTCCATTTCTGATCCTTTGATAAGTTTTCAGTAAATTATTATCCACTTTTTTAGAAAAAGATAAAGATTGCTCTAGTAAAATTTTTTCTTCTTTATCGTTTTCTGATTGAATATGATTCAATTCTTTTTTTTTGTGAAAAAGGTGTTCCTCTTTATTTTTTAAAATATATTCTTTTTTTTTAAAAATTTCTTCTTTCTTAGAAATTTTAACACTTAACTCATTAATTCTTTTTTTAGCTAATTGTATTTCTAATCTTTGATAATCAATTTCTTTATCTAGAGAATACAATTCTTTATGATTTTTTATATGATCTTTTTGTTTTTCATATTTTTTGATTAAAATATCTGAAGATTTAATATTCTTGTTATGTTTATTTATATTTTCTTTTATAGAAAAAATATATTCATAAATATTTTCTAATTTTTTTTTCATTTGATCTAATTCTTCTTCTAAACTTTTTATTTCCATAGGAATATTACTACGAAACTTTCGTATTTCATCTATACGAGAATCTATTAATTGAAGATGGTATAATACTCTTAATTTATCTACTACAGTGACGGCTTCTTGTATTTTATGGACCATAATTAATAAAAATATTTAACTGGATTAGTATGAATTTCTGATTCATAAACATAAATAGAAGTAAAATTTTTATTTAAAAAAGATTTCAGTAAATTTTTAGTAAATTTTTCAGATTCATAATGTCCGACATCCACTATTAATATTTTTTTTTCATATTTAAAAAAATCATGATATTTTAAATCAGAAGATATAAAAACATCAGCTTCTTCTTTGATTGCACATTCTATTCCAAAACGTCCTGACCCTGTAATCATAGCTACTTTTTTAATTTTTCTTTCTGTAAAATTAGAATGACGAATACAAGGAACATTCATTTTTTTTTTGATAAAAAGAAGAAAATTATATTCATTCATTTTTTCAAAAATATTTCCTACAAAACCTATTCCTATATAAGGATTTATATTTTCAAGATTATAAATTTCGTAAGCTACTTCTTCATAAGGATGATTTTTAAATAGAGCCTTTTTTATTATATTTAATTTATAATCAGGAAATAGTACACTAATGCAGGTTTCTTTTTCCATATGAAAAATTTCTTTTCTTCCAATAAAAGGGTTTGTTTCTTTGTTTCCCATATAACTTCCAAATCCATCAAAATTATAACTACAATGACTGTAATTAGAAATATTTCCAGCTCCTGCTTCAAATAAAGCATTTCTAACTTTATCAGCATAATCTATTGGAACATATGTGATTAATTTTTTTATGGTTTCTTTTTTTGGAAAAAGAACTTTCTCTCTTTTAATTTTTAATAATTTGGATATATAAGATGATGTTCCTTCCCATATGACATCTAAATTTGTGTGAATCACATAAATAGATATATCATTTTTTAATGCTTGAATTATAACTCTTTCTGAAAATGTTTTTCCAGTTATATTCTTAATAGGTTGAAAAATGATAGGATGAAAAGAAATTATCAAATCGCATTTTTTATTGATAGATTCATAAAATACCTCTTCAGTGAGATCTAAAGTTACTAATACATTCTTTACTTTTTTATGAAATGACCCTACTATTAATCCAACGTTATCATAAGAATCTGCATATTCTATAGGAGCAATATTTTCTAATCTATTAGCTATATCCCTAACAAACACTTCCATATCAATCAATAAAAACATACATTTTGACAAATTTATCAAAAAAAATTGATTTTTATATTTTTTATAGTATAATAATAAAAATTAAAAATATATGAACGTAATTCGAAAAAAACCAAAGTGGATAAAAGTAAAATTACCAATAAGTAAAAATTATCATGAATTGCAGAAATTAGTTTCTATGCATAAACTGCATACAATTTGTCAAAGTGGAAATTGTCCCAATATGGGAGAATGTTGGGAAAAAGGAGTAGCTACTTTTATGATATTGGGAAATATTTGTACAAGATCTTGTAGATTTTGTGGAGTAAAAACAGGACGTCCTAATCAAATAGACTGGACAGAACCAGAAAAAGTGGCAAAATCTATAAAAATACTAAAAATAAAACATGCTGTATTGACTTCTGTAAATCGAGATGATTTACATGATATGGGTTCTTCTATATGGATTAAAACCATACAAAAAATACGATATTTTAATCCAAACATTACAATAGAAGCTTTAATTCCAGATTTTAAAGGAGAAAAAAAAATAATAGATAAAATAATTGATGTTCATCCAGAAGTGATTTCTCATAATGTAGAAACGGTTTCTAGATTAACAAAAAAAATTCGTATTCAAGCTAAATATGGTCGTAGTCTCGAAGTATTACAATATATAAAAGAAAAAAATCAAAATATACGTACAAAAACAGGAATCATGTTAGGATTAGGAGAAACAAAAGAAGAAATAATAGAAACAATGAAAGATATCAAAAGTTCTCAAGTAGATATTCTGACAATGGGACAATATTTACAACCTTCCTTAAAACATTACCCTGTTCGTTTTTTTGTTTTTCCAGAGCAATTCGAAGAATTGAAAATAATTGGATTAAAAATGGGATTTAAATATGTAGAAAGTGGACCATTAGTTAGATCTTCTTATCATGCTGAAAAACATGTAAAGTAAATTAAGAACTTTTTTTTTCTATGCCGAATAAATACTTACATTTTTTTTTATTCCACATTTTTTTTTCACATAAAAAATTTTTAATGTAAAATGACACAGATTGATCATTTCCAAGTTTAGAAAATAAAATGAGTTGTTCAATAGAACGGGTCGTTGCTACATATAACAAATTAATGTTATCAAATTTAATATCTGATAGATGATATTCATAAAAATTACGAATATTATTATCATATTTCATATGTTTTAAATAGGTTTCTATTTCTAAATAAATAGTATTTAATCCATTATATAAATGAGGATTGACATCTATCCAGGTTTCTTCTTTATTTTTGGAATAAATATTCCAATCGGTGAAAGGAATGAGTACCACAGGAAATTGCAATCCTTTAGATTTATGAATAGTCATAATACGAATAGCATTGATGTGATCAGAAATCACAATGCTTTCTTTTTCTTTTTTTAATTCCCAATCATCTAAAAAATCTATAATGGAATTTCCTACCCTTTTCATAGATCTATAAACAAAATCTAAAAAAGAATAGATATATGTAGAATTTTGTTTATTCAATAAACCAAAAACTTCAATAACATCTTCTGATATATTGTATATAGATTTATTATATAATTTGTTTAATGTTAATGAATTTTTCAATATAATTTTTTTTAAGAATAAATCTAAAGGTAAAAAAAGTATTTTTATAATGAAATCATGATCATTTATTTTTGTTTGAGTACGAAAAAATCTTTTTTTTAACAGTAAAAAAATTAAAATAACTCTTTTTTGATAACAATGTGGATAAGCAATAATATTCAAAAAATTTATTATGATTTGTATTTCCAAATGATTTTTTATTAATAAAGAAATAGAAGTATTTACATGAATCCCATCTTCTACTAGTTTTTCAGATAAAAAATGACCCTCTTCATTATTTCTGACTAAAATTGCAATATCTGATAATGCATATTTTTGTTTTAATAATTTTTCTATTTTATTTTTTATACTTGAATAAATATGTTCTTTGTAATTTTGATTAAAATAATCATGAATAAAATTGATTTCTACATATCCTCCATATTTCTTTTTATCTATTTTTTGTTTGTAATTTTTATATATATCTTGATAAATAGTAGAATTGAATGTTTTAGATATAGATTGATAAAGTAAATTATTAAATTTTACAATTTCTTCATAACTACGAAAATTTTTTTCTATGGTTTGTATTTGTTTTTTGTAATTTTTTGATTTAAAGTAAATTAATTTTATAAATTGTTTAGCATCACCGCCTCTCCATCTGTATATAGATTGTTTTGGATCTCCTACTATCATAGCAGATCCATTTTCAGATAGAGCATTTTCAATTAACATTCTAATGTTTTGCCATTGTAAAAATGAAATATCTTGAAATTCATCTATGAAATAATGTTTATATTGCATCCCTATTTTTTCATATATTTTTGGATATGTTTCTTGAACAATTCTTTCATAAAGAATTTTATTTAACTCTGTATTTAAAATAATTTTTTTTTCTTTTTTTATATAATGAAACTCTTTTTCAATTTCATGTATTACTGATAGTATGTTTATGTTTTTTAAGAAAAGTTTATCCAAAAGATAATTTGATATATTTTTTTTATATATAGATTTTGTTTTTTTATATAAAAAAAGTATTTTTTCTTTATTTTTTTCTATTAGTATTTTTTGATTTTTATCAGAAAAAAAATTAGAATAAAATATTCCTTTTTGAATATATTTTTCAAGACGTTCATTAAAAGGATTAGAAAATATATTTCCATTTATCAATTTTTGGAAACATCTTGGTAAATCTAAATGAATGAACGAATGTTTTTGAATAGAAATTTTTTCTAAAAGTTGAAAAAAATTTTCTCCTTTTTTTTTACATTTTTTTTCAAAAATTTTAGTTCTTTTGATCAAAATATTTTTTAAACGCATAAAATCTTCTAAAGAATAATTTTTAATTTTTTCTATATAGAAAAAATTATTTTCTTCAACCATTATATGAGCTATTTTTAATAGCTCTTTTTTTAAGTCCCAATTTTTTCCTTTTTTTAATTTTTCTAAAGAAGATTGAATCAAAATATTTGACCATTTTTCAGAATTTTTTAATCTGTATAATATATTTTCTACAATTTTCAATAGAAATCTATCTGTATCCATTTCTAAATTTATTTCTCTTTCTGAAAAAAAAGATCTTATAA
The DNA here is from genome assembly GCF_000262715.1 of Blattabacterium sp. (Blaberus giganteus). NCBI lineage: Bacteria > Pseudomonadati > Bacteroidota > Flavobacteriia > Flavobacteriales > Blattabacteriaceae > Blattabacterium > Blattabacterium sp. (Blaberus giganteus). Next base: position 178,794 of record NC_017924.1, on the reverse strand, counting down.
TATGATAAGTAAATTTATCTATTGTACTTATATTTCTAGAAAAAAAATAGAAATCATGCAATATGGCAAACAATATTTTTTTAGAACGTTGATACAGTTGATCCTTTGTTAAACTTAAGTTTTTTGTAATATAATCAAACAAAAAACGATATTCTTTTTTAACTTTTTTATTTGAAAATTCTTTTATGCACTGTAAAATGCGATTTTTCATTTCTTCGGAAGCTTTTCTAGTAAAAGTTAAAGCCAAAATTCTTTTAAATTCATCAGGATAAGAACTTTTTAATAAAACATAAAGATAATTGATAACTAAAAAAGTAGTTTTTCCAGAACCCGCTGAAGCATTGTATATTTTTAACGTAGATGGTGTAACTAGCATATTAATTAAATTTAATTAATAAAAAATTTTTTCATATATTTTTTTGTATAATATAAAAAATACTTTTTTTTACATTTGTTAATTCTTGTTAAAAAATTTTAAACACATGTCTAAAAAATTTCCTTTTGGGGTCGCTACTGGTAATATTCTTAAAGAAATATTTGAATATGCTAAGGAAAACGTCTTTTCCATACCTGCTGTAAATGTGATTGGATCTAATACAATGAATGCTGTTATGGAGACTGCGGCAGAAGTAAATTCTCCTGTTATTATTCAATTGTCTAATGGTGGCGCTATTTTCAATGCTGGAAAAGGATTAAACAATAAAAAACAAAAAGCAGCAATTCAAGGTGCAATAGCTTGTGCTATGCATGTTCATGAATTGGCCTCATACTATAAAACAACGGTTATTCTTCATACAGATCATTGTTCTAAACCTTTTCTTCCATGGATCGATGGATTAATCGAAGCCAATGAAAAATATTATAAACGTTTTGGAAAAACGTTGTTTAGTTCACATATGTTAGATCTATCTCAAGAATCTTTAAAAGATAATATTAACATTTGTGAGCAATATTTTGATAGAATGAATCAAAGTAAAATGACTATTGAAATAGAACTTGGTGTAACAGGAGGAGAAGAGGATGGAATAGATAATTCCAATATAGAAAACAATAAACTTTATACACAACCAGAAGAGGTTGCTTATGCCTATGAAAAACTCATGAAAATCAGTGATAATTTTATTATAGCAGCTTCTTTTGGAAACGTACATGGAGTTTATAGACCTGGAAATGTTATGCTTCGTCCTGAAATTTTGAAAAACACACAAGAATATATACAAAAAAAATTTCATACTCATAATACTAAACCTGTTTCTTTAGTATTTCATGGAGGATCAGGATCTACAGAAAATGAAATACAAAAAGCTATTAGTTATGGAGTTGTAAAAATGAATATAGACACTGATTTACAATATGCTTTTACTTGTGGTATCCGAGATTACATGAATCAAAATAGGGAATATTTAAAAAAACAAATAGGAAATCCAAAAGGAGAATATATTCCTAATAAAAAATATTATGATCCTAGAGTGTGGCTCAGAGAAGGAGAAAAATCTTTTAAAATTCTTTTAAAAAAATATTTTGAATTCATGAATAATATTAATACTTTATAAAAAATAACCATGTCTTGGTTTTTAAGAAAAAAAAAGAATATATTAACATCTATAGATGAAAGAAAGGATTTACCAAAAGGTATTTGGTACAGAACTCCTAGCGGAAAAATTATAGATACGGAAGAATTAAAAAAAAACGCTTATGTTAGTCCAGAAGATGGATATCATGTAAGAATTCATAGTCAAGAATATTTTGAAATTCTTTTTGATCATGGTGAATTTATAGAAATGAATATAAAAATGATGAGCAAAGATCCTATGAAATGGGAAGATTATAAAAAGTACACAGATAGAATTCAAGAAGCACAAAAAAAAACAAATTTATATGATGCAATTAGAACAGGAGTTGGAAAAATTAAAACTATAAATGTAGTGATATCTTGTATGGATTTCTCATTTATAGGAGGATCCATGGGATCCGTTGTTGGAGAAAAGATATCTAGAGCTATAAAACATTGTATAGATAAAAAATATCCATATATATTAATTTCTAAATCTGGAGGAGCAAGAATAATGGAATCCTCTTTTTCATTAATGCAAATGGCTAAAACTGTGGCTAGATTAACCCAATTACGTGATGCTAGAATCCCTTATATTTCTGTTTTAACGGATCCAACTACAGGAGGTGTTACAGCTTCTTATTCTTTACTTGGAGATATAAATATAGCTGAACCAGGAGCTCTTATTGGATTTGCTGGCCCTAGAGTGATTAGAGAAATAATAGGAAAAGATATTCCAAAAGGATTTCAAACAGCAGAGTTTTTAATGGATCATGGATTTATAGATTTAATTTCACCTAGAACCGAATTAAAAAAAAATATATATAATTTAATTTCTATGATGATATAAAAAAATTATTCCCATTCAATAGTAGATGGAGGTTTAGAGGTTATATCATATGCTATTCTATTAATTCCATCAACTTCATTAGTAATTCTACTTGAAACTTTTTCTAAAAAATCGTAAGGCAAATGTGAGAAAGTCGCAGTCATGAAATCTTCAGTATTTATTACACGTAATATAGCTGCATACTCATATGTTCGTTTATCTCCTTTAACTCCTACAGATTTTACGGGAAGCAAAAGAATAAAAGCTTGATTTACAGAATCATAAATATTATAATTTTTCAATTCCTGCAAAAGAATATTTTCTGCTTCTTTTAAAATAGAAATTTTTTTTTCATTTATTTCTCCAATAATACGAATCCCTAAACCGGGACCAGGAAATGGATGACTATATAAAATTTCTTTTGGAAGTCCTAATTTTTCTCCTATTTTCCTGACTTCATCTTTAAATAATTCTTTTAATGGTTCAATGAGTTTTAATTTCATTAATGTTTTCGGAATTCCTCCTACGTTATGATGAGATTTTATGGAATCACTTATTGAAGTTCTTGAAAAAACAGAAGATTCAATAATATCTGAATAAATAGTTCCTTGTGCTAAAAATTCAACATTTTTAATTTTTTCTGATTCCTTTTGAAAAATATAGATAAATTCTTCCCCTATAATTTTTCTTTTTTTTTCAGGATCTGTAATGCCAATTAACTTAGATAAAAAATGATTTTTAGCATTTATTATTTTTATAGGAAAATGCATTTTTTTACATAAAAAAGATATTTTTTCTTTTTCGGTTTTTAGCAGCAATCCTGTATCTACGAAAATACAATTTAAAGAATTTCCAATAGCTTTATGAATAATGTAAGCTGTAACAAAAGAATCAACTCCTCCGGAAAAACCTAGCACCACTTTTTTTTGATTTACACGTTTTTTAATATTATCTATCGTTTTTTGTACAAAATTATTTAGTTTCCAATTTGAGTTACATTTGCAAATATGAAAAACAAAATTTTTCAGCATAGATTTTCCATATTCTGTATTTTTGACTTCTGGATGAAATTGAACTGCATAAATGTCTTTATTGATATGACTAAAAGCGGCAATATCACAATATGATGTATGTCCGATCACTTTAAATTCTCTAGGAATATTTTTTACTTCATCAAAATGACTCATCCAAACAACAGACTTATTGGGGATACCATGAAATAAATTGTTATTAGAATGATCAATGATCAAATAAGATTTTCCATATTCTTTGAACTTCGATTTTTGTATATTTCCTCCAAAAAGAAAAGAAATAAGTTGCATTCCATAACAAATCCCGAATATAGGAATATTTAGTTGAAAAATTTTTTTTGAGATTAATGGAGAATTTTTTTCATAAACAGAAAAAGGGCCTCCTGATAGAATCACTCCTTTAGGTTTTTTTGAAATTATATGAGATATAGAAATTTCATTATAATGATATAATAAAGTATATACTCCTATGTCTCGAATTCTTCTAGCAATCATATGACTATATTGAGATCCAAAATCTAATATGAGTATAAAATCTTTTTTCATTTATTTTATAAACCAATATCTTTTCTAAAATACAAATTATCAAATTGAATTTTTTGAACCTGATCATAAGCTTTTTTTCTGGCTTCTTGAATAGAATTTCCTATTCCGACTACATTCATAACTCGTCCACTTGATGTTATCCATTTTTCTTGTTCTATTTTTGCTCCAGCAATATAAAAAGGTTCTTTTAAAGAATTTAATCCTGATATAATTTTTCCACTTTCATATTTTTCAGGATATCCTATAGATGATAAAACGACACAACAAGAACATAATTTTTTCCAATCAATAAATATTTTTTTATGTTGAAAAGTAGATTGAATGATATTTAAAAAGTTACTTTTCATTAATGGAAATAATGTTTGAGCTTCAGGATCTCCGATGCGAGTGTTATATTCTAATAAGTAAACTTTGTTATAAGTTATCATTAATCCAAAATATAGGAATCCAAAAAAAGTTAATTTCTCTATAATTAATCCTTCTAAAGTAGGTTCTAAAATATTTTTTTTAAAATCTATCCAAATAGAATTTGTCCAATATGGATTAGGAACAATTGCGCCCATTCCTCCTGTATTCAATCCTTTTTCATTTTCTCCAATTTTTTTATAATCTTTAGCCGATAAAAAAGGGATAATCTCTTTTCCATTAAAAATAGATATAATGGAAGCTTCTTTTCCTTGTAAAAATTCTTCTATAATAATCTGATTTCCAGATTTTCCAAATTTTTTTTTTATCATAATATTTTTTAAAGCTTTTATAGCGTCATTTTGATTATGGGCTAAAAAAACTCCTTTTCCTGCAGCAATTCCATTAGTTTTGATAGCAACAGAATTTTCATTTTTCTTTAAGAAATTCATAGCTTTTTCATAGCAAAAAAAAATATTATATTTAGGAGTACGAATTCCATATTTTTTCATAAAAGATTTAGCAAAAATGCGATTTCCTTCAAGTTTAGCCGCTAAGTAATGTGGACCAACTATTTTTAATCCAAAATATTTAAAAATGTCTACAACTCCTTCTAACAAAAAAGTTTCGGATCCTACAATAGTTATATCTATTGCATTTTTTTTAGCGAAAAAACATAAATCTAATGTTGTATGATGATTTTCAATATTTTTTCCTATTAAACTTGTACCTCCATTTCCAGGATAAAAATAAAGATGAATTGAATGATCATCCTCCAATAATTTTTTACCTATAGCATGTTCACGTCCTCCACTTCCAAGAACTAAAATTTTCATGATTTTAATGTTTAAAATGTCTTTTTCCAGTAAAAGCCATAGCAATTCCATGATCATCACAAGCTTTAACAGACTCTTCATCACGTATAGATCCTCCTGGTTGAAGAATAGCACGTATTTTACCAGAACGAGCAGCTTCATCTACAACATCTCTGAAAGGGAAAAAAGCATCAGATACAAGGACTAATTCCTCTTTACTTTTTTCTAAAGCCCTTTCTATAGCTTGACGAGCTGCCCAAATTCTGTTAGTCTGACCTCCAGAAATACCTAAGGTTTGCGTTCCTTTTGACACTACAATAGCATTAGATTTCACATATTTTACTACTTTTTGAGCGAAAAATAAAGATTTTAATTCTTGATCGCTAAATTTTTTTTTAGTAACTATTTTGTAATTTTTATCATAAGGAAAAAAATAATCTGATTCTTGCACTAAAATCCCTCCGTCTATTTTCACATATTCTAGCTTATCTGAAATAGGTTCATTAATGCTAATAATTCTAAGATTTTTTTTGATTTTTAAAATATTTAAAACATCTGTTTCGTAATTCGGAGAAAGAACTACTTCTAAAAAAATGTGATTAATTTCTTTTGCTAATTCTTTTGTAATTGGTACATTGACAGCCATTATTCCTCCAAAAGACGAAATTGGATCAGCGTAATAAGTTTTTTGAAATGCTTCAATAATGTTTTTTCCTAATGCCACTCCACAAGGAGTGGAATGTTTCACTGTACAACAAGCAGGTTCAGAAAATTGAGAAACAACTTTCCACGCTATATCCATATCTCTTAAGTTATTGAACGATAATTTTTTTCCATTTAATTGATGAAAATTTCGCATCGATCCTTCATGAATTGTATTAACATAATAAGCGGCTTTTTGATGAGGATTTTCTCCATAAATAAGATTCATTTTTTTTTCATAAGAAGAGTGTAAATAAATAGGAAATTTATCCTCTAAAAAACATTGAGAAATAGCAGAATCGTAAGAAGAAGTAAAATTAAACGCTTTTCCTGCTAATTTTTTTCTCAATTTTAATGAAGTAAATCCATAATGTTCAATTTCATATTGAACTAGTTCATAATCATTATTATCTGTAATAGCAGTTACATGTAAAAAATTTTTAGCTGCGGCTCTCAGCATGGATGGACCTCCAACATCAATAAATTCTATTAAGGAATTAATATTGATAGTAGGTTTATGATGTATTTTTTTAAAAAATGGATAAAAATTTACCAATACAATATCAATAAGATGAATATTGTGATAATGAATAGATTTCATATGTTTTTCAACAGAACGATCCGCTAAAATCCCTATATATATATTAGGATGAATTGTTTTAACTCTTCCATCTAAAATTTCAGGGAAAGAAGTATAATCAGATACCTCTATGATATTTGATAATCCTTTATTAATAAAATATTGGTAGGTACCTCCAGTAGAAATAATTTGATATCCTTTTTTATCTAAAAAACTGACAAAATTGAACAATTTTTCATTTTTTTCATAAACACTGATCAAAGCTCTTTTCATACTACTAATTTAATTCATTGTTACTTTTTGATTTTTTATTATTCAGAATAATTATTAACTCAATTATTAACTATTTAATTAATATTAAATAAAAGGTTATTAATAGATTGAATTAATATTTCTTTTTCTATCATAGAAATTTTTTCTGATAAAGATGTTGGAGTCTCCTCTAAATCAATTTTACATGTTTTTTTCAAAATTATATCTCCTAAATCCACGTTTTCTGTTACATAGTGAACTGTAGCTCCTGATATTTTTTCCTTATTTTTAATGACTTCTTGATGTACTTTCATTCCATACATTCCTTTTCCCCCATATTTAGGCAATAAAGAAGGATGAATATTTATAACTTTACTAAACCATTTTTTACAAAATTCTGTATCAAGTATAGAAAGAAATCCTGAAAGAACTATAATATTCGGAATATATCTTATAAGTATATTATCTATTTCTTTAGAAAGAAATTTTTTATTAGTTTTTATTAAAGAAAATACTGGTATGTTTTTTTTCAGTGCATATTGAATTCCCATACACCATCTATCAGAAATCACTAAATTTATCATAGAATTATAAAGCTTCCCGTTTTTAATTTCTTGTAAAATATGTTTCATATTAGTTCCATTTCCAGAAACTAAAATAGCTATTTTTTTCATGAAAATATTTTTTATTTCAAAAATACTTTTTTATTTCCTTTCACAATATTTCCCAAAATGAAAGGTTTTTCTCCTAAAATATGTAGTTTATTCAAAATATGATATTTTTCTTTAAAAGAAACTACTATAATCATCCCTACTCCCATATTAAAAGTATTCCACATTTCATGTTCTGATAGATTTCCTTTTTTTTGAATATAATTGAAAACAGGTTGAATAGGAATTTTTTCTTTTTTTACTACAGCTGATAAATTTTCTGGAAGAATTCGATATAAATTATCTGATATTCCTCCTCCAGTAATATGAGCTAATCCGTGAATTAGAAATTTTTTTAATAAAGTATGAATAGGAAAATGATAAATTTTAGTTGGAATTAAAAGCGTTTCATAAAACGGTTTTTCTTGAAAAGATTTCATGAAATCTTCTGTAGAAAAGATATTTCTAATTACAGAAAAACCATTACTATGTACTCCTGACGAAGGAAGACCTATTAAAATATCTTCTTCTTGAATTAATTTTCTTCCATCTATAATATGATTTTTCTCTACAATGCCTACACAAAATCCCGCTATATCATAATCATTTTTTTTATAAATTTCAGGCATTTCCGCTGTTTCCCCTCCAATAAGACAAGTGTTATTCTTTTTGCAAGAAATTGCTATTCCTTGTATAATTTTTTTTACAATAGTATAATCTAGTTTTCCACAAGCTAAATAATCTAAAAAAAATAAAGGAAGAGCTCCATGACATAAAACGTCATTTGCACACATTGCAAAACAATCTTCTCCAATAACATCATATTTTTTGTAATCTATAGCTAAACGTAATTTGGTTCCAACACCATCAACTCCAGATACTAAAACAGGTTCCTTATATCCAGATTCATATATTTTATAAAAACCAGAAAAATGATCTAATACGCTCATAACCTTATCATTATAAGTACTTTCTAAGATATTACTAATCTTGTATATGGTCATGTTTTTTTTTTTTTTTACTTTCATATTATATTTTTTTTAACTGGATAATTTCCGGTAAAACAACCAAAACAATAATGAGTGCTTCCAAGAATATCTATAAAGTTATCCATGCTTAAAAATTCTAAACTATCTACATTTAGGATTTTTGCTATACTTTTTTTATCAATATGATTATATGATATAAGATCTTTTTTACTTGGAGTATCTACTCCCAAATAACATGGACCTATAATAGGAGGAGAAGCACTTCTAAAATGAATTTCTTTAGCTCCTGCTTTTCTTAATATGTGAACTAATCTACGACTAGTAGTTCCACGAACTATAGAATCATCAATAATAACAATTCGTTTCCCTTTTATTTCATATAATATAGGATTTAATTTCAAATTAACCATTTTTTCACGCATTTCCTGTTGAGGGATAATAAAAGATCTTCCAATATATTTATTTTTTACTAAAATTGGTTTAAAAGGAATTCCAGAAGCTTTAGAATAACCAATAGAAGCTGGAACTCCAGAATCTGGAACTCCAATAACTACATCAGCTTCCACCGGATGTTGTTCATAAAGTTTCTCTCCGCTTTTTTCACGAATTTCATAAACATTTATATTTTCAATTAAGGAATCAGGACGAGAAAAATAAACATATTCAAAAGAACAAATTCTTTTTCTTGTATTTTTTTTTTCTGTAAGTGTAGAAAATTGAATTGATTTTTTATCCACAATTATAATTTCTCCTGGGAATAGATCTCTAACATAAAATCCTCCAACAGAATCAATTCCACAAGTTTCAGAACTAAATATGTAAGTCTTTTCATTCAACATACCATAACATAAAGGACGGATTCCGTTTGGATCTCTAAATGCAGCCATTTTATTATCCATTAGGACAATCACAGAATAAGCTCCTTTAATATCGATAGTTGTTTTTTGAATTGCTTTCTCTAAACTATTATCAGATTCTAGTAAATATTTTTGTATTAAACGTAAAATAACTTCGGAATCTGAATATTCGGATATAAAATTTACACCTATCGATTCCAATTTTTTACGAAGATATTGAGCATTGACCAAATTTCCATTATGTACTATAGATATAGTACTTCTTCCATAGGAATCTTCTCCAAAAAAAGGTTGAATATTTTTTTTACTTTGTCCTCCTTCTGTAGAATAACGAGTATGTCCAATTACAGCATTTCCATGATAACATTCAGAATTAGAAATTTTTCTAAAAAAATCCAAAACAAGTCCTTCGTTTTTATGTGATATAATAAAACCATCTCTTAAAACAGAAAAACCACAAGCTTCTTGTCCTCTATGTTGCAATGCAAATAAACCAAATTGAACTAAAGAAAAGGTATCTACTTTGTCAGGAGAATAAATCCCAAAAACACCACATTCATCGTGAAACTTATCAAAATAATTATTTTCCAGAATAGAAGGGAATAATTGAGATATCATCTTTTTGGAAAAAAAATATCTTTCTTCCATTATAAATGGTTAACTTACATTTAACCTTTTTAATATATCCATATAAATATCAAAGACTTTTTCTTTTGATCCCATTCTAAATGAATCTTTGTCCAATTTTTTCATTGTTTCTTTATCCCAAAAACGACAAGTATCTGGACTGATTTCATCAGACAGTAAAATCTCGTTTTTATAATTTTTACCGAATTCTATTTTAAAATCTACCAATATAATATTTTTATCTAAAAAATATTTTTTTATAAAATGGTTTATTTTAGACGTCATACTATAAATGATTCTTAATTCTTCATAAGAAAGAATTTCTAGAAACACTGCATGATGATCATTAATCAAAGGATCTTTTAATTTATCATTTTTATAAAATATTTCAAAAATAGGATTATACAAATGAACTCCTTCTTTTACTCCCAAACGTTTAGACATACTTCCCGCAACAATATTGCGAACAACAAATTCTAAAGCAATCATATCTACTTTATGACATAATTGTTCTCTATTATTTATTTTTTGTATAAAATGAGTTTTAATTCCACAAGAATTTAAAAATTGAAAAATCAATGCCGTTATTTCATTATTTAAAACTCCTTTATTTTGTAAAATATTTTTTTTTAATCCATTTAAAGCCGTTATATTATCTGTATGATGAATGAGTACTTCAAATGGATTATTGGTCGTATATATTTTTTTTGTTTTTCCTTCTGATAAAAGATTTTTTTTAATTGTGCAGTTCATGGTAATAAATGTTGCTTGATTTCAGTTATCAGTTTTTCTTTTTTTTTTGTTCTAAATTTGAGCAATAATTTTCTTATATTTTGATATTTTATAGCTAAAATATGAACAGCAAATAAAGCTGCATTATATGAATTATTAATTCCTACTGTAGCAACGGGAACATCCTTTGGCATTTGTACCATAGAAAAAAGAGCATCTATACCTCCTAAGGAACCATAGTTATTATGGCAATGAATTGGTACTCCTATGACAGGTAAAATTGTTTTAGAAGAAATTATTCCAGGTAAATGAGCAGATAATCCAGCTCCTGCAATAATTACATCTGTTCCTTCTGATTCTATTTCTTTAATAGTACTAGATAAAATATCTGGTAATCTATGAGCGGAAATCACATAAGATTTATAATTTATGCTAAATTTTTTTAGCACTTCCGCTGTTATTTTCATAATTGATTTATCAGAAATACTCCCAAAAAATATAGCCACTTTCATAATTTATTTTAATTTTTTTACAAAAAATATTGTACTGCATTTTTGAAAATAGAATGTTCATGAACATTAGGAATATTTTTTAATAATCCATGACCATAACGTTCTGGATGAGTCATTCTTCCATAAATTTTACCATCTTCACTTAATAATCCTTCAATGGCTCCAACAGATCCATTAGGATTATATAATCTATTTGAACTAGGTTTCCCTTCTAAATCTACATATTGTGTAGCAATTTGGTTTCTATCCAATAAAAGATTTATTGTTTCTTGGCTTGCATAAAATCTTCCTTCGCTGTGAGATATAGGAAGAGTATACATTTTATTTTTCATACCATTTAACCATGGAGAATGATCAGAAATAACTTTAATGTGTACGCATTGAGATATATGCTTTTCTATTTTATTGTAAGTTAATGTAGGAGAATCATGATTTCTCAAACAAATTTTACCATAAGGTAATAATCCGGATTTGATCAATCCTTGAAATCCATTACAAATACCTAAAATTAATCCATCTTGATCGAGAAAATATTTAATAGCCTCTTTAATATATGGATTATGTAATATAGATACAATAAATTTAGCAGAACCATCTGGTTCATCTCCTGCACTAAATCCTCCACATAGCATAAATATTTGCACAGATTCTATATGCTTTTTGAAATAAAATATAGACTCTATAATATCTTGATTACTTAGATTTTTAAATACAAATGTGTTTACGATAGCCCCCTCTTTTTCAAATGCACGAATTGATTCAAATTCACTATTTGTACCAGGAAATACAGGAATAAATACACGAGGAGTCCCTTTTTTTGGAAATTTACATTTCCATATGATAGAATTGTGTTTTTCCTTTTGTTTATTTTTTTTTACTTGTTTTATTTCTCCTATTTTTTCTTTTTCATTTTCATTAGAAGAAAAAATAGGAGAAAAAGTTTTTAACCAATTTTTTATAGATTCATCTATATCAATAGATATTCCATTAAAATCTAAATATTTATGAGAAACGATTTCTCCTATTTGAATAAAATCATTGTTTAAAATAGGAGATGAAGATTCTATAATTAAGGAACCTATGTTCGTTTCAAGTAAATGATCTTTATAGTCAATGATTGCTCCTAAACGATTTCCAAAAGACATTTTGGCGACAGCAACAGAAATGCCTCCATCTTTTACTGTTTTAACCGAAACAATTTTTCCGGAACAAATTCCTTCATAAACTTGGTCATAAGCTTTTTTTATAGAATTAAAATCGGGCATTTCATTTTTTAATGAATTGTGATAATACAAATAAATTTTATTTCCCACTTTTTTAAATTCAGGAGATATAATATTGAAACAGGAACCTGTTGATACTCCAAAAACGATAAATGTAGGCGGAACATGAAATTTTTTATACGTTCCAGACATAGAGTCTTTTCCCCCTATAGAAGCTAATTTTAAAGACATTTGAGCATGATAAGCACCTAACAAAGCCGAAAAAGGTTTTCCCCAATTTTCTGGATTATCTCCCAATTTTTGATAATATTCTTGAAAACTAAAATAAGTATTTCTATAATTTCCTCCCATAGAAACAATTTTAGAAATACATTCCACAATGGCATAAGCTCCTCCATGGAAAGGACTCCAAACAGAAACTTCAGGATGAAACCCCCAAGAAACTAAACTAACTGTATTTGTATTTCCCCTAAAAACAGGAATTTTTTGTGCACTTCCTTCAGATGGAGTCATTTGATATTTCCCTCCAAAAGGCATCAAAACTGTAGTCCCACCTACAGTACTATCAAACATTTCCACTAAGCTTTTTTGAGAAGCTATATTTAATTTAGAAAGAGTATTTAAAAATATTTTTTTGTTGAAAAAAAGATTTTTTGATTTATGAAAAGGAGAAAATGAAGTAGGGGAATTTACACGAACAGTTTTTTCTTTATGAAATCCTTTTGTATTAAGAAAAGAACTTTTCACATTAAAAATTTCTTTTTCTTTATAAGAAAAAATAATACGATGATTATCAGTCACTTTTCCTATTGGAAAAGACATGATATTTTCTTCACGAGAAAAATGAATAAATTTTTTTACATCTTTGGGATCTAATATTACTGCCATACGTTCTTGAGACTCAGAAAGCGCAATTTCTATAGCTTCTATATTTTTTTCTGTATTTTCTATTGGTATTTTGTCCAAATAAAGGACTAAACTATCACTTAATTCCCCTACAGCAACGGACGCTCCTCCTGCTCCAAAATCATTGCATTTTTTGATCAAAGAAATAACTTTTTTTTTTCTGAAAAATCTCTGAATTTTTCTTTCTATTATTGGATCTCCTTTTTGCTGTTGTATATGATTTTCGAAATCAGAATTCTGTTCTTTAGAAGAATCTGTAGCCCCTCCAATTCCTTCCCTTCTCGTAAAACCACCAATTAACAAAATAATATCTCCTTTTTTTGGTTTATCCTGTTTTACAAAATCTACAGGAACAGCTCCAACGACCATCCCTATTTCCATTCTTTTAGCTCTATATCCCTCATGATAAATTTCGTTTACATGAGTTGTAGCCAATCCTATTTGATTTCCATAAGAACTATACCCACGAGCTGATTCTAGACAAATTTTACGTTGTGGTAATTTTTTATGAAAAGTTTTTGAATTTATAGGATCAGCAGCTCCACTCAATCTAATCCCTTGATAAACAAAAGCTCTACCCGATAAAGGATCACGAATAGCTCCTCCTACACAAGTAGAAGCCCCTCCAAAAGGATCTATTTCGGTAGGATGATTATGAGTTTCATTTTTAAATAATAAATACCATTTTTCTTTTTTTTTATTTTCAAAATCTACATTTATCATCATAATACACGCATTATGTTCGTATGATAAAACATAATTTTTCAATTTTCCTTTTTTATAAAGAATTTTAGCAGGAAGACAGGATAAATCCATAAGATTGATAGGATATTTTGATCTTCCTATTAAATCTCTATCTTTTAAATATTTTCTAAAAACATTTTGATATATTTTTTTAAAGGATCCATAAAAAGATATATCTGACAATTTTGTAAAAAATGTTGTATGACGACAATGATCAGACCAATAAACATCAAATATACGTAATTCTGCTTTTGTTGGATTTCGTTTTTCTTCAGAAAAATATTTTTGTATAAATAGTAAATCATTAACGTTCATAGAAAGATTCCATTTATTATGGATTTCTTTTATTTTATCAACAGAAAAATTAATGAAATTATCTATAATTTTTGTATCATTTTTTTGATTTTTTGTACTCAAACATGACTGAAAATAATATTTTTTAATTTTATTAAAATCCTGTTTTTTTTTCATTCCAATTAATTCAATTAATTGTCCAGTTTTTATGGAAATTTTAGTTGATTTAGGATCTAAAATTTTTATGCATTGCATAGCTGCATCCGCTCGATCATTATATTTTTCTGGAAAAAATTTTATATATGAAGTATTCAAATGTATTTTTTCGTGTAAAATATCAGTAACAGGATCTATAAAAACTTTTGATAAACTTTCTAAAAAAAGTTTTTTATTTATATTAAATATATCATATGTATAATAAATAATTACATTACACAATGATATATTCATTTTTTTTAATTCATTATATAATTTTCTAGAATCAATATCAAAAGGATTTTTTTTTTGTATATAAATTCTGAAATTCATTATTTATATCAAATTTGTCTATCCATATTAGAGATATCAGAATCAACTAGATGATAAAAACGATTTAATATAGGATTAACTTTTGTATCAATAAATTCTAAGGTTTGATCTGAAGAAAATCCTGTGAAATTTTTAGGGTTTAGAATTTGATTTATTTTTTTTTCATGAATTGGGATTTTTTTATCATGTAAAATACGTTGAATAAAATCATTTTCTATTCCTTCTAATTTAATTTTATCATTTGTTTCCATAGAATGAATTCGTATTCTTTCGTGAATTTCCTGTCTATCTGCTCCGTTTTTTACACATTCTATAATAATATGTTCAGTAACTAAAAAAGGAAGCTCTTCTTTTATATGTTTATCAATCATCTTAGGATATACAATAATATTTTCTAATATATTATTCCAAATCATTAAAATAGAATCTACAGCTAAGAATGATTGTCCTATAACCAATCTTCTATTTGCAGAATCGTCTAAAGTTCGTTCCAACCATTGAGTAGCTGCAACTAAAGCTGAACTATTGGATAAAGAAATAACATATTTAGATAAAGAAGCCATACGTTCACTACGTATTGGATTTCGTTTATAAGCCATAGCACTAGATCCAATTTGTTCTTTATCAAAAGGTTCTTCCATTTCTTTTAAATTTTGTAACAAACGCAAATCGTTACTAAATTTATGAGAAGATTGAGATATATTAGATAATAAATTTAATATTTGAGCATCGATTTTTCTATCGTAAGTTTGTCCTGTTATAGAAAAAACATTTTGAAATCTAAATTTATTAGATAATTTTTTTTCTAAATATTTTAATTTTTGTAAATTTCCATTAAATAATTCTTTGAAACTGTCTGCTGAACCTACAGTTCCTTTTACTCCTCTAAAATGAAGATTTTTCAATCTAAATTCTAATTCCTCTAAATCTAGAAGAACACTTTGTAACCACAAAGCAGAACGTTTTCCTACAGTAGTTAATTGAGCTGGTTGATAATGAGTAAAAGCTAAAGTCGGGATATTATGATATTCTAAAGTAAAATTTCTGATACGAAAAATAACATTAATTAATTTTTTCAATAAAATTTCCAATCCATCACGAATTAATATGATATCCGTATTGTCTCCTAAAAAGGCACTTGTAGCTCCTAAATGAATAATAGGTCTAGCTACCGTTGCTTTTTCTCCAAAAGCATATAAATGAGCCATAACATCATGACGAAATTTTTTTTCATAAAAAGAAACTTGATTCCAATCAATGTCGTATAAATGATTTTTTAGATCAAATATTTGTTTTTCACTAATATTTAATCCTAATTCCTTTTGAATTTCTGCCAAATATAACCACAATTTTCTCCAAGTAATAAACTTTTTTTTTGGAGAAAAATTATATAACATTTCTTTACTACTATATCGTTCTACTAAAGGATTTTTATATTTTTCCACACACACAAAAAATCTTTTTAAGTAAAAATTTCTAAAAATAAAGATTTATTTTTAATGATGTTCTGATTTCTTTCAGATCCTACAGAAATTAATATAATTTTTAAATTTAGATAATCCTCTATAAATTTAACATATTTTTTACAATTTTTTGGTAAATTTTCATATTCACGAATATGAGATATATCTTTTTTCCATCCAGGAAAATCAATGTAAATTCCTTTTACATATTGTTTTATATTCGCTGGAAAATATTGAATAATTTTATCGTCATATTTATACTTAATACATATTTTAATAATATCCAATTCACTTAAAACATCCAATTTTGTAATAATTAAATAATTAATACCATTAATCATACAAGAATATTTAAGAGCAATCAAATCTAACCAACCACATCGTCTTGGACGGTGAGTTGTTGCTCCATACTCATTTCCTTTTTTACGGATAACATTTCCAATTTCATTTTGAATCTCTGTAGGAAAAGGACCAAATCCTACACGAGTACAATATGCTTTTGTGATTCCTATAAAATTTCCTAAAAAATTAGGAGGAATTCCAGATCCTGTACATACCCCTCCTGTAGAAGTAGAAGAAGTGGTTACATATGGATATGTTCCATAATTTATATCCAACAACATTGCTTGAGCTCCTTCAAACAAAATTTTCTTTTTATTATGAAAAGCATCATGTATTTCATAAACAGCATCTATAATTCGATTAGAAATAATTTTTGCATATTCTGTATATTCTTCATAAATAGATTGAAAAGAAAGAGGTTTTTTTTTAAAAATTTTTGTGATGATTTTGTTTTTAAAATCAATGTTATATTTTAATTTTTTATAAAAAATTTTTAAATCCAATAAATCTAAAGCACGAATTCCTATCCGATTTATCTTATCTACATAAGTGGGGCCAATTCCTTTATGTGTGGTTCCAATTGATTTGTCTTCTAAAGCTTCTTCTTGATATTGATCCAACAAACGATGATAAGGCATAGTGATATGTGCTCTTTTTGCTAAAAAAACTTTAGATGTATTGATGCCCATTGATTCCAAATTTTGGATTTCTTGTATAAAAGATTTAGGATCAATTACAACTCCAGGTCCAACAATACATTTAACTCCACAATAAATAACTCCAGAGGGAATTAAATGAAGAACAAAATAACGATTTTTAATATGAATAGAATGACCTGAATTATTTCCTCCTTGATAACGGATTACATAATCCGAATTTTTAGCAAATAAGTCTGTAATTTTTCCTTTTCCCTCGTCACCCCATTGGAGACCGACAATAACATTTGAAGGCATGGTTGTCCATTTTTATATTGTAACAAAGTTAATTATTATGAACATATAATAAAAAAACATTTCAGTTTATTTTTTTTTTAAATTTTGTTTTATATGTTGATAAGCTAATTTTGTAGCTTTTCTTCCTCTAGGGGTTCTAATTAAGTATCCTTCCTGAATAAGAAAAGGTTCATAAACTTCTTCTATAGTATCTGAATTTTCGCTAACTGCTGTTGCTATAGTATTAATACCCACAGGACCTCCTTGAAAATGATCTATGATGTATAAAAGAATTCTATTATCCATTTCATCTAGTCCATGTTTATCTACATTCAGAGCTTGTAATCCTAAATTGCATATATTAATGTCAATAGTTCCATTTCCTTTTATTTGTGCAAAATCACGAATTCTACGTAATAAAGCATTGGCTATACGTGGAGTTCCTCTACTTCTGTTTGCAATTTCAGAAGAAGCATCTTTAGTAATTGGAATATTTAGCAATTTTGCACTACGATTTACAATATTATTTAATAATTTTTTTTCATAATAACTAAGACGAAAATTAATACCAAATCTAGAACGCATAGGTGCTGTGAGTAAACCTGATCTAGTAGTTGCTCCTATTAAAGTAAAAGGAGATAAATCTATTTGTACTGATCTAGCATTGGATCCGGAATCTATGATAATATCTATTTTATAATTTTCCATAGCTGAATACAAATATTCCTCAACTATTGGAGAAAGACGATGAATTTCATCAATGAAAATAACATCGTTTATTTTTAAATGAATTAATAATCCAGCTAAATCTCCAGGTTTATCTAAAACAGATCCTGAAGTCACAGTGATATTCACACGTAATTCATTAGCCACGATATGAGCAAGTGTTGTTTTCCCCAATCCTGGTGGTCCATGAAATAAAATATGATCTAAGGCTTCTTTTCTTTTTTTAGCAGCCTGAATAAAAATTTTCAGATTATCTAATATTTCATGTTGTCCAACAAAATCTTGAATATTTTGGGGATTTAAATATCCCTCTAAAAAAGATGACATTATTTTAACATTAAAATTTAGAGTATACTATGCAAAAAAAAAATAATACAAAATTCCAAGATTTTAAAATATTTAATATAGTATAATTTGTTAGATCGAATTGAATGGGAACAATAGATACGTATCCATTTTTTAATGCCCATTCATCCGTATCTACTTTATCATCCAAATTAAAAAAATCTCCTATCAACCAATAGTAAGTTCTTCCCTTAGGATTATAGCGTTTATCAAAACTTTCTTTCCATTTGGATTTTGCTTGTCTACATATTTTAATTCCTTTTATTTGTTCTTTTTTTAATTTAGGAATATTAACATTCAAACTTATTGTTTTATCAGGAATAGGATTGTAAAGAATTTTTTTTACAATTTGACATATATATTTTTTTGATGGTTCAAAATCTGCATTCATATCAAAATCTAAAAGAGAAAATCCTACGGATGGAATTCCCTCTATACTTGCTTCAAGTACAGCAGAAACAGTCCCAGAATACATAATATTTATAGAAGAATTTGACCCATGATTAATTCCTGATACACAAATATCAGGTTTTCTTGGAAGAATATCACTCACTGCTAACTTAACACAATCTACCGGAGTTCCAGAACATTCCCATTCTTTTTGATTTCCATTATCTATTTTAACTGAATCACAATATAATACGGAATTCATTGTTATTCCATGTCCAACTCCAGATTGAGGTTTATTTGGAGCCACAACATATACGTCTCCTAAAAGATTCATATAATGAATAAGAGCCCTAATACCTGGAGCTATAATTCCATCATCATTTGTGACTAAAATAATTGGTTTTCTATTCATATATTAATAATATATAGCTATTTATTATTTTTACTAATATTTTTCAACCAATACATAATTATGAATCTTAAAAAAATAAAAAAATTGAATGATATTAAATATATCATAATTGGTTTTATTCTTTTTTTTTCATTAAGTTTATGTTCCCCACTAGGAGAACAGGAAAAGCATCGTATAGTGCTAAAAACAATATATAAAACACTTAATTTTTTACATCCAAAACCTATTTATGTAGGTGATGATTTTTCACAAAAAGTATATAATGAATATTTCGAAAAATTAGATTATCAAAAACGTTTTTTTCTACAAAAAGATGTAGAAGATCTTTCTTTATATAAAGAAAAAATAGACGATTTTTGGATTCATGGAGATCTCACATTTTTTAATGTTATTATGAAACGTTTTTTTTATAGAGTGAAAGAAGTAGAATCAATATGTATCCAAATATTGAAAACATCTTTTAATTTTAATAAAAAAGAAATGTATATACTTGAAGAACAAAAATTTTCCTATCCAAAAAACAAAAAAGAATGTATAGAAAAATGGAGAAAATACTTAAAATATTTGACTCTACTAGAAATTATCACTTCTATAAACCAAAAAAAAATCACTTCTATAAACCAAAAAAAAATTTGGAAAAATGCTTTTTTTAATAAAGAAAAAAATTCAAGAAAAAAAGTAGAAGAATATATTAAGGAATATTTCAGAAAATTAAAAATAAAAAAAAAATCAGATTGGTTCTCTACATATGTTAATACTATAACTTCTCAATATGATCCTCATACTAATTATTTTTCTTATGAAGAGAAAAAAAATTTTGATTTAAACATATCTGGACAAACAGAAGGAATTGGTGTAAAATTGCAAGATGATAAAGGATATCCCACAATAGTTAAACTCATTGTTGGTGGTCCTGCGTGGAAAAATAAAAAAATAGAAATAGGAGATAAAATTATACGAGTAGCCAAAAACATAAATTCAGAATCAAAAAATGTTGTAGGTATGTTACTAGAAAATTCGATTTTTTTAATAAGAGGAAAAAAAGGAAGTAAAGTCAAACTTACTATTCAAAAGAAAAATGGATCTATAGAAGAAGTGATTCTTATTAGAGATATAATTGAAAAAAAAGAAATTTTTGCAAAAAGTGTTATAATACTGGATAAAAATCAAAATAAATATGGTTTAATCTGTTTACCAGAATTTTATTTTAATCCTGAAAATAAAAATGGAAAAAATTCAGCTAAAGATATGAAAAAAATTATTCAAGAATTAAAAAAAGAAAATATAAAAGGAATTATAATAGACATAAGGAATAACGGAGGAGGATCTTTAAACACTGTAATAGAAATTGCTGGTTTTTTTTTAGGAAAAGTTCCTATTGTACAAATAGGAAAGCCTAATCAAAAAAAAAATATACTCAAAAGTCATGAAAATAAAATTATATGGACAGGCCCCCTTGTTGTTCTTGTGAATGAATTGTCTGCTTCTGCTTCCGAAATCCTTGCTGCAGCTATAATTGATTATAAAAGAGGAATTATTGTTGGAAGTTCTCAAACATATGGAAAGGGAACAATACAAACTATTTATCCATTAAATCGATTTTTATTTTCTAATGAAAAGTTTTCTAATGAAAAGCTCGGAGCTTTAAAATTTACGATAAATAAATTTTATCGTGTGAATGGAAATTCTACTCAATTAAAGGGAGTGAATTCCGACATAGTCATTCCAAGTAATACTACAAGTATACTTTTAAAGTATATGGAAAAAAATAAAAAAAATCCTATGAAATGGGATTACACGAGTCCAATTCCTTCTATTCATTATTATTATAATAACTTAGAAAACATTAAACATAAAAGTATAGAACGTTTGAAAAAAAATAAGAATTTAATCACTATTAATGAAACAATACAATCATTAGAAAAAAAATTATACAATAAAAAACGATTTTCTTTAAATTGGAAAGAATTTTATTATGAAAACCTAAAAATAAAAAAAAGAAATGAAAATTTAAAAAAATTAAAAAACTATTTTAACATATACGGATTACAAATTTTACCCTCTTACTATAAAATCATTTCGAATGAAAAAAAATCAGAAGAACAAAAAAAATGGAAAAAAAATCTGAAAGAAGATTTTTATATAACAGAATGTATCAACATATTACGAGACTTTAATGAAATCCCATAATCGGTTTATAAACCGATTATGGGATTTCATTAAAGTCGTTTTCTTTTAAATGAATTAATCTAACCCCCTGAGTTGTTCTTCCCATAACCCTTATATCTGATACAGGAATACGTATAATAATTCCTGATTTTTTAATAATCATTAAATCATCTTGATCCGTAACATATTTAATAGAAATTAAACTACCTGTTTTTTGGGTTACATTTATTGTTTTAATTCCTTTTCCCCCACGATTCGTAATCCGATAATCTTTTATATGGGATCTTTTTCCGAATCCTTTTTCAGAAACAACTAATAATTGCCCTTTTTCTTTTCCTTCAATATCTACACATATCATTCCAATTACCATATCTTCCATATTTTCATGATTGATATTAATTCCTATAACTCCAGAAGAAGTTCTTCCAGTTGAACGAACTTTATTTTCTGAAAAACGAATAATTCTTCCACTTTTTACAGCAATAAAGTTCGTCAATCTGCCTTTAGTCAGAATCGCTTCTAATAAAGAATCTCCTTTACGAATAACAATAGCATTGATTCCATATTTTCTGGGACGAGAATAACTTTCTAAAGATGTTTTTTTTATAATCCCCTTTTGCGTAATCATCATAACATAATAATCTTTAACATACTTTTTATTAGTAAGATCTCCAGTTAATATATAAGCATTCACTTTATCTCCTTCCTGGAGATGAATAATATTTTGTATCGCTCTACCTTTAGAAATTTTAGTTCCTTCTGGAACTTCATATACTCTTAACCAAAAACATTTTCCTTTTTCTGTAAAAAAAAGTAGATATTGATGATTGGTTGCTACAAGTAAATGTTTAAAAAAATCTGATTCTCTAGCAGTCGCTCCTCTATTACCCACTCCTCCTCTTCCTTGACGTTTATATTCTGATAAAGATGTTCTTTTAATATAACCAGCATGGGAAATAGTAAGAACTACCTGCTCGTTTTCAATGAGATCTTCTATGTTGACTTTATCTCCTGAATAATCAATTTGTGTACGACGTGTATCTTGATATTTTTTTTTGACATATAAAAGTTCATCTTTAATGATTTTAGTTCTTGTAGAATGCTCTTCCAAAATATTTTTAAAAAACTCTATTTTTTTAACAAGTTCGTCATATTCTTTTTTAAGTTTATTGATTTCTAAAGATGTAAGACTTTGTAACTTCATGTCTAAAATAGATTTAGATTGATTTTTGGATATTTGAAATTTTTGAATCAATCTATCACAAGCTTCATAATGATTTTTAGATATTTGAATTAATTGAATCATGATATCTAAATGATCTGATATTTTTAAGAACCCTAATAAAATATGAACACGATTTTTACATTTTTCTAATTCGTATTTAGTTCTTCTAATAATCACATTATGCCTATGATCAACAAAATGTTGAATAATACTTTTTATATTTAATTGAACAGGTTTTCCATTCACTAATGCTATATTATTTACATTAAAATAAGTTTGTAAAGAAGTATATTGAAATAACTTGTTCAATAATATATTAGGATTTGTATTTTGTTTTAAAATGTAAACAATACGTAATCCATTTCTATCGGACTCATCCCGAATTTGATAAATGCCTTCCATTTTTGCTTCTTTCATCAATTCCACCGTTCTAGTGATCATATCAGCTTTGTTGACTTGATAAGGAATTTCATCTACAACAATACACTGTCTACCATGAATTTCTTCAAAATGGACTTTTGCACGTAAAACAATACGTCCTTTACCAGTATGAAATGCATTTTTTACTCCATCATATCCGTAAATAATTCCCCCTGTAGGAAAATCAGGAGCTTTAATATATTTCATGATTTGTTCTACAGATAAATTATTATCGTCTATATAAGCGCAAATAGCATTGATAGTTTCTTTTAAATTGTGAGGAGGCATATTTGTAGCCATTCCAACCGCAATACCAGAAGATCCATTAATCAAAAGATTGGGTATTCGTGTAGGTAAAACAATGGGTTCTTCCAAAGAATCATCGAAATTTAGTTGCATATCCACTGTTTCTTTTTTAATATCCAATAACATTTCTTCTGATATCTTTTTCATTCGGACTTCGGTATAACGCATAGCTGCCGGAGGATCCGCATCTAATGATCCAAAATTTCCTTGTCCATCTATTAATGGATAACGTAATGTCCATTTTTGAGCCATACGGACCATAGTATCATAAACAGAAACGTCTCCATGTGGATGATATTTTCCCAATACTTCTCCCACAATACGAGCAGATTTTTTATAAGAACTGTTAGAAAGTATTCCTAATTGATACATTCCATAAAGAACTCTTCTATGGACAGGTTTTAATCCATCCCTAGCATCAGGAAGAGCTCTGGATACAATAACAGACATAGAATAATCTATGTAAGATGATTTCATCTCATCTTCAATATTAATAGGAATCAATTTTTCTCCTTCACTTTTATTCATGTCTTTTGAAATATTAATAAATAAATTAAATTATTAAAAAATTGAAACATTTAGTTCAAAAAACTTTCCTTAATTAAGGAAGACGGAACTTGACAATTATATGAACATTTTCCTATTTCTTTTAATAAAGAAAATTGAATTTTATTTTTTTCATTTTTTTTATCATGTTCCATAATAAACAATAATTTTTTAATCTCTAAACCAGAAATTTTATTTTCTATTGGACATAATGTTGAAAGTATTGATTTGATTTCTTTATAATCAGATATAGATAAACCATTAATTTTACAAGAAATCCATGATTCATAAATCATCCCCATAATTACAGCAATTCCATGTAATATTTTATTAATATTCATAAAATAACTCTCTAAAGCATGTCCAATAGTGTGCCCAAAATTAAGAATTTTTCTTAACCCTTCCTCTTTAGGATCTTGATTAACAATATTTTGTTTAATCAATATAGATTGATGAATTAAATTCATCCATTTATTTTCATTTTGAATCATAATATCTGTTTGTATTTGAATCATTTGTTCCCAAAAATTTTGACTAGCTATCAATCCATGTTTTAACATTTCAGCCATTCCAGAAACAATTTCTTTATTTGGAAGTGTTCTTAAAAAATGTGTGTCAATGATTAAAAATTCTGGAATATAAAAAGATCCTATTTCATTTTTTATATAATTTAGATTTACTCCTGTTTTGTATCCTATAGCTGCATCAACCATTCCCAACAAAGTAGTAGGAATATTAATAAAACGAATTCCTCGTTTAAATATAGAAGCAACAAACCCTCCAATATCTGTTATGACCCCTCCTCCTAAATTTATAATTAAACTTTTTCTAGTTGCTTTAAATTTTTCTAAATTTTTACATATTTGAATACACGTATTTATATTTTTTTCTTCTTCCCCTGATTTAATCTTAATTACATTAGATTTTTTTAAAAAATTTATGTTCTGAAAAAGAATGGGAAGACAATGTGCGTGAGTTATATCATCCACCAAAATGAATATATTTTTTATGGAATCAACTTTATGAAGTAGATAATTTTTAAGCACATCATAAGCTTTTTTATTAAAATATATGAATTCCCCCCTTTTTTTTATTTTCATGAATTTAATTTAACCCTGTATAACAACAAAATTAACCAATTTTTTTTTTATTAATCAATGAAATAAAATATTTTGTATAACCAAAAAATGATAAAAATTAAACCGACTATGAAAAAAAATATATTAGGAATCCATCCTAAAACATTAATAAATTTAAATAAACATTCCATAACTTTTAAAGTTCTTTGAATTTGAAGATGAAAATATGAAAATAAATATTTTTATTTTTTAGAAAAATGGAAATATTTAACTTTGATTTTCATAATTATATTTGTAAAATGTCAGATATTTGGGATTTCTTTCAGCACTTATTTAATCCTAGATGGATATTTTTATATTTTGGAAATACAGCTTTATTCATTCTTTTAGCTATTGTTTTTGCGGAAACAGGGTTATTTATTGGTTTCTTCTTACCTGGAGATTCTTTATTATTTACTGCTGGAATTTTTGGAGAAGATTTGTGTAAAAATTTTTATAATGTACCTTTTTTTGTAATTATTTTAATCGTAGCTGGTGTTGCTATTCTTGGAAATATACAAGGTTATTGGCTAGGATACAAATCTGGAAAACTGTTATACAAAAAAAAGGATTCCTTTTTTTTTAAAAAAAAACATTTAATTCTGGCAAAATTGTTTTATAATAAATATAAAAAAACGGCTCTTATCATGAGTCGTTTTCTCCCTATGTTTCGTTCTTTTGCTCCTATTGTAGCAGGAGCAATTCGCATAGATTTTAAAAAATTTATGATATATAACATTATTGGAGCTCTTGCTTGGAGTTTTTCTATTATGTTAGCTGGACATTATTTAGATAAGAATTTTCCTGAATTAAAAAATCATCTTGAATGGATTATTTTATTGATTGTGTTGATTACAACTTTACCAATTATTTTCAAAATGAAAATAAGCAAGAATAAAAAGAAAAAAATATTTATCTAAATTTTTCTTTTATTTTATTACAGTACAGTTTCTTTTATAAAAAAAGAATTCTTGTATAAGAGCTTTACATTGATTTTTCATGATTCCAGATACAAATTCTGTTTTAGGATGTAATTTAATACCAGAACACAAAAATCCTCTTTTTGATGGATTAGAAGCTCCACAAACAACTCTTCCTATTTGAGACCAAAACAAGGCCCCAGCACACATTACACATGGCTCTAATGTGACATATAAAGTACATTTTTTTATGTATTTATTTTTCAAGTAATTAGATGCTAAATTAATTACTAACATTTCTGCATGCGCAGTCATGTTACATAAAGTTTCAGTCAAATTGTGAGCTTTTGCTATAACCATATTTTTATATATAATTGCAGCTCCTATAGGAATTTCATTTTTATGAAAAGCAATAAAAGCCTCCTTTAAAGCTATTTTCATAAAATCAAAATCTAAAGACATTTTATTTTTTATCTTCTTTTTCTTCTTGAACTTCTTTAATAGTTGTTGTACTTGTACGGGAATTTTTTACACTTGCTATCAATGTATGAGAAGGATGTAATATTGTGTATTGATCATTATGTAAATCTTTTACAGTTATTCTATTTCCTATGTCCAAATCATTAATATTAAATTTAATCTGTTCTGGAATATTATGAAGATATGCTTTTACTTTTAATTTTCTAATAGAAGAATAATATTCTCCTCCTTTTGCTACTCCAATAGGTCTACCAAAAGATTTAACAGGAATTTCTAATATAATAGGTTTAGATTTATCAATTTTATAAAAATCCACATGTAATATTTTTTCGTTAACAGGATCAAATTGTATTTCCTTTCGAATGGCATTTATATTTTGATTATATCCTTCTATTTTAAGAATAACCCCATATACTTCTGCAGTATATACTATTTTTCTTAAATTTTCTAATGAAGTAGAAAATGGAATATTTACATTTTTTCCATACAAAATACATGGTATTTTTCCAGAAAATCGAATTGAACGAACTGCTTTTTTCCCAATTTTTCTTTTATTACCGTATATGTTTACATATTTCATATTATAAATTTATTACTAATAGACTCGTATTTATGTACTGATTGCATTACTTCTGCAAAAAGTGGAGCACAAGATAAAATTTTAATTTTATCATTTTTCTTTATTTGATTGATAGGAATCGTATCTGTAACCACCAATTCTTCAATCGCGGATTGACGTATTTTTTCATATGAATAACCTGATAAAACAGGATGAGTCGCTATAGCACGTACACTTTTAGCTCCTTGTTTTTTTATTAAATTAGCAGCTTCTGTTAAAGTACCAGCCGTATCTACCATGTCATCTATAAGTATAATATTTTTTTCTTTTACATCTCCTATGAGATTCATGAATTCTATTTCATTTGCTTTTTTTCTTTCTTTATAACAGATTACTACATCTGTACCTAAATAACCTGCATAGCTTCTAGCTCTTTTAGCTCCACCCATATCTGGTGAAGCAATGGTCAATTGATCTATGTTTAACTTTTTAATATAATCAATAAATATCCTAGATGCATATAAATGATCCACAGGTATATCAAAAAACCCTTGAATTTGATCTGCATGTAAATCCATGGTCATGACTCTAGTTGCCCCTGACGCTACTATTAAATTTGCTATAAGTTTTGCTGCAATAGGAGTTCTAGGTTGATCTTTATGATCTTGTCTAGCCCATCCAAAATACGGAATTACAAGTGTGATATTATAAGCTGAAGCTCTACGAGCGGCATCGCACATTAATAATAATTCCATTAAATTATCTACTGGAGGAAAAGTAGAACCAATCAAAAATACTTGAGAACCACGAACAGATTGTTCAAAACAAGGAGTATATTCTCCATCACTAAATTCTAGAAATTGGACTTTTCCCAGAAAATTTCCGTAAAAATAAGCTATATTTTTTGATAATTTTAACCCGCTTCTTGTAGAAAAGAAGAGAACTTTTTGATTCATAGTTATATTTTTATGCAAAAATACTCTTTAAATTAAAAAAATAAATCTTGAGATTATGAAACAATATTTAAATTTATTAAAAGACGTATTTAAAAAGGGAATTAAAAGAAAAGATCGTACTGGCGTAGGAACAATAAGTCTATTTGGATATCAAATGAGATTTGACTTAGAAAAAGGATTTCCTGTTTTAACTACTAAAAAATTAAATGTACGATCTATAATTTATGAACTATTATGGTTTTTAAAAGGAGATACAAATATTCAATTTTTAATAGACAATCAAGTTAATATTTGGAATAAATGGGCGGATAAAAATGGAGAATTAGGTCCTATATATGGATTTCAATGGAGAAAATGGCCAGACTATAATGGACATTTTATTGATCAAATAGTGAATATTATAAAAGAAATAAAATTTAATCCGAATTCTCGACGTTTAATAGTTTCTTCTTGGAATGTAGGAATGATTCAAAATATGGCATTACCTCCATGTCATTTATTATTTCAATTTTATGTACATAAAAAAAAATTATCGTTACTTTTATATCAAAGAAGTGCAGATATTTTTATTGGATTACCATTTAATATTGCCTCTTACGCATTGTTACTCAAAATGCTAGCACATGTTCTTCATTTAAAAGAAAAAGAATTTATTCATACTATAGGAGATGCTCATATTTATAATAATCATATTAAACAAGTAAAATTACAAATGAAAAGAACTCCAAGACCGCTTCCTAAAATGATTATCAATTCTTCTGTAAAAAATATTTTTCAATTTGGCTTCAAAGATTTTGAATTGAAAAACTATAATCCTTTTCCTCATATTCAAGGAGATGTAGCCCTTTAATATGAATTTATTTTCTTTCTAATAACCAATTTTTGAAAACATTAAAATCATTGGATAATGATATTTTTTTGTTTTTACTTTTTTTTGTATTCAAAAATATTTCTACTTCTTGAGTAGGAATGATTTCTTTTTGTAAGAAAAGTGGCATATGATCAAAAAATTTAATGGGATGAGCTGTTTCTAAAAAAATACCTGGTTCTAAAGAAGTGATATTCACTTCTTGTAAATATTGTCTAAGGCCTAAATAACCAATAGCCCCATGTGGATCTAACATGTATTTATATTTTTTCCATATCATTTCTATAACTGATAAAGTTTCTTCATCCGTGAATTTATAGGAAGATAGTTTTTTTCTTAATTGAAATATATTTTTTTGATATAAATGCCATATTCTAGAAAAATTACTGGGATCAGATATATCCATAGCATTTGATATAGTTTTTTGTACGGGAAAAGGATGATATTTTTCAGATTTTAAAAATCTAGGAATAGTATCATTAATATTTGTAGATGCAATAAAAAATTTTATAGGTAAACCCATTTTTTCAGCTATCATTCCCGCACAAAGATTTCCAAAATTACCACTAGGAACTGAAAAAATTAATTCTATCGGATTTTTTATTATGATTTGTCTATAAGCTAAAAAATAATAAAACATTTGAGGAAGCCATCTTCCTACATTTATAGAATTGGCAGAAGTTAATGAATATTTTTTATTTACTTCTTTGTCTAAAAAAGCTTTTTTAACCATATTTTGACAATCGTCAAAATTTCCATGGATTTCCAATGCTAATATATTATCTCCTAAAGAAGTGATTTGTTTTTCTTGTAAAGAACTAATTCCATTATATGGATACAAAATAATAACTTCTATTCCAGGTTTTTTATGAAATCCTTTAGCAACTGCACCTCCGGTATCTCCTGAAGTTGCAACTAAAACCGTTACATTTTTTTCTAATTTTTCAGAAAAAAAACTTAAGCATCCTGCCATAAATTTTGCTCCTACATCTTTAAAAGCTAAAGTAGGTCCATGAAAAAGCTCTAATACATAAATATTATCATGTATTTTTTTTAATGGAAAAGAAAAATTCAAAGTATCATGAATAATATTATTAATAAATTTTTCAGGAATATATTTTCCAATATAAGGCTTTATTACGAACATGGCAATTGTATAAATATCATAAATTGGAAGTTTCCGAATAAATTTAGGTTCTAATTTAGGAATCCATTTAGGCATATATAATCCTCCATCAGGTGATAAACCTGTTAAAACAGCATCTTCAAAAGAAACTAAGTTTTTATAATTTTTCAAACTATAATACAACATATTAATTATTTTATTTTACAATATTTTAGTCCATTTAACTCCTTGTTGATTGATAGGAGAAGTATAAGTTTTATAATCGACTTTTAGTGGAGAATATACTTGATTCATGATTTCAGTAACTTTTTTTGCCGTATGATTTCCTTTGCTAAGCATAAAAACAGAAGGACCTGAACCAGAAATTCCACCTCCCAGAGCTCCTATTTCCTTACATCTTATTTTTAATTCATAAAAAGCTGGAATAAGCATAGCTCGTATAGGTTCTACAATCACATCTTCTAAGGATCTACTGATTAATTCATAATCTTCTTTATATAATCCTGCTACTAATGCACCTATATTTCCCCACTGTCTAATCGCATCTGTCATTAATATTTTTTGTTTTAGAATTTCTCTAGCATCTGATGTTTTTACTTCAATTTGTGGATGTATAATACTGACCCATAATTTATTGGGAGAATGTAACTTAGTGATATCTAATGGTTTATAACTTCTTACTAATGTGACTCCACCCATAATAGCAGGAGCAACGTTATCAGCGTGTGCGGTCCCACTTGCTACACGTTCTCCTTCCATAGCAAAACGTATTAACTGCATGGTACTAAAAGGTTTTCCTAATAGAATATTAGCACCATAAACAACTCCAGCTGCACTTGCGGCACTAGATCCTATTCCGCTTCCAGGGTGAATATTTTTAATTAATTCTATTTCAAATCCTATTTTTTCTTTTTTATCAAATTTGTGTCTCTGTTTATATTTTTTCAATAAAAATTGTAAAGCAACAAAAGCTACGTTTTTTCTTGGGTCGTTAGGTAACGATGATCCATGTGTTCGATTGATATGTATTCCTGGATTATTAGATTTATATAAAAAAATTTCATCTTTAGGAAAATCTAAAGCTAATCCAATAACATCAAAACCGCAAGCTAAATTAGCAACAGTAGCTGGTGAAAATATTTTAACTCCCTTCATGATTTTTACTTAGTAGCTTTAATAATATCTGAAAAAACTCCAGATGCAGTAACTTCTGCTCCAGCACCTGCTCCTTTTATGATAAGAGGTTGTTCTGCGTAACGATATGTGTTATATAAAACCATATTATCCTTTCCTTCTAATTGAAAAAATGGATGAATTTCTTTTACAGATTCTAATCCAACATAAGCTATTCCATTTTCATAACGAGCAATAAAACGCAAACGTTTTTTGTCTTTTTCAGCTTCACTTCTGATTTTTAAAAAATAATCCCTATATTTATGTAATTCTTGATAGAAATTATCTATAGAAGTAGAATTAGAACAAGTTTCTGGAAGAAAAGATTTTTTATGAATATCATTCAGTTCTAATGGAGAACCACATTCTCTTGCTAATATTAGTATTTTTCTCATAACATCTAATCCACTTAAATCAATTCTAGGATCAGGTTCTGTGTATCCTTTTAATTGCGCTTCTTTTACGACTTCTAAAAAAGATTTTTTTTCTATAAAATGATTAAATATAAAATTTAAACTTCCTGATAACACGGCTTCTATTTTGTTTATTTTATCTCCGCTATTAATTAGATCATTTAATGTGCTGATAACGGGAAGGCTTGCTCCTACATTAGTTTCAAATAAAAATGGAGCTTTAAAATGTCTAGAAAGTGTTTTTAATTTTTTATAATGATCATAGTCTGAAGAACAAGCAATTTTATTACAAGTAATAACACCAATTCCATTTTTTAAAAATTTATCATAAGTCATGGCCATTTTTTCACTAGCTGTATTATCTACAAATAAACTATTTCTAAGATTAAATCGCCATACTTCTTCCATAAAGGAATATATATTCATTTTAATCCCTTTTTGATTTAGATATTTTTCCCAATTACTTAAATTGATTCCATGATCATTGAAATACATTTTTTTGCTATTCGCTAATCCTATGATTCGAACTTGAAGCTTTAATTCTTCTAATAAGTAATTTTGTTGTTGATCTATCTGTTCAAGTAATTTGCTTCCTACTTTTCCTACACCACAAATAAAAAGATTAATTTGTTTTGGTGGGCTTTCAAAAAAAGCTTCATGTAAAGTGTTTAATGCCTTTTTAAAATCGGTTTTTCTAATAACAGCCGATATATTTTTTTCAGTAGAACCTTGTGCTATTGCTCTAACATTAATGCTGTTTCTTCCTAAAGAAGAAAACATTTTACCACTGGTTCCATGAAGATTCTTCATATTCTCTCCCACCACAGCAATAATGCAAAGATCTTTCTCTATTCTTAATGGATCTATATGTCTTTGATGTATTTCCTGAGCAAATTCACTATCTATTACAGCTTTTGCTTTTATAACATCTGTTTCATGAATTCCTGTAGTGATTGAATGTTCTGAAGAACTTTGAGTTATAAATATTACATTGATTTTTTCACGTGATAACGCTTCGAATAAACGTTTGGAATATCCAGGAATTCCTACCATTCCACTTCCTTCCAATGTTAACAATGCCATATTTTGAATTCCAGATATACCGGTTACAGGTTGACTAATATTTGTATTTTTGTTAATGTAAATCAAAGTTCCTGTATCTAAAGGAGAAAACGTATTTTTAATTTGTATAGGAATATGTTTTTTCATAGCAGGTTGAATCGTTGGAGGGTAAATGACTTTTGCTCCAAAATGGGATAATTCCATTGCTTCCTCATAAGATATTTCTTTTATAGGGAAAGCTTGATTCACAACTTTTGGATTTGCAGTCATCATTCCACTTACATCTGTCCATATTTCAAGTAAACTTGCAGATATAGCCGCGGCTAAAATAGAAGCAGTATAATCAGATCCTCCTCTTCCAAGAGTAGTGGTTTCGTTTTCTAACGTAGAACCTATAAATCCTGGTAAAACAACATATTCTGATGTCTTTTCACGAAAAAATTGAATAATATGATGGTTACTTGTTATAAAATCTACTTGTGCGCATCCAAATTGAGAATCGGTAATAATTAAATCTCTACTGTCTTTACAAATGGCATCTAACCCGGACTGTTTTAATTTTTCTGAAACAAGAAAAGAAGAACTTAATTCTCCAAAGCTCATAATTTTATCTAGAGAACGTTTTGAAAGTTCTTCAACTTGAAAAATTCCATCACATAAACTTTCTAAATCATTTATATTTTTTTTTATCCAGCTTATTAAATGGCTTTGATAAGTGATAGGAAACAATTCTCTTATTATGTTAAGATGTCGAATTTCTATTTTTTCTAATATATTTTTATAAATATTTTTTCTTTCAGAAGCTAATTGCCCACATTGTATTAACTGATCCGTGATATTTCCTAATGCAGATACAACAATAGCATATCTTCCTTTTGGTTTTTTTTCTAATAAAAAACAAATACGTTTTATAGCATCAGAATGAGCTACGGAACTTCCCCCAAATTTTAAAACTTGCATTTTTCAATTATTTTTAACAATTATCCCATTACTAAAGATGTTAACAAAAATAATGATAATTTGTGGAGACGTACTTTTTATTATTTTTAAGATTGAAGTTTTTTTTATTTAACTGATAAAATAGTTGAAATTTTTGTGAAATAGATTATGATCAAATATTATGAAATAATGACTGACTAAAATTATCTTTCATTATTATAATATTTCATAACTTTAAACCCAAGTTATGTAACCGTTGACTATTGTTTGTTTTCAACGAATATTATGTTTATGAATCAAATTCAAGAAAAAGAAAGTATATGCATTTAACTTCTTATGAAAAGGAAAAAATTCTTCTACACATGGCTGGAGAATTGGCAAAAAAACGTTTAAAAAGAGGATTAAAATTGAATTATCCTGAATCTTTAGCTTTAATCACTCATTATGTAATGGAAGGTGCTCGTGATGGAAAAACAGTAAAAGATCTTATGTTTGAAGCAGGAAATATTCTGAACGATGAACAAGTTATGGATGGAGTATATGAATTACTGAATAATGTTCAAGTAGAAGCAACTTTTCCTGATGGGACAAAATTGGTCACTGTACATCATCCTATAAAAAAAAATATAAAAAAAAATTCTAATCTCGTTCCAGGACAATATGATCTTATGAAAGAAGATATTGTATTACTTCCTGGACGATCCCGTATCGAAAGAATAGTATCCAATACTGGAACTCGTCCCATTCAAGTAGGATCTCATTTTCATTTTTATGAAACAAATACGGCTCTTATTTTTGATAGAAAAGGGACTAAAGGGTATAGATTAGATATACCTTCTGGTAGATCTGTTCGTTTTGAACCAGGTGAAACAAAAGAAGTTATGTTAGTCGAAATTGGAGGAAGTAAAAAAATTTATGGATTTTCAGGAAAAGAAAATACAACTATATGAAAAAAATAGATAGAGAATCTTATGCAAGTATGTATGGTCCCACTAAGGGAGATAAAATTCGTTTAGGGGATACATCTTTATGGATTGAAATTGAGAAAGATTATACTATTTATGGAGATGAATGTGTTTTTGGAGGAGGAAAAGTTATTAGAGACGGAATGGGACAACATCCATTTGCAACAAGAAATGAAGGAGTTTTAGACTTAGTGTTAACTAATGCTATTGTTGTAGATTATTGGGGAATTATAAAAGCAGATATAGGAATTAAAAATGGAGTCATTGTTGGAATAGGAAAAGCTGGTAATCCATATTTTATGGATGGAGTAACACCTAGTATGTATATTGGAGCAGGAACAGAAGTCATTTCTTCAGAAAATATGATAGTTACCGCCGGAAGTGTAGATAGTCACGTTCATTACATATGTCCCCAATTGTTTGAAGTTGCATTAGAAAGTGGAACGACAACTATTATTGGTGGAGGATCCGGCCCTTCCACTGGAACTATAGCTACCAATTGTACTTCAGGAGTATGGAACATTCAAAGAATGTTGAAAAGTACAGATCATATTCCCATTAATTTTATTTTTCTTGCAAGTGGAAATAGCTCTCATCCCGAAGCTTTAATTGAACAAATTAAAGCTGGTGCAGGTGGATTCAAAATACATGAAGATTGGGGAAGCACTTTGCATGTTATAGATCAATGTTTAAATGTTGCAGAAAAATTAGATATACAAGTTAATATTCATACAGATTCACTAAATGAATCAGGTTATGTAGAAGATACTTTAAAAATATTTAAAAATAGAACAATTCACACTTATCATACAGAAGGAGCTGGAGGAGGACATGCACCTGATTTATTAAAAGTAATATCGTTTTCTAACATTTTACCTTCATCAACGAGTCCTACCATGCCTTACACTTGTAACACTATAGATGAACATTTAGATATGTTAATGATTTGTCATCATTTGGATTCTCATTTACCAGAAGATATAGCTTTTGCTAAATCACGTATAAGATCTGAAACTATTAGTGCAGAAGGAGTTTTACATGATATGGGAGCTATTAGTATGACTAGTTCAGATTCTCAAGCTATGGGTAGAATAGGAGAGATAGTCAAGCGAACATGGCAAACCGCTGATAAAATGAAAAAACAAAGAGGATATCTTAATGAAGGGCAGATAAAAAATGATAATTTTAGAGTCAAAAGATATATTTCAAAATATACTATCAATCCTGCTATTACTCATGGTATTTCTGAATATGTAGGATCTATTCATATCGGAAAAATGGCAGATTTGGTTCTATGGAAACCTTCTTTTTTTGGAGTAAAACCTGAATTAGTTATAAAAAGTGGTATGATTGTCTATGCTAGTATGGGAGATCCTAATGCCACCATTCCTACCCCTCAACCATTTATGTATCGAAAAATGTTTGGATATTTTGAGCCAAAATTAAGCAGTGTTTTTATATCAACACATGCCATAAACAATGGATTTTTCGAAAAAAATAAAATTAAAAAACAAGTAAAAATATTAAAAGGATGTCGTACAGTATCCAAGAAAAATATGATACTAAATGGAGAAATTCCAAATTTAGAAGTGGATCCCAAAACCTATAATGTTTATATAAATGGAGAAAAAATAATTTCTCATCCTTCTGAAATTTTACCACTTTCTCAGAGATATTTTTTATTCTGAAAATAAAAATACCCAGGGCGGGATTCGAACCCGCATGATGTAAAATCACTGGATTTTGAGTCCAACGCGTCTGCCTGTTTCGCCACCTGGGCTTTTCTTATAATTTGTCTATTTCTATTTTTAATTTCATCAAAAAATAAAATTCTTCATTATTTTTTGTATGTAAATAAATAACTCTTTTTATATTAGATAAATAAATTAGTTTACAACATTCTTTACATGGAAAATGAGTAATATATATGGAAGCGCCTTTACAAGATGAAGAAGAATAAGACATTTTTAATATAGCATTTGCTTCTGCATGTAGAACATACCATTTTGTATTTCCATTATGATCTTCACATATGTCATCAAATCCATTCGGAGTACGATTATATCCGTAAGATATGATTTGATTATCTTTTACTATAACAGCTCCTACTTTTTTTTTTTTACAAGAAGATAATTTTGAACGTTCAACAGCTATATTCATATATATCATATCATCGTATTTTTTATCAATTTTATAATTCATTTTTAATAGAAATATATATGAAAAAAATATATAGCACTCAAAATACGAAAATAAAAGATTTGATGAAAATTTATAAAAAAAAAAATTATATGAATGTTTTCCTTGTTGAAGGAATCAAAGAATTTGAAATGGCTATAAAAGGTAATTTTTTACCAAAAAAAATATTCATATGCGAAAAAATATTCCATGAATATAATATGATCCAATCATTTTATTCTAAAATATTTTTTATTAACATTAAAATTTTTAAAAAATTAGCGTATAGAGATAATTCTGGTGGAATTATTGCATTATTTCAAGAAAAAAAATATATGAATCAATTGAAAAATATTAAAGTTGATAATAAAAATTCTTCTTTAATACTTATATTAGATGGAATAGAAAAACCTGGAAATATAGGTGCAATGCTAAGAATAGCTGATGCTGTAAATATACATATCATTATCCTATGTAATATGAAAACGAATGTGTATAATTCTAATATTATCAGATGTAGTTTAGGTTCTATTTTTACAAGAAATATTTTTATGGAAAAAATAGAATCAATCATGGATTGGATCCAAAAAAATAAAATAAAAATTATAACAACAGGGTTTTATAAACATAAAAAAGCAATAAATCTATATCATACTCAATTTTCACATTCTAATAATATAGCTATTGTTTTTGGTTCTGAAAATAAAGGAGTATCCAATATTTGGTTAAAAAAAGCTAACAAAATTATAACTATTCCTATGTTTGGAAATATAGACTCATTAAATGTTAGCAATGCTATGTCTATAATCATATATGAAATTATTAGACAGAGAAATTATGTTAGATAATTTCTTTGTTTTTCATATACATAATCTATTTTTAAATTTTTTCTTTTGGAAGATTCTACAGATAATCTATCGCAATAATCATTGACATAATGATAATTGTGACTTTTTATCCAATAGAATTTCACAAAATGTTTACAAAATGAATCTAAAAATCTTTTCCATAAATCTACATTTTTTTTATTATGAAAATTATTTTTTTTCCATTTATAAATCCATCTATTTTGTACCGTATTAACTATATATTTAGAATCAGTAAAAACAATAATATTTTGCTTTTTATTTTCTATTTTTTCTAATCCCACTATGACTGATAATAGTTCCATTCTATTGTTCGTTGTATAACGAAATCCTTCCGAAATTATTTTTCTATTATAAAAACGTCCAAAAAATATTTCTATAAAAACTCCATATCCTCCTGGTCCAGGATTTCCTTTTGAAGAACCATCAGTGTAAATATGAATTTTTTTTTTCACGAATGATTCATCTAATTCCATTTTTCATATTCAAATTTTTCTAATTGAGATTTGATTAAGTTGAAACATTTTTCTTTCAAATTATTTTTATCTTTTATGGATAAATTTTTTGTTGATATGGAATGATGTTGTTTTATTCTTATTTTTCCTGGTTTTCCTTTTATAATAGAAAAACTAGGAAATTTTGTTTTTATATCAGCTATGCTAAAAGGAATAATAGGTATTTTTTTTAAAATAGCGATAAAAAAAGCTCCATTCTTAAAACGATCTAAAAATATATAAGGTTTAGGGACACCACCTTCTGGAAAAATACAAACACTTTTTCCAGAATCGATTTTATTTTCTATTTTCTTAAATACTGTTATACAACTTGATAAGTTTTTTCTATCAATAAGAATATTACTCTTTTTGTAAACAAATCCAAAAAAAGGAAGTTTAGCTAATTCTGCTTTTCCAACAAAAACCAAAGGATGGTTTCTCATCAAAGAATAAATTAACATAATATCCATAATAGAACTGTGATTGCTGATAATTACGTATTGTTGATTTTTATCTAATATTTCCTGATCTTTTTCTAAAAAATACCAAAAACCCATGAGAAAAAGATTACTTCTAGCCCACATTTGATGAAACCAATACGCTATGGGATAATATTTTTCTTTGAAAAGAAATGGAATAGAAGCTCCTGCCCATAAGGGAATCAAAAATATGTTGATAATAAAAAACCATATACGCCACAACAATATTAATAATATTTTTATAATTTTCATTCGTTTTATTTTAAATAATAATTTTATATAAATTGAAACATAATTGTAAAATTTTTAAAAAAATATGATTTTTATGAAAAAAAATGTTTTCTTTTTTTTTAGTGATCCATGTGCACATTAGGAGAATTTATTATAAAAAATAGAGATCGTTTTTCATATTCAACAGAAGCATTGTTGCGATTGTTTAGCTCTATAAAATTGGCTTCTAAAGCAATTCATAAAGAAGTCAATAAAGCAGGATTAACAGAAAAAATAATAGGAAGTTCCGGTATTACTAATGTTCAAGGAGAAAATCAAAAAAAATTGGACAATTTTGCTCATAAAGCTTTTATTGAATCTTTTAAAAGTAGAAATGTTGTTTGTGGAATTGCTTCTGAAGAAAGTAAAGATTTTATAGTAATTAAAGAAAAACAAGAAAATATTTTTCAAAATCAATACATTGTTTTAATAGATCCACTTGATGGTTCATCTAATATAGATGTGAATGTATCTATTGGGACTATATTTTCTGTATATATGAGAAAATCTCCTATTCAAATGAATTTAACAATAGAAGATTTTTTGCAAAAAGGAAATAAACAAATTCTTGCAGGATATATTATTTATGGATCTTCTACTATATTAGTATATAGTACTGGTAATGGAGTACATGAATTTACTTTAGACCCTTCAGTTGGAACATTTTACTTATCTCATTTTAATCTTTGTTTTCCTAAAAAAGAAAAAATTTATTCTATTAATGAAGGAAATTATGCTAAATTCTCTAATGGAATTAGAAAATTTATTAGATATTGTCAAGAAAAAAAACCTCCCTACACAGCAAGATATATTGGATCTTTAGTGGGAGATTTTCACAGAAACATGATACAAGGAGGAATATATATTTATCCCGAAACAGCTTCTTATCCGGAAGGAAAATTGAGATTACTTTATGAATGTAATCCTATGGCTTTTTTAGCAGAACAAGCTGGAGGAAAAGCTTCTGATGGAAAAAAACGGATTCTAGATATAGAACCTACTAAATTACATCAAAGAACTCCATTTGTTTGTGGTCCATTGGGGATGGTTTCCAAGTTAGAAAAATTTATGATAGATTATGAATAAATTTGAGTATGCAGTTTAGAGAAAAAAAAATTTTTGAAAAAGTAATAAAAAATGGAAAATATTTATTTGTATATCCTGTTTTATCTGTTTTTCTATTTAAAGATAGAAATTTTGAAAAAAATTTTTCATTCAGCCTAGTTGGAACTTTAGTTAAAAAAAAAATTTAAAAAAATCAGTTCATAGAAATAAAATCAAACGTTTATTAAAAGCTTCTTTTTTTTTGAACAAATCGATTCTGAAAAAAGATCTTTTTAATAAAAATTTTTATATTATATTGATTTATAAAGCTTTTCATTTATCTAAATTTAAAGATATCAATTCATCTGTTACGAACATTTTCAATAAAATAATAAATAATTACTGTTGAAACAATTCTCTTGCATTAGCCCCAAAAATTTTTACTGCAAAAGCTAATAAAACAATTCCAAATATTTTCTTTAAAATATCTAAACCGTTATTTCCTATTTTTTCGGCTATAAAATCACATCTATCTATTACAAAATAGACAACTATCATATTTAAAATAAGGGATAAAAGAATAATATTTACGTCGTAAGTTGCTCTTAATGATATTAAAGTAGTTAAAGATCCAGGACCAGCTATAAGTGGAAAAGCTATTGGAACAATAGAAGTTTGAGCATTTTCTGTTACCTTATGAAGATCTATTCCTAATATCATTTCTAACCCTATCAAAAACAATACTATAGATCCAGCAACAGAAAAAGAATGAACGTCAATTCCAATGATTTTAAGCATAGGTTGCCCTAAAAAAAGAAAAGATAAAAATATGACAAGAGAAGTAATTATAACTTTATTTGTCTCTATAACGTTCCCCTTTGATTTAAACCCCATAATTATGGGAGCATTTCCTAATATATCTATAATGCTAAAAAGGATCATAAAACAACTTATTAATGAATTTATCCATTCCATACTCAAAATTTATTCAAAGAATTTTTTATGATTGAAACAAAACAATTATTGTAAGAACACAATACACATACACAAATTAAATAAAAATATAATCAGTACCATTAATTTTTTTTAAAAAAAATTTTATTATGTAAATCAAATAGACTTATTCAAAGTCCATTTTTATAAGCTTTCCATCCTGCATTTCTATATTCTTCTGCTGTTATTTCTGGATTATCAGATTGATAAATTGCTTTTCCCACAATAATAAAATCACTTCCATTTTTTTCAAAAGCTTGAACAGGATGAATATAGGTATTTCCTATGTTATTATTATTTCTTTTATAAAAATGAATACCAGGGGTAAACAATAATAATCGATCATCCACTTTTCTTTGTGCCACAGTCCCAATTACTTTTGGATTTTTCAAAGAAATATTTAGTGCTTTTCTTATGTAATGATCATCTGATAATCTTCCATAAGAAGACATTTCAGATATTGTAATTAATCCCATACTATAAGGAATATCTAAATTTTGTATACTCATACTTCCAGCAAGTACATGTACCGTAATAATATCTGCCCAAGAAGAAATTTTATGTATTCCATAATGAAGTTGAAGATAATTAGTATAACC
This sequence comes from Blattabacterium sp. (Blaberus giganteus), assembly GCF_000262715.1. Lineage (NCBI taxonomy): Bacteria > Pseudomonadati > Bacteroidota > Flavobacteriia > Flavobacteriales > Blattabacteriaceae > Blattabacterium > Blattabacterium sp. (Blaberus giganteus). The sequence goes on along the minus strand of NC_017924.1, from coordinate 137,242 downwards.
AACATCACATAATTTTCTGTCTTCAAATAATAAAAAATTTTTTTCTATAGAAATATTTTTAAGACATTTTATAAATGAATATGAAAAATCATTTATAATATCTACATGAAGTTTTAATCCACAAATTCTATCTCCAATCAAATTGACTAATTTTAAAATATTTTCAGTGTGGATTAAGTCAGCAGAAACTATCAAATTTGTTTTTTTTTTCAACGTAATATCTATAAGTTTTTTTCCTATAGGATGAGAAATTTTTTCTTTTTTTTCTTCATAAGAAATCCGCTTATTTTGAATATTCTTTATATTTTTTTTTTTGAAAAAAAATTGAATCATATGTATTTCTTTTTTTTTTAAAAAATGTTTTTTTTTTAATATTTTTAAAACTTCTCCTATTCGAAATAAAGTTCGAATGTTATATCCTTTTTTTCTTATATTTTCTATTCCCCCTTGCTCTCTATCAAGAATCGACATAATATTTTTAATTATTAATCCTTCTTTTTCAAGATCGATTACTGTTTTTAATAAACTATCTCCACTTGTAATTACATCTTCTATAATAAGACAATTTTGTCCTATTTTATATATCCCTTCAATCATTCGTTCTGTTCCATATCCTTTATTTTCTTTTCTTTTAATAATTAGTGGAATTTTTGATCTTAAAGATAAAGTAGTAGCTATAGGCAAAGCTGCGTATGGAACTCCACAAATTAATTCAAAATCATAAGATATAACTTCATGGATTAGTAAATCAGATAATTTGATCAATAAATCTGGTCTAGAAGCTATTGGACGAAAATCTATATATATAGGAGAATTCATTCCACTTTTTAATGTAAAATTTCCAAATTTTATGATTCCTAAATTGTAAATTTCTAAAAAAAATTGTTCTTTTTCTTCCATAAAAAAAACTGTTTTGGTAAAGTTAAAAATTTTATACTTGGATATTATTTATTATTATTACAATTGATATGATTATGAAAAAAATAGATATTTCTGCTAGTATAAATGGAATTAAACTTCCATTATGTATTATGAACGCTTCAGGCGTACTTTGTTCTACAGATCAAGAACTATCTAATTTATTAAATAGTTTTTCTGGTGGAGTTGTTACAAAAAGTTGTACATCTAAACCTAGAGAAGGAAATGTTTCCCCTAGATATTTTGAATGGAATGCAGGAAGTATTAATTCTATGGGATTACCTAACCGTGGCATAAATTTTTACATAAGTTTTTTAGAAAAAAAAAAAATAAATAAACCTATTTTTCTTTCTATATCCGGATTATCTCCAGAAGAAAACTATTTTCTCATTCAAAAAGCAAATCAGTCTTCAAAGATTACTGCTATAGAATTAAATCTATCTTGTCCTAATATTCTTGAAAAGAAAGAAATATTAGATTATAATTTTTATAAAATTTCAAATTTTATAGAAAACATATTTAAATTTAACAAAATACCTTTAGGCATTAAACTCCCTCCTTATTTTTATGAAACACAGATTAAGAATATGGCTTCGATTTTAAATCAATTTCCTATTTCTTTTATTACTTGTATTAATAGTTTACCTAATGGTCTCTTCATTGATCTAAATCAAGAAGCTGTAGTAATACGACCTAAAAAAGGATTTGGAGGAATAGGTGGATCTGTCATAAAGCCTTTTGCGTTAGCCAATATTCATAAATTTTATACTTATATAAGAAAAGACATATCTATTATAGGATGTGGAGGTATTTCTTCTGGAAAAGATATTTTTGAACACATATTATGTGGAGCTTCCGCTGTGCAGATTGGAACACAATTTATGAAAGAGGGGATTTCAGTATTTGAAAGATTAAAAAAAGAATTAATTTTCATATTAGAAAAAAAGAATTATTCATCTATCAATATTTTTAAAGGAAAATTAAAAACATTTAATAAGATTTAGCAAAAACTACTCTTTGCAAAGAAGGGTTCCCAGAATAAATACATTTTCCTTTTTCCATGTTATTTATTGGAATACAACGTATAGTTGCTTCTGTTTCTTCTTGAATTTTTTTTCCTGTGTTTTTTGTTCCATCCCAGTGAGCAAAAATAAATCCTCCTGAACGCTTTATTTGATTTTTAAAATCATTGTAATGATCTAATTTAATAATTAATTCTTGAGTTCTTTGAAAAGCTTTTTTATAAATGTTCTTTTGTATTTTTTCTAGCAATTTTAATATTGAATTTTTTAAATTTCCCCAATAGAGATATGTTTTTTCACATGTATCTCTTCTAAAAATTTCTACTTTTTCATTTTGTATTTCATTTTTTCCTATACTGATTCGTATGGGGATTCCTTTCATTTCATATTCATGAAATTTCCATCCTGGAGTTAGTAAAACTCTATCATCATATTTTACTCTTATTCCTTCTTTTTTTAAAATATTTAAAATTTTTTTAGATATTTCATTAATTATATCATATTTTTTTTCATAATATATAGGAATAATAATGATTTGTATGGGAGCTATTTTTGGAGGTAAAATTAATCCTTTATCATCAGAATGTGACATAATCAATCCACCTATTAATCTGGTAGATACTCCCCAAGACGTTCCCCATACATATTCTTTTTTTCCATTAAAATTGGTAAATTTTACATCAAAAGCTTTCGAAAAGTTTTGTCCTAAAAAATGTGAAGTTCCAATTTGTAAAGCTTTTCCGTCTTGCATAAGCGCTTCAATACAATATGTTTTCTCTGAACCATAAAATTTGTCCATATATGGTTTAATTCCTTGTAATACAGGTATAGCCATAAAATTTTCTGAAAAATCGGTATATATATTTAATATTTTTATAGCTTCTTCTATAGCTTCATTTTTTGTAGAATGAGCAGTATGTCCTTCTTGCCATAAAAATTCAGTTGTTCTAAGAAATAAACGAGTTCGCATTTCCCATCTTAGTGCATTTCCCCATTGATTAAATAAAATAGGTAAATCTCTATAAGATTGAATCCATCGTTTATAAGTATTCCATATTATACTTTCAGAAGTAGGTCTAATTACTAATTCTTCTTGTAACTTAGATTCAGGATCAACGATTAATTCTTCTTGATCTTTATTTTTTTTTATTAGTCTAGAATGTGTTACAACGGCACATCCTTCAGAAAAAATTTCAGTATGTTCTTTTTCTTTTGAGAAAGCTGATTTTGGAATGAGTGAAGGAAAATAAACATTTTTATGTCCAGTTAACTTGAACATTTTATCTAGTATTGTTTTCATTCTATCCCATAAAGAATATCCATATGGTTTAATAATCATAAAACCACGTATTCCGGAAAATTCTGCCAATCCGGATTTAACAACTATTTCGTTGTACCATTTTGAATAATTTTCATTACGTTTAGTTAATTGGCTCATAAAACATAATAAATGATTCCATTTATATGTAAAAGATATAAAAATTATTTAACACATTTAACTTTATTTCTTCTAAATTAGTAATTTATTAAATATTTTATATGGCCCATCCTAAAAGAAGACAATCTAAGTCGAGAAGAAATAAAAGAAGAAGTCATTTTAAAATCAAAGAACCTTTATTAACAAAATGTGCTTTAACAAAGAAAAAACATTTATATCATCATGCATATTGGTATGAAAACAAACTTTATTATAGAGGAAAAATTGTATGTAATAAAAAAGAATCCTAATTAATTATGGATTTAAAAAAAATAAAATCCTTAATTCAATTTATTTCAGATTCGAATATAGATGAGATAAGGATAAAAATGGAAAACATGGAAATTTACATGAAAAATAGAACATTGATAAAAAATCAAAAAGATCCATGTAATTCTCCTACTATTAATTCTAAAAAAATATCCTCTTCGTCATCTTCTTCTTCTACTTATGATTTTCATGATATCTTTTATAAAAAAGAAAAAGAAAATAAAAATCAATATTTAACCATAAAATCTCCTATGATCGGAACATTTTACAGGAAACCTCATCCAGATCAAGATCCTTTTGTAAAAATAGGAGATAAAATAAAAATAGGAACTAAAGTATGTGTTATAGAAGCAATGAAACTGTTTAATGACATTGAATCTGAAATAAATGGAACTTTGATTAAAGTTCTAGTAGAAGATGCTTCTCCTGTTGATTATGATCAACCTTTATTCCTTATAGATCCTAACTGTTAAATTTTATGTTTAAAAAAATATTAATAGCTAATAGAGGAGAAATAGCTTTACGAATTATACGAACAGCCAAAGAAATGGGAATTAGAACTGTAGCTGTTTATTCTACAGCAGATAAACATAGTCTTCATGTTTATTTTGCGGATGAAGCTGTATGTATTGGACCTCCCCATCCCTATCAATCTTATTTAAATATTCCAAATTTGATTTCTGCGGCAGAAATTACAAACGCAGATGCAATTCACCCTGGATATGGATTTTTGTCTGAAAATGCATATTTTTCCTCTATGTGTCATAAACATGGAATAAAATTTATTGGGGCTAAACCAAGTCATATGATTCAAATGGGAAATAAAATTTCAGCTAAAAAAACCATGAAAAAAATTGGCATTTCTTGTTTACCTGGATCGGATTGTTTTGTTGAATCATCTTATCAAGATATTGAAAAAATTGCAGATAAAATAGGATACCCAATAATTATAAAAGCTGTTTCTGGAGGTGGAGGAAAAGGAATTCGATCTGTTTTGGATAAATGCCATTTAAAAAATTCTTGGGAAGAAGCTAAAAAAGAAGCTTGGTCTTGTTTTGGAAAAAAAGATATGTATATAGAAAAATTTATTTTGAATCCAAGACACATAGAAATTCAAATTATAGGAGATAAATATGGAGAAGCATATCATTTATCTGAAAGAGATTGTTCTATTCAAAGAAGAAATCAAAAATTGGTAGAAGAAGCGCCTTCTCCATTTTTAACTGCAACTCTTAGAAAAAAAATGGGAGAAGAAGCTATAAAAGCAGCTGAGTATATTCATTATGAAGGAGTAGGTACTATAGAATTTTTAGTAGATCAAAATAAGGATTTTTATTTTATGGAAATGAATCCAAGAATACAAGTAGAACATACTATAACTGAAGAAATAACAGGGTTAGATTTAATTCAAGAACAAATATTTTTAGCTTATGGAAAAAAACTTTCTATAAATAAGAATTATTATCCAAAAATGTATTCTATAGAATGTAGAATAAATGCAGAAGAGCCATCTTTAAATTTTCGTCCTATTCCTGGAAAAATAACTCAAATGCATTTACCTGGAGGAAAAGGCGTACGTATTGACACACATATTTATGCAGGATATTTTGTCCCACATTATTATGATTCTATGATCGCTAAAATTATTACTACGGCAAAAAGTAGAAAAGAGACTATTGAAAAAATGCGTCGTTCTTTAGATGAATTAGTCATAGAGGGGATACAAACTACACTTCCTTTACTCAGAAAACTTATGCAAAATCATAATTTTTTAAAAGGAAATTACAATACAAGTTTTTTAGATAATTTAGAATTGTTATAAATACAAAAAATATATAAATATTATTTTTTTTCAAAAATTTTTAATATATTAATCATATCCTGAATATTTCCATTCATAAATCCTTCAAGATCATAAATAGATTTATGAATTCTATGATCCGTAACTCTATTTTTTGGATAATTATAAGTTCTAATTTTTACGGAACGATCTCCTGTAGAAATTAAAGATTTTCTTTCAATAGATATTTTTTTTAATTTTTTTTCTTTTTCATTTTGATAAATACGTGATCGTAAAATACTCATAGCTTTTTCAAAATTTTTATGTTGAGAACGTTCTTCTTGACACTCTACTGTAATTTTACTTGGAATATGAGTTAATCGGACTGCAGATTCAGTTTTATTTACGTGTTGACCTCCAGATCCACTAGATCTAAAAGTATCTTTTTTTATATCGGATGAATTAATACGAACTTCTGTGTCTTTGACTTTAGGGAGGACAGCTACTGTTATAGCAGATGTATGAAGTCTTCCTTGAGATTCTGTTTTTGGAATTCTTTGTACTCTATGTACTCCAGATTCAAATTTTAAATTTCCGTAAACTCCTTCTTTTCCATTAATATCTAAGATGATCTCTTTGTATCCTTTTATTCCTCCTTTTTGAGCATGTATAATTTTATATTTCCAACCTGATTTTTTAAAATACATTGTATACATTCTTAATATATCTTCAACAAAAATACATGCTTCATCTCCTCCTGTTCCAGAACGAAGTTCTACTATAGCAGCATCTCTATGATCTTCTGTTGTATAGTCCGATACAAATAGAAGATTGTAGGATTTTTTTTCAATAGAAGATAGATTTTCTAAAACCTTGTGTTTTTCTGTTGAAGCTAATTCTTTCATTTCCGTATCTGAATCATTTTCTAAAATGAAATTTATTTCTTTAAGAAAAGCTAATTTTTTATTGTATTCTTCATAAAGAGAAACTATTTTTTCTAATTTTGTATATTTTTTTAATAATTTTTTATATTCTTTTTGATTAGATACAACATTGGGTTGTATGATTAATTTTGAAATTTCATGAAATTCCTTTTTGGAAACTTCTAATTTTTGAATTAATGAAGTTTTTTTCATTTTTTAAATTTTTATGAAATTGAGATCAAAAACAGATAAAGACACTTGTTTATCGTATTCGATTTATAGAATCGATTAATTCTATATCTTTTTTTATAGCTATGTTTGATATCCACAAAATATATATACATAATATCATAGGAAAAAGTATGATTATTGAATATAATGTGTGATAATATGAATATGAAAAAAAAAGGATTAATACAAGGATATTGACAAGTATATTAATTTTATTCAAATATATTTGCAGTTTTTTTTTCTTAAAAAAAAGAAAACTTAAAATGGATAGAAATAGACATATAATTATAAAAATTATAATTATATTTTTGAAATATGAATTCAAATAAAAAAAATAAGCTAGATTTTTTTTATTAATATTAAAAGAATATAAGAAATATATGAAAACAGAATAAATAAAAATAGAAATAAATAAATATAATGTTTGTATTCTATATAGCATATTGATTAAATTGTTTTTATAATTTGTTATTTTGTTATTTTCAAATTAATTTTTGTATAATTGTATTTATCTCATATCTAAGTTATTTTTCATAAGTTATTACACACACTAACTAACTAAAAAGTATATTACTTACCAAACGTATACATACATATATAAAACCCAATCACTTTATGTTTGATATTACTGAATTAAAAAGTAAGAAACTTTTTGAATTACAGGAGATTGCTCGTTCATCAGGATTAAAAAAATGTACACAATTACGAAAGAACGAACTCTTAGAAAAAATTATTTCTATTTTTAATAATAATAATAAAAATACTTCTGTATATTCAAAAAGAGAAAATTCTTTAAAGAAAGGATTTAAAATGCGAAAAAATACTGAATCTAAAAATTCATTTTTAGAAAATAAAAGTATAAATGGAAAAAAAAAATCTCAAGAACATTTAAAAATTTCTAATTCTAAACTTTTAGAAGAATCCAAAAAATTTCAAAAAAAACATCAAAATTTTTATAATTGGAAAAAAAATGATAGAAATGATAGATTCGAAACTCAAAATATATCATCATTTCACGGAACAGAAATAGGACCTAAAAAATCTTCTTTGAACAAATACCGTGTTCCTGAATATGAATTTGAAGGAATAATAATAAGTGAAGGAGTATTGGAAATAATGCCAGAAAATTATGGATTTTTGAGATCTTCCGATTTTAACTATTTGTCTTCCCCCGATGATATTTACGTTTCTCAATCTCAAATTAGACTTTTTGGAATGAAAACAGGAGATACAATAAGAGGAGAAGTTCGTCCACCTAAAGATGGAGAGAAATATTTTCCACTAATTAAAATTCTTGAGATAAATGGAAGATCTCCTTCTTTTGTAAGAGAAAGAGATTCTTTTGAGCATCTGACTCCATTATTTCCAAATGAGAAATTCAAATTAGCTGAAAAAAATGCTACTCTTTCTACAAGAATTGTAGATCTTTTTACTCCTATAGGAAAAGGACAGAGGGGAATGATCGTAGCTCCTCCTAAAACGGGAAAAACTACTTTATTAAAAGAAATAGCTAATGCTATTGCGGCTAATCATCCTGAAGTATATTTAATTATATTATTGATAGATGAACGTCCAGAAGAAGTTACAGATATGCAAAGAAATGTAAAAGGAGAAGTTATTGCATCTACTTTTGATGAACCAGCAGATAGACATGTAAAAGTTGCTAACATTGTTTTGCAAAAAGCAAAAAGAATGGTAGAATGTTCACATGACGTAGTGATATTATTAGATTCAATTACACGTTTAGCACGTGCGTATAATACTGTTGCCCCTGCATCTGGAAAGGTATTATCAGGAGGAGTAGATGCAAATGCCTTACACAGACCCAAAAGATTTTTTGGAGCGGCTAGAAACATAGAAAATGGAGGGTCTTTGTCTATAATTGCTACAGCTATGATCGATACAGGATCAAAAATGGATGAAGTAATTTTTGAAGAATTCAAAGGAACAGGAAATAAAGAACTTCAATTAGACCGAAAAATAGCTAATAAGCGAATTTATCCAGCTATTGATCTTGTTTCTTCTAGTACTAGAAAAGATGATCTTTTACTTGATACAAATACATTACAAAGAATGTGGATTTTGCGAAAGCATCTTTCTGATATGAATCCAGTAGAAGCTATGGAATTTTTAAGATCTAGAATTGCTAGAACTAAAAATAATGAGGAATTTTTAATATCTATGAATGGATAATATTTTTAATATTTGATTTTGTAAATGAAAAACATTATATTCACAAATATAATATGCGCGGGATGGAGCAGTTGGTAGCTCGTCGGGCTCATAACCCGAAGGTCATAGGTTCGAGTCCTATTCCCGCTATTTTTTTATATGAATATATTATTCGTTTATACTTTTTTATTTTTTATTTTATTCATATGTATATATTTCTTTAGAAAATTAGAATTCTTTTTTAGAAAAGAGTTTAAAGATCAACAAAATGAAATTCAAAAATTATCTAAATATAGTAGAACAGAAATTGGAGATTCTCTGATCGAACTAAAAAACGGGTTGATACAAACTATCAAAGTTTTTCAGGATATTTTTGATAAAAAAGTTCAATTTTATACTGAAAATCAAGATAAAAAATTGGGTTCTTTTTATGTGTCACAGGAAAAGTATCTTAAAATTCTTGAAAAAAAACTTGAGGAAATAAGAGAAAATGTTAATGATAAACTTCAAACTTCTTTAAATCGACATTTGGGAAAATCGTTTGAAATTATTGGAAATCAACTATTTTTTTTACAAGAAGGGTTGGGAGAGATGAAAATTTTAGCTAAAGATGTGAGTTCTTTAAAAAGAACTTTAAATCATGTAAGAATATGTGGAAGTTTTAGCGAAATGCAACTTTCAATGCTTTTGCAACAAATATTATCTCCAGAACAATATGCCTCTAATGTTGTAACTAAATCTAATACAAATTTTGTAGTAGAATTCGCCATTAAACTTCCAGGTCTTGAAGATGGAAACATAATATGGTTACCTATTGATGTAAAATTTCCAAAAGAAACTTATGAAAAATTACAAAAAGCTTATAATAATGGAGAAAAAAAAAATATAGAAATAGCAACAAAAAATATGGAATCTGTACTAAAAAAAATGTCAAAAGATATTAAAGATAAATATGTAGATCCTCCACATACTACTGATTTTGCTATTCTTTTTTTACCTTTTGAAGGTATATATGCTGAAATAACAAAAAATTCTAGTTTACTAGAAGAATTATTAAGAAAACATAAAACAGTAATAGCAGGTCCATCTACATTGGCTGCTATATTAAATAGTTTACAAATTGGATTTCGAACCTTAGCTATTCAAAAAAGAAGCTCTGAAGTATGGAAAATTTTAGAAACGGTAAAACAGGAATTCACAAAATTTGGATTGTTACTTCATCAAGCTCAAGACAAATTGCAAGGCGCATCTAAAGATATTGATAGACTATTAGGAGTTAAAAGTAATTTGATAGAAAAAAAATTAAAAGACATAGAAAAAATATAAAAAAAGCGGAGAGAAAGGGATTCGAACCCTTGACACTTTTTGTGAACACGCTTTCCAGACGTGCGCCTTAATCCTCTCGGCCACCTCTCCAAAAAAAAGTAGAATTATAAGCCGGATTCTGTTTTTTTATACCTATCATTTATCTAGGATCTAGGTTACCCATGATCTCAATCTGCCGACCCCCCGGTTTCAACCGAGCTAGTATACCGGTATACATGGCATTTCACCACACAGAGTTTACATGATTTCACTACGAACAATTCAATGAAATGAATCTGTACTTTCTTTCTGTTGCACTATTCCTCATCTTACGATGGATGGGAGTTACCCATTGTGTTGCTCTATGGTGTCCGGACTTTCCTCATTTTTTCGTTATCAAAAAATGCGATAGGGCATTCTACTTTTTTTTTATTTGTCTTTTTTAAGATTAGAGTAAACATTTTCTACGTCTTCATTTAGATAAAGTTTTTGAATGAAATCTAAAACTTTATTTTTTTTTTCTTCTGAAAGACATTTAACCTGTTTAGGGATTCGTTTCACTTTATACTCATGAAGTATTTTTAATTTTTTCAAATTACTTTTCATATATCCAAAATATTCAAAATCTGTATACAAATAGATAAGATGATGATCTTTTTCAAAATTTTTAGCTCCAAAATCTATTGTCATAAGTTCAAAATCCTCCATAGAGGAATGGATATCTTTTTTTTTTATATAAAAAACACCCATTTTACGAAAAAAATGAGTTAATTCACCATTATGGCATAATCTACCTCCATTTTTATTAAAAAGAGTTCTAATATTGGAACTTGTTCGAATGCTATTGTCCGTCATACATTCTATAATTATACTCACTCCGTGAATAAGCCCTTCTAAATCAAAATTTCTATAATCATCTGTTTTGATTTGCAAAGCTTTTTTTATAGTTTTTTCTATAGTTTTTTTAGGAATATTTACTGATTTAGCATTTAAGACCGCATTTTTGAAACGAGTGTTATTTGTCCCTGATTCTTTTACAGCCATGAATATATCTTTAATAATTTTAGAAAATATTTTAGACTTTTTGAAATCTTGATTTGATTTTCTATGTTGTATATTTGACCATTTGCTATGCCCTGACATGAAATGTCTTAATTATTTCATATATTTACTCACCATCTTTGGCAAGATAACAAAAAAAATTCTTATGTCAAAAGTTTGTGAACTTACAGGAAAAAAAGCAATGATAGGAAATAGAGTTTCTCATGCAAATAACAAAAAAAAACGTCGTTTCAACATTAACTTATGTAAAAAACGTTTCTTTTTAATAAAAGAAAAAAAATGGATTACCTTAAAAATTTGCATTTCTACCGTAAAACTTATTAATAAAATAGGAATAGAAAAAGTTTTAAAACGTTTTAAATATAAATATTAAAATGGGAAAAAAAGGGAATAGAATACAAGTTATACTAGAATGTGTTGAACAAAAAAAAACCGGAATTTCTGGTTGTTCTAGATATGTTACAACGAAAAATAAGAAAAACACTCCAAATAGAATTGAATTAAAAAAATATAATCCAATATTAAGAAAATATACAATTCATAAAGAGATTAAATAATGTCTAAAAAAGGAGTAAAAGAAGCAGAAAACCAAAAAAAAAAGATTTCAAAAAAAATGATTTTGGCTATAAAAATAGTGAAATCCAAAAAATCAGATTCTTATATTTTTGAAAATAAGATGATTTCTTATGAAGAAATAAAAAATTTTTTTTACAAAAAAATGATGGAATCATAATGTTTTTTAAAAATTTAAAAAAAGAAACAAAAATCCATGAAACATTTAATCATGAATTAAAGAAAACTAGAGAATCCTTTTTTTCAAAAATAAAAAATCTATTCTTGAAAAAATCAAAAATAGATACAAGTATAGTCGATCACATAGAAGAAATATTGTTATCTGCAGATATTGGAACACAAACTACTATCAAAATTATTAACAATTTAGAAGAAAGAATTCGAATAGATAAATATAAAAATTTGCAAGATATTTATAATATTCTTAAAGAAGAAATTAAAAATCTTTTTATACATATTGAAAATCTATGTTTAGAAAAAAAGATTTCAAAAAATAACAAAAAAAAACCATATGTAATCCTGATTGTAGGAGTTAATGGAGTAGGAAAAACAACTACAATTGGAAAATTAGCTTTTTTTCTAAAAAAAAAAGGGTTTCATGTTATTATAGGTGCGGCAGATACATTTAGAGCTGCTGCTATAGACCAACTTGAAATATGGGCAAATAAAGCTGGAGTTCCTTTAATTAAACAACATATGCATTCGGATCCAGCATCTGTTGCATATGATACTTTACAATCTGCAAAATCTAAACAAACAGATGTAGTTCTAATTGATACTGCTGGTCGATTACAAAATCGAATCAGTCTTATGGAAGAGCTTTCTAAAATATGTAGAGTCATGAAAAAAATAATACCTGAATCTCCTCATGAAATTATGCTTATTTTAGACGCAACAACAGGTCAAAACGCTTTTGAACAAGTAAGGCAATTTACTTATTTTGTTCAAGTTTCTTCTATTATTTTAACAAAAATCGAAGGAACAGCCAAAGGAGGAGTGGTAATAGGAATCATGGATCAATTTAAAATTCCTATACAATATTTGGGGACAGGAGAAAAAATACAAGATTTAAAAGTGTTTGATGATAAAAAATTTATTGATTGTTTTTTTATAAAATAAAAATGTCATATGGTCATTATGTAGATGACGGTATGATTTTTGAGATATGATCATTGTATTTTGAATTGAAAATTTAGTATTATCATGGTAAAAAATAAAATTAGTGTTACTTCAGACAATATTTTTCCTATTATTAAAAAGTTTCTTTATTCAGATCAAGAAGTTTTTTTACGTGAACTAGTTTCTAATGCTATAGATGCTGTTGTTAAGTTAAAAACTTTAATAAAGTTAGAAAATTTATATGACATTGCTGATAATTTTAAAGTAAAAATTATCGTAGATAAAAAAAATAATACACTTCATATTTTAGACAATGGAATAGGAATGACGAAAGAAGAAGTAGATAAATATATTAATCAAATAGCTTTTTCCGGAGCTGAAGAATTTATTAAAAAATATAAAAATACGACAGATTCTAACATTATTGGACATTTTGGATTAGGTTTTTATTCTTCTTTTATGGTAGCAAATAAAGTTATGATATTTACTCAATCTTATAAAAAAAACGCATCATCCATATTTTGGTCTTGTGAAGGCAATCCAAATTTCATCATGAAAGAAATTGATAAAAAAGATAGAGGAACAGAAATTATTTTATCTATTCATGAAGAATACAAGGAATTTTTAGAATATGATCGTATTTTTAAATTGTTAAAAAAATACTGTAAGTTTATGCCGATCACAATTTATTTGTCCTCAAAAGACAATGAGGATAAAGAAAAAGAAATAGTGATCAATAATATTAATCCAGCTTGGAAAAAAAATACACTTCAACTGAACGATAAAAATTATTTAGATTTTTATCACGAATTATATCCAAATCAGTTAGAAAATCCTTTATTTTGGATTCATTTAAACATAGATCATCCTTTTCATTTAACAGGAATTTTATATTTTCCTAAAATAGATAAAAAAATAGATATACAAAAAGATAAAATTCATTTGTATCAAAATCAAGTTTATATTACGGATAATTTAGAAGGGATAGTCCCAGATTTTCTTAGTTTATTAAGAGGAGTTATAGATTCTCCAGATATTCCTCTTAACGTGTCACGTTCTCATTTGCAATCTGATGCATCTGTTAAAAATATATCTAAATATATCACTAGAAAAGTAGCTGATAAGTTGGATATTATGTTTAGAAATAAAAGAGAAGATTTTCAAAAAATATGGAAAAATATAAAAATTATAGTAGAGTATGGAATGATTAGTACGCAAAATTTCTTTGAAAGAGCTATAAAATTTTTTGTTTTTTATACTGTAGATAATAATTATTTTACTCTAGAAGAATTTAGAAATAAGATTAAAGAAATTCAAAAAAATAAAGAAGGTAAAATTGTTTTTCTATATTCCTCAGATCAAGAGGAACAGTATAGTTACATAAAAGATGCCAAAGACAGATGTTATGAAATTTTGATTTTTGACAGTCCACTTTCAGTTCATTTAATACATAAATTAGAATTTTCTTATCAAGATATTTGTTTTGTTCGAGTGGACTCAGATCATATTGATAAGTTAATTAATTTTCATAAAAAAGAGAATAAACCTTATTCAGAACTTTCTGAAAAAGAAAAACAAGATTTAAAGAATTTCATTAAGCATCATATAACAGAAAAAAATTTGAAATTTTCTATACAATTAGAAGATTTGTCAGAAACAGACAATCCTTTTTTGATTATCATCCCAGAATTTTTAAGAAGGATAAAAGAAATGAATTCTACTATCGTAGGAAAAAATATGGAAGAAAAAGATCAAGAAAAATATTATCAATTGATAACAAATACAAATCATATTTTGATGAAAAAAATATTAAAAGAAACATCAGAAGAAAAAAGAAAAAAAATTATACAAGAAGCTTTAAATTTAACTTTATTATCCAAAGGGTTACTCTATGGAAAAAATCTTACGAATTTTATATCAAAAAAATTTAAAGATCTTACTAAAGAACAAGAATAAGTATTTATTTATTAAATTTTTTTAATTTAATTCCTGTTAATATTTTTTTTGTGTACAATGGAAAATCTGAATTCTGTATCCATCCATAATAATTGGGATCTTTTTCGAAGGTTTCAAAAACTTTTTCTCCTTTATATTTTCCAAAATTAAATATTTCGTCTCCTTTTTCATCAATTTTCACGAATCCAGCGAGATCTGCTATATTTTTTTGATGAGAAAATTGGTTGAGACTTTTTACATCTTTTTTTAAGTTTTCATATTTTTCTAATTGTGCTAATAATATTTCGTATGTAGCAAATGTATCCGCTTTAGAACTATGAGCTTTTATTAGATCTTTACTACAATAATATTTATAAGCAGCAGAAAGAGTTCTAGGTTCCATTTTATGAAAAATAACTTGAACATCTATAGTTTGATATTTTTTAATATCAAAAGATATTCCTGCTCTAAGCATTTCTTCTGCTAAAATAGGTATGTCAAATCTATTAGAATTATATCCTGCTAAATCTGTATTTTCAATCATTTTTAAAATAGAAAAAGCTACATCTTTGAATTTTAGTTTTCCTTCTACATCTTCATCTTTAATGCCATGAATAGCTGTAGATTGTGGTGGAATAGGAATACCAGGACAAATTAACCAAGTTTTATCTTCCTGTTTTCTATTAGGAAATATTTTTAATATGGATATTTCTATAATTCTGTCTTTACCTATATTGATTCCTGTTGCTTCTATATCAAAAAAACAAATAGGACGATGCAGTTTTAATTTCATGTTTTTAGTATGAATTTTTTTGTTTTAATTTTTTATGAAAATAGATTGAGGTTATTATATAAAAAACAATAATACATGGCAAAGCTATTACATGTAAAGTTAATAAAAGAAATGTACTAATCAATAAAAAAAAATAGCGCATTTTATTCTTTTTCCAAGAAAAATTTTCAAAATTTAAAGAAAACATTGTAATCTTGGATATTAAAAAATAACATGAGAAGAATATCATAAAAAGCATTGTAATAAAATATATGATTTTTTTATTGCTAAAAAAGATAGCATGATTTGTAATTATGACAGATAAAGAAGAAAAAAACAAGGCATTAACGGGTGTTGTTAGTCCTACGACATAATTATTATTAGGAGTAATATTAAATTTAGCTAAACGCCATGCAGAAATAATGGAAATAAAAAAAGCTGAATATTCAATAAATGGAATTGGTGTTATTTTTTTCAGTAAAATAAAAACTATTATAGATGGAACTAATCCAAAAGAAACCATGTCTGCTAAAGAATCCAATTCTTTTCCAAATGGATTTTTGTTTTTTATCAATCTAGAAAACAAACCATCCAAAAGATCAAAAATTATTGAAAATAAAGTAAAAACAGCAGAATGATTAAAATTTTTATATTGCAAAAATATAATAGATATGCATCCACAAAATAAATTTAATAAAGTAAATATGTTAGGAATTATTTTTAGTGTAATCAACATATGTAAATAAAATTATTCTAAAATAGTAAATATTATTTTATGATGATTAAATTATTTTGTGAAATTTCTAATTTTTCTATTAAAGAAGAATCTTTCTTTATTAAAGAAATTTGTATTTTATTAAACAATGAAGGGATGTTTGTTGGAAATATTAACTATATTTTTTGTAATGATGATTATCTTTTAGATATGAATAAAAAATATTTGAGAAAAAATTTTTACACAGATGTACTTGCGTTTAATTATTCTATCAATAAATATATTTCTGGAGATATATTTATTAGTATAGATCGTGTTTATGATAATTCCAAACAATGGAATCAATTTTTTATCAGTGAATTAAAACGTGTTATGATACATGCTATATTACATTTTTTAGGATATGATGATCATAATCATATAGAAAAAAAAATCATGAAAAAAAAAGAAGAGTTTTATTTAAATTTATTTCAATTCTAAAAAATTATGTTTTTAGATGTATATGATGTTATTGTGGTTGGAGGAGGACATGCTGGAGTAGAAGCTGCTTCTTCCGCTTCTAATATGGGATCAAAAACTTTGCTCATTACTACTAATTTACAAACGATAGGTCAAATGTCATGTAACCCGGCTATAGGAGGAATTGCTAAAGGTCAAATTGTTCGAGAAATAGATGCTTTAGGAGGTTATTCTGGAGTCATTGCAGATCTTAGTACAATTCAATTTAGAATGTTAAACAAATCTAAAGGACCAGCTATGTGGAGTCCTAGAGCTCAATGTGATAGAAGATTATATTCCTGTTATTGGAGATCTTTTTTAGAAAAAAATGCTAAATTATATCTATACCAAGATACAGTAACATCTTTAATAATAGAAAAATATAAAATTAAAGGAGTAAAAACTTATTTTGGATTAAAAATTAAAGGAAAAACAGTAATTCTTACAAATGGGACTTTTTTAAATGGAAAAATACATATTGGAGAAAAAAAAATTAATGGAGGAAGAATTTCAGAACAAGAAGTCAGAGGACTTACGGAACAATTAACTAGAAGTTTTGGATTAAAATTTGGAAGAATGAAAACAGGAACATCTCCAAGAGTAGATGGACGTTCTTTAAATTATGATAAAATGAAATCTCAAAATGGAGACATAAATCCAAAAAAATTTTCTTTTTTTCATAATCTAAAAAAACTAGAACAACAAAGGAAATGCTACATTACTTATACTAATCAAAAAATACATGATTTTATACGTAATCATTTCAATGATTCTCCCGTTTATACTGGATCCATTCAAGGTGCTAGTCCCCGATATTGTCCTTCTATAGAAGAAAAAGTTTTTCGATTTTCGGATAAAAAAGAACATATTATTTTCGTTGAACCAGAAGGATGGAATACCGTTGAAGTATATATAAATGGATTTTCTACTTCTTTTTCAGAAGAAATACAATATCAATCTTTAAAACAAATTTCCGGTTTTGAAAATGTAAAAATATTGAAACCTGGATATGCTATTGAATATGATTATTTTCCACCAGAACAATTAAAAGCTACTTTAGAAAGTAAAGTGATAGAAAATCTTTTTTTTGCTGGACAAATTAATGGAACAACTGGATATGAAGAAGCGGCAGCGCAAGGATTAATAGCAGGAATTAATGTTCATTTAAAAATTCATCAAAAGGAACCATTTATTCTAAAAAGAAATCAGGCTTATATTGGAGTTTTAATAGATGATTTGATTACAAAAGGAACAGAAGAGCCTTATAGAATGTTTACTTCAAGAGCTGAATATAGAATGTTACTGCGACAAGATAATGCTGATGAAAGATTGACCCCTATGGGATACAATATAGGTTTAATTTCAGAAGAAAAAATGATACAATTAGATAGAAAAAAATCTAAGATAGAGAAATGTATGTATTTATTTCAGAATAAAAATTTTGATCCAAAAACCATAAATTTTATTTTAGATGCTAAAAAATCTCCTAAAATATATCATGATAAAAGAATAGAAACTATTTTATCTCGTTCTGAAATTGATATTAAAGATATTATATCCATTCCATTTTTAATGAAAGAAATTAAAAAAAATGATTTTTCTCAGGAAATATTGGAACAAGTTTCGATTCGGATTAAATATAAGGGATATATAGATAGAGAAAAAGAAAATGCAAAAAAGCTATTAAAATTAGAAAGTCTTAAAATTCCGAATAATTTCGATTATAAATCAATCAAATCTCTTTCTTCAGAAGCAAGAGAAAAATTAGATTATTATCGTCCAATATCATTAGCTCAAGCTTCAAGAATTAGTGGAATCTCTCCTTCTGATTTAAGTATTTTACTTATTCATATGGGTCGTTAAATTGTTCTATCTTTTGTTTTATTGGATACAATAAATAAATCTTCATCTTCTTTTTTCATATAAAATTTTTCTCTTGCTAATTTTTCAATATATTTAGAATCTGTAGTTAATTTCTTTAATTGAGTTCCTTCTAATGAAACCTTTTTTTTCAAACAATCTCTATTGTGTGTCATGTTCTGAATGTTTTTTTTAAATTTATAGTGTAAAACTAAAGAATTAGAATCAAAAAAAGATATCCATATAAAGAAAGAAATGCTAATCCAAAAATATTTATTTTTAAATATTTTATATTTTTTTTTTATCATGATCAAAAAAACGGGTTAAAAATGTGTGAATTAACATACTCATAATCCAGTAAATAATAAAAAAGGATAAAAAAAATACACACCAAAAACCAGATATAGTTATGAATAAAAAAAACAAAAATCCTATAAATTTAATAATCATGGATATTATAATTTTTAATAAATTTCGTTAAAAATATAACAATGACATATAGAATAGAAAAAGATATTTTGGGAGTAGTTAAAGTTCCTTTTAATAAATATTGGGGGGCACAAACAGAAAGATCTAGAAATAATTTTAGAATTGGACCAATGGCTTCTATGCCAATAGAAATTATTCATGCATTTGGTTTTTTAAAAAAAGCAGCCGCTCATGTTAACTTTGAGTTAGGTCTTTTATCTAAAAAAAAGAAAGACATGATATCCTTAGTTTGTGATGAAATTATAGAGGAAAAATTAAATGATCAATTTCCTTTAGTGATATGGCAAACGGGATCAGGGACTCATACCAATATGAATATCAATGAAGTGATTTCTAACAGGTCTCATGTTTTAATGGGAGAAAAATTAGGAAGTTCTAAACCTTTTATACACCCCAATGATGATGTGAATATGTCTCAATCATCTAATGACACTTTTCCTACTGCAATGCATATAGCTTCTTATCAAAAATTAGTAAATAAAACTATTCCTTCTATACAGAAATTAAAAAAAACTTTGGAAGAAAAATCAAGATTATTTCATAATGTTATTAAAATAGGAAGAACCCATCTTATGGATGCAACTCCTATTACTCTAGGACAAGAATTTTCTGGATATGTTTCTCAAATAGATCATGGATTAAATGCTATAAAAAAAACTTTAGATCATCTTTCTGAATTGGCTATAGGAGGGACAGCTGTTGGAACAGGATTGAATGCTCCTAAAGGATATGATGCAAAAATAACCGAATATATATGTCAATATACTGGTTTTCCTTTTAAAGTAGCAAAAAATAAGTTTGAAGCATTATCATCTCATGATGCAATAGTGGAATCTCATAGTGCCCTTAAACAAATAGCTGTTTCTTTAATAAAAATATCAAATGATATTCGTTTCTTAGCTTCTGGACCACGTTCAGGAATTGGAGAAATACATATTCCGGAAAATGAACCCGGATCTTCTATAATGCCAGGAAAAGTTAATCCGACTCAATGTGAGGCTATTATTATGGTTTGTACTCAAATTATAGGGAATGATATAGCTATTTCTATGGCCGGATCTTCAGGAAATTATGAATTGAATGTCGCTAAACCATTAATGGCATATAATTTTTTACAATCTTCCCAACTTCTTTCAGATGCTTGTACTTCTTTTTCTTCTTTTTGCGTAAAAGGAATAAAACCAAATTATAAGAAAATTAAAGAATTTTTGGATAAATCTTTGATGCTAGTAACTGCTCTTAATCCTCATATTGGATACGAAAAATCAGCAAAAATAGCGAGATCTGCTTATGAAAATAATAGTACATTAAAAGAAGAAGCGATTCGATTAGGATATTTAACACTTCATGAATTCGAAAAATTAGTGAATCCATCTAAAATGGTATAAAAATTAAATTATTTTTTTTAAAAAAACAATTTTTCTACATTCAAATGAATAATATCGGATATTTTTTCCTCTGACATAGAATAAATCTGTGATAGTTTTTTCAAGATAATTCTTAAATATTCCGGTTCATTTCTTTTTCCTCTAAAAGGATGTGGAGCAAGATAAGGGGAATCCGTTTCTAATACTATATGATTCAAACTTATTTTATGTAAAAATTGGCTAATATGATTATTTTTAAAAGTAATCATTCCTCCAATACCTATTTTTATTCCAAAATCAATAATTTTTTTAGCTTGATCCAAAGTTCCGGAGAAACAGTGAAAAACTCCTTTAAGAGAAGAGTTTTTTTCTTTTGATAAGATATGAAAAACTTGATCAAAAGCTTTTCGACAATGTATAACTATAGGTAATCTTTTTTTTTTCGCCCACTGTATTTGAGTTTTAAAAGCATATTCCTGTTCAGAAACAAATTTCTTTTCTATATGTAAATCCATTCCTATTTCTCCAATAGAAATAAAGGAATGTTTACATAACCATGTTTTAATATTTTTCAATTCTTTATCTAAACTATTTGGATTTACTTTATTAGGATGTAACCCTATCATAGAAAAACATACATTAGGATATTTTTTTTCTAATTTTAATATATTAGGAATAGTAGAACTATCTATAGAAGGAAGTAAAAATCTATTGATTCCTTTATGAAAGGCTTTTTGTATTACAAAACTAATATCTTCATCAAATTCTTTCATGTATAAATGGGTATGAGTATCAGTAATTTTCATGTAATAATTAATTTCAAGTTTTTTTTTTTAAATTAAAAAATTTTATGAAAGCTTATTTATTTCCTGGTCAAGGATCTCAATTTGTAGGAATGGGAAAAGATTTATATAAAAATTCTCATTTAGCAAAAAAATTATTTCAATTATCTAACGAAGTTTTAGGTTTTAAAATTACATCTATAATGTTTGAAGGATCTATCGATACTTTAAAAAATACAAAATATACACAATTATCGATTTATATATATTCAGTTATAAAAGCAAAAATATCAAAAAATTTTAAACCTGATATGGTAGCTGGACATTCTCTAGGGGAATTATCTGCTTTAGCAGCAATTAATGTCTTCTCTTTTGAAGATGGATTAAAACTAGTGAATGAAAGAGCTTCAATTATGCAAAATATTTGTGAATTAACTTCTGGAGGGATGGCTGTAGTGTTTGGGTTAAAAGATTCAGTTATAGAATATGTTTGTAAAAAAGATCATGGAATTATAGTTCCATCTAATTATAATAGTCCTGAACAGTTAGTTATTTCTGGAGAAATTCAAGCTTTAAGAAGAGTTTGTTCCTATCTAAAAAAAATAGGAGCTAAAAAAATATTGACTCTTCCTGTTCATGGAGCTTTTCATTCTCCAATTATGGAACCAGCCCAAAAAAAATTTCAAAAAATTGTAAATAAAATTGATTTTAAAGATTCTAAATATCCAATATATCAAAATGTAACGGCTCTACCTGTTAAAAAATCTAATGAAATAAAAAATAATATTGTAAAACAATTGACGGCTCCAGTTAAATGGAAACAATCTATAAAAAATATGATGGATCATGGTGCCATTTTATTTACAGAAATAGGTCCAGGCAATATTTTACAAGGTTTAATTAAAAAAATTTCAAGAAATTTTGCTTAAAAATATAAAATGCCTCGACATAGATATAGACATTTTTTTTATAGTCATGGAAAACTATTGTTAACAGGAGAATATTTTATTTTGTGTGGAGCCTGTGGATTAGCTTTACCTACAATTAAAGGACAGTCATTAACTATCTTAGGTCAGAATTTTTCTTCTGTTTTACATTGGAAATGTTACGATGAAATCAATAAACTTTGGTTTGAAGGAATATTTCAGCTTCCTTCTTTAGATATTTGCTATGAAACAGAAAAAAATACAGCTCTTAAACTAAGAGATTTATTATTAAAATCTAAAAAAATTCAAAAAAACTTTCTTCCTAATTCATTAGGAATATATGTTAAAACACAATTAGAATTTCCAAGAAATTGGGGGTTAGGGAGTAGTTCCACATTAATTAACAATATCGCAAAATGGGCCAAAATAGATCCTTACATGTTGTTAGGTCATTCTTTTCCAGGAAGTGGATATGATATTGCTTGTGTTTCAATTTCAAAACCTATAATTTATAAATTATGTAATAAAAAACCTCATATAATTCCCATAGAATTTAATCCACCATTTAAAGATCAACTTTTTTTTCTTCATCTCAATAAAAAACAGAATACTTGTGATGAAATACAATATTTTTACTCTAATATATCTAACATATCTCATGAAAATATTGAATCCATATCTTATATAACTTTAAAAATTCCTTTTTGTAAAACATTAAAAGAATTCGAAGAGTTATTGCTAAAACATGAAAAAATTATATCAAAAATACTTAATATTCCTACTATTAAAGAAATATATTTTCCAGATTATTTAGGAATTGTCAAAAGTTTAGGTGCTTGGGGAGGAGATTTTGTTTTGATAAGTTCTAGAAAAGGAATGAAAAATTATTTTTCTAAGAAAGGATTTAATACTCTAATTTCATTTGATGAAATGATTTTCAAAATATAAAATAAAAGTTATTTATATTAATCATATATAATTAAAAATTTATTATTATGTACAGTGTCGTAAATTTTAATATCAATGGATATCATTACAAATTTCCTGTAATTTATGGAACTTGTTATGATAAAGCTATTAATATCTCTAAATTAAGAGAAAGTACAGGCTTTATTACATTTGATCCAGGATTTAAAAACACAGGAATGACTAAAAGTTCCATTAGTTTTATAGATGGAGAAAAAGGAGAACTATTATATAGAGGATATCCTATTGAACAAATCATTAAAAAATGTTCGTTTATAGAAACGAGTTATCTTATTTTAAATGGAGAACTTCCTGATACTGCACAACTAAAGTCTTTTTCTGAAAGAATAAAAAAATTTAATCATCTTCATAAAGAGATGAATCAAATCCTTGATCATATTCCTAATTTTTATCATCCAATGGGAATTTTATCTTCTTTGACCTATATTTTAGATGCATTTATAGATTGTTTACAAGAAGAAGATATGTATATTCATTTGTTAGCCAAATTACCTATGTTAGCAGCTTTAACTTACAGGAAAAAAGTTGGGGGACCTCCAACTCATCCAGATCATCATCTGGATTATATATCTAATCTGTTAAAAATGTTTTTTTCTGTTCCTAATCAATCTTATGAACATAATCCGATTATTGCGGATGCTTTAAACAAACTTTTAATATTACATGCAGATCATGAACAAAATTGTTCCACAACTACCGTTCGTTTATTGGGTTCTGCTCATGCAGGATTATTTTCATCTATATCTGCAGGGATGACTGCTCTTTGGGGTAGATTACATGGAGGGGCGAACCAAGCTGTAATTGAAATGTTAGAGGATATTTTAAAAAGTGGAGGGAATATAAAAAAATGGATAGAAAAAGCAAAAAATAAGAAAGATCCATTTAGACTTATGGGATTTGGACATAGAATTTATAAAAATTTTGATCCTAGAGCTAAAATAGCTAAACAAGTAGCTGAAAATGTGATTCAAGAATTAGGAATTTCTGATCCAATATTAGAATTAGCAAAAAATCTTGAGGAAAATGCTCTACGAGATTCCTATTTTATAGAAAAAAAACTTTATCCTAATATTGATTTCTATTCTGGTATTATTTATCAAGCCATAGGGATTCCAAAAGATATGTTTACTGTTATGTTTGCTTTAGGTAGATTGCCAGGATGGATGGCTCATTGGAAAGAAATGAAATTGAACAGAGATCCTATAGGTAGACCCAGACAAATTTATATAGGATATAAAAAAAGAAATATAAAAAAATAGTGCGGGCGAAGGGATTCGAACCCTTACGCCTAATTGGCATCAGATTCTAATTCTGACGTGTCTACCGGTTTCACCACGCCCACTTGTTTTAAAATTTATAATGAATTTTAATGAAAATAAAAAGAAGATGATATAATTTTGTGATTTTTATTCATAATACGATATTCTGTGTATTCAAATGAGTCTATTGGAATTATTTTAATCCATTTTTTATATTTTAATAACCATTTTTGTTGAATTGAAGGAAATCCTTTTTTTAAATAAGCTGAAACAAAAGAATGAATATGTAATTGTATTCCTTTATGATTTTTTACAATAGTTTCTAAAACAAATTCCAAATGATGAATATAATTTTCAGGAGAATTTTTATTGTTTATATTTATTTTTTTTAATTCAGGTCTGACTCTATGACGGGTAAATTGAACTAATCCAAATTTATTAGGAGGTAAAATGTGGTGTTTTGCTCTATCGTTTTTCATTTTTTCCTTTAAATGTTCATATAGTTGTTTTTTTTGTACAGAATCAGACATATCTATAAAATCTACGACAATTATACCTCCCATGTCTCTCAATCTAAGTTGTCTGGCTATTTCTGTTGCTGCTAATAAATTGATTTTCAAAATATTATCTTTTCTTTCTGATTCTGTACAATTTTTCATCATGTGATTACTCGTTCCACTATTAACATCTATAACATGTAAAGCTTCAGTATGTTCTATAATAAGATAAGCTCCATTTTCAAGAGGAACATTTTTACCTAAAAAAATTTGTATTTGTTTTTCTATTCCATATTTTTTAAATATGGGAACATTTCCTTTATAATATTTAATTATGTTGGTTTTTTCTGGATAAATTAAAGATAAATATGAATGAATTTCCTGGCAAAGAAAACTATTATTACAATAAATCGATTGAAAATCGTTATTGAATATATCTCTTAACAAACAATAAGTTTTACTACTTTCACTCAATACTCGAACTGGAGGCAAAAGTTTCATTAAATTGTTTAATGTTTTTTTCCATTTTTTGATTAAAAAAATGAGTTCCTCATTCAAAACTTTTTCTGTTTCATTGTCCGCAACTGTACGAATAATAACACCAAATTTATGAGGTATTATTTTCTTTATGTAAGAAATTAATCTACTTCTTTCTTTTACATTCTTTATTTTTTTAGAAATAAAAATTTTTTCTGAAAAAGGAATAAGTATTAAATTTCTCCCTGGAATGCAAATTTTTGTAGTAAGTTTTAGCCCTTTATTAGAAATCGGCTCTTTGGAGATTTGAACCAATATTTTTTGTCCAATATACAATATATGATCTATAGAATTATTATCTTCTAAATGATTATATTCTTTTTTTACGTGATTTTTGGATATAAAATTCAACATTTTATCTATTTGAAATCCAACATCATCATAATGTAAAAAAGCTCCTTTTGAATGTCCTATATCTATGATAGCAGCATTTAATCCATATAGAATTTTTTTAACTATTCCTAAATATATATCTCCTACAGAGAATTTTTTATCAAAAATATCTATATGAAGCTCCAGTAATTTTCCTTCTTCTAAAAGAGCTATCTTAACTTCTTGTTCTTCTGCATTTATAATTAACTCTTTATTCATACACACAAAAACAAGGAAAAAAGTTTTATAACTTACAATAATTTATTATTTCTTTTTATGTCTATTTTTTCTATTTCTTTTTTTTCTTTTATGAGTTGCTATCTTACGTCTTTTTCTTTTTTTTCCGTTTGGCATAATTTTCATTTAGTAATTTAATTCATAGATACTCATTATTTCATTCCTATTTCTTTATAGGAACATTTTTTTTCACTAATTCTGTAAAAGATTTTGCAGGTTTAAATGCTGGTATATTATGCGCAGGAATTACAATAGACATATTTTTGGATATATGACGTCCAAGTTTTTTCGCTCTATATTTAATAATAAATGATCCGAATCCTCTTAAATAAACATTTTCTCCAGACGTTAAACTTTGTTTTATTTTTTTCATAAATATTTCTATAACCTTTTGTGTATCAATTTTTTCAGATCCAGTTTCTGATATGATTTCTGTTATTATATCTGCTTTTGTCATGTTAAATCATTATATCAAATAACAAAATTTGGTTTCCTAAATATACCAATTTTTTATAAAATTGCTCTAAAATTAAAGGTATATGGATTTTAACAAAAAAATAATAAATTGGTACAAAAAAAATTATCGAAAATTTCCTTGGAGAGAAACTAAAAATCCATATTATATATTGGTTTCAGAGTTTATGTTACAGCAAACAAGAACATCACAAACCATAAAGTATTATTTAAATTTTATAAAAGAATTTTCAAGTTTAGAAAAACTAGCTAAAGCAGAAGAAAAAGATGTGTTGAAAAAGTGGGAAGGTCTGGGGTATTATTCTAGAGCAAAATATTTACATTCTTTTGCTATAAAATTAAAAAATGAAAAAATTTTTTTCCCTAAAAAATATCAAGAATTAATAAAATATAAAGGAATAGGTCCATATACAGCAGCAGCCATTGCATCTATATGTTTTCATGAAGTTATCCCTGCTATTGATGGAAATGCTTGCAGAGTATTTTCCAGATACTTAGGAATTTATAATGATATTACATCTACAACTACAAAAAATATGTTTCGAGTTATCGTTTCAAAAATGATGGATTTTGAACAACCAGGAATTTTTAATCAAGCAATTATGGATTTAGGTTCTATTTTATGTACTCCAAGAAGTCCTAAATGTTTATTATGTCCAGTTAAAAATTCTTGTTTTTCCATTAAAAATAGAACTGTATATAAATTACCTGTAAAAAAAATAAAAAAGTTTATAAAACATAGATTTTTTTATTATCTTTTCGTATGTGATCAAAATAAAAATATTTGTTTAAACAAAAGATCTACTAAAAAAGATATATGGAGGGGTCTTTATGATTTTCCTTTAATAGAATCGGAAAAAAATCTTTCAATTTATGAAATAGCTGATAAAATTTGGGAAAAATTTAGAGTGATTTTTTTTAACACTTTGATTTATCAAATAGAACATAAACTTACTCATCAAATTTTATCAATTAGATTTTTAAATTGTGAAATTTTACAAAATTTTGATAAAAATACATTTTTTGATAATTTTTTTTTTATACCATATAATAAAATAAACGAATACCCTTTTCCTCGTCCTATTGTCTTATTTTTAAAACATGAAAAAATGATTTAGTTTTTATTTTCAATGAATTTTAGTATGAATTTAAGATCCTTTTTTTTATCATATTTATTTTATAAAAATTATTATCAAAATTTAATCTCATGGAAAAAGAATCTTCGACGAATGTTTTTTTAGAAAAAACTTTATATTTTGTTTTTTATTTTGCATTAATCATAATACTGTTATTATTCTCCGCACTAATATCTGGATCAGAAACTGCTTTTTTTTGTATTGAAAAAAAAACCATTGATAGAGAAAGAAAAAAAAACTCTTGGAAAGGAAATATTGTATTTAAAATTCTAAGAGATAAAAAAAAATTATTAGCAACAATATTAATATCTAATAATTTTTCTAATATTGGAATTGTCATATTAAGTTCTTATTTAATTACAGAATTTTTACAAAACAAATATTTTTTTGTTTATAAGCGATTTCA
The DNA here is from genome assembly GCF_000262715.1 of Blattabacterium sp. (Blaberus giganteus). NCBI lineage: Bacteria > Pseudomonadati > Bacteroidota > Flavobacteriia > Flavobacteriales > Blattabacteriaceae > Blattabacterium > Blattabacterium sp. (Blaberus giganteus). The sequence continues at coordinate 109,141 of NC_017924.1, read as the reverse complement.
TGTTCCTGTTAATTTTATTTTAGAGGTAGTCGTTCTTACTTTTATTTTACTTTTATTTGGAGAAATAATACCTAAAATATATGCGAGTAAAAATAATTTTCGTTTTGCTATTTTTATGGCAAAACCCTTAATGGTTCTTAGCAAAATATTATATCCAATTAGTAAAATTATAATTTTGATTTCAAAATCTATAGAAAAAAAAGTAATAAAAAAAAAGAATATTATTTCTGTAGACCAACTTTCAAAGGCTTTAAAAATTACATCTCCAAATCAAAAAAATGTTAAAGAATGTCAATTCTTGCAAAGAATTGTTGATTTTGGAAATACAGAAACACATCAAATTATGACTCCAAGAATAGATATGTTTGCTTTAAATCGAACCATAAATTTTTCTGATGTTTTAGAATTAGTAACCTATCAAGGTTATTCTCGTATTCCTATTTATAAAGATAGTATTGATGATATAGAAGGAGTTCTTTTTGCTAAAGATTTGCTTCCGTTTATTTATGATAAAAATTTTAAATGGAATAGACTAATTCATAGTCCTTTTTTTGTTCCAGAAAAAAAAAAGATAGATGATCTTTTAAACGATTTTAAAAAAAGGAAAATACATTTAGCTATTGTGGTAGATGAATACGGAGGAACATGTGGATTAGTCACTCTTGAAGATGTGATAGAAGAAATTGTGGGAGATATTATTGATGAATTTGATGAAGATGACATGTCTTACTCTAAATTAAATCAAAATAATTATTTGTTTGATGGAAAAACATCTTTAATTAACTTTTATCGTATTATGGATATTAAAGAAGAAGTTTTTTTTGAAAATAAAAAAGGTGATGCAGATACTTTAGGAGGATTTATTATGGAAATAAATAAAGAGTTTCCAAAAAAAAAACAGAAAATAAATTTTTTAAACTATTCTTTTATAATAAAAAGTATTGATCATAAAAGAATCAAAACTATAGAAGTAATAAGAAAAAAAAATGAATTAGACAATGTATTATAAAAAAATTAAATTTATATAATGTTATAGTTTTTTTTGTCATGAAAAAAAATACAATTTTTTTTTATATTATATTTTTAATCATAATAGTTGGGACATGTTTTTTTTTAAAAACAATTTTTTTCTCTACATCAGAGAAAAAGGCGATAAAAGAATTGAATTATGCTCAACAATATCTTTCTAAAGGAGAAATAGATAAAGCATTAAATAGAAAAAATATTAAAATCAATTATTTAGGATTTTCAGGTATTGTTTCTAAATTTCCTTTTTCCAAAGCAGGAAATATATCTAAATTTTATGCAGGAATTTGCTATTATAAATTGGGTGATTACAAAGAATCCATAAAAATAATGAAAAGTTTTTCCGCAAAAGATGAAATTTTATCTTCTATGAAATACGGAATTATAGGAGACGCTTTCATTCAAATAAAAAATAAAAAAGAAGCTCTAAAAAATTACATCATTGCAGCAAATATAAGAGAAAATGAAATAACGACTCCTCTTTATTATTACAAAGCAGCATTATTAAATTTTTATATGAAAAAGTATAAAGATTCTAAATTTTTTTTTAAAAAAATAGAAAGAAAATATCCTTTTTTTTTGTATAAAAAAAGTGTTGAAAAATATCTTATGTTTATTGAAAATAAGTTATAAATTATTATGTTTATGAAGGCAGGTTTTGTTTATTCATTAAATAAAAAAAAAGTTAAAAACGCTAATTTAAAGTTAGCGATTATTGTTTCTTTATGGAACATAGAAATTACAAATAGATTATATAAAGGTGCTTACGATACTTTAATTAAATTAGGAGTATTAAAAGAAAAAATTAAAACTTGGGAAGTTCCTGGAAGTTATGAATTAATTTATTCTTCTAAAAAAATAGCCCATTGTTGCAATTTTGATTCAATTATTGCAATAGGATCCCTCATACAAGGGGAAACTCCTCATTTTGAATATTTATGTCAAGCTATTTCGAATGGAATTAAAGATATTAATATCATGTATGATGTTCCTGTTATATTTTGTGTTCTTTCTGATATAAATCAACAACAATCTTTTGATCGATCAGGCGGAAAAAATGGAAATAAAGGGATAGAATGTGCTAAAACAGCTATACATATGTCTTTATTTAAAAAATCTATAAAAATAAAATGAAAAATATTATTCAATTTTTGCCTGAAAAAGTGATTCAACAAATAGCTGCAGGAGAGGTCATACATCGTCCTTCTTCTATTTTAAGAGAACTTTTAGAAAATGCAATAGATGCAAACGCAAAAATGATTGACATTTTTATAAATGATTCAGGAACAACATTGATTCAATTAATAGATGATGGAATAGGAATGAGTATTGATGATGCTAAAATGAGCATTCAAAGATATACTACTTCTAAAATTCAAAAATATGATGATATTTTCAGAATTAAAACAAAAGGATTTAGAGGAGAAGCTTTAGCTTCTATAGCTCTTATTTCTCAATTAGAAATACAAACTAAAAATGAAAAAGATGCAGTTGGAATTCATCTTATTGTAGAAGAAGGAAAAATAAAAAAACAAATTCCTATAAATATGCTGAAAGGAACAAGAATTTCAGTAAAAAATATTTTTTTTAAACTTCCTGCCAGAAGAAAATTCTTAAAATCTTATAGAATAGAATTTAAACATATTATTTATGAATTTTATAAAATTGTTTTAGCACACAGAAATATAACATATCGATTTTATCATAATGATAAAATTATTTTTCATTTAAAAAAAACTTCTTTAATAGAAAGGATTAAAGAAATTTTTAGAAATAAAAGAAAAAATTTAGTACCTATTTTTGTAAGTAAAAATAGAATTCTTGTAGAAGGATTTGTTAGTGTTCCAGATATTTCTATAAAAAAAGGAGATCAATTCTTATTGATCAATCAACGTTGTGTTACACATTTACTTATACATAAAAAAATTATTCATGCTTATGATGGTTTTTTAAGAGATTTGAAAACAGTATCTTATTTTATTTTTATTTTTGTAGATTCCAATTTAGTAAATTGGAATCTACATCCAGCAAAAAAAGAAGTAAAATTAGAAGAAGAAGAGACTATTGGTGAAATGATTCAACAAGAAATCAAAAATATTTTATTTTATCAATATAAAGTAAAAAATAATGAGTTGAAAAACTATGATATTTTTTTATCTTGTCAATCATTCAAAAAAGATTATTTATTTTGTGATAAATTTTCTGATCAAGAAAAAATTATACAACTAGAAAATTGGTTTCATAAAATAAATGAATCTAATTTTGATACATTCAATAACGATTTCCAATTTATAAAAGAATTATCTCATTATGTTTCTCATAAAGAAAAAATAAAAACTATTCAGATGAATAGAAAATACATAATTTTTGTATTAAATAATGAATATATGATATTGGTGGATCAACATAAAGCACATCAAAACATATTATTTGAATTTTTTTTTCTCAAAAAAAATTTGATAAGTCAACAATTTATTTTTCCTATAAAAGTAAAACTTTTGAAAAAAGAATTTATTTCTTTGAATAATATAAAAAATGATTTGATAAATTTTGGATTTCATTTATATATTTGTAAAAAATCAGCTTATTTGTATTCCGTTCCTGAAAATATACAACAAAATATGTTGGTTGAAATCATTCAAAATATTATAACATATAATTTTATTCAAGGAAAAAAAAATAATAAAGAAAGACTTATTCAAATTATATCCAAATCCGCATCTATAAAATACGGAACAAAATTATATCCTGAAAAAATGGAGTATATAATTAAAAATTTATTTTCTTGTCATAATCCAAATTATACATATTCAGGAGATCCCATATTTTTTGTTTTAAGCAAAAACCTTTTTTAAAAAATGAATTTTTATACAAATTTCAATTCAGATGCTGTCAAACATTTAATTAGTATCAATATACTTGTGTACACAGCTGCTTTTGTTTTTTCACAATATAAAATAGAGAGTCTTCTTTCTTTATATCATCCTTTAGATGAAAGATTTGAATTCTATCAAATTTTGACTCATATGTTCGTACACTCTAAACGACTTTTTTTGCATATAATCTTTAATATGTTAGCTTTATTTATGTTTGGAGGACAGATAGAAACTCTATTAGGAGTCAAAAAATTTATAATTATATATTTTTTATCGGGAATTTTAGCCGCATTATTTCAAATCATTTTTAATACTGGTATTTTATATTATTTTGTTCAAACTTTAGATTTTTCACAAGCCAAAAAAATGTTAGATGATTTAAATGAAGAACAAAAAATAAATCTTTATACTTCTATGTATTCTCCTATGATGGGAGCTTCTGGAGCCGTAAGTGGAATTGTAGGAGCTTTTGCTAAATTTTTTCCTGAACATAAAATTTTTATTCTTCCTTTTCCTTTTCCAATAGCAGTTAGAAAAGCTCTTATAATTTTTATTTTTGGAAGTTTAGCCTCGGCTATTTTTAATTTTGCACCTGGAGTCGCTCATTTCGCTCATATTGGAGGAATTTTATCAGGTTATTTTATAGGAAGTTTTTTTATAAAAAATGAAAGAAATATTTTTTATTGAATTTTTTCATTCTTAAATAAGAGATAGATTAAATATACAAATGAAAATAAAAAAAATAAAGATAAATAAGAATGTTGATTATTTATTGTTTTCATCATGCGATCCCAACGAAATTTCCAACTAAATATATTTAAAGGATTTTTTCGATCCCAATCAATACTCATCCATATGAATATAGGTTTCCCTACTATATGATCTTCTGGAACAAAACCCCAATATCGAGAATCTGATGAATTATGTCTATTATCTCCCATCATAAAATAATAATTATTTTTTACTTTATAATATTTTTTTAAAATTATATCTAATTTGTTAACTTTTTCATAAGTAAAAATTTCATTATAAATATGAGAATTAAATTTTATAAATTCTCCTTTTTTAGGAATGTGTAATGGACCAAAAAAATCTCTATTCCAATCAGAGTGATTAGGAAATATACTTTTTTCTTTAAAATGAATAGGAAGAATATACTTTTTTATAAAAACTATGTTATTAAATAAATTTTGTATTTGAGTTACTTTTTTTTCATTTAACATAATTTGATAAAAATATTCATCATTTTTTTCTTCAATACATTCAATATCTTCAATATCCATTTTATTTTTAAGATATTCTATATTCAAAGGAATATCTTTTGTTTTAATAAAATAAGCTTGTTGTTTTTCTGAAGAATATTTTTCTTTATGATGATTCACAAATAAAACACCTTTTTTAATCAAAATTATATCTCCAGGTAATCCTACACAACGTTTAATATAATGATCTTTTCGATCTATTATTTTATGATTATAATCCTTAGGATAATTAAAAACGACAATATCATTTCTTTTCACAGATTGTATAGAAGGAAAACGAAAGTAAGGACATTGAAAAATAGAAATATAAGATTTTATATTTCCAATAATATTATTATGTGTAAAAGGAATAGAAATAGGAGACATAGGCATTCGCAATCCATAATGAATTTTACTGACTAATATAAAATCTCCTACTAATAAAGTTTTTTCCATTGAAGAAGTAGGGATTACAAAAGGTTGAACTATGTAAGTATGAATTATAAAAGAAAAAATAACAGCTAATAAAATTCCTATATTATTTTCTTTTTTTTTTATATTTTCAATTTTTAATAATTGTATATTTTTGAAAAAATTTACATAATAAATGTATAATCCTGCAGATAATAAAAACAAAACAACATTTATATTTGTTTTTTTTAAAAAAGTGAAAATTAAATCCCTCCACAAAATAAAAATTAAAATTATACTAGTTAATGGAATAAATAGTAGAAAAATCCACCATATGGATCTTTTATAAATTTTTAAAAGAATAAAAATATTATATATAGGAATAAAAATTTTCCAAGATTTTACACCCAATTTTTTATAAAATTTCCATGTTCCTAAAACATGAATAACATGTGCAAAAAATAAAAAAATACCACTAAAAATAAAATATTGGTACATAAATAAAATTATATTCCTAAAACTTCTTTCATAGAAAAAATACCTTTTTTATTTTGAATCCATTCTGCTGCAATAATAGCACCTAAAGCAAATCCTTTTCTGCCATGAGCCTGATGTTGTATTTTAATATCCTCTATTTTAGATTCATATTTTACTATATGTATTCCGGGAACATTATTTAATCTTTTTGATAAAATCAAAATTTGATTGTTTGTCTTTTTTTGATCCAAAATCCATGTTTTTTTCATTTTATTGTGAACTATATCTTTTGCTAAAGAAAGTGCGGTTCCACTAGGTTTATCTATTTTTTCTTTGTGATGAATTTCCTCTATTATAACTTCATAATCTTTAGAATATAAATGTAATAGTTTTGACAATTTTTTATTAATTTCAAAAAAAATGTTCATTCCAATACTAAAATTGGACGAATACAAAAAAGATCCATTTTTTTCTTTACATATTTTTTTAATAGTTTCAAATCTTTCCATCCATCCCGTAGTTCCACTGACTACAGGAACGTCATTTTCTATACAAACTTTTACATTATCGAAAGCAGAATGAGGTTGACTAAATTCTATTGCTACATCTGAATTTGAATTTTTCAATATTTGTAAAGAAGGAGTTCCATCATAACATAATGAAATTTTATGATTTCTAATTTTAGCTATTTTTTCTATAGCTTTTCCCATTTTTCCATATCCTATTATTGCTATATTCATATTATTTAATTTGAATGAAATTCATAAATTCATAATACAAACAAAGATAACTTATATTTTTTTTGATGAAATATCAATAAATTATATATTTTTGAATAGATAAAATTTTCATTTGAATGTCATGCCCACGTGGTGAAAATGGTAGACACGCCACTTTGAGGGAGTGGTATCCGATTAGGATGTGCTGGTTCAAATCCAGTCGTGGGTACAAATAAATTCATTTATATGAGAATACGAAATAAATCTGGATTTTTATTTAAATATTGAAAATGAACTTTATGTTTTTTCATTCTTCCCAGCAATCCAGAAAATTCGTTTTTATTTGCTAATTCTATTCCTATTATTGCTGGCCCTTCTTCTTTAGAAGTCTTTTTTGAATATTCAAAATAAGCGATATCATCTTTTGGCCCTAAAATATTGTTAACAAATTCTTTTAAAGCGCCTGCTCTTTGTGGAAATTTAACAATGAAATAGTGTTTTTTTTCTTCATATAAAAGAGATCTTTCTCTAATTTCTTCCATTCTAGTAATATCATTGTTTCCTCCACTTAAAATACATACAATAGTTTTTCCTTTTATTTCATTAGAATAAAAATCTAAAGCTGCTATTGAAAGAGCTCCAGCAGGCTCTGCTACAATCGCTTCTAAATTGTATAAATCCAAAATAGTTGTGCAAACTTTTCCCTCTGGAACAGTGATAATATCAAATAATGTTTGATTACATATATTAAAATTTAATTCTCCCACTTTTTTTACTGAAGCTCCATCAATGAATCTATCTATTGTTTTTAATTCAACAATTTTTCCTTTTTTTAAAGAATAACTCATAGATGGAGCCCCTTTAGGTTCTACTCCTATAATTTTAGTTTCATAACTAAATTCTTTAAAATGACTACTGACTCCAGAAGCTAATCCTCCTCCTCCAATAGGAATAAAAACATAATCTATATCTAAAATAGATTGTTGTAAAATTTCTAAACCAACAGTAGCTTGTCCTTCAATGATTTTAATATCATCAAAAGGATGAATAAAAATTTTTTCATTTTTTTTACAATCTTTCATAGCTACATCACTAACTGCATCAAAGGTATCTCCTATAAGAACAATTTCAATATACTCTTTTCCAAACATTTTTACTCTTTCTACCTTTTGTTTAGGAGTTGTGCTAGGCATATAGATTTTTCCTGGTATTTTTAATATATTACAAGAATAAGCAACACCTTGTGCATGATTTCCTGCACTTGCGCAAACAATACCCTTTCTCAACTCTGCATGAGATAAACTTTTTATTTTATTATAAGCTCCTCTAATTTTATATGAACGTATAATTTGTAAATCTTCTCTTTTTAGTAAAACATTAGCTTTATATTTTTCTGATAAAATAAAATTTTTTTGTAATGGAGTTTCATCAATGATATCTTTTAATATATTTTTTGCTTTAATTATTTCTTTGTAAGAAGGAAAATATCCTTTAATCTTATTATTCATTATTTTAAAAATAAAATGAGTAAATTAAATGTTGTTAATTCTGATCTTTTTTTTCTGGTCTCAGATTACGAATTATGGATCCTACTTCCCACAATTCACTTTTTCTAAGATCTTTCAATTCTTTTTGTAATTTTTCTCTATAATTTATGTCACCATTAGCTTTAATAATTCTTTTTGCTTCATTTCCAAATGAAACTTCATGATATAACTCTTGAAATATTGGAAGTGTTGCATTTCTAAATTTTTTCCACCAATCTAAAGCTCCTCTTTGTGCAGTAGTAGAACAATTGGCATACATCCAATCCATTCCTTTTTCCGATACTAATGGCATCAAACTTTGAGTTAATTCTTCTACCGTTTCGTTGAAAGATTCTGAAGGAGAATGTCCATTTTCTCTTAAAATTTGATATTGTGCAGCAAAAATTCCTTGTATTGCTCCCATCAAAGTTCCTCTTTCTCCTACTAAATCAGAATATACTTCATTTTTAAAATTTGTTTCAAATAAATATCCAGATCCTATTCCGATTCCAATTGATAAAGTTTTTTCTAAACTGTTTCCACTATAATCTTGATAAACAGCATAACTAGAATTAATCCCTTTCCCTTTTTGAAAAAGTCTTCTTAGACTGGTCCCCGATCCTTTAGGTGCTACTAAAAAAATATCTATGTTTTTAGAAGGATAGATTTTTGTCTGATTACAAAAAGTTAATCCAAATCCATGAGAAAAATATAAGGACTTACCTTCAGTTAAATATTTATTAAGAGTAGGCCAAAAAGATATTTGTCCTGCATCTGATAACAAATACATGAGTATAGTTCCTCTTTCAGAAGCTTCTTCTAAAGAAAACAGATTTTCTCCTTCTATCCATCCGTCTTTTAAAGCTTTTTCCCAAGAAAAAGAATGTTTTCTTTGACCAACTATCACTTGAAATCCATTATCTCTTAAATTAAGAGATTGTCCAGGCCCTTGTATTCCATAACCTAAAACAGAAATAGTTTCTTTTTTTAAAATTTCTTTAGCTTTCCATAATGGAAATTCATCTCTTGTAATGATTGTTTCTTCTATAGATCCAAATTTAATTTTCATAGTATTGATTTAATTAAAATTTAATATGTTGCTAGTGGTAAATCTATTTTTTTCCATGAATTTTTTTCTTTTAGATTATAATAGTAAACATGAATAATTCCAATTAATTTTTCAATTAATTTTGTTATTTTAAACAATTGTTCTTCTTTACATTCTAAATCAACAATATATTGAACATTATTGATTGTTTCATTCTCATTATGATTGGATACATTAATATGATTAGTTTTTAGATTTCTTCGATTTAATATAATAAGAATTCTACTTAATAATCTTGTTTCTTTTTCTCCTTCTCCTAAAATTATTATTCTGAATTGATGCTTCATAATGTAATATTTGTTTTTATATATTTTTTTATTTTAAACGAATTTCATCTACAGCTGCTCCTGCAGGAATCATAGGAAAAACATTGTCTTCTTTTTCTATTACAATTTCTAATAAAAAAGCTTTTTCATGATTTAACGCTTTTTTTACTGATTCTTTTAATTCTTCTCTTTTTTTTACTTTTTTTGCTTCTATGTTATAAGCATTCGCTAATTTTATGAAATCTGGATTAACTAATTCTGTACACGAATAACGTTTATTAAAAAAAAGCTGTTGCCACTGACGCACCATTCCCAAAAAATTGTTATTTAATAATATAATTTTTACGGAAATATTATTTTGTAATATAGTGCCCATTTCTTGTATTGTCATTTGAATTCCTCCATCTCCTACAACACAAATAACTTGTCTATTTTTAGATCCTAATTGAGCCCCGATAGAAGCAGGTAAAGCAAAACCCATTGTACCTAATCCTCCAGAAGTAATTTGACTTTTTTTACAGGTAAAATTAAAATATCTTGAAGCTATCATTTGATGTTGTCCTACATCAGTTACAAGAATGGCGTTTTTTTGTTTATATTGATTTATCCATTTAATTACTTCTCCCATGGTCATCCCTTCTTTTTTTGGATTCAGATCTCCTTGTATAACTACGCTTTTCTCTTTTTTTTTAAGATGAAAAAATTTATCTATCCATTTTTGATGAACGGACTTATTTTTGTGAACATAATAAACCAATTTTCTTAGAGAAATTTTACAATCTCCCAATATGGGAATATAACACAAAATATTTTTGTTGATCTCGGAAGAATCTATTTCCAAATGAATGATTTTAGCTTGTTTAGCATATCTTTTGATATCTCCAGTTACACGATCGTCAAATCGCATCCCTACCGCAATGATAATATCACATTGGTTAGTTAAAATATTGGGGGCATAATTCCCATGCATACCTAACAGACCTACATATAAACGATGATTACTATACAAAGCTCCTAATCCCAATAGAGTACTCGCTACTGGTATTCCAGTTTTTTCAACAAATTCTTTAAATTCTTTTTCTGCTTCAGCTAAAATCACTCCTTGCCCTACAAGAATTAAAGGCCTTTCAGCTGAATTGATTAAATTTGCAGCTTCTATTATTATTTTTTCTTTTATACAAGGATATGGACTAAAATTTTTTATATACTTACAACGTGTATAATGAAATACAGATTTTTGAATCTGAGCATCTTTAGTTATGTCTATCAATACAGGTCCTGGTCTTCCTTTTTTGGCAATGAAAAATCCTTTTTGAATTGATTCACAAATATCTTTAGCTTTTAAAACTTGAACATTCCATTTAGTTACAGGAATCGAAATATCTATAATATTTGTTTCTTGAAAAGCATCAGTTCCTAATAAATGAGAAGATACTTGTCCAGTAATGCAAACAATAGGAGTACTATCTATCAAAGCATCTGCTAATCCAGTAATTAAATTAGTAGCTCCTGGACCTGAAGTCGTAAAACATACGCCAATTTTTCCAGTAGCTCTAGCGTATCCTTGTGCCGCATGAATAGATCCTTGTTCGTGACGCATAAGAATATGCGAAATAGAACTTAAGTAATTGTGTAAAGAATCATATATAGGCATAATAGCCCCACCTGGATATCCAAATATGTATTCTACCTTTTCATGTAATAGAGTTTTGATTACTATTTCTGAACCAGAAAATAACTTTTTTTCCATATTACAAAACTAAAATTGATCTGTAATGCATCCTTCAGATGCTGAAGAGACCATTTTTGCATACTTGTATAGATAACCTTTTCTAACTTTTAATGAAGGAGGAGTCCATGATTTTCTCCTTTTTTGTATTTCTTGATCCTCCACTTCAAGAGTGATGGTATTATTTTCTGTATCTATTTTAATAAAATCATCATTTTTGACTAAAGCAATTAAGCCTCCAGATTGTGCTTCTGGAGTGATATGTCCTACAACAAAACCATGTGATCCTCCTGAAAATCTACCATCTGTAATAAGAGCTACTTTTTTTCCTAGTCCAGATCCCATAATGTAAGATGTTGGTTTTAACATTTCTGGCATTCCTGGACCTCCTACTGGACCTACATATCGAATTACAATGACGACTCCAGGTAAAATTTTATTATTCAAAATAGCTTGATTAGCTTCTTCTTCCGAATTAAAAACATTAGCTTTTCCCCTAAAAATGGTTCCTTCTTTTCCTGTTATTTTAGCTATGGCACCTTTTGGGGATAAATTTCCATATAAAATTCTAATATGTCCGTTTTTTTTAATAGGATTCTCTAAGGGATGAATAATTTTTTGATTAAAAGTTATATTGGGTATATTTTTCATATTTTCAGATAATGTTTCTCCCGTAACGGTTAAACAATTTCCTGATAATATTCCTTCATTTAATAAATATTTTATAATAATCGGCATTCCTCCTATATACATATGTATATCTTCCATTAAAAAAGTTCCACTAGGTTTAAGGTTTCCAATAAGAGGAATTTGATTGCTAATTTTTTGAAAATCTTTTAAAGAAAAATCAATATTTGCTGATTTAGCAATAGCTAAAAAATGTAAAACTAAATTAGTAGACCCCCCCAAACACATAGCTAATTTCACTCCATTTTCTATAGAAGTTTTTGTTACTATATCTTTTGGTTTGATTCCTTTTTTTAAAAGATTTTTAATATACTTAGAAACTTTTTCACACTCCATTTTTTTATTTTCACTAGTTGAAGGAGAAGAAGAAGAATAAGGGAGCATCATTCCCATAGCTTCTAAAGCCGAAGCCATAGTATTTGCTGTATACATACCTCCACAAGCCCCAGGTCCAGGACAAGAATTTTTTACTATATTTTTATATTCATATTCAGTAATTTGACAAGTATTTTTTTTTCCTAAAGCTTCAAAAGAAGAAACAATATCCAATTTTCTTCCATTATAATAACCAGAAGAAATACTTCCTCCATATACAATTATAGATGGTCTATTTAATCTTAACAAAGCGATCATAACTCCTGGTATATTTTTATCACATCCAGGAATAGCTATTACTCCATCATAATAATGAGAACTTACTACAGTTTCTATACTATCTGCAATTAATTCTCTAGAAGGGAGTGAATATCTCATTCCTAATGTTCCCATGGTAATTCCATCACTTACTCCAATAGTAGTAAATTGAAATCCTATTAAATTTTTAGTTATAACCGATAATTTTATCTTTTTAGCTAATTTATCTAAATGCATGTTGCAAGGGTTTCCTTCATACCAATTACTGACTATTCCTATTTGAGCTTTACAAAAATCTGATTCTTTCATTCCTGTTGCATACAACATAGCATGTGCTGCTGGTAAATTAGGTTCTTTTGTAATTTTTTTGCTAAAATCGTTAATTCTTCTTTTCATGAAATATTTGAATAAATCAAAAAGGCCTACTAATCTATCAAGTAGGGATAAAAAAAAATAACACCGAACTTGAATAGTATTATGAAAATAAACTATACAAATTTTGAATTATATAATGTGCAAAAATATGAAAAAAATAGATTATATAAAAGTGGTTTTTAAGTATTTATTTTTATAATATTATTATTTTTTGATATATTAATGAATATATTGCAAACTTTGCAATAAGAAATTACTTGTACAACGTATTTTTTATTTTTTATCAAAAAAAATATGTTTTTTTAAAAAAAATATAAAACAAAATTTTATATTTATAAAATATGTTCAATTTTCAAAAAAAATATAAAATGTAAAATTACAGAAATAACACCTGATCCTATTAATTCTTTTCCAAGATACCAAACTGCAAATTGTCCTTCTGTTATAGCACATTGAAGACGATCAAATTCAATAAACATTCCTTTTTTTATTTTATATAATTTTGATTTTTGTAATGTTTGTCGATAACGAATTCTACAAAATACATCCATTTTTTCTCCTTCAAAAAGAGTAAGATCTTCCCGTATCCAATGAATATTTGTTTCTTGAATAAACAAAGATTTTCTATATAAACCTGGATGTTTTTTTCCCATTCCTGTGTAAACAATATTTTCTTTAACATCAGTATCTATCACAAATAAAGGTTCTTTATAACCACCTAGTGCTATTCCTTTTCGTTGACCTTTAGTAAAATAGGGGGCTCCTTTATGGTATCCAATTATTTTTCCATCTGATTTTTTGTATTTTTTTTTTCTAGATGAAAAAAATAATTCTTCTTCTTTAGATTTAGAAAAAAAGATTTTTTTTTCTTTATATATTGAGTCATCAGAATGAATGGATATGATTTTTCCCTTTTTTGGAATTATTCTTTTTTTAAGAAAATTGTATAAATTAATTTTTCCTACAAAACATAAACCTTGAGATTCTTTTTTATGAGCATTCCATAATTTATTAATTTCTGCTATTTTTCTAACTTGATTTTTAGTTAGTAACCCTAACGGAAATAGGGATTTTTTCAATTGAAATTGCGTTAATTGACATAGAAAATATGATTGATCTTTATTTATGTCTTTTCCAATTAAAAGACGATAAATTGTTTTTTTATTTTTTCTAATTTTTTCTTTATTTACATAATGTCCTGTAGCAATAAAATCTGCTCCTAAATCAAGAGCTTTTCTTAAAAAAATGTTAAATTTTATTTCTCTGTTACACAAAATATCTGGATTAGGAGTTTTTCCTAATTTATACTCGTTAAACATATAGTTTATAACATGTTTTTTGTATTCATTTTTCATATCTACAATTTGAAAAGGTATATTTAGTTGCTTAGCAACTAACATAGCATCAATACTATCTTCTTTCCAAGTACATTTATCAGAATTTTCCTCTTCCCAATTATGCATAAATAAACCAATTACTTCATAACCATTTTTTTTAAGAATTAATGCGGCAACACTTGAATCTACTCCACCTGAAAGTCCAACTACTACTTTTTGCATATTGATCTTTATATTAAAATAAAAATGAAATAAATAGTGCAGTAAAAATAATTACTGAAGGCTTCTATATTAGATAAAATGAAAAATTTCAAACTTTTTTATCATTAAATTTCCTAGGAAAACATTTCTCTTACACGATCAAAAAACGATTTTTCTGAATTTCCGGGATGAGGAAGAAAATTTTCATTTTTTCTCATTTTTTCAAAGAATTTCCTTTGTTCATCATTAATTTTTTTTGGAGTCCAAACATTCACATGAATTAAAAGACTTCCATATCCATATCCTTCAATATTAGGTAATCCTTTATTTTTTAATCTCAGAGTTTTTCCTGATTGTGTTCCTGGATCAATTTTGATTCTCGCTTTTTTTCCATTGATGGTGGGAACTTCTTTTAAAGTTCCTAATATTGCATCTGGAAATGATATGTATAAATCATAATGGAGATTACTTCCTTCTCTTTTCAATTTAGGATGAGGAATTTCTTCTATTAACACAATCAAATCACCTGAAACACCTCCAAATGGAGCCTCATTTCCTTTTTCAGTCACTTTCAATTGAATCCCTTCGGTAAGACCTGCAGGAATTTTAATATTCACTAATTCTTCTTCTTTAATTAATCCATGTTTATTAGCTCCATAAGGAATATTTTCAATAATTTTTCCAGTTCCATAACAGATTCCACATTGAGAAGTTGTTTGCATTCTTCCTAGAATAGTATTGGTTATTCGTGTTATTTGACCAGTTCCATTGCAAGATAGACAACTTTTAAATTGTACTCCTTTGGCTACTTTTAGTCTTTTAACTTTAACTTTTTTTTCTACTCCGTTAGCTATTTCTTCCAATGAAAGTTTTACTCTTATTCTTAAATCACTTCCTTTAATAGTTTTATGTCTAGTGGATCTTCCAAATCCGAAACTAGAAAAACTTTCCCCAAATGCATCAGCAAAAATATCTCCAAAATTTGAAAAAATATCCTCCATATTCATTCCTGAACCCGAACTACTTCCTCTGATTCCAGAATGTCCAAACTTATCATAACGTTGTCTTTTTTCTGTATTACTTAAAACTTCATAAGCTTCGGCTGCTTCTTTAAATTTTTCTTCTGCTTTCTTTTTATTATTTAAATTCTTATCTGGATGATATTTTATTGCTAATTTTCGATAAGCTTTTTTAATTTCTTCTGAAGAAGCGTTTCTAGAAACTCCTAATACTTCGTAATAATCTTTTTTCATCATGAAAATAAAAATTATTAATTATTTTCCGATAATGACTTTAGCATGTCGGATCACTTTTTCTTTTAGAATATATCCAGCTTCTATAATTTCTATAATTTTTCCTTTTAAATTTTCTGTTATAGCTGGAATTTGTGTTATTGCTTCATGAAAATCCGTATTAAAATCATCTCCTTTTTTTATTTTTATTTTGTTTAATCCTTTTTTTTTCAAAATTTTAATAAGTTTTTCCTGTATTAAAAAAACTCCTTTTACAAGAAGTTCATCTTTATGTTTTTTTAATTCTCTAATTCCTCGTTCAAAATCATCTAAAATTGGAATTAAATCTATAAGAATTTGTTCATGAATATTTCTGAAAATATCAAATCTTTCTTTTTGAATACGTTTCTTATAATTATCAAACTCTGCAAAAAGACGTAAAAATTTATCTTTTTCTTTTTTTAGTTCTTCTTTTATATTTATAAACTGGATTTCTTTTTCTTTCTTTAATGGATTATGCTTTTCTTCTTGACAAGAGCAAGAGGAAGATACTCCATCAGAATCAGATATTATATCTGATTTGGACTGTTTTCCAATGTTTTTTTGATTGATATCCATAATACAAAATAATATAAAAATATTTTAATACAATTCTATAGTTATATGGAATAATAAACAGCAAAAGATTTGCCAAAAATTATCATATGTCATAATGACATTTGATCAATTAAATTATAGAATTGAATTTCAAATGCTTTCTAATGCAATTTAATCTTTCATAAGCAATTTTCTTTGCTTTTTTAGCTCCTAAAGATAAAATATGATCTAATAAAGATTTTTTTTTCATAAAAGAAAAAAATTTTTCTCTTTCCGATGAAAATTTATGAATGATATATTCGTATAATGCAATTTTTGCCTCATAATATCCATATCCACCTTTTATATATTTTTTTTTCATAATCTCTATTTTTTCTAAAGGAGCTATCAAACTATATAAATACATAATATAATCAGTTTCTGGATTTTTTTTTTCTTCTAAAGATTTACTATCTGTACGAATACTCATAATTTGTTTTTTCAAAACTTCATCTGAAGAAAAAATATCAATACAATTTTTTTGAGATTTACTCATTTTTTTTCCATCTGTTCCTAATACAAATTTATTTTTTTGTAAAAGAGCATTAGGTCTCACAAATAATTTTTTATCTACTTTTTTATTAAAATAATTAGCAATACAACGAGCTATTTCTATATGTTGTAATTGATCTTTTCCTACTGGAATAATTTTTGCGTTATATAGTAAAATATCAGCAGCCATTAAAATAGGATAAGTAAACAAACCTGTACTTATTTTTTTTTTATCTATCATTTCTTTTTTCTTAAAAGCATGAGCTAATGTAAGTCTTCGATATGGATAAAAACAATTAAAATACCAAGCTAATTCAGTAACATATGAAACATCAGATTGTCTGTAAAATAAACAATTCTCTATATTTAATCCAAAAGCTAACCATGCTGCTGCAATTTGATAAGTACTATTTCTTATTGTTTTTAAATTATCTAAATTATCTATTTGAACCATAGAATGTAAATCAGCTATAAATATAAATGAAGAATGTTTTGTACTTTTATTAGCTCTGAATACAGACGGAATAATAACCCCTAAAATATTCCCTAAATGAGGTCCCCCTGTACTTCTAATCCCTGTTAACATTTTTTCCATAATTAATAAATTATGTTTTTTTTGTAAAAAAAAACAAATATATAATTCTAAATAAATTGTTAGAATTCTTATTATTTTTTTAAAGATTCTAACCCACTAATAATTTCAAGTATCTCTTTGGTAATCGTCGTTTGTCTTTCTTTATTATAATTTAATATTAAATCATGTTTAATATCATATGCATTTTCTGTTGCTTTATGCATAGATCTCATGCGAGATGTATGTTCTGCTGTAGTAGATTCCAAAAAAACTTTTAATAATTTTGCATTTAAAAATTTAGGAATTAAGAAATTTAATATTTCTTTTCTAGAAGGTTCTAAAATATAATCCGATGTTTTTTTTTTCCAATTTGAAATTGGAAGAAATTTTTCCATAACTATTTCTTGAAATAAAGATTGTTTCAAATGATTGTATATTAAATAAATTGCATAAAATTTTTTTTGAAAAAAATCAAAAATCAATTTTGATACTAAAAATTCTATTTTTTGATTTGATAAATTATTAACAATCCAATTTTTATTGCTGTACATATTATATTTTTTATATAAAAAATCAAATCCTTTTTTTCCAATAGATAAAAATACACATTCATTATATGAGTACTTTTTTTTTTTTAAAATATGATTAATTTTTTCAAAAATAGAAGAATTAAAAGAACCACATAAACCCCGATCAGAAGTAAATACAACAAATAATTTTATTTTTCCTTTTCCTAAAAAATATTTATTGCTTTCAGAATTTTCTTTATATTTTTCTGTAGACAAAAGATCTAAAAGGATTGATTCAATATAATTGAAATAAATTTTCACTTGTATTAATAAATCTTTTGTTTTTCTTAATTTTGCTATAGAAATCATTTTCATCGCTTCTGTAGTTTTAATAACTGATTCTATAGATGATATTCTTCTTTTAATTTCTTTTGGATTAGACATAAAAAAATTTATGAAACGTATTTATCACTCAATTCTAAAGCAACTATTTCTAAAGTATCAGATATTTTTTTGTTAAAAATTCCATTTCTTAAAGAATTTAAAACATTTTCATGTTTTTCATTTAAATAGAAAAGATATTCTTTTTCAAAATCTGAAATTTTATCAATAGGAATTTTTTTAAGTAAATTTCTAGTTGCAGCATAAATAATAGCTATTTGATCTGCTATATCATAAGGAGTATGAGAAGGTTGTTTTAATATTTCTATATTTATTCTTCCTTTTTTTAAAATATTCATAGTAGATGAATCTAATTCTGAACCAAATTTTGAAAAAGATTCTAATTCTCTAAATTGAGCTTGATCTAATTTTAAAGTTCCAGATATTTTTCTCATAGACTGAATTTGTGCAGATCCTCCTACACGAGAAACAGATATATTTTCATTAATAGCAGGACGAACTCCAGAATGAAATAAATCTTTTTCTAAAAAAATTTGACCATCTGTAATTGAAATCACATTGGTAGGAATGTAAGAAGATATATCTCCAGATTGAGTTTCAATAATAGGTAATGCAGTTAAAGATCCTCCTCCTTTTATTTGTTTTTTAATAGAAAATGGAATATCATTCATTCTTTCAGCCATTTTTTGATCTTTTATAATTTTTGATGCTCGTTCTAAAAGACGAGAATGTAAATAAAAAACATCTCCTGGATAGGCTTCTCTACCAGGAGGCCGTCGTAATAATAGAGATATTTCTCTATAAGAAACCGCTTGTTTTGAAAGATCATCATATACAACTAAGGAAGAACGACCTGTATCTCTAAAGTATTCTCCTATGGCAGTTCCAGAAAAAGGAGCAAAAACTTGCATAGAAACTGGATCAGAAGAATTTGCAGAAACTATAATTGTATAAGGCATAGCTCCTTTTTCTTGCAAAATTTTTTTAATTCTAGCGACTGTAGAACCTTTTTGACTAATAGCTACATAAATACAATAAACAGGCTGATTTTTTTCAAAAAATCTCTTCTGATTGATAATCGTATCAATAGCTATAGTCGTTTTTCCAGTTTGTCTATCTCCAATAATTAATTCTCTTTGTCCTTTTCCTATAGGAATCATAGAATCTATAAATTTTATACCAGTTTGAAGAGGTTCTTTAACAGGTTCTCTGAAAATAACACCTGGGGCTTTTCTTTCTAAGGGCATTTCAAACAATTTTCCTTCTATAGGCCCTTTTCCATCTATAGGGGTTCCTAATGTATCTATTACTCGACCTAACATATTTTCTCCTACTTTTATCGAAAAAATTTTTCCAGTTTTTTTGACTATATCTCCCTCTTTCAAATTTTTTGATGGACTAAGTAAAACGATACTCACATGATCTTCTTCTAGATTAAGAACCATACCTTTTATTCCATCATGGAATTCTACCAATTCTCCATAAAAAGCAGAATTTAGCCCAAAAGATCTAACAACTCCATCCCCTATTTGAACTATCACACCATATTCGTACAATTTTGATTCAAATTGAAAATTTGATAATTCTTTTTTAAGAATTGACGATATTTCAGAATATTTTAAATCTGACATATGAAAATAAAAGCTTTATATTTTAGTTATAAAATATTTTTTTAATATGTAACAATTGTTCTTGAACACTAAAATTCCATTCTTTATATCCTACACGGAATATAAAACCTCCAACAATAGATTTATCTATTTTATTGAAAATATGAAATTTTTTATTGGATATTATTTTTTGTGCAATCATTTTTTGCATATCCTTTTTCAAAGGAAAAGCAGAAATGATTACAGATTTTATAAATCCTTTTTGATTTTCTTCATATATTTTTTGATATTTTAAAAAAATTTCTTTTAAAAAAAGTTCTCTTTTTTTTATGATTAATAGTTTAACAAATTTAAAAAGTAAAATATCGAAATTGTAAAGTATTTTTTTAAAAATTTTTATCTTTTTTTCTGAATTTAACAAATTTGTGTAAATAATTTCATTGATATATATATCATTATTCAATAAAAAAGACATTTTTTTAATTTTATGATAAAATAATTCACTATCATTCACATTTATAATAGAGTGTTCAAAAAAAACTCTAGCGTAATGTTGAATTATTTTTTTATTCGAAAACATTTTTATTTATTTATTAAAATTAGTACAATTCATATCTACTAATTCTTTTATAAAGAACTTATCTTGATTTTGATTTAACTCTTTTTTTAATATTTTTTCAGCTATTTGAATAGAAATTTTTCCTATTTTATTCTTTAATTTATGAATAGCAACTTCTTTTTCTACTTGAATATTTTTTTTTGTTTCTTCTATTATTTTTCTTTTTTCGATCATTCCTTCTTCTTTTGCTTTCAATTTTATTTTTTCTCTAATTTGAATAGCTTCTTTCAAAATCATATCTCTTTTTATACGAGTTTCCTTTAAAATTTTATTTTTTTGATCTTCTACATATTTCAGTTTTTCTTTCATTTGATCAGCTTTTTCAAGAGATATTTTAATTTTTTCTTCTCTTTGATCAATAAAATTCATTATTGGCTTCCAAGCAAATTTTGAAAGAAAAAACATGAGTATTATAAATATTATTATGTGCCAAAAAAATAGTCCAATAGAAGGAGTTATTAAATCCATTGGCATTATTATTATTTAAATACAGCTAACAATGTAGTGACAATTCCAAATAATGCAGCTCCTTCGATCAATGCAGATGCTATAATCATAGCATTTTGTATTTTATTCGAAGCTTCAGGTTGTCTCGCTATCGCATCCATTGCAGAACTTCCAATTTTTCCAATTCCTAATCCAGCACCTATTACGGCAAGACCAGATCCTAAAGCGGCCAACCCTGAATAAGTTAAATCTATATCCATATTTATTTTTATTTAACGTGTTTCATTATCATAATTTTTAACAGATGTTCCTATAAGTAAGGCAGATAAAGTTGTAAAAATAAAAGCTTGTAAAAAAGAAACCATAATTTCTAACATAGAAATAAAAAAACCGAAAATTATGGAAAAACCAGTTATAAGAAAATTATTAAAAATAAAAATTAGGCAAATAAAACTTAAAATAATTATGTGCCCAGCAGTCATATTAGCAAACAATCTGATACATAAAGTTAATGGACGAATAAAAATTCCTATGAATTCGATAGGAGCTAATATTAATTTAATCCCTATTGGAACTCCTGGCATCCAAAAAATATGTTTCCAATAACTCACATTTGCATTTATATTGGTAACAATAAATGTTATCAAAGCTAATCCTAATGTCATATTTATGTTTCCTGTTACATTTGGAAATCCTGGAATCATCCCTATTAAATTATTAGCTAGTATGAAAAAAAAAGATGTTAACAAAAAAGGAAGAAAAGTTTTATATTTTTTATCTCCTATATAAGGAATTGCAATCTCATCCCTTACAAATAAAATTAAAAATTCTAAAAGAATACCTAAACTCCATTTATTTTGATGATTTTGATAACTATATTTCATTCGTATGAAAAAATACAATAACAAAAAAGAAGAAATTAAAATAGATATCACATTTTTTGTAATAGAAAAATCCCAAGGTTTATCATTTTTTGGAATTCCTTTCGAATTTATATAGAATGAACCAACACTATTTGTTTTGTATATTATTCCTCTAAACATTTTATAATATCCATATTTACCCTTCACTACATTTCCATACGAAAATTTGTAGGAAGAGAAAATTTCTAATCCATTATTCCATAAAATAATTGGTAAATAAAGAATAACTCCATAATTTCGATTTCCAAGAATATGCCATTCATGAGAATCACTTATATGATTAAAAATAGTACTAGCTACATCCACTTTATCTTTTTTCTTTATTACATCATGATTTTTATCATTAGAAGATTCAACAGATTCAACGAACAAAAATAAAAAAAAGAACAAAGAACATATTGTTTTTCTTGAAATCATTTTTAAAAAAAAATAGGAAACAAATTTATATTTTTTTAAAAAAAAATAGGAAACAAATTTATATTTTTTTAAAAAAAAATTTTTATAAAAATTGTATTTTCATTTTTAGTACATTTGCAATAGAATTAGAATTATTGAATTTTACATCAATTTATTATAACGTATCACATGATGAAGGAAGAAACAAAGCTTATTCAAAACATTTTATCTGATCCTCTTACAGGAGCAATCTCTACACCAATCTATCAAACTTCAACTTACGTACAAGAAGCCCCCGGTGTACATAAAGGATTTGATTACACTAGAACAAATAATCCTACAAGAAAAATACTTGAAGATCTAATAACTCATTTAGAATATGGTTATGCTAGTTTAGCATTTTCTTCGGGTCTTGCATCCGTAGATGCAATATTAAAATTGTTAGAAAGTGGAAGTGAAATAGTAGCCGTAGATGATATTTATGGAGGAACATTTCGTTTGTTAAATTTGTATAAAAAGTTAGGTATTAATACTAAATTTGTGGATACAACGGATGCAAAAAAAACTATTTCTACTATTTCTAATAAAACAAAATTAGTTTGGTTAGAATCTCCAACCAACCCCACATTGAAAGTATCTGATATAGAATATATTAGTAAAGAATCCAAAAAGAAAAATTCAGATATTTTAGTAGTTGTGGATAATACCTTTGCTTCTCCTGTCATTCAAAATCCTTTAAAATTAGGATCAGATATAGTAGTTCATAGTGCAACAAAATATTTAGCAGGACATTCAGATGTATTAGCTGGATTAATTACAGTAAAAAATACAGATTTATATGAAAAATTAAAGTATATTCAAAATGCAACGGGAGGAGTTTTATCTCCTATCGATTCTTGGTTAACTATAAGAGGAAGCCAAACGTTATATTTACGTATTAAAAAACAATCTCAAAATGCATTTCAAATTGCTTCTTTTTTAAACAAAAAAAGAAATTCAGAAATAGACCAAGTTTTTTATCCTGGCTTATCTAATCATAAAAATCATTTTATTGCTGTAAAACAACAAAGATATTTTGGAGGAATAGTTTCTTTTAGTCTTAAAAAGAATACAATAGAATCAGCAAAAAAAGTTGTTACTTCTACTAAAATATTTAAATTAGCGGAAAGTTTGGGAGGAACAAAAAGTTTAATTTGTCATCCAGCAACAATGACTCACAAATCCACTCCTACAGAAGTAAGAATAAATGCAGGAATACAAAACTCTCTGATTCGTTTATCTATTGGAATAGAAAATGTGGAAGATCTTATAAAAGATATTGATCAAGCTTTAAAATCATTATCATCACAATAATTTTTATCATGTAATGAAACACCAATGTAAGACAATTCTTTCCGAATTTTATCTGAAATAATCCAATTTTTTTGTTTTCGTTCTTCTGAACGAAGTTTGATTAATCTTTCAATAAGTATTTTTAATTTTTTAGAGTTTTCTTTGTGATGATTGATTTTTTGAATTCCTAAAATATCGAAAACAAAATAAGTCATATATTTTTTTAATAAATCGACATGATATATATCTATATTGTGAAGGGAAGTATTAATAATATGGACAGCTTTAAATAAATAAGTAATCAATAAAGGAATATTAAAATCATCATTAATAGCTTGATAACAAATATTTATCCAATGACATATGTTATGACTACTTATATTATTTTTAGTTTTAGGTTCAAAATTTTTTAATATTTCTATAGATTGCATTATGCGATGTAATCCTTTTTCAGCATCTGTAAGTCCTTTACTGGAAAAATCCATAACATTTCTATAATGAGATTGTAAAATATAAAATCTAAAAATACTAGGAAAAAAAGTTTTTTTGCAAATTTCTTTATTATGAATTATATCTTTTAATTCCATAAAATTTCCTGTAGATTTGCTCATTTTTTTTCCATTTAAAGTAAACAAATTTGCATGCATCCAATAATGTGCAAAAGAACCTTTATTATAAATTCCTATAGCTTGAGCTAATTCACATTCATGATGAGGAAACTTTAAATCGATTCCTCCACCATGAATATCAAAAGTTTCTCCTAAATATTTTGTACTCATAGTTGTGCATTCTATATGCCAACCAGGAAATCCTTTTCCCCATGGGGAATTCCAATTCATAATATGATTATAAGGTGCTTTCTTCCAAAGAGAAAAATCATGAAATCCACGTTTTTCTTCTGAAAATTTTAATTTTTTATGAAAAAGTTTATCCATATTATTTTTACTAATAATACCATAAGGATATAATTCTTTATATTTTTTTAAATCGAAATACACAGACCCATTTATTTCGTATGCTAATTTTTTTTTAATTAACTTTTGAATCATCTCTATTTGTTCCACAATATGACCTGTAGCTGTAGGTTCTATACTTGGAGGTAGTACATTTAAAACATTTAATAAATTGTGAAAAGAAAGAGTATATTTTTGAACAATTTCCATAGGTTCAAGACCTTCTATGCGAGATCTTTTAGAAATTTTATCTTCTAGATCATTATATTCATTTTCCAAATGGCCTACATCAGTAATATTTCTTACATAACGAACTTTATATCCCAAATGTTTTAAAT
The DNA here is from genome assembly GCF_000262715.1 of Blattabacterium sp. (Blaberus giganteus). Taxonomy (NCBI): domain Bacteria; kingdom Pseudomonadati; phylum Bacteroidota; class Flavobacteriia; order Flavobacteriales; family Blattabacteriaceae; genus Blattabacterium; species Blattabacterium sp. (Blaberus giganteus). The sequence continues at coordinate 84,066 of NC_017924.1, read as the reverse complement.
AACGAAAAACAATATCAAATGATATAAAAGTTCTGCAATTTCCTAAATGTAAATGATTGTAAACTGTGGGACCACATACATAAATTCCAACAGATTCTTTATAAATAGGATGAAAAAATTCTTTTTTTCCTGTTAAAGAATTGTATATTTTTAGATAATTTCGGTTTTTTTGTTGATAATTTTTTTCCTCCATTTCTTACATTTAAGAAATTCCAATATGATGTAAAAATTCCTCTCTTATTTCTGAATTATTTTTAAAGGATCCTATTAACTCAGTAGTAATGGTACTACTATCTATATCTCTGATTCCACGAGAATTCACGCATAAATGTTTTGCCTCTATAACACAAGCTACATCTTGTGTCTCTAACATTTTTCGTAAATACTGAACAATTTGTATTGTTAAACGTTCTTGTACTTGTGGTCTTTTTGCGTAAAAATTTACAATTCTATTAATTTTAGAAAGACCTACAACTTTTCCATTTGAAATATAACCTACATGAGCTTTTCCTACAATAGGAAGAAAATGATGTTCACAAGTAGAATAAACTGTGATATTTTTTTCTATTAACATTTGTTTGTATTTATATTTATTTTCAAAAATGGAAAAATTCGGCAAATTTTTAGGATTTAGTCCACTGAATATTTCTTTTATAAACATCTTTGCTACTCGTTTAGGTGTTCTTTGTAAACTATCATCATTCATATTTAAACCTAAAATTTTCATAATTTGAAAAAAATGTTTTTTTATTTTTTCAATTTTCTCTTCATCACTCATAAAATAAACATCCTTATGTAAAATAGGATCCGGACTGATTGATCGATTTAAAATCGAATTAGATTTTTCTTTTTTTAAAATTTTTTTCTCTTCTATCATAGAATTAACTTAATCCATCATGAAAAACAAAGTTACAAAAACGATTCTGTATGATTAAAAATATAACGGAATTTTCATTTTTTGATATCATCAGGGACTTTGCATATAGGGATAGAAATCATTTTATGTCTATTTTTATGATGTAAAATCTGATATTTTTTTAAAATTTTATATTCTATTTCAGAAAATATATAATCTTCTTTTTTCATAATCTCCATTTTCATGGCCCATTCTAACTCTTCATAAGTTGCTCCTAACTGATCTTCATCCGATCTATTATCTTCCCAAAGTCCATCCGTAGGCTTTGCTTTTTGAATTTCATCAATAATATTTAATTTTTTAGCTAAAGAACGGATTTCACTTTTAGTCAGATCAGCGATAGGATGTAAATCCACGCCTCCATCTCCATATTTTGTAAAAAAACCTACACCAAAATCTTCTACTTTATTTCCAGTTCCAACAACAAGATAATTTTTTCCATTCGCATAATAATATAAAGTTAACATACGAATCCTAGATTTTACATTAGCTAACGCTAAAGATCGTTTTGAATCTTCAAAATCATTTTCATTTGTTATATGACAAAATATTTTAAATAGAGAAGATAAATCTTTCTCTAAATAATAAACGTTTGAAAATTTTTTTTTTAAAAATTTTGCATGTTTTATGGGCAAAAAATTTTTCTTTTTATCAAAAATAGGCATTTCTAATATAATAGTAGGGTATCTTGTCATAGCTGCCAAAAAAGATGTAACTGAAGAATCTATTCCCCCAGATATTCCAATAATAAAACCATTAGATTTAGATTTTTGAATATATTCTTTTAACCAGGATACAATATATTTAATTACTTTTTCTGTTTTTATCATTTTATTTTTTTTGAATGCATTAATTTTAAAATTTAAAAATTTAATATAACATGTCTTTAATTTTAAATTTAGAAACTTCTACCAAAAATTGCTCAGTCTCTATTGCTAAAAATGGAGTCTGTTTAACTTCTGTAGAAGAATGTTCGAAAGAATATTTTCATTCAAAAAAATTACATACATTTATAGAATATGCAATAAAAATTTCTGGAATTCATATTAAAGATTTAAAATCAATTTGTGTGAGCAAAGGGCCAGGATCCTACACTTCATTGAGAATAGGAGCATCGACTGCAAGAGGATTATGTTATGCTTTAGATATTCCTTTATTGTCTATAGATACATTGACTATAATGAGTTATAAAATAAATATAAAAAAAGGAGTTTTAATTTCTATGATACATGCAAAATCTAATTTTTTCTACACTTCAGTATTTAATGAATCAAAAGAAAAATTGAATCCTATTCAAATTATAAAATTAAATGACAATTTTTTTAAATCTTTATTCTCGAAATACAAAAAAATATATTTTATAATAGGAAATATTCTCTCTTCTATAGATATAGATAAAAAAATTTTTTTTTATGTCGTAAAAAATAGATTTTTATATAAAAATCCATCTGCGATAGATATGTCTCTCATTTCTTATAAAGAATTTCGTAAGAAAAAATTTAATAATATTGAAAGATTTATTCCTTTTTATTTATAACATACGGACATAATTAATAAAATAGTTTTGATCAATAAACTAAATTTTTTTTCAAAAATTTTATACATAAGTTCTATAAAATAAAAGGACATGCAGTGATTCAAAATATAATTATTTATTTTACCGTAATTTATTTACATTGGTTAACATTATTTTATAATAAATTTTTCAAAAAAAAAGGAGAATATTATCAAAAAAAATCATGATCCAAATTAGATTACGAAATTTTTTGGATATGTCTACTCCAATTATATTTATTTATATAATTCTATCTTTAGGATGGAATCCATTCATATTTTTTAATGTAGAAATTCTTTTAGGAATTGTATTAATAATAAGTTCTTTACACTTTTTCATTCTTTTTGATAAAAACCTTGAAAAAGGTTATAGATCCATGATTTTTTTATCATTCTTTATATTGTTGCTTTCTCTTATTTTTTCTTTTGTAAAAATTTTATTTCATAACATAAAAATAACTGCAGATATAAAAATATCTACACTTATTAGTTTGATTCTATATGTGTTAATTCGTGCAACTTATTTTATGCGAATGATCGTATACGTTAAAATTCATAATCCTGCTTTCATATTTGTTGCAAGTTTTGTTTTTTTATCCTTTTTAGGATCTTCTTTATTAATGCTTCCTGCATCTACAGTAAGAAAAATATCATTTATAGACGCTTTATTTACTTCTACTAGTGCTGTATGTGTGACAGGATTAGTAGTTTTAGATACAGCTAAAGATTTTACATATTTAGGAAAAATCTTTATACTTATATTAATAGAATTAGGAGGACTTGGGATTTTAACTATAACTTCTTTTTTTAGTTATTTTTTTAGAGATGGATTTTCTTTTAAGGAAGCTATTTTTGTTAGCAATTTTTTAAATACAAAAACAACAAGTAATGTTCTTAGTTTAGCTGTAAAAGTAGTCATGTTCACTTTAACAGTAGAATTTATAGGTGCTTTATTAATTTATTTTTCTATTAAAGAAAAACACATAATAGAATGTGATAGTATTTTATTTTTTTCTATTTTTCATTCTATCTCCGCATTTTGTAATAGTGGATTCTCTACCTTAAGCCAAGGCTTGTATTCCGAATCTGTGAGATTTAATTATTTATTACATATCATTATTGCTTTTTTACTAATATTGGGTGGTATAGGTTTTAATATTTTATTCAATTTTTTTACATATATGTGGTTAACTGTAAAAAAATATTTTTTAAAAATTTTTAAAGATGAAGATCTTAGGCGTCCTGCACATGTAGTAACTTTAAATACAAAAGTTGTTATTTATACTACTTTTTTTTTACTTTTTTTTGGAACTATTTTTTATTATATAAGTGAATATCATTTTTCTCTTTCAGAACATTCTTCTTTTCATGGAAAATGGATAGCTTCGTTTTTTTCTTCAGCTACATCTAGAACAGCGGGGTTTCATGTATTAAACATTAATTCTTTAACCCCAATTACTATTTTGTTTACTATTTTTTTGATGTGGATAGGTGCTTCTCCAGCGTCTACTGGTGGAGGAATTAAAACAAGTACTTTCGCATTAGCATTAATAAATATTATTTCATTGGCTAGAGGAAAAAATAGATTAGAAATACAAAAAAAAGAAATATCTTCGGAATCTATTCGATTATCTTTTTCTATTATCATGTTATCCATAATAGTTATATATATAAGTATTTTAATCATAATTTTTTTAGATCCAAAAGAAGATATTTTATCTATTTCTTTTGAAGTTTTTTCTGCTTTTTCTACAGTAGGATTATCTTTAGGCATTACTTCTAATTTATCAAACGGAAGTAAATTAGTTTTAATACTTTTGATGTTATTAGGAAGAATAGGTGTTTTTAATATCATGATCGGTTTTTTAAGAAAAAATAAAATTGGTTCTCATCATTATTACAGATATCCTAAAGGAAATATTCTTATTAATTAGAAGTTAGAAGTATATAAATTATGAAAATTATAATTATTGGGTTAGGAAATTTTGGAAGATCTTTAGCTCTTAATTTAACAGATAATGGACATGAAGTTTTTGGTATAGATCAAAAAATGGAAAAAGTAGATTTATTGAAAGATCATATAGCAAATGTAGTATGTATGGATGCAAATAATGAGGCGGCTTACAAAGTTTTACCTATTCAACAAGCAAATTTAGGAATTGTGGCTATTGGAGAAAATGAGGGATCGTCAATAGTAACTACAGCTATACTTAAAAAGTATAAGCATTTAAGAATTGTAAGCCGATCTTTATCAAAAATACACGATACAATATTAGAAGCTATGGGAATTAATGATGTAATTCATCCGGAGCAAGATGCTGCATTTCGACTAACTAAACAAATATCTTTTAATTATGCTTTAGATTATTTTAGAGTAGATAATAAATATTCTATAGCAGAAGTCTTTTCTCCATATTCTTTCAATGGAAAATCTGTAAAAAGTTTGACATTAACACAAAAATATTCTGTTTCTTTAATTACCGTAATACGAGATATCAATAATCCAATGTCTTCTAAAGGGACTAATACAAGAAAAGTCATAGGATTAGTTACAGGAGATACTGTTTTAAAAACAGGAGATATATTAACTATTTTTGGTTCTAACAAATCAATCATGAATTTTATAAAAGATAAAAAATAGTACAAATAATAAATACTGAAAAATTTATTCAAATTACTATTTAATTTACATGTAAGGATATTTATAATTTTTGCTTTCTTTGAAAAAAGGATTTCCTTCAGATGAATTGAATTTTATATTCAAATTTGAATATAAAATATAAATAAAAAATCCTCCTATTATTAATAATGAACCTATTATTTCAAATATACAAAATCTCTCATTAACATCTGGAGCAATTAAATTGTATATATCTATATAATGTCCGATAAGTAAAACTAAAGATATTGAAAATACTATTTTATAATTTGATTTATTTTTACTACTAATTAATCCAAAAAAAGGAATTATAAAATTAGGAATGAGCATCCAAAAATGAATGGAGTTATATATTTTTTCTCTTTTAATAAAATATATAACTTCTTCTGGAATATTTCCATACCAATAAAGTAAAAATTGTGAGAACCAAAGATAAGTCCACAACAAACTACTAGAAAATAAGTATTTGCTTAAATCATGTAAATGACTTTTACTAAATAAAGGGAAATATCCTTTTTTATTAAGATAAATAGCTGTTATTGTGATCGTACTTATACCTGTTATAATAAAACTACTCAAAACATACCAACTAAATAAAGTACTAAACCAATGTGGATTTAAAGACATGACCCAATCCCATGTCATAAATATAGAAATAACAGAAAAAAATATTATAAAAATAATAGATCTAAAATATAATTTTTTATAATCATTTAAAGAATGTGATATATATAATGTACGAGATATATTTTTAATATTTAAATAAAAAAAACTATATCCTAATACATAAATCACACTTCTTATCAAGAAAAATGGAATATTTAAAAATATTCTCTTACTTGCAGCAATTTTATCATATTCTAAAAAAATAGGATTATATAAATTTGAATTCATCCAATAAAATATATGCACGATATCCATTGTATTTAATAATAAAATGATAAGAATCATAACACCTCCATATGGTATGAAAGAAGAAATTTTCTCCATAACAGGATGAATTATCACGGACCAACCTGATTGTGATACATTTTGTATTCCTAAAAAAAATAATGCTCCTAGAGATATAGAAGTAAAATAAAAAATGGAAATATATAATACGGTCCAAGATTTGTGATTATTTTTTACGTTAAATATTCTGTCTAAAAAAATAATAATAAAACCTACAGTTATTATCATTAAAAAAATGATAATTTTTTTATTAATTTTAATTCTAGAAAACTGATACATATTTTATTTATTTTTTTCTTTTAGAAATAAAACATACTCTGATACTATCCATCTATCTCTTTCATTTAATTGCGAGGCATAGGAATTCATATTATTTTTACCATAAGTAACAACATGATAAACACTTTCAACAGTAAGATTTCTATCTTTATAATTAGGAATTCCTAAAATTTTTTCGTTTTTCACCAATTCTCCTTGTCCATCCCCATTTTCACCATGACATATAGAACAATTAATTTTATATAATTTTTTTCCTTTATTTGTAATTTCTTTTTTTTCGTATAATGGATTTTGAATTATTATATCTTTTGAAAAATTAAATTTTTTATTTTTGATATTTTTTTTATAAAAAAATTTTTTTCTAGAAATTGTACCTTTTACTGGTAATAATGAAGAAGTTTTTCCTTTTGAAAAAAATGGAATTTCAATTTTTCTAGCTTTTTTGTTATAACTAAAATAAGGATCTGAATAAGGTTCATATGCTTCTGAATAATACATGTCAGGCATATACACAACATTAGGTTTAGTTTTATCAAACCAACAAGATTCTAAAATAAACACCAATAAAATAATAAAAATTCTTTGAAAATATTTATTCATACTTATTTATCTTTTTCTAATTAGATTTAGTTTTTATTAAATTGATCTCTATTGCTCCATTTTTTTTCAATAGATTCACTAATTTTTCGTTATTTTTTTCAGCATAAATTTCTATTAAAAACATGTTATCTGTAGTTCTTGAATCTGGATTTTTAGGCATACGTCCTGGAAATAATCTACATTGAATAAGATAAGTTATACACATAAAATGTGCAGAAAAAAAAATTGATAATTCAAATATAACAGGAATAAAAGAAGGAAGATTTATAATCCAGGAGAAAGAGGGTTTTCCTCCAATATTTTGAGGCCAACTATAAATCATAGTATACCAAGTCAATACACAAGCTATGCAAAAACCTATCAATCCATATATAAAAGATAAAAAAGATAAATTCGTTTTTTTTAATTTTAACAGTTCAGTTAAATTATGAATAGGAAAAGGAGAATAAACTTCATGTATATTATAATTGTGATTCTGTATAATTTTTATATTATTTATTAGCGTATTATCATTATTATATAATGCATGTACATATACATAATTATTCATTTCATTATTTTTTGATTATGATCAGGTTTCAATATTGTTTTTAATTCCGATTGTGAAATCACAGGAAAAGCACGTATGTATAATAAATAAAGAACAAAAAATAGCCCAATAGTTCCTACAAAAATTCCTACATCTACAAACGAAGGAATAAATCCAGTCCAAGAAGAAGGAAGATAATCATGACTTAGATTTAAAACTATAATATCAAATCTTTCAAACCACATTCCAATATTTATAATAATAGCTATAACATAAGACCAAAAAAAACTTCTTCTTACAGATTTTATCCATAAAAATTGAGGAATAATAATATTACAAATGATCAAAGTCCAAAACGCCCACCAAAATGGTCCTTTAGATGCTTCTACAGAAAAATAAATGAATTTTTCAAAAGGATTTCCTGAATACCAAGCAAGAATAAATTCTGAGATATAAGCTAATAAAACAATTCCTCCTGTTAATAATATAATCATATTCATATACTCAATATGATTTCTTGTGATATAATTTTCCAAAGAAAGAACTTTTCTCGCTACGCCTAATAAAGTTTGTACCATAGCAAAACCCGAAAATATAGCTCCTGCTACAAAATAAGGAGGAAATATTGTGCTATGCCAACCCTTAATTACAGAAGTAGAAAAATCAAAAGAAACTATAGTATGTACAGAAAATACTAATGGAGTGCATAAACCAGCTAAAATTAAGGATACTTCTTCAAATCTTTGCCAATCTTTTGATGTTCCTCCCCATCCAAAACTAAGAATATTGTAGATTTTTTTTTGAAAAGGGTTTGAAATTCGGTCTCTAATCATTGCAAAATCTGGAATTAATCCCATAAACCAAAAAACTGTAGAAACAGAAAAATAAGTACTAATTGCAAAGACATCCCACAATAAAGGAGAATTAAAATTTGGCCACAAAGTTCCAAATTGATTAGGAATGGGTAAAACCCAATGAGCATTCCATGGCCTTCCCATGTGAATGATGGGAAATAATCCAGCTTGGATTACTGCAAAAATTGTCATTGCTTCTGCTGAACGATTTATAGATAAACGCCATTTTTGACGAAATAATAATAAAACAGCTGAAATTAAAGTTCCCGCATGACCAATTCCAACCCACCAAACAAAGTTTGTTATATCCCATGCCCAATTAATTGTTCTATTTAATCCCCATACACCTATGCCTGTTCCGATTGTGTAAAAAATACATCCTAATCCCCATAAAAATGCTAAAATAGAGATAGATAAAGAAATCCACCATAGATTTCCAGCTTTATTTTTTACAGGATTTAATATATCATCGGTAATATTTTTTAATGTTTTTTTTCCTAAAATTAGGGGTTTCCTTATCGGAGATTCATAATGATTAAACATAATTTTTTCTATTTCATTTTCTCTATTTCATTTTTTTTCTTATTTCTAATTTTTAATTGATAAGATATATTAGGTCTTACTCCTATAAAATCTAATAATTTATAAGATCTAGTATTTTTTATTTTATTAGAAATAAGGCTAGTAGAATCGTAAGTATCTCCAAAAGTAATGGCTTTAGTAGGACAAGAAACACTGCAAGCTGTTTCAAATTCTTCATCTTTAACTTTTCTGTTTTCTTTTTTTGCTATTCCTATAACATATTGTGTTCTTTGTATGCATAAAGAGCATTTTTCCATTACTCCTCTGGTTCTGACAACTACATCTGGATTTAATACCATTTTACCTAAAGTGTTATTCATGTTAAAATCAAATTTTTGATTATTAGCATAATTAAACCAATTAAACCGTCTTACTTTATAAGGACAATTATTGGCACAATAACGAGTTCCTACACAACGATTGTAAGTCATCATATTTTGACCTTGTTTTCCATGAGAAGTGGCTCCAACTGGACATACAGTTTCACAAGGAGCATGTTCACAATGTTGACACATAATCGGTTGAAAAGATACTTTTGGATTTTCAAAAATGTTTTCTTCTTGATGATTATTTGAAAAATAATATCTATCTATACGTAACCAATGCATATCTCTAGATTTTTTTATTTCCTCTTTTCCAACAACAGGTACATTATTTTCTGAATGACATGCAATGATACAAGCTCCACATCCAATACAAGCGTTTAAATCTATAGATAAATTGAAATGATGTCCATTTTTATTTTCCATTTTTTTAGAACTTTGATTCCAAATCGAAATTTTTTCTTGGGAAAGCATTCCTTCATGAGTTAAAATTTTTTCTTCTTCATTCCAAATTTCTTTAGGATTTTTTAAAAATATTTCTAAATCTGTTTCTCTCACTAAATCTCTTCCTTCCGTTATATTATGCAGTTGTACGCAAGCAAATTTATGTATTTTATCAACTTTTTTGAGTTGTATATTATTTTGTATTATAAGAAAATTTTCATAAATCCTGTAAGCATTTTTTCCGTTAACTAGTTTCGACAGTTTACCTTTTTTTTGACCATAACCAAAAGATAAACCTACAGATCCTATAGCTTGTCCAGGTTGAATAAAAACAGGAATATTTCGGATTATTATTTTATTATTTTTAATTAAATCGACACAGTTTCCATTTAAGGATCCATCTCCAGAATTCCAATTTTTCAATCCCATATTATTTGCATCAAAACGTGATACAGTTAAATAATTGTCCCATGTTGTGCGTGTAATGGGATCCGGAAGCTCCTGTAACCAAGGATTATTATATTGAAATCCATCACCCATACTAATTTTAGGGTATAATTTAAGTTCAAAATTTTTTTTTATTTCTTCGTTTTCTATATTTTTTTCATACTCTTGTATTTTTTTTTCATTTACTGAAAAATTATTGAAAATAGATTTGTGATTTGTAATTTTTACTACCCCGTGAAATAAAGCTTCATTAAAAGAAAAAACATTAGATTTAGGTATAATATTTTTTTCCCAAGTTTTTTTCAAATATTCGTAATAATTTTTTTCTTTAATTCCGCTCCAAATAATTAGTGAATCCTGAAATTGTCTTGTATTAAAAATACGTTGAATCGTAGGTTGAATTAATGTATAAACATTACTCATAGGATAAGTATCCCCCCAACTTTCTAACCAATGAGTAGTAGGAGCTAATACATCCATAATTTCATTAGTTTCATCTACTTTTGTAGAAAAAGATACAGTTAGAGGAATTTTTTTTATAAATTTTTTTACTTTTTTAGAAATGGATAATGGTAAACTATAAATAGGATTAACATTATGAATAAATAAACCTCCAATATTATTTTCTTCTAAATTTTTCAAAAAATTTTTGAATTTATTATCATTACTTTCTTTTGAAAAAAGATATTTATCTTTTTGTAATGCATGACTATTAATTTTTTTATTAATTAAAAAAGACAATTCATAAGATTCTTGATCTCCATCTGCAAGAATCACACTTTTAGATCCTATTTTTTTTATTAATGAAGCTATTTTTTCCGTATTTTTATCTTTAATTTTTTTTCCAAAAAAAATTTTTTGAAAAATTTCAATCAACATTTTTTTGATATCAGAAGGTTTTCTAGATATGCGAATATCTGCATTAGCTCCAGTTATTGTCATATTACTTTCGATTTGAATATGTTGCATCATTTTTCTTTTAGGAACTCTGTTCAGAGCATAAGATTTTGCCATATTCTCTGGACTCCAATCTCCTAAAAAATCAGCATCAAACGAAATTACTAATTCTGATTCCTTTAAATCAAAAAAAGGAAAACCACGAATTCCAAATATTTTTTCTGAAGCATCTAAAACTTTAGAATATGAAATAGGATCATAAGTAATCCAATTAGTATAAGGATATTTTTTTTTAAAATCTTGAATCAATTTTTTTGTAGAAAAACTTGGAAAAGAATAAGAAAGAAAAATTATATCTTTCTTTGTTTGAGATAAATATTTTAAGTGTTGGATAATATAATTATCTATTTCTTTCCAAGAGCTTTTTTTTCCTTTTAAAAAAGGATTTTTTAATCTCTCCTCGTCATAAAGAGATAACAAAGAAGATTGTATTCTTGCAGAAGTTGTATTAAAATATTCAGAAGAAGAATTAGGTTCTATTTTTATAGGACGACCTTCTCTCGTTTTTACCAGTACACTTCCTATGTCAAAAGAATCAATCATAGTTGATGCATAATAATTAGGAATTCCTGGAGTTATATTATCTGGTTTAACCACATAAGGAATAGATTTTATAACTGGACCTTTACAAGCGGCTAAAGTGACAGATGCTGTACTAAACCCTAACCATTTAATAAAATCACGTCTAGATGTTTCTCCTTTTAGAAGATTTTTTATAGGATTATAATTTTCTAATATTTTTTCCTTTTTATCTTTTTTTTTTGATTTCATATTTCTTTTTTTTCAGTTTAGTAATGACATTTAGCACATTCAGTCCCTCCAACCATATCAACAGTTATTTTATTTTTATTATTAGTATTATTAGGAAAATATTCTTTATAATATGGGTTATTACTATCTATTTCAACTTGTCTATGACAAGATAGACACCATTCCATGGTAAAATCATTAGACATTTCTACAGTATCCATTTTTTGAACTTCTCCATGACAAGCATTACAAACTAAATTTACTTTTTTTAATTTTTTTATTTTTTGTTCTCCTGTTATGATATGTTGAGAATGATCAAAATAGACAAAATCTGGCATATTGTGAATTCGGATCCATTGAATAGGATAAGTTTTATTAGAATATTTTCTTGTTTCTGGATTCCATCCTACAGCCTTATATATTTTTTGTATTTCTCTATTATATTCATCTCTACTTTTTCCTTTTTCTAAATAATCTCCATTATATTCATGAATAGTAATATGACAATTCATGCAAACATTAACTGATGGTATACCAGAAACTTTTCCATATTTTGCCGAAGAATGACAATATTGACAATCAATTTTATTAATTTCAGAATGAATTTTGTGAGAAAAATAAATAGGTTGTTCAGGTTTATATCCCTTGTTAACATCTATTTTCATTAAAAAATTCCAAGTTTCATATGTTCCTAGTAACAAAAAAATACCAGTAAAACAAGAAAATAAATACCATTTTTTTTTATCATTCCCTAATATTTTTTTGTATAAAAAATTTATGATAAAATTCTCTTTTACAAGAATTTTTTCTTCTTCATTTTCATTAATTAATCTAATTAATATTTGTATTCTGTATAAAATCCAAAATAAGATTAAAGATAAAATGATAAAACAAAAAACAATGAATTTTATTAAAAATTTATTTTCTTCTTTTTCTTCATTTTTGTTGATTTCATATTCATGATTTTCTTTTTTTTTTATTGAATCTGGATTTTTTATAAAAGATAATATATCATCTATCTGATTATCTGATAATTGAGGAAAAGAGTTCATTTCTATATTTCCATATTCTTTATAAATGCTTATAGCTTCCTGATCTCCACTATCTCTTAAAGATTTATTATTTTTTATCCACTGATGTAACCATTTACGACTTCTTTTTTTAGTAACGCCATGTAGAGCAGGGCCTATCATTTTTTTTTCTAACTCTATAGAGTGACATGCCGTGCAATTTTTTTTAAAAAGTTCAATCCCATTTTCAACATCTCCTTTTATTTTTATAATTTCTTCATTATTGGCATTGACTTTTATTTTTCCTCCTCCTGTTGTTATTAAAAAAAAAGAAAAAGTGAAAATAAAAAACGAAATTATTCTCATACTAACACTAATTATTATTATAATTTAAATTCATAATTCAACAAAAATAGAATAAAAGAAAAAAATCCCATTTTTTGGAAAAAAAAATTCGTAAATTTCTTTTGTTAATCTTTAACTTTGTTTCATGAATATGAATAGGATTTATTTATTTTTCTTAATGTTATTAATTATGGTATTTAACTTTTTGAGTTCCAAAGATTTTAATCATTCTAGTCCTACTAGAACTATAGATTTATATAAAATTAAATTTTTCGAAGAAAAATTATCGAATGGATTACATGTTATCTTGCATCAAGACAAAACATACCCTTTAGTTTCTGTTTCTGTTTTGTATCATGTAGGAAGTAAAAACGAAACTCCTGGAAGATCGGGTTTTGCTCATTTTTTCGAACATCTTATGTTCGAAGGCTCCAAAAACGTTAAAAAAGGAGAATATTTTAAGTATATAGCTTCTAATGGAGGAAAGAATAATGCTTATACAAATCATGATGAAACTTGTTATTATGAAACATTACCATCTGATCGTCTTCCATTAGCTTTGTGGTTGGAATCGGAAAGAATGTTTCATGCTAAAGTAGACAAAGAAAGTATTAATATACAAAGAGAAATAGTAAAAGAAGAAAAAAAAATGCGTGTAGAAAATCAACCTTATGTAAAAGCAATAACGGAAATTGTTCCTTCTTTATTATTTAAAAAACATCCATATAAATATCCAATTATTGGATTTGATAAAGATTTAGATGCATCAACAGAAACGGATTATAAAGAATTTTATAAAACTTACTATGTTCCAAATAATGCAGTTTTAGTTGTATCAGGCGATTTTGATATAAATGAAGCGAGAATGTTGATTAAAAAATATTTTTCATCTATCCCTAAAGGGATAATGAATTTTAAAATGAAAAAAATAGAAGAAGAGCCGATGAAAAAAGAAATATTTTTTACTTACGTAGATAAAAATACTAAAGTACCTGGAGTTTTTTTATCATATAGAGCTCCAAAAATAACAAGTAAAGATTCTTATGTGTTAAAAATTATTGATCACGTATTGTCTTCTGGAGAAAGTTCTCGTATAATAAAAAATATAGTAAATACAAAACAAATAGCTTCTTATGCTGGTTCATTTTTTGATACAATGGAAGATTATGGGATTTTTATTATATATGGATTAATAAATCCTGGAATTTCATTGGAAAAATTAACAAAAATAATAGATGAGGAAATAGATGTTTTAAAAGAAAAAGGAATAACACCATATGAATTGGAAAAACAAAGAAATTATTTTGAAAAAAAATTTATTTCCGATAATTATTCTATGAGTGGGATCACTGCTAATTTATCTCATTATTATTTATATTATCATGATGCAAATTTAATAAATACTGATATAAAAAAATATCAAAAAATAACTATAGAAGATATAAAAAGAGTTGCTAACAAATATTTAAATAAAAATAACAGAGTTCGTTTGTATAATGTACCAGATAACAATAACACAAATAATAAATAAATTAAATAAATTTTTTATAAAAATTATCCTTACCGTAATAATTTTTTTTCATACAATAATTATGTTTGCTCATACGTTTAACAGAAATCATCCCCCTGAATCTCTAAAAAGAAAAACGACTATAAATGTTGAACCTCCTAAATTTTTTCAGATGAAAAATGGACTAAAAGTTTTAGTCGTAGAAAATCATAAACTTCCTTTAGTTAGAGTTGGTTTAGAGTTAGATTATAACCCTTTTTTAGAGAAAGAAATAGCTGGGATAAAAAAAGTTTTTGGTCAAATGATTCGTTCTGGAACAAAAAATCATACTAAAGAAGAATTGGATGATATTATTGATTATATAGGATGTAGTTTATACACTTCTTTTTCTGAGATATCTATTTTTACTATGAAAAAACATTTGGATAAATCTGTATCTATAATGAGTGATATTTTAATGAATAGTAAATTTGATAATTCTAAAGAATTAAATAAAATAATAAAACAAAGAATCATAGATATCGATCTTTCAGAAAAGGATCCAAATGCTATTTTACAACGAGTACGAAACGTTTTATATTTTGGAAAAAATCATCCTTATGGGGAATACGAAACTCGTGATACGATTAAAAATATTACCCTTCATGATTTAAAAAAATTGTACGAAAAATATTATATTCCCAATATATCCTATCTTTCTTTTATTGGAGACATCTCTAAAAAAGAAGCAGAAAAATTGTGTAATCTTTATTTTTCTAAGTGGGAAAGAAAATCATATATAGATAATCCTATTGTAAATGAGTATATGATTCCATCTAAAATAGAAATAAATGTAGTGGATTTGCCTTTTTTAACTCAATCTACCATTTGTTTTGGAGGTCCTATTTGTTTGAAAAAAAGTGATCCTGAATATTTTTCTTCTATGTTAGCAAATGGAATTTTGGGTGGAGGGCCTCAAAGTCGTTTATTTTTAAATCTTAGAGAAGATAAAGCTTATACATATGGCGCTTATTCCATTTTGAAATCTGACAAAAATATTGGTTATTTTTCAGTTTATACTCAAGTTAGAAATGAAGTAACAGAAAAAGCGATAAAGAATATTATAAAAGAGATTGTTAAAATAACAGAAAATAAAATTCTTTTAGAAGAATTAAACATAAAGAAAAAAGAAATAAATGGTCAATTTATTCTTGATTTTGAAGATCCTAATAGAATGAGTGATCTTTTCATATGTGAATTAAAAAATAATCTTCCAAGTGGATTTTATAAAAATTATTTAAATAAAATAGAATCAGTTACTATAGATGATGTTTATCAATCATGTAAAAAATTTTTTTTGACAAAGAATGGTAGAATTATAATTGTAGGAAAAGTTAGTGATATATTACCTAATATAAAAAAACTAGGTTATCCCATTCGTTACTTTAATCAATTTGGATATTTAATTAAATAAAAATAATGAATCAATATTCTGATTTAGAAGAACGTATTATTTCTGTGTTAAAAAGTATATATGATCCAGAAATTTCAGTAGATATTTATGAGTTAGGTTTGATCTATGATGTAAAAGTTTTTGAAAAAAAAAAAGTTAAAATAATAATGACTTTAACTACACCTAATTGTCCCGTGGCAGAAAGTTTACCTTTGGAAGTAAAAGATAAAGTACTATCTATACAGAATATAAAGGAAGTAGATGTCGTTTTAACATTTGATCCGCCTTGGAGTAGAGAATTTATGAGCGAAGAAGCTCGTTTAGAACTAGGATTATTATAAATTTTTGAATATGAGTATTTTCAGTTTTCTGTTTTATGGAATGTTAGTTCTTTTAATTTTATCTATTTTTTCTAGTTTTATTTTTACAGTAAATCAAGAAACAGCAGCTATTCTTGAAAGAATGGGAAAATTTCATAGTATTCGTTATGCTGGATTGAATTTTAAGGTTCCTATTATGGATAATATAATAGGAAAACTTACATTAAAAATTCAGCAATTAGACGTATTAGTAGACACCAAAACAAAAGATAATGTTTTTGTTAAAGTTAAAGTGTCAGTTCAGTTCAAGGTGATCAAAAATAAAGTATATGAAGCTTTTTATAAATTAGATAATTCTCATGCTCAGATCACTTCTTATATATTTGATGTAGTTAGAGCCGAGGTTCCAAAAATGCGTCTAGATGATGTTTTTGAACGAAAAGATCATATAGCTCTAGCTGTTAAAGGAGAATTGGAAGGATCTATGTTAGATTATGGATATTCTATAATTAAAGCATTAGTTACAGATCTTGATCCAGATGATCAAGTAAAGCAGGCAATGAATCGGATTAATACAGCTGAAAGAGAAAAAGTTGCAGCTGAATATAAAGCAGAAGCAGATAGAATTAAAATTGTAGCTAAAGCAAAGGCAGAAGCAGAAAGTAAGAAATTACAAGGAAAAGGAACAGCAGATCAACGTAGAGAAATAGCTAGAGGAATTTTAGATTCTGTGGAAGTGTTAAATAATGTAGGAATTAATTCACAAGAGGCTTCTGCTTTAATTGTAGTAACACAACATTATGACACTCTTCAATCTATGGGAGAGAGTGGAAATACTAATTTAATTTTATTACCTAATTCACCGGGATCGGCTAGTGAAATGTTAAACAATATGATCACTTCATTTAATATTTCTAATCAAATTGGAGAAACTCTTAAAAATAAAAAAAAAAATAACAGTAAAAAAAAATAAATTTTAAATTTCATGGAAATCATAGGAATAATAAAAAAACTGTTTGATGTTCAAAAATTTAATAGCGGATTTCAAAAAAGAGAAATAGTTCTTACGACTGAAGAGCCATATCCTCAAAATATATTAGTTGAATTTATTCAAGATAAAATAGATTTGTTAGTAAATATAAAACCAAAAGATAAAGTAAAAATTTTCATTAATCTCAAAGGAAGGGAGTGGACAAATTCTGAAGGAATTATAAAATATTTTAATTCCATTCAAGGATGGAAAATAGAACATTATTCTCGTTCTACAAAAACAGGGGATGAAAACAAAACTTCTATTACATCTTCTTCTTTATCTTCTGATGATTTTGATGATTTACCTTTTTAATTTAAAAATAATAAATTATTATTTAACAATTCTTGATAAATCACATCTTTTTTTGAATCCCATCTATAAGATGGAGAGTATTCTTTAGCATAAGAAATAATTTGAAAATGTAATTTTTTCCAGTTTTTTTTTTTAAAAACACGTTTTGCATCTTTTTCTGTTTGTACCACATTTTTTCCATTACTTAGTTTCCAACGAAACATCATTCTATGAATGTGAGTATCCACAGGAAATACAAATTCATTAGATACATGAGATAAAAAAACAGATGCTGTTTTATGTCCTACTCCAGGTAAAGATTTTAATTTCAAAATATTTTTAGGAATAATTCCATTATATTTATTGATTAATATAACAGATAAATTATAAATATTTTTAGATTTTATATTATAAAGTCCAATATTTTTTATAATATTTTTGATTTCTTCAATAGAAAAACGAATTGTATCCATTGGAGTATTTATCTTATTAAATAAAGATTTTGTTATTTTATTGACTCTTTCTTCTTTACTCTTAGCTGTTAATATTATAGATATGAGTAAAGTATATTCGTTTACATAATATAAAGTACTAGTTGGATTAGGATATAAAAAATCCAATATTTTTTCAATAATTTTAATTTTTTTCGAAATTAAATTCATTTGTTTATAAATACTTCTACATTGTCACTATTTGAATTCATTTTTAATGAAATTTTATCTCCTTTTTTCAATTTTTCACTAATTATATATTCCGATATAGGATTTTTGATAAATTTTTCTATCACTCTTTTTAAAGGACGTGCTCCATATTTTTGATCAAATCCCATTTTTTGAATAAAATCTATTACTTCAGGGAATAATACCAATTCATATCCTAAATTTGATATGTGAATAATTATTTTTTTTAGTTCTATACAAGTTATTTTTGATATATCTTCTTTTGTTAAAGAATTAAAAATGATAATATCATCTATTCTATTTAAGAATTCAGGAGAAAAAGTTCGTTTCAAAGCTAGTTCTAGTATATTATTAATATAATTATTAGATTTTCTCGCTTTAGTATGAAACCCTATTCCTTGACCAAACTCTTTTAATTGTTGGGTTCCTGTATTCGAAGTACAAATAATTACGGTATTTTTGAAATTTATTTTTCTTCCAATACTATCTGTTACACATCCATAATCTAATATTTGTAACAAAAGATTGAATATTTCATGATGTGCTTTTTCTATCTCATCTAATAATATTACGGAATAAGGTCTACGACGGATAATCTCTGTTAATTGTCCTCCTTCTTCGTAACCTACATAACCTGGAGGTGCTCCTATTAATCTAGATACAGAAAATTTCTCCATATATTCACTCATATCTATACGAATTAATGATTCTTCTGAGTCAAATAGTTCTTTTGCAAAAATTTTTGCTAAATAAGTTTTTCCTACTCCTGTCTGTCCTAAAAAAATAAAAGAACCTATAGGAGAATTAGGATCTTTCAATCCAGTTCTATTTCTTTGAACTGATTTTACTATTTTTTCTACAGCTTTATTCTGTCCTATTATTTTTTCTTTCAATCTGTCTATCATTTTGCTCAATTTTTTCATTTCAGCTTGAGCTATTTTATTTACTGGAACCCCACTCATCATAGAAACTACTTCTTCAACATTTTCTTCAGATACAATTTCTTTATTCTTTTTAGAAGACTCTTCCCACTCTTTTTGAGCTTTGATTAATTGTTGTTCTATACGTTTTTCTGTGTCACGCAAACGTGCCGCTTCTTCATATTTTTGACTTTTAACAACTTTAGATTTATCTTTTCGAATACTTTCTAATTCTTTTTCTAAAAGAACAATTTCTTGTGGAACTTTTATATTTTTTATGTGAACACGCGATCCAGATTCATCTAAAGCATCAATTGCTTTATCTGGTAAAAAACGATCTACAATATGTCTAACAGTAAGATGGACACAAGCTTTTATTGCTTCTTCTGTATAAAGAACATTATGATGGCTTTCATATTTACCTTTTATTTTTTTTAAAATTTCTATAGACTCTTCTTCAGAAGAAGGTTGCACTATAATTTTTTGAAATCTTCTTTCTAAAGCTCCATCTTTTTCTATATATAATCTATATTCATTTAATGTGGTAGCACCAATACATTGAATGTATCCTCTTGCTAGTGCAGGTTTAAATATGTTAGATGCATCTAATGAACCTGTAGTTCCTCCTGCTCCAATCATAGTATGAATTTCATCTATAAAGAGGATTAAACCTGTAGTTCTTTCTGATTCATTTATAATTGCTTTCATTCTTTCTTCAAATTGTCCTCTATATTTAGTTCCAGCTACTAAACTTGCTAAATCCAATACTACTACTCTCTTATTATACAATACTCTAGATACTTTTTTTTGTACAATACGCAATGCTAATCCTTCAGCAATAGCAGATTTTCCTACTCCAGGTTCTCCTATAAGAAGAGGATTATTTTTTTTTCTTCTACTTAATATTTGAGATACACGTTCAACTTCTTTATCTCTACCTACCACTGGATCTAGTTTTCCTTCCATAGCTATGGAATTCAGATCTCTACCAAAGTTATCCAAAACAGGAGTTTTACTTCTTATTGAAGTTCCTCCATAATAACCTGTTCCACTTCCTCCAGATCCATAAGAAGAGGTAGAACTATCATTTTCAATATCTTCATCTGAATAAGCAAATGAGAAGAAAGTTTTTTTTTTACTGTACGAATAATGATAAATCATTAATTATAAGAATTTTTATCTTCTTGTATGTTAGAAGAAGAAATTTTTAGATTTAATCGTTCTATTAATGTTTCGATTAACTTGTTCTTTTTATACAAAAGATTATATTGTTCTATTATATTTGAATTTTTTTTCACAACTTCAAATTCTATATGTAAATTTTTGAATTTTTCTTTTAAATATTTTATAAAACGTGTTTGAATTAGCGAAAACCCATAATTTTCTAATTTATAGGGAATGATAAAATATATTTTGTTTTTTTCTATTTCAAATTGTATTTCATTTTCCAAAAAATATAAATAAATAGGATTTATTTTATTGGAAAGTTTTTGTACAAATTTTATCCAATTTTTTTGTAAAAATTTAATTTTTTCATGATTATTATAATCATAAAATTCTTCATTTTTTTTTTTTTTTTCTTCAAGAGAAGAAGAATTTTTATAGAACAAATACGCCAATTGTATCAGATAAATTTCAATTGTTAATCTATTATTTTTATTTAATTTTTTATATTCGTTTGAAAAACGGTTACAAATGCTAAAAGCATTTATTAAAGAAAAATATGACACTTTTTTTGATTGTGCAATGTAAGAAAATATTATTTCTTTTTTAAATTTCAAAATAGAAATTGTTTCATAATTTTTAGATAAAAATAAATTTCTAAAATGCTTGGTTAATCCTATAATTAAATCATAAAAATCAATTTTTTCTTGTAAAATTTGATCTAGCAAAATCAATATTTTGTGTATTTTTTTGTCTATTAAATAATCTACTATTTCAAAATAGTATTTAATGTTAATGATTCCTAATTTTTTAATTATAAATTCTTTGGATATTCTTTTTTCTTTATACAAAATTAATCTGTCAAATAAATGAATAGCTTTACTAATAGATCCTTTTACATGTTTTGATAAAATAAATAACGCTTCATTTTCTACTTCTATATTTTCTTTTTTAGCAATCATTTTTAAATGTAAAA
Source organism: Blattabacterium sp. (Blaberus giganteus) (assembly GCF_000262715.1). NCBI lineage: Bacteria > Pseudomonadati > Bacteroidota > Flavobacteriia > Flavobacteriales > Blattabacteriaceae > Blattabacterium > Blattabacterium sp. (Blaberus giganteus). The sequence goes on along the minus strand of NC_017924.1, from coordinate 62,540 downwards.
AAATTTCTTTTGTAGAAATACTTTTGAATTCATAAACTTGACTACGTGATAAAATCAATTTCGGAATTTTTTTTTCCTCCGAACTACAAAAAATAAATAATATATGCGGATGTTTCTCTTCTATAAGTTTAAGAAAATAGTTGAATATATATTGAGAAAAAGTGTGTATATTATTAATAATAAGAACATTATATTTTCCTATTTTAGGATAAAAACGAGATTGATTTACAATTTTATAAATATATTCTGATGAATTATTAAAAAATTCATGAATCTCAAATGTATTCAAAGAAAAATCTTCTAATTCTGAACTAGAATTTAATTCATTTGATAAAATTCGTGCACATGTATTTTTTCCAACTCCTTCAGGACCAAAAAAAAATAAAATTTGAGATAAACAATTTTCTTGTATTGTTTTTTTTAAAATAAAAATTATATCACTTTGTCCTATTACTTCATTCCATTTTAAGGGTTTATATTTTTCAGATAATCCATAAAAAATTTTATTCATAAAAAAAATAAATCTTATTTTATATGTAAAATTTCTTGAATTTTATAGGAAGCTTCTTTTAAAGAATCAGTAGAATAAATAGGTAATAAACTTTTTTTGATCAATTTTTTTGCTATTTTTTCGTTTGTTCCTTGTAAACGAACAACTACAGGAATTTCAATGTTCTGATTTATTTTAGAATAAGAATTTATAATTCCTTCTGCAACCGTATCACAACGTACAATTCCTCCAAATATATTGATGAATATTGTTTTCACAGATTTATCTTTTAAAATAAGATCAAAAGCAGTTTCTACACGTTTTTGATCAGCAGATCCTCCTATATCTAAAAAATTAGCAGGAACTCCTCCACAAGATTTAATCATATCCATGGTAGCCATAGCTAAACCAGCTCCATTCACCATACATCCTACATTTCCTTTTAATTTTAAAAAATTTAATTTAGCTTCAATAGCTTCTTTTTCAATCGTATTAATATCATTATCTTTGTCACGTATTAAATTGTATTTCTTATGACGAAACAAAGCATTATCATCCAAAATAATTTTTACATCAACTGGTACGATTTTTTCATCAAATGTTTTTATCAAAGGATTGATTTCTAATAACAAAGCATCGTAATTTATATAGGACTTATAAAGTGAGAATAAAAAAAAGCTAAAATTCTTTAAAAAATCATTGCTATATATTCCTAAATTGAAACCAATTTTTCTTGTTTGAAAGAATTGAAGTCCTAATATAGGATCTATTACTTCTGTATATACTTGATTTGGATTTTTTTTTGAAATATCTTCTATATTAACCCCTCCTTCTCGAGAATAAAGAATCATATTTTTTTCTATATCACGATTCAATAATATGGATAAATAATACTCTGTGGGAGGACTTAATTCGGAAAAATAAACATCTTCAGACAATAAAATTTTTTTAACTAATTTTCCTTTTTTAGAAGTTTGAGGGGTGATTAAAAATTTTCCTAAAATGTTTTTAGATTTTTCATAAACTTCATCCAAATTTTTTGCGATTTGAATACCACCTGCTTTCCCTCTTCCTCCAGCATGAATTTGAGCTTTAATAACCAAAGATTTTTTTTTAGTTTTTTTAAAAAGAATTTTAGCCACTCTTACAGCATCTTCAGGAGAATAAGCCAACATTCCGTCAGGAACTTGAATTGAGAAAGATTTCAATATTTCTCTACCTTGGTATTCATATAAATTCATTAAAAATAATTTTAAAAGTAAATTTAAACTAAAATTCGTTTTTGAAACGATTTGATTTATTACAAAAAAAAAGAAGAATTTTAAATTTACGAAAAAATGATTCAAGCTAAAAATATTTACAAATCTTTTGGAAAAGATGAAATTTTAAAAGGAGTAAATATCATGATCAAAGAAGGAAGTATGGTGTGTATTTTAGGTGAGTCTGGAGCAGGAAAAAGTACTTTATTACATATTTTAGGAACTTTAGAAAAACCAACTATTAAGAAAAAAATAAAAACTATTATCAAAATTGATAAAAAAGAAATATTATCTATTACAGATAAAGAGCTTTCTATTTTAAGAAATCAAAAAATAGGTTTTATATTCCAAAATACTCAATTTCTTTCTGAATTCACGGTATTGGAAAATATTTGTTTACCAGGTTTTATCAACAAAAAAAAAAGTAAAGAACATGTAAAAAAAAAAGCTTTAAATTTATTAAAAGAATTGAATCTATATAAGTACAAAAATTCTAGAATAGAAGAATTATCTGAAGGACAAAAACAGAGATTATCTGTGACAAGAGCTTTGATTAATAATCCAAAAATTATTTTTGCGGATGAGCCTTCTGGTAATTTAGATGAAAAAAATGCAGAAAATTTACATAATTTTTTTTCTTTACTTAATTATAAGTTTAAACAAACTTTTTTAATTGTCACTCATAATCTACAATTAGCAGATATGGCTGATGAAAAATTAAAAATAGAAAATGGAATTGTTTACAAGATTGATCAATAAAAATATTTTATGCTACTAAAAAATCAACTTTCTATTAAACATATTATAAAAAAATCTGTAAATGGAAATAAAAATACTCTTTTTTTAATGATTCATGGATATGGGAGTAATGAAAAAGATCTTTTTTTCTTAAAAAAAGATCTTCCAGAAGATTTTTTTATAATTAGCATTCAAGGTTTATACTCTATTGGAGTCGATAAGTATTCTTGGTATGATATAAATTTTAATAATGAAAAAAAATTTATTAATATAATACAGGCTAAAAAAACTGTTGAAAAAATATCATTTTTTATACATGAAGCTATAAAAGAATACCAATTAAAAAAAAATCCAGTATGGATATGTGGATTTAGCCAAGGAGCTATTTTAAGCTATGCTATTGCATTAAAAAATTCTGATAAAATAAAAAAAGTAATTGCTTTAAGTGGATATTTAGAAAATAGTTTGTTTTCAACAGATAACAATTCTTTTAACGATTTAGAATTTTTTGTATCTCATGGAAAACATGATACCATAATTCCTATTAATTGGGTAAAAAAAGGATTGAAATTTTTAAAACAGAAAAAAATACTTTCTTTATTTTATAAGGAATATGAATCTGGACATACTTTAAATAATCTAAATTATCAAGATCTTATTAATTGGATTAAAGAAAAACATATTTATTCTAATATTAATTAAAAAATTTGAATTATGAGTAAATATTCAAAAATAGTATTGTTTTTGTTAATATTATTGGGATCTATTTTTTCATTTTTTCATAAAAATTATTTGTATGGATTCATTTTACTTTTATTTAGTTTAATTCCTATTTTTTTCATTTTTAGAAATGAATTTTTATTATTAGCCTTTATTAAAATACGAAAAAAGGATATGAAAGGATTAAAAAAATATTTAGGATATGTTAAAAATCCTAAATTACAATTAACGAAAAATCAAATGGCTTATTACTATTTTTTGAATGGAATTTTATATTCGGAAAATAATATTTTTCAATCAGAAAATTACATGCAGAAAGCTTTGGATTTAGGTTTAAAATTCAAACAAAATATAGCTATTGCAAAATTGAATTTGGCAATAGCATCCTTATCAAAAGGAAATAAAAAAAAAGCTGAATCTTTACTGTTAGAAGCAAAAAAAATGGATGTTACTGGTTTATTGCATGATCAAATTCAAATTATAAAAATACAAATAAAAAAAATGAATATAGGAAACATAAATAGACCTAACCCTTATATTAGAAAAAAATTTTAATGTAAACGAATAATCCATAATCCTTTATTAAAATATCCCCCATTTGGACTAATTTTTTCGTACTTATATTTGCTAATTAATCCAGAAAAGGATTTTTTATCTATAATTTCAAATAAATTGTTATTTTCAATCAATTTATATAATATATCATAAGATAAATCAAATCCAAATAATTGATATTTATTTAAATCAAATCCAAGTTTTTTTCTTATTAAAAAAAACATTTTTCTTTTTTTTTCATCATTTTGATTGAAATGATATTTAGTTGTAAATAAAAATTTATATTTTTTTAAAAAGGATACATTTTTATAATAAACATTATTATAACCTATCCCAAAAGGGATAATTTTTTTTTCAGGAAATCTCTGAATAAATTCAATAAATTTTTCTCCTAAAGAAGAATTTCCTCCTAAAAAAACTGCAAAAAAAGGAACGTCTTTTGTTATAATAATATGAGAAAAATTTTTTTTTTGAAAAAAAATTTGAATATGAAGATTCCATTGTAACAATTTTTTTTTTACAAAATTTGTTATTTTTTTAGATGGATCTTCTCCTAATAGATATAAAGTTTTTATTTTTTCTTTTTGGTTAAGAATTTTAATTTCTTCCAGAATAGGTTCTATTAAATAAACATTTTTTGTTTCAGATTGAATAATGTTAGGATAATTGTCTAAATCATCAGAAGATATGAAAGGAGAAATAATAGGTATTTTTTTATTATTTTTTGCTACTTCTTCTAAAGAAGAACGAAAAAAAGGACCTATAATAGCATGAATTTTAGATAAATCATATGAATGTATAAAGTTAATAATCCTTTTTTTTTCATTTTTAGTATCAAAAATTTTAATATTTATTTTTTTTTTTTTATTCAATTCAAGAGAAGAACAAATAAAATCAATTGCAGTTTTAGCTCCAATATAAAAGGATATAGCATGATCACTTAATTTTTTATTTTCCTGATTCATTTCTGTAGAACTAGAACTAAAAAACAAAGGTAGCATAAAAATAATATTAATAGTTTTGATAGGAGTTATAGGATATAATTTATCTTCTTTTTTTATGATTTTTAATTTTTCTTTATTATATTCCGACTTTTTATTCTTCCATCCAACCAATAAAATAACAAAAGAAAAAAGGATGATAAAAATTTTTTTCATGGATTTTCATGTTCTAATCTTTTTTTTGAACTTATAATTTCATAATTCTAATTTTTTGGAAATATTTTTTTCACTTCCTTCCATCAAAAATTTTATAGGATTTTCTATGGACTCTTTAACTGATACTAAAAATCCTACAGATTCTCTTCCATCAATGATCCTATGATCATAAGATAAAGCTAAATACATAATAGGTCGTATTTCAATAGATCCATTTATAACTACAGGTCTTTCCATAATTTTATGCATTCCTAATATAGCACTTTGTGGTGGATTTATGATTGGAGTAGATAACATAGATCCAAAAACGCCTCCATTAGTAATTGTGAAAGTTCCTCCAGTCATATCATCTATAGATATTGTTCCATCATGAACCCGTGTTGATAATTTATATATTTCTTGTTCTATTCCTCGAAATGATAAATGCTCAGCATTTCTAATTACGGGAACCATTAATCCTTTAGGACCAGATATCGCAATACTAATATCATAATATTCAAAATGAATTTTTTCTTTACCACTAATCATAGCATTGACATCTGGATAAAGTTTTAGAGCTCTTATACAAGACAAAGTAAAAAAAGACATGAAACCCAAATTCACTCCATGTTTTTTTTTGAAAAAATCTTTATATTTTTTTCTAATGAGAAAAATTTCTAACATGTCTACTTCATTAAATGTGGTAAGAGAAGCAGTTTGATTTTTTACATGAATTAACCTTTCGGAAAGTTTTCTTCTGAGAGAAGAAAGTGGAGTTATTGTTTTTGATCTATATATTGTAGGAACGAATCTATCCATATTAGAAATAAAAGATCTTTTATTTTTTTCTAAATGATTAATGCAATCCTCTTTTGTAATTCTTCCATGTTTACCAGTCCCTTGAATAGATTCTATAGAAATATTTTTTTCCTTTAAAATTTTTTTTGCAGCTGGAGAAGGAATTTTAAGATTTATAGAAGATATTTTTTCTACATGGTTTTTTTGTTCATGAACTATTTTTTCCTTATGTACTTTCGTTTTTTCTTTGGATGAATCAATCAGACATAAAATATCTCCAACTTTTACTCTTTCTCCTTTTTTAACCATTAAGGTTATTTTTCCATTTTCTTCTGCAGAAATTTCTAAAGTAGCTTTATCTGAATCTATTTCTGCAATTGTTTGACCTTTATTAACATAATCTCCATTTTTCACAAGCCATGTAGAAACTTCTACCTCTGTAATTGATTCTCCTGGAGAAGGGACTTTTACCTTTATTATCATAATTTAAATTTTCAATAAATTTTATTATAATTTAAATTTCAAAGAAAAGCTTTTTTTAATATTTTGTTTTGAATTTTTAAAAAATAAGAATAAGATCCTGTAGACGGACTAGAATTTTCAGATGGAGCTATTAAATTAAATGAGATAACATTTTTTAATTTTCTTAAAATAAAACTCCATAATCCCATATTTTCTGGTTCTTCTTGTACCCAAAAAATTTCTTTTTTATTTTTATATTTTTTGATAATTTCTTGGATTCTTTTCACTTTTAATGGATATATTTGTTCTATGCGTATCAATGCAGTTTTTTCATCTTGAACGGATTCTTTCTCATTTAGTAATTCATAATATATCTTACCAGAACAAAAAATTAATTTTGTAATTTTTTTTACATCTTTTACATAAGGATCATCCAATATTTCCTGAAAAATCCCTGTAGCAAGATCCTTTATTGTAGATAAACATTTCGTATTTCTAAGCAAACTTTTAGGTGTAAATACTATGAGAGGTTTTCTATATTTTAATTTCATTTGTCTTCTGATAAGATGATAAAAATTAGCTGGAGTAGTACAATTCACTACAAATAAATTATTATTAGCACAAAGTTGTAAATAACGTTCAATACGTGCAGAAGAATGCTCTGGACCTTGTCCTTCATATCCATGAGGCAACAACAATACAATTCCATTTCTAATTTTCCATTTATTTTCTCCAGAAGAAATATATTGATCGATTATAATTTGTCCTCCATTTACAAAATCTCCAAATTGAGCTTCCCACAAAGTTAAAACATGAGGAGAATACATGGCATATCCATAATCAAAACCCAAAACTCCATATTCTGAAAGAGGAGAATTAAATATTTGTATTTTTCCTTGTTTTGATCCAATTTGATTAAGGAGAACAATTTCTTCTTCTTCTTCTGTTTTTACAACAGCATGACGGTGAGAAAACGTTCCTCTTGCTACATCTTCTCCTGATAAACGAATATGAATTCCTTCATACAAAAGTGTTCCATAAGATAATAATTCTGCCATACTCCAATCTACCAATTCTTTTTTAATCATTTCTAATCTTTTTTTAAAAATGAATTCCGTTTTCCTAAAAAATTTTTTCTTTTTGGGAAGAGAGAAAATTTTATTAGATATTTTTATAATATTTTCAATAGAAAATCGTGTATCAACTTTTTTAAAAATTTCTTCATTATTATATACTATAGGAAAATTTTTCCATTCTTTTTCTAAAAAAGAATTCAGTACATTCCATTTTATATTATTCGCCTCATGATATTTTACATTAAGAATATTCTCATATTCTTTTTCCATATTTTTTACGTCATTACTATTAATAATTCTCTCTTTTTCCAATTTTTTTTTGTACAAATTATAAGAATTAGGATGCTTCGAGATAGCTTTGTATAAGAAGGGTTGAGTAAATCTAGGTTCATCTCCTTCATTATGACCATGTTTTCTATATCCCAATAAATCTATAAAAATATCTTCATGATAACGCATTCTAAAGTCTACAGCAAAATAAATAGCTCGTACAACAGATTCAACATCATCTGCATTAACATGTAATACTGGAGACATAATAGTTTTGGCTATATCTGTACAATATATACTGGAACGCCCTTCAGTATAATCCGTGGTAAATCCGATTTGATTATTAATTACGATATGAATTGTTCCTCCAGTTTTATATCCTTTTAATTGAGATAATTGAAGAATTTCATATACAATTCCTTGACCAGATAAGGCCGCATCTCCATGAATCAAAATAGGGATTATTTTTTTTGAATTACTATTTTGATTATAGACTATATCTATTTTCGCACGTGTAATTCCTTCTACGATAGCATCTACAGTTTCTAAATGAGACGGATTAGGAACCAAATTCATTTTAACATATCTACCTTTACGTGTTTTTCTTATTTTAGAAAATCCTAAATGATATTTAACATCTCCAGAAAAAGTTTTTTCTTTATATTCTTTTCCTTGAAATTCACTAAATATTTGAGAATAATTTTTTTTAAAAAAGTTAGAAAGTATATTTAAACGACCTCTATGTGACATTCCAATTATAAAATCTTCAGTTAGATATTTATCGGATGTATATTCTATCATTTCTTCCAATGCAGGTAATGTAGATTCATTTCCTTCTATAGAAAATCTCTTCTGACCTACAAACTTGGTATGAATAAAATTTTCAAATGTAACTGCTTCATTTAATTTTTTTAAAAAAAATTTTTTTTCTTCTGGAGAAAATTGCAATTTTTCTTTCTGAAACCATTGTTCTATCCAATTAATTTTTTCAGGATTAGATATATACATATATTCTATTCCTATAGATCCACAATAAATATTTTTCAGATGATGAATTATATTTCTCAATGAAGTTTTTCCTACACTTATTAATTTTCCAACTTCAAAACATGTATCTAATTCTTTTTCAGATAATCCAAAATTCTTTAAATCTAAAGAAGGAAAATGCTTTCTTCTCTTTCGTATAGGATTTGTATTTGTGAAAAAATGACCTCTTTTTCTATAGGCATAAATTAAATTAAATACTAAAAATTCTTTTTCTATGATATCATTAATCTCATATTCTGATTTTACAACATTTTCATATTCATAAATTTCTTTTCCAAAATCAAATCCATGAAAAAAAGCACTCCAACTTGATTCTATTGAATTAGGATTTTCTTTATACTTATTATACAGAAATTCTATATCATGAATGGAATTTAGAAAAGAATATCTATCATTCATACATATATTGTTTTTTACTTCAAATTTAAACATTTTAAATATCTATCAAAGTTTATTTGATCTCATTGTTTATTTTTTTAAAATGATTTTGATATGCTATAGCATCTTTTAAAACTAAATTCAATCCATTTTTATTAGGTCCCATAGCTGTAGAAAAAAAAGAGTTTCCCCAGTATTTCCCCCCTATATGAGGAGCCATTTTACATATTATTTTATGAGCATAAATATTATTATTTTTAATAACAGAATCGGAAATAGATATAAAAATAACTGCTTTTTCATTTGTCACAAATCCTATAATCATAAATAAATTATGAATTTCATATCTTAAATCTAAGACTATTTTTTTCATAATATTTATTTCTTTTTCTTGATCAGGATCAATTTCACATATATATTTTATTTTTATAGGAGATAATTCTACAGCCTTCAAATAATATTCTTTTTTTAATATTTTTATAATTTGTAAATGAACTTTCGATATTTCTTTTTTAAATTTTTCATTACTCTTTTGTAAAGTTAAAAAACTTTTTATGGGAGATTCTGGATATTTTATCATCTTTTTTAAAGATTGATATTGATCACGAATAGATTTCAAATGTTGAACTGCTTCTTTTGAAGTGATAGCTTTAATTCTTCGTATTCCATGCGATACGGAATATTCTGATAATATCTCAAAAATTTGAATTAATCCAGTTCGTTTAACATGAGTTCCAATGCATAATTCGGAAGATTTTCCAAAAATAACAACTCTAACTTCTTTCTTATATTTTTCTTCAAATATTTCACTAAAAGAATAATTTTTTCTAGCTTCTTGTAAAGAATTAAATGTTTTTACTTTTAATACAAGATCAGAAAAAATTAGTTCTTGAACTAAGTTTTCTATATGATGCAATTCTTGAATCGTTATTTTTTTATAATGAGAGAAATCAAACCTTAGATAATTGTCTCCTACATAAGATCCTTTTTGTTGAATATGATCTCCTAAAACTTTTTTCAAAACAAAATGTAATAAATGTGTGGATGTATGGTTTTTTTCTATTTTAGATCTTCTATCTTTATTTACTATAGCCTTAAAAGAAGAAAAAATATTTAAAGGTAATTTTCTTACACAATGTATAATAATATAATTTTCTCTTTTAGTATTAAAAACATCAATTTTATCAATTTCATTTTCTATGATCCCCGTATCACCCAACTGTCCTCCTCCTTCAGGATAAAAAGGAGTTTTAGAAAAAACTAATTCATAGTAATGTATTTTATTGAATTTATTTTCTATTTCTCTGTATTTCAATATAAAAATATCACATTCTGTAAAATCATATCCTATAAAATTTTGATTGTTATCAAAATTATTATTATTATGAACATTTATCCAATCTTTTTTTAGAATTGAATTTTTTTCTTTTTTTGATCTATCTTGTTGTTCTAATAATTTTTTTTGAAATGATTTTTCATCAATAAACAGGTTATTTTTTTCAACTAATATTTTAGATAATTGAATGGGAAATCCATAAGTATCGTATAATTGAAAAATTGTCTCTCCACCAACAATTTTTTCATTTTTTTCTTTATGTTTAGTAATGATATGTTGAATTTTTTTGTTTCCTTTTTCAATAACATTGAAAAATGATAATTCCTCTTCTTTAATAATATCTTGTATGTATGTTTTTTTTTTCAACAATTCTGGAAAAGAATTTTTCATTTCTCTTACTAAAGAATCTACAAATTTATGAATAAAAGGTTCTTTTTTATATAAAAAACGGTTAGCAAAAATAATAGCTCTTCTAAGTATTTTTCTTATAACATAACCAGCGCCGTTATTTGACGGTAATTTTCCATCCGATATAGAAAAAACAATAGCCCTTAAATGATCTGCTATAATTTGTATAGACACTTTTTGATGAAAATCTTCTCTATTATAAATATTTCCCAAATCATCTTCTAAATCTTGAATAATAGGATAAAAAATATCAGTTTCATAACTAGAAATTTTTCCTTGTAAAATCATACATAATCTCTCCAATCCCATTCCTGTATCTATATGTTTTGTAGAAAGCTTTTTCAAGGTTCCATCTGTTTTACGTATAAATTCTATAAAAACAAGATTCCAAATTTCTATGACTTCAGGATGATTTCTATTAATAAGATATCTTCCGGGTAAAACCTTTTTTTCTTTATCGTTTCGTAAATCTATATGAATTTCTGAACAAGGACCACAAGGCCCTGTTAATCCCATTTCCCAAAAATTTTCTTTTTTTCCAAAAAAAAGAATATTATTTTTGTTAATTAAAGTTTTCCAATATTTCAATGTTTCTTTGTCCATAGACAATTCATCTTTTTTATCTCCAATAAAAACAGATACATAAATATTTTTGTTTGGAATATTATATACTTCAATTAATAATTCCCAAGCCCATTCTATAGTCTCTTTTCTAGAATAATCACCAAAAGACCAATTTCCTAACATTTCGAACATGGTATGATGATAATTGTCATACCCTACATTTTTTAAATCATTGTGTTTACCAGTAATTCTAAGACATTTTTGAATATTCGCTATTCTTGTATATTCAGGTTTTATATGTCCTAAAAAATAGTCTTTAAAAGGATTCATTCCGGCATTAATAAAAAGAAGAGAGGGGTCATTTTTCAAGTAAATAGGAAAGGAAGGAATGATTTTATGTTTTTTTTTTTGAAAAAAACTGAGAAAAGTGTTCTTTATCAATTTATATTTCATTATTTTTACAGATTTTATAAATTATCCTTTCTATATCTATATTTAGAAGACTGTTCTATAGCGTCCATTATTTTTTCCATGATAGAATCTGTCGTATCTTTTTTTAAATCTAATTTAATAGGTTCTTTAAATTTCATTTTTTGCAAAATTCCCTTTTTTTTAATCCGAATTCCTTTTTTATCATAAGCTTTTTGAAATCCATCTATAACAATGGGAACAACAATAGGATTGTATTTCCTGATTACATGAACAATACCTCTTCGTCCAGGAGCAAAAGCTTGAGTAGTTCCTTGTGGAAAAGTAATTAACCAACCATCATTAATAGCTATTCCCATACGAGTTATATCAGATAGATATACGGAACGATTAATTTGTTTATTTCTTTCTATCCAAGGTCTTTTTACAGTTATTCCTCCTGAATAAGTAAATAATTTAGTTAAAAATCCTTGATTCATAGTTTCTTGAGCTGCCACATAATATAAATTGACTTTAGGATTTAAAAGATAAATAGGATTTTTAATGCTATTGATAAAACCATTTTTTACGCTGCAAAATACATGAAACATAGCAAAAACATCTGCAAAATAAGTTTGGTGATTAGATACAAAAAGAACTTTTTTATCTGGCAAATCTTTTATATATTCAGTTCCTTCTAAATGCAACTGATTGAATCCATTATAACGATTATAAGAAAAGCATCCAAAAGTAAAAATTAAAAAACGTTTTATAAAATGCAAATTTCCAAATGCATCTCTAAATAGAGTACTTTCTTTTTTTTTCATATATTTTTTCAAAAAATACGAATGAAAACTCACTGTTTACAATTTATTTTATTATATTTTTTTTATGAAATTTGAATGAGTAATAAGCTAAAATAGCGATAATTAACAAAATTAATAAACTATAATATATCCAACAAGGAATAGAAACAGGATCTCCTTTTGCATAAGAATGCAATCCTGATAAATAGTAATTTACTCCAAAATAAGTCATTAAAATAGAACTAATTGATAATATACTGTAAAAATTAAAAGTAAATATGCTTCTTAAATATGGAACTAAGCGAATATGTAATACAAAAGCATAAATCATTATGCTAATTAGAGCCCAGGTTTCCTTAGGATCCCAACTCCAATAACGCCCCCAACTATTATTGGCCCAAACAGAACCTAAAAAAGTTCCTATAGTTAATAAAAAAAGTCCTATAGTCAAACATATTTCATTAATAATAGTTAATTTTTCAATATGAACATGAATTCTTTCACTATAATTACGAAAACACATTTTTAATGTAAAAAGAATCAATACTAAAAATCCTAAAAATGATCCTGTTAAGAAAAAACCATAACTTGATGTTATCGTTGCTACATGTATAATTAACCAATGAGATTTTAAAACAGGAACCAAATTGGTGATTTCTGGATCCATTGCGCTTCCATGCGCTATCATTAATAAAATAGATGAAACTAAAGATGTGATTCCTGAAACAAATTGATTTTTATAAAATAAGAAGCCGATCCCAATTAAACCCCAACTAATAAAAATTGCAGATTCATATCCATTTGCCCATGGAGCGTGTCCAGAAATATACCATCTAGAAACTAACCCTAAAAAATTTAAAATAAATAGAATAAATAAAATGAAAATGAGTGTTTTATAAATAAAAAACACGTTTTTTGTTTCTAAAAAAATTGTAAAAAAAGAATTTATAATAATAATTGTTCCAAATAAAGCGTATAGAAAAGATAATACATAAAATATATTTAATTTATTATAAATGATTTCTACAGATATTTTATTTTCTGAAGGTAAAATAGATTTGGCATGCTTTAGTTGATATAATCGTATTTTTTGAATTTCATTATCTGCAATGTTCCAATTTTTTTCGTTTTGAGAAAATAATAAAGCTTTAAGATAACTATTAAACATGGATAACCCTAAAGGATTCAATTTGTTTGAATCGGATCTAATCCAACTAGACCAAGTATGATTGATATCATGAGGAATAGGAAAAATACGTGTGTATTTCCCTTGAAAAATTTCATGCATGATTCCTACACGTTCACTAAGATTAAGTACCGCTTTATCATATTCATTTCTTTGAACCGGACTTTTAGAAAAAGCTAGTTGATAATCTTCTTGTAAAAGAAATTTAAGTTTCGAAGTTATTGAATCAATAAAATATAAATCTATAAGAGAAACATAAAATTGTCTATTTGCTTTCACTTTTTTTAAAAGTTTATGTCCTCCTTTTTTATCAACTTTAATAAAAGGAATCTTTGTCCAAAAAATATTATCTTGATGTATAGATATGAACCATTGGTTAGCATTTAATCCTCCTACATGATTTTTTTTATGTATTTTACTAAGTAATTCAATAGCAATTGTATTAATAGGTTTAATTCTCCCTTTTTGATCTTGAACTAACAAACGACCGAAATTTTCACCATGTTTTTTGGGAATATGAACAGCATCAAAAACATTTTCTAAAGGAATTTTTTTGAATTCGTGCATTTGAGCAGACACAGAATTATGTATCATGAACAAAAAAAAGAATACTATAAAAAATAATATTGAATAGCTTTTAGAAGCTAAATATTTTAGTTTTTTTTTAAGAAAACTAAATCTAGTTCCTTTCCAAAACAAAGTAAAAAACATTCCTATACTCATTAAAATATAACCTATATAGGTGAAATACATTCCGTAATAGTCATTATTAACAGAAAAATGAGTTCCTTTTCCATCTGGATCGTATCCAGATTGAAAAAATTTAAATCCTTTATAATTTAGAACATTATTCATATAAATTAAATAATCTTTCCTATTATTTTTATCTATTAATGTTACATTACTCATAAAAGTAGATGGAAATTCAGAACCAGGATAATTTTCTACTTTGAATTTTTTCAATTTTAATAAAAAAGGAAGATTACAAAAGATCGATCCATATCCAATAGATATTTTATAATCCTTAAAGAATAAAGGACGACTCATATTTATTGTATTTGTTCCTCCTAAAAAGGTTACTAATTTAGATTGATTTCTAAAGGATATTTTTGTTGTAATAGCACTTAATTGATTATTTTTTTCATGATCACATAATTTTATATATTTTAATTTTCCTTTCACGACTCCATCAGGGATAACCCATTGCATAATTTCATGATCTTTATTTATTTTTATTTGATATAAATTTCTTATTTTCAGAACATGATTGGTATTTTTAAAAAAAATATTTATTTTTCTATTTACCATGTTAATATTTTTACCTGAAAAAGATGACTTGATATAAAGTTTATTATTCTTTTCAAAAATTTTGATCCCAAAAGGGATTTCTTTGTTAAAAGAAAATAAAATTCCATTTATATTTATTATCTCTCCATTCTTGATAAAATAATCTATTCTTCCTCTTTGATTGGTTGAAACTATTTTTATAATTTTTTCTTCTGGTTTTTCTTTTGATAAAATCATTTTTGCACATGATATATAATCTATGACTTTTACTTTCAAAGGATTTTTTTGAAAATCAAATTCCCCTTGATATCCATAATGAAAAGATGAAAGTATGTAAGGATCATGATAGAATCTAGTGTAGGAACCTTTACTTATTTTTAACTTCATGTAATTTGTTCTAGAAATAATTTTTCCATTTATTTCACCCTCCCTAATCGACATTGTTCCTTCAAAACTGAAATATCTAGAAAAAATTCCCCCAATAAAAATTAATACAAATGATAAATGAAAAAAGAACAAAGGTAATTTTTTATAATTCCATAATTTATATTTCCATATATTCCCTATTAAATTTATTATGATAAATAACATAATTCCTTCGAACCAAGTGGACTCATAAACAAATATTTTCGCTACATCTGTAGAGTATTTCTTTTCTATAAAAGTAGCTATAGCCATAGATAAAGCCAATAATAAGAATAAAAAAGAAGTAATTTTTGTGGAAAAAAGGATATATTTTAATATTTTTTGCATTTACTTGTATTTTTTAACATTGCATGTTATTTCCTCATTTATAAATTCAGAATTAGCTTATCGTAAGCTAGATAAACATTTTTAGGCAACTGTGGTTCAATTTTTTCGTGAAATCCAAATGTATGACTAATATGTGTCAAATAAGTTTTTTGAGGGCATATTTCACGAATGATATTTAAGGTATCATCAAGTATGATGGAAAAAGGGTTTTTCGGAACTTTTCTTAATACATTTAAAACTAAAATATTGATTCCTTTTAATTTTTGTATTGTTTGAATGGGAATACGACTGGCATCTGTGATATACGCAAAATTTTCTATACGAAATCCTAAAATGGGAAGATAATCATGCCATATGGATAAAGGAAAAATTTTAGAATTTTCTACAAAAAAAAATTTTTTACAATCATCTAATTCATGAACAGTAATTACAGAAATATTTGATTTTTTGTTTTTTGAAAAAATATAAAAAAATCTTTTTTTTAAATTTTCTATAACTCTACGCAACCCATAAATAGGAATAGATTGATTCATATTCAAATTAATTGACCTTATATCGTCTAATCCTCCTATATGATCTTGATGTTCATGCGTTATAAAAATCGCATTCAATTTTTCATGGTTACTTCTTAACATTTGATAACGAAAGTCTGGTCCACAATCTATCAAAAAAATTTTTTTCTCTTTTTCAATTAAAATTGAACTTCTTAGTCTTTTATCTTTTGAATTTTTAGATAAACATACTGGATGTTTGGATCCAATAACAGGAATTCCCTGAGAAGTTCCAGTTCCTAAAAAAGTAATTTTCATATATTTTTATATATATTTTTTTGTATTTCATTTATAATATTTTGTTTTTCTTTCAAAAACTCTTTTACAGAATCTCTTCCTTGACCTAATTTTATATCTCCATAACTAAACCAAGATGCATTCTTTTTAATAATTCCTAAATCCACTCCTATATCCAAAATTTCTCCAATTTTTGAAATTCCTTCACCATACATAATGTCAAATTCAGCCGTTCTAAAAGGAGGAGATAATTTATTTTTCACAACTTTGACTCTTGTTTTATTTCCTAATATCTTTTCTCCATTTTTGATTTGATTTCCTTTTCGGATATCTAACCGTATTGATGAATAAAATTTTAAAGCATTCCCTCCTGTTGTTACTTCTGGATTTCCATAAACCCCTATTTTTTCTCTGAGTTGATTAATAAATATCAATATACTTTTAGATTTTCCTATACTTGAAGTTAGCTTTCTCAAAGCTTGAGACATCAATCTTGCTTGCAATCCTATTTTAGAATCTCCCATTTCACCTTCTATTTCACTTTTAGGCGTTAAAGCAGCTACAGAATCAACCACTATCATATCAATAACGCCAGATCTAATTAAATTATCCACGATTTCTAGAGCCTGTTCTCCATTGTCTGGTTGAGATATTATTAATTCTTTTATATTCACACCTATTTTTTGAGCATAAACACGATCAAAAGCATGCTCCGCATCGATAAAACCGGCGAACCCTCCTATTTTTTGAGATTGAGTGATAGCATGTAAGGCTAGAGTTGTTTTTCCAGAAGATTCTGGTCCAAATATTTCAATAATACGACCTTTTGGAAAGCCTTTTATACCTAAAGCAATGTCTAAACTTAAAGATCCAGAAGAAATGATTTCTAAATTTTCTGTATTAGAATCTCCCATTTTCATAACTGTTCCCTTTCCATACATTTTATCCATTTTTTCTAATACAAGTTGCAAAGATCTTCTTTTTTGTTCAATTTTTTCGTTCATAATTTTGAAAATAAATTTTTCTTCAAGAAATTCATTTTATTATAAATACATAAATGACAGTTAATTTTTATGGATTTTTTTTGAAAAAAATCCCTCTTTACTTTTAAAAAGTAAAATTTTATTTTTTGGAAGTCTTAATTTATTCCCAGAAGGGATGAGGTCTACAAGATATTTTGGATTGAGAAGAATTAAATCTTTATAGGAAATATTTAAACTATAAGCAAAAAATTTCAATGAAATTTTTTCTTTTATAGGAATGAGTGCAGTTTCTGTATATTTATATTTGTAAGGTGAAGGATAATGTGTATAAATATTATGTTCCTTGTAATAATTCATTATGTAATTTATAGCAATAAACTTTGGAATGTAACTTTGAGTTTCTTTCGGAAATGATTCCCATAATTCCCAAAAATTTTTCCTATTTTTATGACGTTGTAATATTTTATCTACAGTTCCGGGTCCTGCATTATAAGCGGCTAATACTAATTCCCAGTTTCCTATTTTTTTATATAAAAATTTTAAATATCGGCAAGCAGCTTCTGTAGATTGAATAGGATCATTTCTTTCATCATAAATATTATTCACATTAAGATTATATATTTTTCCGGTTTCAGGCATAAATTGCCAAATACCTTGCGCTCCTGTTTTAGAAGTTACAACAGGATTTAAATTTGATTCTATAATAGCTAAATATTTTAATTCTTTTGGAAGACGATAATTTTCAAGTTTTTCTTCAAACATAGGAAAATAAAAATCTGATAATGAAATGATTTTTCCTATATATTTTCCCATACGAAGATAACTTTCTACGGAAGCATGTACAATACTATTGTATTTTAATATTTTAATTTGAGATTTTTGATTAAGAAAATTAAGTCTTTGTCTTAGTTCTTCAGGTTTTATATTGGTAATAATAGTATTTTTTTTATTATTATGATATATTTTTCTTACAGATAAAAATTTTTCCTTTCCCCATAACATTTTTTTCCATAATTTTTCGAGATATATATTATTTAAATCTAATTTTGGATTCCGAATATTCTTATGGAAGTTTATCACATTTTTTTGTTCTAAAAATGGTTTTGATACAGATTGAATCACCAAGCTTTTTAATATGAACATAAAAAACATAATATTTCTTATCGTTGTCGTTCCCATTATTTATTAGTTTGATTAGTTTCTAAAATTTTAGAAAAAAAAGGACTAATAAACAAACGTAAAATGAAAGCGAAATTTTTATTCTTTTTCAGATTCTGAATCTTTTTCTTCAGAAGCTTTTTTGAATTCTTTTAATCCAGTCCCTAATCCTTTCATTAGCTCTGGAATTTTTTTACCTCCAAATAACAAAAGTGCAAGAATTACAATGACTACGATTTCTGTGGTCCCGAAAGTCCCAAGTAATATTAATATAGAAAAAATGAAAATAAAATCCATATACATGGAATTTTTATCAAATATAAAAAAAATTATGAATTTTCTATTTATTTATAAACAGAATAATCACTTAAACTTACTTTCTTGAATTTTTCTCCTATATAGATAGATTGATTCCCTATTATTGAATGATTTAAATTTGCATATTGAATTATTGTATAATCTTGAATTAAAGATTTTTTTATATTGCTATTTTTTACTTTTGTATGTTTTCCTATTGAAACGTAAGGACCTATAATACTATTTTCAATACTTGTATGTTTTCCTATTGAACAAGGTTTTATAATCAAACTATCTTTTATCATCACTTTTTCATGAATTAATTTTGAATTTTTTGATTCAATGGACAATATTCTTGAATTGGAATAAATAGTTCTTTTTTGATTTCCGAAATCCATCCATTCTTTAACTTGTTTGCTGATGAATTTTTCTCCTTTGATTCTCATATTTTCTAAAACAGATGTTAATTGATATTCTTTTTCATTTTTAATATTACGATCAAATATAGATTGTAATTCTTTTTTTAAAAGCAAACTATTTTTAAAATAATAAAGACCCACAATTGCAAGATTTGATACATAATTGTTTGGTTTTTCTATAAAATGAGTAATAACCCCTGAAGAATCACATTTCACAATTCCAAACAAATGAGGATTTTTTACTTTTTTTGTCCATATAATATTATCATGAGTAATTTCTTTATCAAAAGAATTCTGATAGAATAAGGAATCAGAAAAAGCAACAATAATTGGTTCTCCTGTTAAAGAATTTTTAGCTTTTAACAAAGCATCGGCCGTTCCAAGTGGGATAATTTGATAATATATAATAGGATTCAGACTCAGATCATGGGATAATCTTATTAATTGTTTTTCAACTTGATTTCCAAAATTTCCTATAATAAAAATAATTTCTTGTATAGAAAAAACTTGAATAATTTTGTATAAATTTTCCACTAGTCTTCTTAAAATTGTTTTTCCTGCAATAGACATCAATGGTTTAGGAGTATTTAAAGTATGTGGAAGAAGACGAGATCCTTTTCCAGCCATGGGAATTATGATTTTCATATCATTTTATTATATTCCAGTACTTCCAAATCCATTACTTCCTCTTATGCTGATGTTTAAAGAACATTTTTTCCATTTTATTTTTTTAACATTTTTAATAATCTCTAATATTCCTAATTTTTCCTGAGGTTTTATCATTATATTTTTAAAAAAAACGTTGATTACAAGAATTTGAATTTCTTTACATGAAATAAATTTATTTTTATTCTTTGTAGTATGAATGATACAAATAGATTCTATAAATTTTTTTTTCAAAAAAAAAGAATATCTAGTCTCTTTTAAAATTTTAATAAAAACACCTGTTGAAATTAATTTTCTTTCCAAAAAATTAATGGAAATAGATTTATCTATATTAGCGATTAAAGTGGATTGATATATTTTTTTACGCATAATTCTCTTTTATTTGATTAAATTAATCAATCTTTTTTTTTCTAAAAGAAAAATAACTATTAAATATAAAAATTGTAAAAATAAATTTAATTCCATTTCTTTTTTTATTTTTATCATAAAAACGATAAAAATAGCAAATAAAAAATGAATGATGATGTTTCTTATTTTTTTGTTACAAAATTTAATAAATTTTTTTTTACCCCAAATGTATAAAACTATTAGCATAGTTCCATAGGATGTAAAAGTACCCCAAGCAGGAATCATAAAACTATTATTAAAAATGAAAATAAAAATAGTATTAAATAAAAAAGTAATTAATACTCCGATTAAAGAAATATAAGTTCCAATAATAGGTTTATCTATAATTTTATAAAATATAGATAAATTAGTATAAACTCCTAGAAAAAGATTTCCCATCATTATTATAGGTATAATAGGAATTGCTATATGATATTTTTTATCAATTAAAAATTTCATAAACATGTTAATATTTCCACATATTAATACATAAAAAATTAATCCAAATAGAACAAATATATAAGTGATTTCTTCATAATAATATCTTGCATCAGAGTCTTTAGATTTTTTAAAAAAAAAAGGTTCAATCCCCAATCTAAACATTCTTATATACAGACTCATAAAAGTAGCTATTTTATAACAAGCAGAATAAGATCCATTAATTTCATCTGAAACACATCTTTTAATCAAAATTTTATCCAAATTTTCATTAATAGAAAAAGCGATAGTTCCTAGCATAATAGGCCCCCCATAATTTAACATATTTATAGCAAGAATTTTATTAAATTTTCTTATAGTTACTTTTTTTAAAAGAATAGGAAATATTAAAAATAAATTGATTAAAGAAGAGATCATATTTGCAAAAAATATATAACCGATTTTATCTGTAAAAGAATTAACCCATTTAAAAATGAAAAAAAAGAAAGTTTTTCTGCCATCCATCCCATTTTCACAAAAAAATAAACATATTATTATAAATGATTGTATTAATATATTAATTATATTTATTGCGGAATATTGTAAATATTTATCATTTACGCGAAGCCAAGCCATTGGAAGTATACAAACTGTATCAAAAAATATAATTAAAAAAAACATTAAAAAATATTCTGTATGATTTTGATATCCAGCAATGTAGGATATGTATTTTATTGAATTTATAGAAATGATGAAAAAAAAAGAACTTATCAAGAGTTGCATTATCACTCCCGTTGAGAAAACTATTTCTTTATTATAATTTTTTTTATATAAAAATCTAAAATAGGTACTTTCTAATCCAAAAGAAAGAAATCCTATAATCATGAAAGATAATGCATACATATCTGTATAAAGAGAGAATTCTTCTCTTTTAAAAGAAATAGTAAAAAATTTTAGAAATGCATAATTAACAATTCTGGGAAATATGAATCCTATTGAGTAGACAATAGTTTGTATTGCTAATTTTTTGTACATAGTAAATTTTTTAAATTTAAAAGTTTATAATTTCTGTATTTTTATGTACAAATTTTTTTGAAAAATTTTACATAGAAGAAAGTAACTTTGATAAAGTTTTCAACATATATAAAAAAAATGGATTATCATAAAAAATCAGAAGAGTTTATGCTGTATGCCATAAAACATAAGAGAATTAGTAGCTTAAAAATTGATGAATATATTAAGTTCATGACTCCTTATATTGTAGAAGAAAGAAAATTAAATGTAGCTCAAATGGATGTTTTTTCTCGTTTAATGATGGATCGAGTTATTTTTTTAGGAACTCCAATAGAAGATCAAGTAGCAAATATAGTACAAGCTCAGTTATTATTTTTACAATCTGTAGATTCTATAAAGGATATACAAATATATATTAATTCTCCAGGAGGGGATGTTTATGCTGGATTAGGTATATATGATACCATGCAAATCGTAGAACCAGATGTTGCAACTATATGTACTGGAATGGCTGCATCTATGGCAGCTGTATTGCTTTGTGCAGGTGTTAAAAATAAAAGATCTGCATTAAAACATTCTAGAATCATGATTCATCAACCTATGGGAGGAACACAAGGACAAGCTTCAGATATTGAAATAACAGTCCGTGAAATTTTAAAATTAAAAAGAGAACTTTATGATATTATATCAAAACATTCAGGATTACCTATTGAAAAAATAGAAAAAGATTCAGACAGAGATTATTGGATGACTTCTGTAGAAGCGAAAGAATATGGTATGATAGATGAAATATTAGAAGGAAGAAAAAAATGATCACGACAGGATTCGAACCTGTAATCTACTGCTTAGAAGGCAGTTGCTCTATCCATTTGAGCTACGTGATCTATCGGGGTAGCAGGATTTGAACCTACGATCTCCTGGTCCCAAACCAGGCGCGATAACCAAACTACGCTATACCCCGTTTTATTTTGATTTATTTTGCGGAGAATGTGGGATTCGAACCCACGCGGTATTTATATACCGACAGTTTAGCAAACTGTTCCGTTAACCACTCCGGCAATTCTCCAAAAAGAGACAAATCTAAAATAGATCTATTAAATTAAATTAACAAATAATTCCTTTAATTTATTCCTATATAATATAGAATTATGGATTAGGATATACTATTCTAGTATGATAGATATTCATTAATTTTTTTTTCAGAACTTCTTTTATTTTTTCTATTTCTTTTAAAGTAATATCTGCGTTGGAAAATTGATTCTCTATTTTTTGTTTTTTTATTATATTTTCTACTAGATTTTCTAAATCTTTCGTAGATGGATTTTTTATACTTTTTGAAGCCGCTTCTACAGAATCAGCTATCATCACAATAGCAGTTTCTTTGGAAAATGGTTTTGGTCCAGAATATTGAAATTGTTTTTTATCCACTTTTATATTTGGATGTATTTTTTTTTGTTTATCATAAAAATAATGAACAACACTATTTCCATGATGAGTCCGTATAAAATCAGTAACAGAATCAGGTAAATGATATTTTTTTGCAAGTTCTACTCCTATTGATACATGTTCTAAAATAATTTTAGCACTTTCTTTTGGACTTAAATTTTCGTGAGGATCAATAATATTATACTGATTCTCAGTAAAGAATATAGCATTTTTGATCTTTCCTATATCATGATAAATAGCCCCGATTCTCACTAGTAAAGAATTGGCTTCAATTGCAACAGCAGCTTCTTCTGCGATATTTGCTACTGTTAAAACATGTTGTAGTGTTCCTGGTGCTTTTTGAGATAATAATCTTAATATAGGAGTATTTGTGTCAGATAATTCTAATAATGATATATCTGAAGTTAAATTTAATAATTTTTCAAAAAGAAATATTAATGGATGAACAAATAAAGTTAGGACTCCACTAAAAAAAAATAAATAAAAAGTATATAAAGAAATTTTTACTAAAGATCCTTCACGAATTAAAGTAAGTAAACTAAAAGTAATGGTATAAGTAATAGTTATTTTTACTGCAGCCATAAATAGATTTGCCATTTTGTAGATATTTTTTTTTGTCAACATAACTAAAAAACCTGCAGTGATTTGAAGAAAAATAAATTCAAAACTATTTGGTGTAATTAAGGATAATAATAAAATGGTTATTAAATGAATAAAAATGCTCAAATTAAAATTAAAAAAAGCACGTATACTTATAGGAAGTATACAAAATGGAATTATATATAATATTTTTGAATGATACTTCAAAATTGTAATAGTAATTAATGATATTAATAATATATTAATAACTAAAAAATTAACTTCTCTGTTATTATGAAATATTTTTTTCTCAAAATAAAAAATATATAATATAAATAAAGAGAATATGATGCTTATCATTAAAAAATATCCTATAACAAGACCATAATATTTTCTTTGATTCCATACTTTATTTTCATATTCTTTTTTGAAATAGGATAAAATTTTAAATTTATTTTTATTGATAATATCGTGATTATTAATAATATTATCTCCTTTTGTAAATGAATATTTAATTTTTTTAATAGATTGTATTTTTTTATGAAAAAAAAAATCGGTATGATACTGACTATAAAATAAATTAGGAACGATAATCTTTATTAAAATTTTTTTTAAAATATTAGCACGATAATTTTTCGAACGAAAATTATTTTCGATAATCTTACTCACTTTACTGTGAGTAAAAATTTTTTTATATGAAATAGGAATCCATTTTTTTTTATATTTAAAAAAAATTATGTAAGTTTTATTTTCTTGTTTTATAAAATTATTATTATAATTTTCTATATATCCATATTTATATACCGTATTGATTATTCTATAAATAACATTATAATAATGTTTATTTTTTCGTATAAATGAAATTTTTTTTATCTTTTTTTTTATATTTCTTACTATTTCTTCATTTTTAATACAAAATATTTTTGGATTATTTTTTAAATATTTGATTTCCAGGTTTATATCTTGACTATTTTTTGGAACTAAAAAATTAAATGGAGAAAATAAATTTCCATAAGACCAAGTTTTTCCTTCTGAAAATTCATATTTAAAAATTTCTTTTTTCGGGAAAAAAAATGTCAATAATAAGATTGCAATAATTATAACTAAAATTTTATATGCAATATTTTTATTATAAAATTTGAAGAAGTTAGCCATTACCTAAAAATTGAAGCTTATACAATTTTTTCGGAAGGATGAGTTTTTTTTTCTTTAAATAAGAAGTTCATAGTATAATGATGATAATCATAATAATTATCAATTAACTTTTATTATATTTATTATATTCTTTTTTATATTTATAAGCAGTTTTATGTTTTTGTAACATGTTGGATAACAATCTATTTTCATCATTTATGCTTTCTTCTAAGCAAATAGTAGATTCTGTCCTAAGCACCCCTTTTATTTCTCCTATTTTAGAAATAACATCTCTTGCATCTGAAGGATCTCTGGCTATAATTCTACAAAATAAATTGTACTTACCTGAAGTAATATATAATTGTACTATATTCGGTATTTTTTTTAATTCTTCTTTTACTAATTTAGATTCACGAGAATCCGATAAAATTCCTACAAAAGCTATTAAATGAAAACCTAATGACTCATATCCTATAATTAAAGTACTTCCTTTTATAATTCCTGCATCTTCTAATTTTTTGACTCTAACATGAACTGTTCCAACAGATAATGGTTTAACTTCTTTACTTATTTGTTTACTAATTTCAGTATATGGAGTTCTCGCATTTATATTTAATTTTTTTACAATAGTATTGTCGATTTCGTCTGTATTATATCTTAGAATCATTGTTTTATATTTTTGTTTTTATTTTTTTTGAATAAAGGTATTAAAGGTATTAAATAAATAAAAATCCCAAGGTACAAAACTTTCTTTTGAAGAGATAGGTTCTTGTTTATCAAGAAATTTTGGAATTTATATTCTATATAAAAATAAAAATAGAAAATAATTTCATAGTTGATATGCATGAGTTCATATTGATTTTTAATATTAACATGCAATTGAAAAAATCATTTTATTTTATATATTGAATTTTTTTTTATTAAACTATAGAAACAATGATTTTTAGTATTTAAATAAATAGAAGAATGATTGATAGATTTATTATTATATAATTTTTTTAATTTTTTTAAAATACTTCCATATATAGAAAAGTATAAAAAATTTTTTATAATATCTTTTTTTAAAAAAAACTTTTCTAATGTTAAAATAGACATAAACTGCATAGTTTTTTCTTCAAAAGAATTTAATTTTTCTGATAATTTTTTTTGTATATCTTCATTACTTCCAGGAAACAAAATTTCCATGTTAATATTAGGTCTTTGTATTTTACCATAAATATTAATTCTTAATTCTGTAAATATTACATTATGTTCTGGTTTTTCGATGAAATCTATATATTCAATAACATTGTATACGTATTTAGTTTCATAAACAATCAAATCAATATTTGATTTATGTAAATTGTTTTTCCAAACAATAAATCCTCCTGGTTTTATTTTGAATTTTTTTTCTAATTTTATTGGTATTTTTTCATTATTATAAAAATGATATAGTCCATCTTTTACAAAATATTTACCACTAGTTTGTACATTTTTTTTATATGTTTTTTCTATAAAAAAAACTCCTTCTCCTCTAAATTCAATAAAATGATTTTTATTTAAGAATATTGATACTTTTGTATTTTTATCTATGACAGTTTTTATATCTATTAATAAATAATTATTTTCTTCTTTTTCTTTGTAATCATATTTATAGGATACATTTTTTTTATGATTTTTTAACATTTTAGGGTTAATGCATAAATGAGAAGAATTTAAAATTTTTCCATTATTCATAGAAATACAAATTTTATTTTCTTTTTTTGTTATTTGAATTTCTCCATGAGTAAATATCCTCCCAAATAAAAAATTATTTTGTTTTTCATTAGAGTTTAAAACAAGCAAATTATTTGTATTGATAGATAATTTTATTAAATCCCATTTAATAAGGTTTTTATGGGAAAAAAAACCATTAATATATCCTTTAGTATTATATTTAGTGTCTATAAAAGAAGAAGTAGATAGTATGCAATATTCAGAAATAACATTGAGATAAGCTGTATTTGGAATTTCATAATCTGTATTTGCAGAATTAATTTTGATTCCAAATTTTTTAATTTTTAATTTTCCAAAATAATGAAGATCATTTAAATAACCAAAAACTTGTATTTTACCAGTTAAAAATCCTCTTACTTCACTTTTCATTTTTTTCCAAAAAAAAGAAAAATTATCTATTCTAAAATTTTGAACTATGATATCCAAGTTCAGTTTGGATTTATTTTTTGATTCATTTATAATATTTCCGGATATTTTTAAAATATCATCAGAATTAGAATTTTTTCTAATAACTCCATTGAGTTCATAATTGTTTTTGTTTTTATGTTTATGAAAAGAAAAAATGTAAAAATTTCCTAAAATTTTTTTTCCAATAGAAAAATTTTGAATTACGATATTAATATTAGGTTTTATTTTATTAGATATACTTTTATACAAAAAAGAACCATTTGCAAAACCATCTATATTTTTGTAAAATATAATTTTTTTTAATTGCACATTTTTTAGATAAAATTGAAACGTTTTCTGTTGATTATTAATATAATTTGCATTAATAATAATTTTCTGTTTTTCAGATAAAAAAATTATATTATCAATAATATATTTTTGATTGATGAAATCAATTTTCACCATTCCCAAGTTTGGATAATTGGAATCAATCATCCAATCATATCCATTTATGTTTAATTTCGAAAATAAAGGATAAAATATTAAAAAATCCCCTTTTTTATTGCATATAAAATTGAGCATTTGCTCTTTGTATTCTTCTTTTTTTAATTTTAGAAAAAACTTAGAATTTATTATCCAAAAATTTTTTTGATTTGAAACAAATATATTTATTTTTTTTGAAAAAAATTTTTTGAAAACAATTTTTTCTATATGAATTTGTATTTGATCTATAGAATGAGAATCCACCATTACAAATAATTTATCAAAAAAAATTTGGTTTAACTGCATTGCTTTTGTATAAAAGGTCATTTTAAACTTATTTTCTTTTTTTTCTCCTGAAATAGAAATATCAGAAAACGTATTTTTGTTTTTTGGTATTATTGGTTTGATCAAATCAAAAAAAGATTTTTTAATCAAAAAATTAAAGTTTACATATTTTATTTTTTTTTTACATATATTTTGATTTTTTAATCCATAAATTTTATTTTTCCATTTTATACATTCATAAATACGACCAATAATTATATCATATATATTTATACTGATATTTCTAATAAATTGATTTTCATTATTGATAAACATTATTTTAATGTTTTTTCTATTATTATTATATATAGAAACATATATTTTTTGAAAATAAGGAAGTATTTTTCCTGTGAAATGTATTTTATATTTTGAATGGGAAAACAACAGAGACATAAAAAATTTAGAAAAATTACCTTTGTAATTCAGAATATATAAATCCGATAATGTATTGTTCCATATATCGGAAAACGGTATTTTTTTTGACAAAAAACAAAAAATATTATTTTTTTTAAGCAAAAGGAAAAGATATTTTTTATCTATGGAAATTTTACCTGTATATTGGTTATTTAATAAATCAACAAAAGTATAGATTCTGGCTACAAAATCACGATATTTTATAAGTCCTTTGACTTTAAAAAAATTATGACCAGATAAGGATAAGGTTAAATTTCCTTTATAGATAATAGATTGTTTAAAATCTGAAATGAATCTTGAAAATTTGAATTTGTAATTCAAATTATATGAAATTATTTTTATTATTTCATGAGTATTAAATTTGATAAAAGTTTTAAAAAACTTGATTTTTTTACATTTTTTCTTTTCATAAATAACATGAATTCGATCTGAAAATAATTTGTTTTCTTGTGAATCTTTTATAAAAATATTGTAAAGAGAAAATATTTTTTTTTTATCATTAAACTCCCCATGAATATAACCATGAATAAATACTTTGTAACAAAAATTCCATTTTCTATAAAATAATGTTCCTATATCTGACCCTAATTTTGATCCATCAAAAATTTTACATCGTATATTTATATTTTTGTCTTTATACAAAATTAGAGACCCCTTCAAATAGCTGTTAGGTGTTTTTATAAAAAAATTGTTAATTTCCAATTTTAAAGGATGATGATATATTAAATTATAAAATTTATTTTCTGTGAAAGAATTCTCTTTCATGAGTCCTTTATATTTTATAGAAAAAATAGAAGCTTTTATTTTTTTATTATCAATTCGAATATTTTTTATACAACTAGAAAAAAAATGTTGAAATTGATTGTTAGAATTTGTGTTATTATATTTTAGAAAAGATTTATTTATTGTTAATTTAGTACAGGTAATAAGATTATATTTCCCAAATTTTTTATGAATAAAAAAATTTTTTATAAAAAAAAGAATATTATTTTCTTTTTCTCGAAAATATTTTTTTATAAAAAAAGAAGAATTTTCAATAAAAATATTTTTTATTTTTAAATGTCCCGAATTTATAAAAATAAAATAAAGCAAATTATCAATAGATATTTTACATTTAGGGAAATGAATAAAAGAAAAATGATGATGATCTAAAATTTGTACATTATAAAAAATAAATTCTTTTTTTAAAAAATCAATAGAAGCATGTTTTATAATAATTTTTTCATTCAAATGATTCTTTACTTTTTTTAAAATAAATTTCAAAAAAAATGTGGAAGCTTTTTTTTCTATTTCTTGTTTTTGATAAAAAATAAAAAAAAACAATCCTAACAAAATAAATAAAATAAATATTTTTGTTTTTTGAAATTTATGGAAATAAACATTATTCATTTTCAAATATATTGTTATTTTTTAATGAAAAAAAAACCTATAATTATTGGGATTGAATCATCATGTGATGATACGGGAGTTTCTATTATTCGAAATAGAAATGTTTTGTCTAATATTATTATTCATCAAAAAATTCATAAAAAATATGGAGGAGTTGTTCCTGAATTAGCTTCAAGACAGCATGATTTAAATATTACAAAAGCCGTTAAACAAGCTATTTTATTATCAAAAGTTTCTATCAATCAAATTGATGCTGTATCTTTTACTTTAGGACCAGGATTAATTGGCCCATTATTAGTAGGGGCTTCTTTTGCAAAATCATTTTCTATGGGATTAGAAATTCCTTTATTGACTGTAAATCATATACAAGCACACATTCTTTCTCATTTCATACAAAATGCTAATATTAATAATTCCTATCCAAAATTTCCATTTTTAAGTTTAGTTATAAGTGGAGGTCATACTCAAATTATACAAGTTGATGATTTTTTTAAAATGAAAATATTAGGATCTACTTTAGATGATTCTGTAGGAGAAGTTTTAGATAAAATTGCTAGAGCATTGGGATTGGATTATCCAGGTGGACCCATGATAGAATATTTTTCTAAAAATGGAAATAATAAAAAATTTATTTTTTCAAAACCTACAGTAACTGGACTAGACTTTAGTTTTAGTGGATTTAAAAGCGATGTCATTCGATTTCTAAAAAAAAGGTTAAATAAAAATATGTTTTTTATAAAACAAAATTTATCTGATATTTGTGCTTCTATACAAAAAACCACAGCTGAAATACTTTCAGAAAAAGTACAAAAAGCTATTTTAAAAACTGGAATTTATAGAATAGCTTTAGCAGGAGGAGTTTCTGCAAACTATGAAATTATACGAACATTTATGTCTTTTGAAAAAAAGGACAAAAGATGTAAAATTTTTATTCTAAAAAAAGAATACACCACTGACAATGGAGCTATGATCGCCATTACAGGATTACTTAAATATGAAAAAAATTTATTTGACTCTATTCATGTTACACCATATTCAAAATTTAAAACATTTTAATTGTTCGTTTTTTGTTTACATACATGTACATATTAAGTTTCTATCTCCATATCCATCGTCAACACGATTTATTGGAGGCCAAAATTTTCTGTCCTTAATCCAAGGTAAAGGATAAGCTGCTTTTTCTCTACTATAAGGATATATCCATTCATTTTTAGTCAAAATATCTATACTATGTGGAGCATTTTTTAATACATTATTTATTTTAGAAAATTTGCCATCCTCAATCTCTTTAATTTCTTTTCTTATGCTGATAAGAGTTTCAATAAAACGATCTAATTCTTCTTTAGATTCACTTTCTGTTGGCTCTATCATCATACATCCTTCTACAGGAAAAGAGATAGTGGGAGCGTGATACCCATAATCCATCATTCTTTTTGCTATGTCTATAACTCCTATTTCCATATATTTAAAAATTCTACAATCTATAATTAATTCATGTGCAACAGTGTTGTCTTCTCCTACATACAATATGTTATAAAACTTTTTCAATCTTTCTTTTATGTAATTTGCATTTAACACAGATATTTCCGTACATTTTCGAAGTCCATTTGGTCCCAATAGACGGATATAAGCATAAGAAATTGTTAAAATTAAAGAAGAACCATATGGAGAAGAGGAAACAGTTAATGTATTTTTGTCTCTTTCGTTCTTTTTTTGTTTTTGAAAAGGATGATTTGGTAAAAAAGGTTTTAAATGTGAAGCTACACAAATAGGACCCATTCCAGGTCCTCCTCCACCATGAGGAATGGCAAAAGTTTTATGAAGATTAAGATGACAAATATCTACACCTAAATATGCTGGTTGAATTAATCCTACTTGAGCATTCATATTTGCTCCATCCATATAAACTTGTCCTCCATTTTCATGAATTATATCTGTAATTTCCTTAATATCTTTTTCATATACTCCGTAAGTAGAAGGATAAGTGATCATGAATACAGATAATAAATTTTTATTTTCTTTTACTTTTTTTAATAAATCGTTTTTATTAATTGATCCATCACTGGTTGTCTTTATTAATACGACTTTCATACCGGCCATATTTGCTGAAGCAGGATTGGTTCCATGAGAAGAATAAGGAATTAATGCTATATTCCTTTGATGTTCTTGTAATGAATTGTGATAATGTTTTATAACCATGAGCCCTGCATATTCACCTTGTGCACCTGAATTTGGTTGTAAAGAAATTCCAGAAAATCCAGTAATTTCTTTCAAATATTTTTTTAAATTTTTAATGACAAAATGATATCCCATTGCTTGTATATCAGGAACAAAAGGATGAATATTTTTCCATTCATGTTGACTTAAAGAAAATAACTCCGCAGAAGCATTTAATTTCATAGTGCATGATCCAAGTGGAATCATGGAATGAGTCAAGGAAATATCTTTTTTTTCCAATCTCTTTATATAACGTATTAGCTCATTTTCTGAATAAAATTTACGAAAAACTTCATGTTCTAAAAAATTAGAAGTTCTTTTTAAAAAACTAGGAAATTTATCATGAATATTCGTATTATATGTTTTTTTATACGTTTTTTTATCTTGATTATATGCTTCATAAAAAATAGATAAAATATGATTGATATCTTTTTGTCTAGTTGTTTCATCTAGAGTAATCGTTAAATAATTTTCATTTATATACCTAAAATTAGTTTTTCTACGTTCTGCCACTTTTTTTATTTTACTAACGTAATCTGTTTTAATTCTTAGAGTATCAAAATAAAAAGCATTTACTTGAAAAAGATAATTTATATTATTTATTAATAAAAATTCTAATTTTTTAGCATATTCATGAATACATTTTGCGATCTCTATTAATCCATTTTTTCCATGATATAAAGCATACATAGAAGACATTATAGCGGGAAGTACTTGTGATGTACAAATATTAGAAGTTGCTCTTTCTCTTTTGATATGTTGCTCTCTTGTTTGTAAAGCCATACGAAAAGCTTTTTTATTTTTTTTATCCACAGATATTCCAACAATTCTTCCAGGAAGAAAACGTTTATATCGTTCATGAGTAGAAAAAAAAGCGGCATGAGGCCCACCAAATCCCATAGGAATACCAAAAGATTGACTGGATCCAACAACAACATCTGCCCCCCACTCCCCAGGAGGTTTTAACAAAGATAAAGATAAAAGATCTGTAGAAACTATTACTGAGATTTTATGACGTTTTGCATATTCAATTGTGTCACTGTAATCGTATATTTCTCCTAAGCTAGAAGGATAAGATATTATTAATCCAAATATTTTTTCATTTTCATATTTTTTTTTTAAATTTTTGTGACTGTCATATATGACATGTATCCCCAATCCAAAACATCTTGTTTTTAAAACAGAAAAAGTTTGTGGAAGTATTTCATTAGAAATAAAAAAATGATAATTATTATCTATTTGTTTTTTTTTGATTTTTTCTTGATAAATCATGAACATCGCATCAGCTGCAGCGGTGGATTCATCTAACATAGAAGCATTACTGATTTTCATTCCGGTTATATCTGAAATCATAGTTTGAAAATTAATTAAAGCTTCTAAACGTCCTTGAGATATTTCTGATTGATAAGGGGTATAAGGAGTATACCAACTAGGATTTTCCAGAATATTTCTTTGAATAACACTTGGAGTTATGGTATTTTTGTATCCCAATCCTATATAAGAACGATAAATTTTGTTTTTTTTGCTTATTCTATAAATGTGATTTAAATATTGATATTCAGAAATAGATTTAGGAAGATTTAATTTTTTTTTTAAACGTATTTCTTTTGGAATAGTTTTATTTATAAAATCCTTAATAGAAGAATATTTTAATTTTTTTAACATATTACGGATTTCGTGACTAGACGGTCCTATATGTCTATAATAGAATTTTTTAACGGAACCCTCTTTCATAATAGAAATTGTGTTTATCTTTATTACATTACAAATTTAGCTATTAAAATAAAAATAAAATGAAAGTAACTATTATTGGAGCAGGAAATGTGGGTGCTTCTTGTGCTAGTTTATTAGCTCAGAAAGATATAGTCAAAAAAATTGTTTTGTTGGATATTATAGAAAAACTTTCAGAAGGAAAAAGTTTAGACATATCTCAAATGCTTCCTATGATTCAATCAAATACTGAAATTATTGGAATTTCCAATGATTATTCCAAATCCAAAAATTCGGAAATCATTATTATTACTTGTGGAATTCCGAGAAAACCTGGAATGAGCAGAGATGATCTTGTAAAAACTAATGCAAAAATCATTCGTTCTGTAACTGAAAAATCTATTTTCTTTTCTCCAAAAGCTAAATTGATCATTGTATCCAATCCATTAGATGTTATGACGTATGTAAGTTATATAACGGCTAAAGTGGATTCTTCTCGTATCATTGGAATGGCCGGAATATTAGATTCTACTAGATATCGTTTTTTTTTATCAAAAAAATTAAATGTTTCTCCTATTGATATACAATCTTTATTATTAGGAGGTCATGGGGACACAATGGTTCCTTTATATAGATATACTTCTGTATCAGGAATTCCCATAAAAGAATTCTTATCAGAAGAAGATAATA
Source organism: Blattabacterium sp. (Blaberus giganteus) (assembly GCF_000262715.1). Classification (NCBI taxonomy): domain Bacteria; kingdom Pseudomonadati; phylum Bacteroidota; class Flavobacteriia; order Flavobacteriales; family Blattabacteriaceae; genus Blattabacterium; species Blattabacterium sp. (Blaberus giganteus). The sequence continues at coordinate 28,206 of NC_017924.1, read as the reverse complement.
ATGTAATTATTGAAAAAACAAAAAAAGGAGGAGAAGAAATAGTAAATTTTTTAGGCACATCTGCTTGGATGGCTCCTAGTGCATCTGTTGTAAAAATAGTAGAAGCGATTTTAAAAGATTCTAAACGTATTTTTCCGTGTTCGGTTTTTTTAAAAGGACAATATGGATTGAAAGATATGTGTTTAGGAGTTCCAGTTATTTTAGGAAATAATGGAATAGAAAAAATTGTAGAACTACAATTGAATCAAAAAGAAAACAATCTTTTGAAAAGATCAGCTTTTCATGTAAAAAATATGATCAAAAAACTATAAAATTTTATCTTTCTATAAATATTAACAATTCTCCTTTTTTGTAATTAATTTCTATTCTCTGACTGTAAGCTTCATTTCTTATGCCTATATTTTTTCCTATTTTTAATAATCCTTTCTTTATAGAATATTTGAGTCCATAGGTATATAATCCTTCTACTTTAGGAAATGGAAATAAAGATACTTTTTTATTTTTTTTATGGTAAAAAGAAGTTTTTTTATCAGAAAAAAAATAGAAATGATGTTTGTCATGAAATATGATAGATAATTTTTTTTTATATTTTAAAGCTGTTGATAAATTTCCCAAAAAATGATCTTGTTCCATTCCACTTGCTCCCCAAACATTTATGTTTAAAAATCCTTTATGATAAATAATATTTAAAGCTTTATCAAAATCAGTATATCTTTGATCATAAGTTTTTAATAAAAGAGTTTCTAAAGGAACATCCTTTTTTGAAATAGAAAGAGAATCAAAATCTCCAATAACATAATCTACTGAAATACCATATCTATTTAAATAATAAAAAGCTCCATCCACTGCAAAAATCTTTTTATAAAAAGAAAATTTTTTTTCCAAGAAAGGAGGAGTTTCTCCATTAAGAAATAATCCCACTTCCGGACCATAAAATCGATGATTCATTTTTTATTGTAATTATTAAAATTTATGATTCGATTCCCTAAATAAATTTTTTTTACAACAGGATCTTGCATAATTTCTTCGGTGGATCCATATTTAATAATTTTACCATTAAACATTAAATAAATACGATCTGTTATTGAAAAAATTTCTTGCACATTATGATCTGTAATTAATAGACCTATATTTCTCTTCTTTAGAGAAAGAATTATTTTTTGTAAATCTTCTATAGCTATTGGATCTATCCCAGAAAAAGGCTCATCTAAAAAAATAAATTTAGGATTTATAGCTAAACATCTAGCAATTTCGGTACGTCTTCGTTCTCCCCCAGAAATAATATCTCCCCGATGATTTATGATTTTTTGTAATCCTAATTCTTCAATAAGTTTTTCTGCTATTTTTTTTCTTTTTTGATCCGGTATTTTTTGCATTTCTAATATGCATAAAATATTATCTTTTACAGATAATTTTCTAAATATAGATGGTTCTTGAGCTAGATATCCTATTCCTTTTTTAGAACGTTGATACATTGGATTTGATGTAATATCCTGGTTAAAAAGAAATATTTTTCCTCTATCTGGTTTAATTAATCCTATAATCATGTAAAAAGAAGTTGTTTTTCCTGCCCCATTAGGCCCTATTAATCCTACTATTTCACCTTTATTTAATTGAAGTGAAACATTTTCGACTACATATTTATTTTTATATTTTTTATATATATTTTTGACTTTTAAAGTCATAAATTAATTTTTAAAATTTTTTTTTATTTTTTTATTTAATAAAAAAATATGAATATTTGTATGTGATGAAAAACTTTATTATAATTATAAAATGTTTTTTTGTTGCATTTTTATATGTTGATTTTTTATATTCTTCTAGTTTAGAAAAACTTAGTGGTATTTCTGTAATAATTGGAAATGATATCATTTTAGATTCTGAAATTGGGAACCTTGATGATAAAAAATCGTTGTGCAATCCTGATATTATAAATGATTTTTTGATTCAAAGATTTATGCTTTATTATGCAAAAAAAGATAAAAGCATACAAATCAATGATCGAGAGTTAGAATTAAGAACTCAAATGTTTATATCAGAAATGAAAAAAAAATATGTTAATCGAGAAGAATTTTTAACACAATTAGAAAATAAAAATTTTTTAAAAGAAATAACTGAAAAAATTATAAATCAACAGTATATAGAAAAATACTACAATAAAATTACAAAAGAGGTGGAAACTTCTCCAGAAGAAGTAAAATATTTTTTGTTAAAAAAACAGAATAAAATTCCTTACTACCCAAAAAAAATATGTATTTCTTATATAATTTTTTATCCTAAATTAAGTCAAACTAACAAAAAAAAAATAATTGGTTTTTTGAATAAAATCAAAAAAGAAATACATTCTGATACTGATTTTTATATCAAAGCTATTTTATATTCTGAAGATGAAGCTTCTGCATTACAGGGTGGTTTTGTAAAGGATATAAAAATCAACGATCTATCAAAAAAATTTGCACATTTAGTTTTATCCTTAAAAGAAGGAGAAATGTCTGAACCTTTCGAAACAGATTTAGGATTTCATCTTATAAAGATGGAAAAAAAAAGGAAAAATGATATTGATTTTAAACACATTTTAATCAAACCTAAATATTCTAAATATGAATTATACAAAACAAAATCATTTGCAGAATTTTTTAGAAAACGTATTATCAGTCACAAAATAAATATAGATCAAATACCTAATTTATTAAGTCAAAATAAAATAGTAAATGTAATAGTGCAGAATAAAATTTGGATTGATGAAAATCAACTATCAAAAAATATGAAAAAAGCATTTATTCTTTTAAAAAAAGGAAAAATTACTTATCCTTACAAAGAAATTATAAACGGAAAAGAAGCATTTGTTATATTTAAATTATTAGATGAAATTCCATCCCAACCTGTTTCTTTTGAAAAAAATTATTCAATACTCAAAAATTTTGTAATAGACATTAAAAAAAAAGATAAAGTAAAAAATTGGGCAAAGGAAATATTAAAAAAGACTTATTATGCAAAAAAGATGAATTGTTAATTTTTTTTGTTCAAAGATTCTTTATATAATCCGGAATAATATCCATTTAATTGAATCAATTCTTTATGAGTTCCTTTTTCTACAATACATCCTTTATCAATAGCCAATATCTTATCCGCATTTTCTAATGTAGAAAGACGATGAGTGATGATGATAGAAGTTTTATGTTTAGTTAAAATATCTGTGGCATGATAGATCATTTTTTCTAATTCATTGTTTAATGAAGCAGTTGCTTCGTCTAATATAAGTACAGAATAAGGATGCATTTGAACTCTTAAAAAAGAAATCAATTGTTTTTCTCCAATAGAAAGTAAATTTCCTCTTTCTTTTACTATGAATTTATACCCGTTAGGTAAAGATGTAATAAAATTATGGATTCCTATTTTTTTTGCCATGTTTTCTATTTGATCAAGACTAATAGATGGATTTCCTAAAGTAATATTATTAATAATCGAATCATTAAACAAAAAAGTTTCTTGTGTAACCACTCTTATATGAGATCTTAAATTTTTCAGTTCAATATCTTGAATTAAATGTCCATCAATCCGAATATTTCCTTTTTTTATTTCATACAATCTAGAAATTAAATGAGTGATTGTAGATTTCCCAGAACCTGTTGATCCTACTATTGCTACTTTTTCCCCTGGGTTAATTTCAAAAGAAATTCCATTCAATACCATTTCATTATCTATATAAGAAAAATAAACATTATTAAATACAATATGTCCTTTTAACTTTTTGAAACGTAAATTCCCTCTATTAATAATAAATTCTTTAGAATTTAATATAGAAAATATACGTTCAATACCAGCTATTCCTCTTTGTATTATATTAAATCTATCAGCTATTTGTCGCATAGGACGAAAAAGAAGATAAATAAAAAAAATAAAAGCAATAATTTGTCCCGGTTTAACATTTCCTATTTCAATTGCATGAAATCCTCCATAAAATATGATAATACTTATTGTTACAGCAGAAATTATTTCTACTATAGGAAAAAAAATAGAAAAATAAAAGATGGTTTTAAAATGAGCATTCATTAATTTATGATTAATAGATTTAAATTTTAAATATTCTTCTTTCTCCTTATGAAAAAGTTGAATAATAGACATTCCTATAATATTTTCTTGTAAAAAACTATTTAAACGTGAGGTTTGAATCCGTTCTTCACGAAACGTTTTTTTTAACGTTTTTTGAAAAAAACGAGTTATGATATACATAAAAGGAATAGTTAGGGAAACTATAAAAGATAGTTTTTGATGAACTGTATACATCATAATAATAATCATAATAATCCTAAAAACATCTCCAGAAACAAGCAAGATTCCATCATTAAATATTACAGTTATGGTTTCTATATCTGATACAGAATAAGATACTAATTTTCCTATTGGAGTTTTATTAAAAAAAGAATTTTTAAAATGTAATAATTTTTCAAATAAAAGAATTCTAATTTTTTCAATTACATTTTGTGCTAATACATTAGATAGATATAATAAAATAAAATGAAATATACTTTCTAAAAAAAGAAGTATGCTGATTAATATTAATATATTTTTCAATCCTAAAAAATCTTTGTAAAGAATATGAGTATCTATAGCTTTTTGTATTAACTTAGGACGATAAGCTGAAATAAAAGAAATTAATATAGAAGTTGTAATCGTTGATATTAATATAAGTTTATAATTTAAACTAATTATAATAAGCTGTTTTAAAGATGAATTTTGTTTATTCCAATTTTTTTTCATAAAAAATCTCTTCTGTATAGAGAATATTAGTTAGAAACAAACCACATGCAGGGACTATAAATTTGCAAAAATTAGAATCTCTTAATTCTATAATTTTTACAAATTCATTTATGCTGATTTTATTTCTTCCTACATCAATAAGCCTCCCTATAATAGCTCTAACCATCGATCTTAAAAATCGATTAGCTTCAATTGTAAAGCATAAAATGTTATTATTCTCAGACCAACTTGCATGATAAATTTGACATATATTGTTTTCTTCTTCATTTTTTCTTTTTTTTTTTTTTTTACAAAAAGAACTAAAATCCTTATACTCCATGAGTTTTTTTGAAGCTATATTCATTGTTTGAATATTGAGTGGATAAAAACAGTACCAAGATAAATCTTCATTAAATGGATTTTTTTCGCGCGTTAAATAATATTTATATGTTCGTTTTATAGCATCAAATCTTGCATGAATATTTTTTTTTACTGGAAAAATATTGAATACTTTAATAGATTTAGGTAAAAAAACATTTAATCTATCTACGAAATTATTTTTAATTTTTCTTTCATAATCAAAATGAGCAAACATTTGTTTAGCATGAACTCCTTTATCTGTTCTACTAGCCCCTACAACATTTATAGATGTTTTCAATAATTTTGATAAACAATATTCTAATTCTTCTTCTACTGTACTTACTTTTTTTTGAATTTGCCATCCAAAAAAATGTTTTCCATTATAAGCTAATTCAATGAAAAATCTCATTTATATTATTTTTTTTTAAAGTTTATTTAAACTTTCTAGAATAATAGAACATCCTTTTTGGATTTCCTTTTTTGTAATTGTTAATGGAGGAGATATACGTAAAGAATTGTTATGAAATAAAAAACGAAATAATATTAATCCTTTTTTTATACAATTTTTAAAAACTTTTTCTACTGTCTCTTTATTTTTTAATTCAAAAGATAAAATAAGACCTTTTCCATGAATATTTTTAATTTTATTATGAACCAAATATTCTCTAATCCATTTTTCTTTCACAGATACTTGTTCCATTATATTGGAATTAATAAGTTGATTTAAAGTAGCTAAAGAAGCAGAAGCAGAAACAGCATTTCCACCAAAAGTAGTTAAATGTCCTAAAGGAGTAATATCACGAAAAGTTTTCATAATTTTTCTAGAAGAGACAAAACCACTGATAGGCATTCCTCCTCCCATTCCTTTTCCCATTATTAATATATCAGGAATGACTCCATAATGTTCAAATGCAAAAAGTTTTCCTGTTCTTCCAAATCCAGTTTGGATTTCGTCAAGGATCATTAAAGCTTTCTTTAAATTACATTGTTTTCTTACTTCTTTTAAAAAAGAAATATTAGGTAATATAATTCCAGCAGAACATTGAATTGTTTCTAAAATAATACAAGCAGTTTTGTTTGTAATAGAATTAATTAATTCTTCTACATGATTAAATGTGATAAATTTAATTAAAGGTAACAAAGGTCTAAAAGACCTTTTATAATTTTCATTACCCATAACACTCATGGAGCCATGAGTATTTCCATGATAAGACCATTTACAGGATATAATTTCTTCTCTTCCAGTATAACATTTAGCTAATTTTAAAGCTCCTTCTACAGCTTCTGTTCCAGAATTAACTAAATAAGTAGTAGTTAGTGGATATGGAATATTTTCTGATATTTTTTTACAAAGCATCACACTAGGATTTTGTATAAATTCTCCATATACCATGGTATGTAGATATTTATCTACTTGTTTTTTTATAGCTTCTTTTATTTTTTTATTTCCATGTCCTAATACATTTACGGAAATTCCTGCTACAAAATCTAAATATTTTTTACCATCTTTTCCATAAATATAGCTTCCTTCCGCGTGATTGACTATGATATTCATGGGAGATGGATTGATTTGAGTTTGATATTGAAGAAAGTCCTTTTCTAATTCTTTCATAAAGAAGGATTTTATTCTATTTAACCATAATTTTAATTTGTTTTTTTTCTAATAAACTTTCTTTTTTATATTTGTTTATTTCTTTATATATAAAAAGTTTTTTATCATTTTTCGGTTTATCTTTTTCTTTCCAAAATTTATGAAAATAAAGGAGTTCCTTAGGACTTTTTTTATGAATAGGAATTAATTCTGAATATGCTTCTCCTATGCAAGAGATTTTTTTTATTTTATTTAATTTATCTAAATCTATAGATAGAACACCACAGGATAATTTATTAATTATTTTATTAAAAAAAATAATACTGTTAATATTTTCTTTAATTATTATTTTTTCTAAAATATTTTCTTTGTTAAAAAATCCAGTCATAATATCTCCTTCTATATGATTAAACTCTTTTGAGTTTATTTTTTCTATATAAAAAGCATTTTTAACAATTTTTATATATTTCAAAATATCATTATTTTCCTTTTCAAAATGTATATATATGATTTTTCCAGTAATTTGTTTATTTTGAAACCAAAATATGGGATTTCCATCAAATTGAACATAATCATTTGAAGATTCATAATTAAAAGAATCACATTTTCCTTGAATAGATTCATTCAATAAAAAACTTTTTACAGAAAAAGCTTGAATCGAATATGTATAGTCCTTTTTTATATTTATTTTTAAAATGTTTGAATAAATGAAAACAGAATTATTTTTTTTTAATATTTTTATAATTTTCGGATTTTTTTCGAAAATTAAGGATCCAGAATGAAAATCAAATTTTCCATGTCCACTCATCAAAAAATATTTTCTTTTTGAATCTTCAAACAAAACATTTTTAATAAATCCATACTTTTTTTTGTGATCAAAAAATAAATATTCTCCTCTCACAATTTTTCCATTATAATAAATACTTACATAATTTTTAAATAAAAATATTTTTTTATTAAATGAGAATAGTGCTTTTTTAGCATAAATAAAATTATTAAGATTTGTATTTTGCACTATAATCACGGTGTCACGAAAATTTACTTGATTTTGTTCCAACAGATATTCTAACGTATTGGCATATGCAGTATAATTTTTGCTAATCAATTTAATTTCATGTTTTAATTCTATCTTTTTTTTATTAAAATAAAAAAAACCTTTTTTACTATATATAGTATAATTTCCATAATATATAATGCTATTTTTTTGTAAAAAAATTTGATTTAGTATAAAATTATATTCTAATATATTAGTAGTTAATTTGGTTTTATCAAAAAATAGGACAACATTATTGATAGCTTGAAGTGATTTTTTTTGAAAATTATAATTAATAATTTCCGCTGTTAATTTTATTTTTTTTTGATACAGAATTACCTTACCTGATAATTGAAAATCAAAAAAATTACCTGTTATATTTTTAGATACTATTTTAGTTTTTTTTGACTCTAATCTCACATTTCCATATCCATAATATTTATTATTTTTTTTATTATATATAACCTTATCACAAAAAAGATGATACTTATCATATTTTAAATGAACGTTTCCTATTAAAACAAAAGTTTGATCATGATTATTATTGTTTCGTATTATATCAGCATGAACGATTTGTACAATTTTTTTTACTTCATTAGAAGTAGAAGAAAATCCTTTTAAAAAAAAAATAAAAATAAAAATTAACATTACATATTTCACAATAAATTATTAAAATAATTAATTTTTATATGCTATTAAGGATATTTCAATATTAGCATTTTTTGGAAGAGCAGAAACTTGTATAGTTTCTCTAGCAGGATAATTTCCTTCATGAAAAAATTTGGAATACACATTATTTATTCTAGAAATAAAACTTATGTCTGTTATAAAAATAGAAGTCTTTACAACATTTGAAAATCCTATTCCATTTTCTGAAAGAATAATTTTTATATTTTCCATAACTTTTTTTGTTTCTATTTCTATATTCCCTGATATTAGCATTTCTTTTTTTTCATCTACAGCTATTTGTCCAGAAATAAATAAAAAACCTGCAACAAGAACACATGTATTATATGGTCCATAAGATGGAATTTTTTCTATTGAAAATTTTTTTGGTATCATGATTAATTAGTTTTTTTCATTGTATTGTATAATATTTCTGAAGTTTGGATCTTTTAATCCAATAAAAAAAGACCAGGAATAATTTTTTGCAAGAACACAATTAAAACTCATATCAAAGCTTCTTATATCTCTATCAAAAATAATATTAGCGAATATGATTTGATTTTTTAACAAATTGTAATCTGTATTAAAACTTATTTTCCAATATTTTGTAATATTTATAGATCCATTAAAATTTAAAAGAGTATGAAATAATTGTTTTTTGTTAAAAAAATTTTTTTCATAATTGGAATGAAAATCAATTTTTAAATTTAACGGGATTGAATATTTTGCATAATTTTTTCTATCGAAAAAAAAGTAATCATAACGATTTTTCCCTTTTTTTTGAAATTTATTTTTAACAGGAAAAAAATTTATTTTATAATTAGAAGAAAAAGAAAAATCAAAATATATTATTTTATTTTTTTTTTCTTTTTTTCCAAAATCTATTCCTACTTTATATTTGATTTCCGAATTTTTTGCTAAATCAGTATTACCCGTAATATGAAAATTTTCCCATTTCATAAAATTATGATCAATAAGAAATGAGGTATTTATTTCTTTAAAAATTTCTATTTTTTTCTCAACACCATTCCATGGATTTTTTATTGTACTTATACAATCGTTATCTAAAATAAAATTTATTCTTTTCTCAAAATGATTTTTTACGTTATAAAAAACAGGAGGAAAGTATTTAACATGAAAAGATAAAATAGGTTTTATTTGATGTTTTAATAAAAAAATATTTTTAAAATTCCAAATTTTATAGAACGGAATAGATACTATATTTGTTGAAAAATCTAAGTTTTGAAAACTTGAAACATAAAAATCTTGGAAATTCCATGTATAAAAATCTTTATACAAAATTTTAGATGAACCCTTTAAATAAGGATAAAAAAAATAAAAATAAGTAGTCATGCTCATATTATGATTCAGTCCAGCATGAAAATATATTGTTTTATGAACATCTATAAAATTATTGAATTGGAATCTGTTTTCGATATTTATATGATTTAAAAAAGAATTTTTTTTATCATGAAAAAGTATATTATTTGTATGGAAAATAAATTCTGGAATGATAAATTTAATTTTCTTTTTATCATGATATTGAATCATATAAAAATCTATAAACCATAAATAATTATAAAACTTTTTTCTTATGTTTATATAAGAAAAATTAATATTTTTATTATGTAAAAAAATATTATCATAATTAATATTCGCATTAAAACTTATTTCAGAATTCGATTTAAAATCTGAATTATGTTTCCATTGAAATAAATAATTTTTTTGTTCATTGAACATATTTTGATAATCAAAATTAATCAATCCATCATAAGCATATCTCAATTTATATTCTATTTTTGTTTGAATTTTCCATTTTTTAGTATTATATATGGAAGTATTTATTCTAAAATTGAATAAATCAGAAATAGGAAAAAATAATCCTAAATCTTCCATATAAATTTTTTTGTCTTGAATTCCTAATTTTGGATACAAAATACCATAAGATGCTTTTTTCAATTCTATAGGCATATATAAAAAAGGTAAAAAAATAGGCATTGGGACTTTATACCAATAAAAAAAAATTGGACCAGAAAAAATATATTTTTTTAAATAAGAATATTTTAAATAATCTGTTTTTAAATAAAAATCAGGAGAATTATCTTTTTTTTCTAAAAAAAAAGAATCTGATATATATGTAATTTTTTTCATTAAAATATCCTCTTTTTTTTTTAAAATATCATTAGCTATCACAATATGATTTTTTTCTTTTATATAGAAGTTTTTTGCTTCTCCTATTTTATGATTTAAATTGAAATGAATTTTATTTAAAAAATATAGTTGATTTCCTTTTTGTAAAAAAACAGATTGTTCTTTTGATTTCGCATATAAATCTCCAGTTTTCCAGCTTAATTCTATATAATCAGCTTCAATTTTTGTGTTATCATATTCTACAGAAGCTTGTCCTTTTAAATATGATTTTCCTTCTTTTATATCATGTTCTTGTATATCCGATTTATATTTTAAAACATCTTTCAAAAAAGAAAAATCATTTTTTATTTTATGATGATTATCAAGAATACGATTTTCTTTTTTTTCGTTTCCGTAAAAAATGGATATAGAAAACATAAATAATATGATATAAACAGAAATTCGAATTTTATACAATTTTTTTTACATATAATTTATCCATACATAATCCTAACATTTCTAAAATAGTTAAATTAAATATTGGATGATTTTTATTTGGTGCGATTTCACACATAGGTTCTAAAACAAATCTTCGTAAATGTAATAATGGATGAGGAATTGTCAAAATGAAACTATATATAATAATATGATCATAAAATAAAATATCTATATCTATTTCTCGATTTTGATATTCTCCTGTACAAATATTTTTTCTTCTACCTACAATAAATTCTACATTAAAAATTTTTTTTAAAAGATCAATAGGAGAATAATCTGTTTTTATGTATAAAGCTCTATTATAAAAAATAGAATAATTTTTCATATTCCATGCTTCGCTTTCAAAATATGATGAAATTCTAATAATTTTACCTATTTTTTTAGAAATTAAAATTAAAGATTTATCTAAATATTTTTTTTTATCTTTTTTATTACTTCCTTGCAACAAGAATACATCGTGTTCTTTCATATTAAAACAAAATTATTACAACATATTCATAATATACAGAAAAACTGTATTCTTATTTTACTTAAATTAGGTAAATATTTTCATAAAAAAAATATTAATGGGATTAGTAATAGATTTTATGAAGAATCTTTTTACTCAAGAAATAGCTATAGATTTAGGTACAGCAAATACACTGATTATGCATAATAACAAAGTAATAGTAGACTTACCTTCAATAATAGCTATAGATGTAAGAACAAAAAAAGTATTAGCAGTAGGGGAAGAAGCTAAACAAATGCAAGGAAAAACACATGAAAATATAAAAATTTACAAACCATTGAAAGATGGAGTCATTGCAGATTATCAAGTGGCAGAACTTATGATTAAAGAATTTCTTAAAAAAATTCCAGGTGTAAATAACAAATTTTTTACTCCATCATTAACAATGGTTATTTGTATTCCATCCGGAATCACAGAAGTGGAAAAAAGAGCCGTAAAAGATTCAGCTCAGCATCTTAATGCTAAAGAAGTATATCTTATTGAAGAGCCCATGGCCGCTGCTATAGGTTCAGGTATTTCTGTCACCAAAGCTGAAGGAAATATGATTATTGATATAGGAGGAGGAACCACAGAATGTGGAGTCATAGCTTTAGGTGGAATAGTATGTCAAAAATCTATAAAAATAGCTGGAGATGTTTTTACTAATGATATTGCTTATTTTCTTCGTTCTAAATATAATCTGTATATTGGAGAAAGAACTGCAGAAAAAATAAAAATAGATATAGGAGCGGCTATGGAATCTATAGAAACTCCTCCAAAGGAAATTCATATACAAGGAAGAGATCTTCCAACAGGAAAACCTAAAGAAATGAATCTTTCTTATAAGGAAACAATTCCTGCTTTAGATAAATCGATTTTACGAATTGAGGATGCCGTTATGGAAACTCTTTCTAGAACTCCCCCAGAACTTGCCGCAGATATTTACAAAACAGGAATATATATGGCAGGTGGAGGATCTCTATTAAGAGGATTAGATAAAAGAATTTCCAATAAAACCGGTCTTTCTGTTTATTTAGTAGAAGATCCTTTGAGAGCTGTAGTAAAAGGAACAGGAGTTGCGTTAAAAAATATTGATAAATTTACATTTTTAATGAAATAGGATTGATTTTTATGCGTGAAATTTTTAATTTTTTTTTAAAATGGCGTTTCCTGATTTTCTTTTTTTTACTAGAATTTTTCGCTGTTTTTCTTTCCTTTTCAAATTCAAAATTTCATCAATATATTTATGCAGGTTCTTCAAATTTTATAATTGGAAAAATTTATGAATCCATCTACAAATTGCGTAGTTATTTTTTATTAGAAATTGAAAACAAAAAACTTTTAAATGAAAATAAAAGATTACATGAAGCTCAAATATCTTCTAAAATAAGAAAAATATCTAAAGATTTTCAAAAAGAGGATATTCATTATTTACAACAGTATACTTTTACTCCAGTAAAAATTATAAATAATAGTATACACGAACAATCCAACTATATAACCATAAACAAAGGAAATATAGATGGAATTTCCCCAGATATGGGGATTATATTGTCAGATGGAATTGCAGGGATTATTATAAAAAGTTCTCCACATTTTAGTATAGCAATTTCTCTTTTAAATCCAAAAATTAAGGTCAATGCCAGACTAAAAAAAAATAAGTATTTTGGAACTCTTAGTTGGAATGGATTGGATCATGAATATGTAGTTTTATATGATATACCAAGACATTCCACGATACATAAAGGAGATATTGTCGAAACAGATGGTAAATCTTCCACTTTTCCTGAAGGAATTACAATTGGAAGAGTTCATTCTTATAAATTGGATGAAGAACATGCTAATTATATTATAAAAGTGAAACTCATGGCTAATTTTTCTACCATAGAAAATGCTTATGTTGTAAAAAATTTGTTTAAAAAAGAATGGAATGATGTTCAACTTTATAAAGTTGAAAATAAGTAATGAATCTAATTAAAAGTTTTATTATTTCTGTATTTTATATTTTCATTTTTTGTTTAATTCAAGTATCAATATTAAATTCTTTATTTTCATCAGAATTATATCCTTATATATATATTCTTTTTATATTAATATATCCATACAATGAAAATAGATTTTTGTTTTTGTTTTTATCATTTTTAATAGGATGGATAATTGATCATTGCATGAATTCTGGAGGAATTCATGCTTTTTCTTCTACTTTATCTGCTTTTTTAAGATTGAAATTTTTACAATTTTTTGACGGAAAAAACTTTATAAATAGAAACGATTTTTCAATTTATGAATTGTCTTTTATAAGAAAAGTGCTTTATATATTTTCGTTAGTTGTTACACATCATTTTTCTTTGTTAATATTAGGAATGTTGAAAGGTAGTATTTTCAACAAAATTGTTTTATTTAGAACAACATTTAGCAGTATTTTTACAACTATTTTATGTATTATATATTTTTTTTTCAAAAAAATTAAACAATGAAAAAATTATATAAATTTTACATTTTGTTAATTTTTATAGGTATAATTCTCATAATCAGATTATTTTATATCCAAATATATACAGAAAAGTATATTTTGAATGCTTTTAATACTTCTATAAAACAAGAAATTATTATTCCTGAAAGAGGGTCTATTTTTGATAGAAATGAGAATCTATTGGTTTTTAACAAATCTATTTATGAATTAATAGTTATTCCTATTCTTATAGATGAACATTTTAACATTATAGAATTTTGTAATCTCGTAGGAATTGATAAAAATACTTTTTCTAAAAATTTAGAAAAAGCAAAAGCTTATTCTAAATATTTGCCATCCGTTTTTTTACCTTTTATTTCAAAAGAAAAGTTCGCTACTATACAAGAAAAACTTTATAAATACAAAGGGTTTGATTGGACAAAACGTTCTCTTAGGGATTACAAAGTAGAAAGTTCATCCAATATATTAGGATATATAGGAGAAGTTACTCAAAAAGTAATTAAAAAAGAATCTAATTATTATCAAATGGGAGATTTTATTGGTTGGGCCGGTGTAGAAAAATCTTATGAAAAAATTTTAAGAGGAAAAAAAGGAGTAAAATATTGGGTAAGAGATAGAAAAGGATGTATTATAGGAAGTTATAATAATAATAAAAATAATATAAAAGCTATAAGTGGAAATGATATTTCTTTAACTATAGACTGGAATTTACAAAATTACGCAGAACAGCTTATGTATCAAAAAAAGGGAGGAATCGTTGCTATAAATCCTAAAAATGGAGAAATTTTATCCTTAGTATCTAGTCCCATTAATGATCCCAATTTATTTGTAGGTATAAATAGATCTAAAGAATTTAAAAAATTAATGAAAAATACAATAGATAATCCTTTATTTGATAGAACTACACAAGCTCGTTATCCACCAGCTTCTCCATTTAAATTGCTTACTGAATTAGCAGGTCTTCAAATGGGAGTAGTAGACACTAATACGACTTTTATATGTTATAAGGGATTTAAATATGGGAAAAAGAGAATTCATTGTCATTCTGGAATTCATGGATTTCCTATAGGGATAGAAACAGCAGTAGCTGTATCTTGTAATAATTATTTTGCACAAGTTTATAAACGTGTGATAGAAAAATATCCTAAAGATTTGACAAAAGGAGTTAATGAATGGTGTGATATTATAAAAAGTTTTGGTTTTGGAAATTATTTGTATAACGATTTAGCTACAGGAGAAAAAGGTGTTATTCCTTCTGGAGACTATTATAATAAAAAATATGGAACAACAAAATGGAATGCTATTACAATTATTTCTAATAGTATAGGTCAAGGAGAGATCAATGTGACTCCTATACAATTAGCTAATATGGTTTGCGCTATAGCAAATAGGGGTTTTTTCTATACTCCACATATAGTAAAACGAATAAATCATCAACTTATATCAAATCCTAACTACACTGTAGCTAAACAGACTAAAGTAAAAAAGAAATATTTTGATTTAATTATTAATGGAATGGAAAAAGTATTTATTATCGGAACTGGAAGAAGTTTTAGATCATACGATATTAGAATGGCTGGAAAAACAGGAACGGCTCAGAATTTTATTAAAGTGAATCATAAAAAAATAGTTTCTTTACCCGATCATTCTATTTTTATATTGTTTGCTCCAATAGAAGATCCTAAAATTGCTATTTCTGTTATAATAGAAAATGGAGGATTTGGATCTCGTTGGGCCGGACCTATTGCTAGTCTTATTGCAGAAAAGTATATCAAAAATAATGTGATTAGAAAAAATCTTGAAAAAAAAATAATGACTTCAGGACTGCAAAAAGTATATAATTCAATAGCAAAAATGAAGAAATTAAATAACTTTTACACTTATACATATAATGGTAAAAAGAAATAAAATATTATTTAAAAACATAGATTGGGGAGTTGTTATCATTTATATTATTATGATCTTTTTTGGATATATGAATTTATATTCTGTATCTCCAGAAAAAGCAGAAAAACAGTTAATATGGATATTGTTTAGTTTTGTTTTCATATTTATTGTTTTTCTGTTTAAACCTATTCATTATAAACATATAGCTCCATTTTTCTTTTTATTTACGTTATTTCTTTTGATTGGAGTCTTTTTTTTTGGAAAAAATATAAATGGTTCAAAATCTTGGTATGTTTTTGGTCCTATTAGTTTTCAACCGTCTGAGTTAGCTAAAATATCAACATCTTTAATAATAGCTCATGTAATGAGTCAAGAAAATATCGAAAATAATCATAAAGCATTATTCCATATATTTATTATATTAGTATTGCCTGCTTTTTTGATATTTTTACAACCTGATCCTGGTTCTTCTATAGTTTTTTCTTCTTTTCTTCTTACTTTATATAGAGAAGGGTTATCTATTTCTTTTCTACTTTATTTTTTATTTTATATTTTTTTGTTTGTGGTTTCGTTAAATTTATCTCCTTGGATTGTTATTTTACTTTTATTTATTATTTTTATTTTTTTCTTTCTTTTTAAAATTAAAAAAAATACATCTCTTGCTGATTTATTTTTTTACATATTTTTGTTTATTAGTTTTTCAGTTTTTTCTATTTTTTCTCCATTTTTTTTTCAAAAATTTTTTAAACAACATCATAAAGATAGAATCAATATTTTATTTCAAAATGAATTTGATAGAAAATATAGAGATAATGTAGGATATAATTTATTATATTCTAAAACAGCTATTGGTTCAGGAAAATTTTTTGGAAAAGGATATAAAAAAGGGACTGTGACAAAAGGAAAATTTGTTCCTGAACAGCATACTGATTATATTTTTTGTACTGTAGGAGAAGAATGGGGTTTTATAGGAAGTGTAATTTTAATTATATTTTATTTATTATTTATTAGTCGTATTTATTTTTTATCTGAAAGACAAAAAGATGTTTTTGGAAGGATTTTTGGGTATTCAGTTGGAAATATTTTTTTCATTCATATAATTATTAATTTAGGAATGGTTATGGGTCTTTTCCCAACAATAGGGATTGTTATGCCTTTTTTCAGTTATGGAGGATCTTCTCTTTGGTCTTTTACTGTTTTATTATTTATATTTATAAAAATGGATTCATCAGATCAAACTAGTTTGATCTGATGAACTTAGGTTTAAGTAAAATAATGATTTGAAATTTCATTAATAAGGGGCTGATTTTGGATTTGACAGCAAGATAAGTCATAAAAGAAAGCATATCGTGTCACGTAAGGTATTACACGAAAATCAAGCGTTACAAATATATAAATGGCGAAAAAGAATACGCTTTTGCTGCTTAATGTTAACATTATAGCTTCATCTGCAAAAAAACGCAGAAGCAAAATATCTCTCAGAAATTTTTCCTTATAATTTCTGATATAGAGGTACTTAAAAATATTAAGGATAAGAAAACAGATGATTCTTAAGTTTTCTGAATTATATTTTGAATCTTAAGTTTTTATTCTGGATCCAAAACTTGGATAAAAATGTAAAAAATTTTTTTGGATAAATATGGATAAATCTTTTATACGACTTGTTTGGACGCGGGTTCGAATCCCGCCAGCTCCATTTATTTATTTTTTTTTCATTAAAATTTTACATAAAATGAGTAAAATTGAGTTTTTTATATACAGTGTGTTTTCGGGTATTTTGTTGGGATTTGGATGGCCTACTGATGGATTTCCCATATATTTATTTATTGCCTTTATTCCTTTATTATATATAGAAAATTATTTAAATCATTCTTTATTTTCTATTTTATTATTTTCTTTTATTACTTTTTTTACCTGGAATGCTATTTCTACATGGTGGTTATTTTATGCAAAAAGACCTAATGGAACTTTTGCAATAGAAGCTTATTTAGTTCCAGTTTTACTTAATGCTTCTTTTATGTCAATCATTTTTTCTTTTTATTCATGGATTAAAAAACATATAAAAAATAAAAGAATAGGATATATATTTTTAGTTTGTTTATGGATCTCATTCGAAAAAATGCATTTAGAATGGGAGTTATCTTGGCCATGGCTGAATTTAGGAAATGGTTTTGCTAATCGTACAGAATGGATTCAGTGGTATGAATATACGGGGATTTTAGGAGGATCTATATGGATATGGATAGTAAATATTGGATTTACAGAATCCATTTTTAAGTATAAAAATGATAAAAACATCTTTTTTTTATATAAAAGAATATTTTTTAATATAGGAATAATTTTTTTCATGATTTTTATTTCAAATCTTATATATATAAAATATAGAAGAAATCACAATGAACGTACTGCAAATGTATTAATTTTACAGCCTAACATAGATCCATATAATCAAAAATATTACACTTCTACAGATAAATTAATTTCAAAATTAAAAAAATTAATAGATAAAAAAATATCTGAAGAACCGATGATAATCATAGCCCCAGAAACTATGTTTCCAGGAAAAGGAAATAAAATACAAATAAAAGATATAAATAAAAATAAAATTATTTCCGCGTTTAAAGATTATTTAAGAAATAAATCTCCAAATACAGTATTTATAACAGGAATAGAATTATTTACTTTATATCGTAAAAATCAAAGTAAAACTTCCATTCCTATTTTTACAAAAGACAAAAAAAATATGCAATGGATAGATATTTTTAATTCTGTAATTCAAATAGGAACTCATGAAAATGTTGAATTTCATCATAAATCTAAACTAGTACCAGCAGTGGAGACTTTTCCTTATAGGAAAATTTTTTCACCTATATTAGGAAATATATTACTTAATTTTGGAGGAACTATAATGGAACTTGGAAAAGAAAATTATCCTTCTGTTTTTAAACATCCTTATTTAGGAATAAAAATAGCTCCTATTATTTGTTATGAATCTGTTTTCGGAGAATATGTTTCGAATTTTTTTAGAAAAAAAAATGCAGAATTAATGGTTGTTGTTACTAATGATGGATGGTGGGGGACATCACAAGGACATAAACAACATATGTGTTACGCTCGTATTAGAGCGATTGAAAATCGAAAATGTGTAGCTAGATCGGCAAATACAGGAATTTCTTGTTTTATTAACGAAAAAGGAGAAATTATATCATCCATTCCTTATGGAAAAGAAGGAATTTTGTATGATAAAATATATTTAAATAAAAAGAAAACTTTTTACATTAAATATGGAGATTTTTTTTCTAGAATTAGTTTATTGACAACAATTATAATTTTATTATATGCGATCACATATAATAAAATTATAAACATAAAATTTGAATAAATAGATTTAAATTTTTATTTTTAGATAAGCTTCCCCTATATGATTAATAATATCATTAGCAATGATAGCTTCTTTGCTTAATTTTTTTGAGGCAATATCTCCTGCTAATCCATGTAAATAAACTCCCATTATACATGATTCTTTTGTAGAATATCCTTGAGATAATAGACTCATTATCATTCCCGTGAGAATATCTCCACTACCAGCAGTTGACATTCCGGGATTTCCTGTACTATTAAAGTATAAATTTCCACTAGGTGTTGAAATAATGGTATGAGCTCCTTTAAACACAATAAAAATTTTATATTTTTTAGACATTTCTTTTAATAAACGTAATTTATCATAATCATTTTTCCATGATCTACATAATAATCTTTGAAATTCTTTTGGATGTGGAGTCAAAATAGTTTCTTCCGGAAGAAGATCCAATAATTGCAATTTATGTGATAATATATTTATAGCGTCAGCATCAATTACCATTGGTATTTTTTTATTTTTTATTTTTAATAAAAAAGATTCTAGAGCGTACACCGTTTTAGGATGCACGCCCATTCCCATTCCTATTCCTATTGCGTTTATATTATTTTCATTAGAAATAACAATATTATTGATCCAATGTTGTTTCGTTTTATCTGTATTTACAATAGCTTCTGGAAGTGCATTTTGGATAATTTTATATCCATAATAAGGAACGTATACGTTCAATTTTCCTATTCCAGTACGAAAACTAGCCGTTGCGGAAAGAACAACAGATCCCATCATGCCAAAACTTCCACCTATAATCATTCCATGTCCATAATTTCCTTTATGTGAAAATTTTTGTCTTCTTTTTTTTTTATATATAGCGTGAATATATGCATTATCTATATAAAAATTTTTAGTTTGTATTTTACGAAGAAAATCTTCTTTCCACCCTATATTTATCAAATACCATTTTCCAACATAGTCTGCATAATTTGGGAATAGAAAAGGTAATTTTGGAACTTGAAAAGTTAAAGTGTGAGTGGCTTTGATGATTCCTTCAAAATTTTCATGATTTTTTTCCATAAAAAGTCCGGATGGAACATCTATGGATATAACTGCTTTAAATTTTTTTTCGTTTATATAACGAAAAAAAGATTTCCAATATGAATTAATTGTACGATTGAATCCTATTCCGAAAATAGCATCTATAATATAACTTTCTTTATAAAAGTAAGGAAATTTTTCATTTTCAAAAATCGTTTTAAAATTTATTCCATGCTGTAATATTTCATTTTTTTTGATTAAAAATTCATTTGAAAAATGACTAGAAATGTTAACTAAATATACCGAAACCATTGCTCCGTATAAATGTAACATATAAGATAAAGATAATCCATCTCCTCCATTGTTTCCATTTCCCACTAATATTATAAATGGAATTTCTTTAATTTTAAAATATTTATTATGAATCATCCAGTTAAAACAACTTTTTGCGGCTCTTTCCATTAATTGAACAGAAGAAATTGATTCTGAATCAATACAATATTGATCTGCTTTTCTAATTTGATTTAAAGAAAGAATTTTCATTTTTTAAAATGAATTTATTATTTTTGATTTTATAAGTTTTTATTTTTGTGATATCTGATTAGAATTAATATCTGCAAATATAAAACGATTTATCTAGATGGCCGAGTATAATTTGCCCCTTCCAGCCATGGGTGAAAGTATAGCTGAGGCTACTGTCATTCGTTGGTTAAAAGAAGAGGGAGATTCTATAAAAAAAGAAGATGTTTTAGTTGAAATAGCTACAGATAAAGTAGATTCTGAAATATCTTCCCCTGTAAATGGGATATTAAAAAAGAAACTATTCGCTCCCAATGAAGTTGCTAAAGTGGGAAGTTTCATTGCTATTTTAGAAATAGAAGAAAAATTTCCTTTAGAGGATATATCAATAGAAAAAAATAAAAAACGTTTTTATTCTCCTCTTGTACGAACAATTGCTCATAGAGAAGGAATTAGTTTTTATGAATTGGAAACGATAAAAGGAACTGGAGAAAAAGAACGTGTTACTAAGAAAGATATATTAAAATATATTCGTATTAAAAAAAATAGTATTGTTATTCCTAAATGCGATAGAAATATTAAAAGTAGTATAAATAATGATGAAAATGAAGAAATCATTGAAATGGATAGAATACGTAGGATTACTGCGGAACACATGATTAATAGTAAAAATATTTCTGCACATGTAACTTCTTTTGTTGAAGCGGATGTTACTAACATAGTAAAATGGAGAGATAAAATAAAAGATAATTTTCAGAAAAATACGGGAGAAAAATTAACTTTAATGTCCGTCTTTGTAGAATGTGTTGTAAAAGCTATAAAAGATCTTCCCATGATAAATATTTCCGTAAATGGAACAAACATAATAAAAAAAAGAAATATTCATATAGGATTAGCTACAGCATTACCTAATGGTAATTTGGTTGTTCCTGTAATAAAAAATGCAGATTCTTATAATTTAGTAGGATTAATAAAAATTATAAATGACTTAATAAAAAGAGCTAAATCTAATCAATTAAAACCTGAAGAAACTCAAGGTGGAACTTATACTATAAGTAATATAGGAAGTTTTGGAAATCTTTTTGGTACACCTATTATACATCAACCACAGGTTGCTATTATGGCGATAGGATTAATTCAAAAAAAATTGTCTATAATAGAAACTCCAGAAGGAGATTTAATAGGCATAAGACATAAAATTTATTTATCTCATTCTTATGATCACCGTGTAATAGATGGTGTTTTAGGTGGATTTTTCGCTAAAAAAGTAGCTTTATATTTAGAAAAATTTAATTGTTATACAAAAATATAATTATGAAAATCAGTTTTGATGCTCTCATTGAAATTCCCAAAGGAAGCAGAAATAAATATGAATTTGACAAAAAAAATAACTTAATTCGATTAGATAGGGTTTTGTATTCTCCTATGAGTTATCCAACAGATTATGGTTTTATTCCAAAAACTCTTTCTATGGATGGAGATCCATTAGATGTATTAGTTTTTTTAACAGAACCTACAGTGCCAGGTTGTTTAATAGAAGTAAAACCTATAGGAATTTTTTTCATGATTGATGAAAAAGGAAAAGATGAAAAAATTATCTGTGTCCCTGTAGCAGATCCTAATTATAATGTTATCAATAATATTGATGAAATCGCTTTACATACTAAAAAAGAAATAGAACATTTTTTTTTGGTATATAAAGATTTGGAAAATAAAAAAGTAAAAATAGGAAATTGGAAGGATAAACAAGAAGCTATTTATGTATATGAGCAATCTCGTTTACGATATCAAAATCATTTAACGAATATGTAGCTCTTTTAATTTGTCTTTTTCTAAAAAAGATGGAGCATTTGTCATGATGTCTTTTCCATAATTATTTTTTGGAAAAGCAATGAAGTTTTTTATGTTTTTATTTCCTTCTAAAAGATTAACTAATCGGTCTAATCCAAAAGCTATTCCTCCATGAGGAGGAACTCCATATTCAAAAGCTTTTATAAAAAAACCGAATCTATGTTCTATTTCTTTCTGAGATAATCCTAAATGTTTAAAGATTATATTTTGTATATTTTTATTATGAATACGGATAGATCCACTACCAATTTCTATTCCATTTATAATTAAATCATAAGATTTAGAACGAATATTTTTTGGATATTTTTCTAATAAATGAAGATCTTCTTCTTTTGGACTTGTAAACGGATGATGTACAGATTTATATTTTTTAGATTGTTCTTCCCATTCTAATAGGGGCAAATCTGTAATCCACAAAGGTTGAAAAGTTTTAGAATTTTTAAGATTTAAAAAATCTGCTATTTTCAATCGTATTTTTCCAAGTTCTTCTCTAGTTTTTCTTTTTTTACCATAAGAAAAAAATAATAAATCACCAGGTAAAGCTTTAAAATATTTTACAAAAATTTTTAAATTTTTTTCGTTTAAAAAATTTATATTGGAAGAAGGTAAAGTTTGATTAGATAAACATTTTATCCAAAAAAAATTTTTATTTTCTATTTTTTTTAAAAAGAAATTGATTTGATCATTATCATGGATATTATGACATTTTTGAATTTTAATTCCTATCACTAATTCTTGCGTTTTCAACAAATTAATTTTTTCTCTTTTAACTAAATCATTCAATTCGACAAAAGTCATGTCAAAACGAATATCAGGAGAATCTGTTCCATACATTTTTATAGCTTCAGAATAAGAAATACAAGGAAAAGAATTTAATTGAATGTTTTTAATTTTTTTGAAAATATGTTTAATAAAATATTCAAAAAATACCAATACATCATGAACTTCTACGAAAGACATTTCGCAATCTATTTGCGTAAACTCGATTTGTCTATCCGAACGAGAATCTTCGTCCCTAAAACATTTTACAATTTGAAAATATTTATCTATTCCTCCTATCATCAATAATTGTTTAAATAATTGTGGAGATTGAGCTAATGCATAAAATTTATTAGGAGATGTTCTAGAAGGAACAACAAAACTTCTAGCTCCTTCTGGGGTATAATTTATTAAAACAGGTGTTTCTATTTCTAGAAAACCATTTTTAGAAAGAAAATTACGTGTTTCCAAAGCTAAATTATGACGAATCATCAAATTATTTTTAATAGGATTTCTCCTAATATCAAGATACCGATAAATCATTCTAATTTCTTCATTTCCATCTGTTTGATTTTCTATAGTGAAAGGAGGAGACAAAGATGAATTTAACAAATCTATGTGATAGACTAAAATTTCTATCTCCCCAGTAGGAATATTGTAGTTTTTAGATAATCTTTCTACTACCTTTCCTTTTACTTGAATTATAAATTCTTTTCCCAAAGAAATATTTTTTTTCACTGATTTCTTATAAATAATCAATTGTGTGATTCCAAAATAATCTCTAATATCTATGAAAAATAAAGATCCTAAATTTCTTATTTTTTGAATCCATCCAGATAATATCACTTTTTTTCCAATATCTTTTAGACTCAATTCTCCACAATTATGTGTTCTATACATTATTTTTTATATTCAGATAATTCTTCATAAACTTCTATAACATCTCCAGATCTTATATTATGATAATTTTTTATTCCTAATCCACATTCATATCCTTTTGAAACTTCTTTTACATCCTCTTTAAAACGTTTAAGAGAAGTAAATTCTCCATTATGAATAACAATTCCTTCTCTAATCAATCTGATTTTTGCTTTACGTAATAATTTTCCTTCTATAACCATGCATCCAGCTATAGTTCCTGTTTTTGGGATTTTAAAAATTTCTCTAACTTCAGCATTTCCTAATATTTTCTCTCTAATCTCTGGAGTTAACATTCCATCCATAGCTTCTTGAATATCATTGGTTACGTTATATATAATCGAATATGTTCGTATTTCTATGTTTTCTTTTTTTGCTATATTTTTAGCTCCAATATTAGGACGAACATTAAATCCTATAATAATAGCATCTGAAGCACTTGCTAATAAAACATCAGATTCTGTAATCTGACCTACTCCTTTGTAAATAATATTCACCATAATAGTATTTGTAGATAATTTTTGAAGAGCATCAGCAATAGCTTCAACAGACCCATCTACGTCTCCTTTAATAATAATTTTCAATTCTTTAAAATCACCCAATGCAATACGTCTTCCTATTTCATCTAATGTCAGATGTTTCTGAGCTCGTATATTTTGTTCTCTTTGTAACTGCTCTCTTCTAGAAGCGAGCTGTTTCGCTTCTTTATCATCTTTAAATACTTTAAATTTGTCTCCAGCAGTAGGAGCTCCATTTAATCCTAATATAGTAATAGGTTTAGATGGCCCTGCTGAAGAAATAGATTTTCCTCGTTCATCTAAAATACTTTTTACTTTACCATGATGACTTCCTGCTAAAACATAATCTCCAACTTTTAATGTCCCTCCTTGTAAAAGCAAAGTTGTAATGTATCCTCTCCCTTTATCTAAAGAAGCTTCTATAACTGTTCCTATTGCAGGTTTATTTGGATTTGCTTTTAAATTTAATAATTTTGCAACTAAAAGAACTTTTTCTAATAACTGATCTATCCCATATCCTAATTTTGCTGATATTTCTTGAGTAATATATTTTCCTCCCCATTCTTTGACTAAAAAATTTAAATTAGCTAATTGTTCCCTAATTTTATCAGAATTTGCATTAGATTTATCCATTTTATTAAAAACAAAAAGAATAGGAACAGCAGCGGCTTGAGCATGACTAATAGCTTCTTTAGTTTGTGGCATAACCTGATCATCAGCGGCTATAACTATGATTGCTATATCTGTTATTTGAGCCCCTCTAGCTCGCATAGCAGTAAAAGCTTCATGACCTGGAGTATCTAAAAAAGTAATACTTTTGTGATCAGAACATTCTACACTATAAGCTGCTATATGTTGAGTAATTCCACCAGCTTCACCTGCAATAACATTGGTATTCCTTATATAATCTAATAAAGACGTTTTTCCATGATCTACATGTCCCATGACAGTAATAATAGGGGATCTAGGTTTTAAATGTTCCTCTAAATCTTTCTCATCTTGAACCGCCTCTTCTAAATCTAATCCTACAAATTTTACATTGAATCCAAATTCATCGGCAACTAAAGTTAATATTTCTGCATCTAATCTTTGATTCATAGTAACCATAATTCCTAAAGACATGCAAGAAACAATCACATCCGTCGCATTGACTTTCATCATAGATGCTAGTTCATTAACTGTAGTGAATTCAGCCAATTTCAGAATTTTTTCTTCTTTTTTATTTTCTATTTCATTTTGTATCAGCTTTTTTTCTTTTTTGGATTGACGTTTTTCTTTTCTAATTTTCGAAGCTTTTGACTTTATTCCTTTGGAAGATAACTTTTCCAAAGTTTCTTTAATTTGTTTTTTTATTTGTTCATCAGTAATCCCAGATTTTTTTGTATTTTTTTTGTTTTTTAGTTTATCTATTTTTTTATCATTAGCATGAAAAGAATGTTCTTTATTGATTTTCTTGAAGGAAGGGATTTTTTCTTTGTTTTGTTTTTTTCCTGTTGTAGAAATATTTTTTATTTCTTCAATGAAAATTTCTTGTTTAATTCTTTTTCGTTTTTTTTTAATTTCTGATTTCGTTCTTTTTTTTTCAAATTGAGATAAATCTATTCTATCTCCTGTTAACATAACGCCATCTAATTTTTGATAAATTGTATCAATATGTTCAGGTTTATGTTTATTTGTCTCTATTTTTTTCTCTTTATATTGATGTAAATTATTTTTTTTTTCTTCCTTAGTCCCATATTTATTATCTAAATCTATTTTTCCTATTTTTTTTAACTCAATTAAATTTTCTGGTTTAACTCGTATAATTTTATAATCTTTATGATTATGAATATGTTTTGATTTTAATAATTCTTCTTTTATTTTTTCTTTTTCCATTTTTTTTTGCAAAAAAACTTTTTCAGATGCATCTCGTATATCTTTGTAAGTTTGAAACTCTCGAACAAGAGATTTGTATACTTGTTCTTCTATTTTTGCATTAGGATTATTTTCTATTTCAATTCCTTTTTTTTGTAAAAAACTAATTACTCTTTTTAAGGAAATATTAAATTTGGTTAATACTGTTTTTAATCTGATTTTATCAGTCATAAACATAAATATAAAAATATATTTATAAATAAAATAAAAGAAAAAAATTATGTATTTATATTTAATTCTTCTTCAAATTCTTTTCTTAATATCGTAAATACTTTATTTATAATTTCTTCTTCAAGATCTGTCCGTCTACTTAAATCATTTTTTCTGTAATTTAAAACTGATTTTGCAGTATTTAAACCTACTTTATGGAATTTTTCCAAAACTTCTGATTCTATTTCATCAGAAAATTCTGTTAGTTCTACATCATCTTCGTAAGGATAATCTCTGAATATATGAATTTTGTATCCGGTTAATTGACTAGCTAATTTTATATTTTGACCTCCTTTTCCAATTGCTTTTGATATTTCTTCCATTTTAACATATACATTAACATATTTGTGTTCTTCATTCACTTCCATCATGGAAACTTTAGCAGGACTTAAAGATCGTGTTATATATAATTGTGTATTGGAGGTGTAATTAATAACGTCAATATTTTCATTTTTTAATTCTCTAACAATAGGATGAATTCTAGATCCTTTCATCCCCACACAAGCTCCAACTGGATCAATACGATCATCATAAGATTCTACAGCTACTTTCGCTTTCTCTCCTGGAATACGTGCTACTTTTTTTACTGTAATTAATCCATCAGAAACTTCTGGGATTTCCAGTTTAAAAAGCTCTTCCAAAAAAGATTCATCTTTTCTGGTAAGAATAGCAAAAGGTTTATTATCTTTCCAGTCTACTCGTTTAACTAATACTCTAACTGGATCTCCTTTTCTAAAAAAATCACTTGGAATTTGCTCTTGTTTAGGCAAAACCATTTCATTTTGTTCATCATCTCTCATAATAATTTGTTTTGGCAAAATATGATAGACTTCCACGTTAATGATTTCTCCTATTTTATTTTTAAATTTTTTATAAGTGTTTGTATTATCATGTTCATTAATTTTAGATAGCAAATTTTGTCTTAGTGATAAAATAGCTCTTCTTCCTAAAGATTGTAATTCCACTTTTTCTGTAACTTCTTCTCCGATTTCAAAATCAGGTTCTATTTTTCTAGCTATAGAGAGTTCTATTTCCTTATTTTTATCTTTAACTTTTCCATTTTCCACTACTATCCTATTTCTCCATATTTCTAAATCTCCTTGATCTGGATTTACAATAATATCGTAATTTTTTGATGATTCATATTTTTTTCTTAAAACACATCGTATTGATTCTTCTAATATTCCGATAAGACTTACTCTATCAATATTTTTTTCATATTTAAAATCTGAAAAAGAATCTATTAAAGCTTCATTATCCAT